>CANQMO010000011.1 GCA_947624985.1 uncultured Oscillospiraceae bacterium | reverse complement strand
GTCTCACCCGGCCAGCTTGGCGGCGCGGTATTGCTCGCCCCAGGCCCGCATGGCGTCCAGGATGGGCTGAAGGCTCCGGCCCAGGTCGGACAGGGCGTATTCCACCCGGGGCGGCACCTCCGGGTAGACCGTGCGAGTGACGAGCCCGTCCGCCTCCATGGACCGCAGGCTGTCGGTCAGCACCTTCTGGCTGATACCGTCAAGATCCCGCTGCAATTCGTTGAACCGCCAGGGACGGACCATGAGATTCCGTATGATGAGCAGCTTCCACTTGTTGCCGATGAGCTGCACGGTGGTGGCCACAGGGCATTCGGGCAGAAGTTCGTCCTTTGTTTTCATATCGCGCCTCCATACAGTCAAAATCGAATGTTACACTTGAATGATACTGCGCTGTCCGGCACCTGTCAATCAGTTACAAAAAGGTGCGTACCCCACCTTTTTGTGCGTACTTGTGGAGGGCGAAAATGTCCCTATAATGGAGACCACAGGAGGCGGACAGCTTTCTGAATCTGACAAGGAGGACAGCACGATGGCACTTTCTGATCTGGCTGGGTGGGCCCAGGACAAGGCGGCCTCCGCATGCGGCACTGCCTGCGGCGCGGCTGACAAGCCGGAAGAGAAGCCCGCGGCCTGCGGTTCTGCCTGCGGCGCGGCTGGCAAGCCGGAAGAGAAGCCCGCGGCTTGCGGCTCCGCTTGTGGCGCTGCCGGTAAGTAAGACCACTCCCGGCGGGTCATACCGCCGGGAACAAATTTGTTGTTTCGAGGGCACGACATGAAACAGTATTTCTCTTTCCAGTGGCACATCACAGACCAGTGTGACCAGCGGTGCAAGCACTGTTATATCTTCTCCGGCGACCAATGCAAGCATCTGGACTCCATGACCTGGGAACAGATGGAGGACACGTTTTATAACTGCCTGGACTTCTGCGCGGTCTATGACCGGCTGCCCTATTTTTACATCACCGGCGGCGATCCCATCCTGCACCCGGACTTCTGGCGGCTGCTGGAGCTGCTACACGGGCATGACGTGCCCTTTACCATCCTGGGCAATCCCTTTCACCTGAACGACCAGGTGTGCCGGGAGCTGAAGGCCTTGGGCTGCGAGAAGTACCAGCTGTCCCTGGACGGCCTCCGTCAGACCCACGACTGGTTCCGCAAGCCCGGCTCCTATGACTGCACATTGGAGAAGATCGGCTGCATCAAGCGGGCGGGCATCCGCGCCGTCATCATGACCACGGTGTCCAGGACCAACCGCATGGAGGTGCCCGGCATCATCGACGCGGCGGTGGCTGCCGGGGCGGACGTGTTCGCCTTCTCCCGCTATGTCCCCAGCGGCGGGGACCTGGACGCCTCCATGACGGCCCAGGAGTACCGGGACCTGCTTGCGGTGTGCGACAGGAAATTCAAGGAATATGAGGCCCAGAGCTGTAAGACATACTTCAACAAAAAGGACCATCTCTGGACCCTTTATGAATACGAGACGGGCGCGTTCACTATCCCGGAAAACGCCAAAGAGGGCATAATCAACGGCGGCTGCAACTGCGGCAACTGCCATATCACCATCCTGCCCACCGGGGACGTGTACGCCTGCCGCCGGGTGGCGGACAGCAAAGTAGGCAACATTTTTGAGGACCGGCTGGCGGACGTGTGGGTGTGCCAGATGGAGCGGTACCGGGACTACAGTAAGTTTGAAAAGTGCGCCAGGTGTGAGCTGATGCCCTGGTGCCGGGGCTGCCCCGCCGTGGCGAAGGGGACAAACGGTGATTTCTACGCCCCCGACCCCCAATGCTGGAAGGAAGTGGAGCCCTGAGCCTCATTTGGGCTGGTCTTTGTCGGGTTCGTTAGGCGGTACTATATGTATGATCGGCGGCTCTTGGTCACTGATATACATTTCCTCACAATCCCGCTGAGCCGCTATTAGGATATTGATAGCCTCCTCAGCAGCACGAAACAATTTCAAATACATTTCCTTATAGTCCGGCATATGCTCACCTCCAACGCGGATTATAGGACATATTGTCCAATCCGTCAATATGACCCTTTCCGCTGTTGTATATTGGCGTTGGTGATGAGTATGCGTCTACGGATACGCGACTTGCGAGAGGATGCGGATCTGACACAACGCCAGGTGGCGGAAGAATTGATGTGCGACCAGTCCCTGTACTCCAAGTACGAGCGCGGCGAGCGGCCACTCCCTCTGGAGATGGCGGTAAGATTGGCGCTCTTTTACAAGACGAGTCTGGATTACTTGGTCGGCCTCACCGACGATCCCGCACCGAGAAGCTGAGAAAAAGCGGCAGGAAATGGACTTCCTGCCGCTTTTGTTTCTTCATAGTCATTTTTCAAAGAGGTATTAGGCATGGACGTACAGACTTGTCTCAAAAAATTAGAATATGTGGGCGTGCTGGCCTTCGCCACGGTGGATAAAGACGGCGCGCCGCAGATACGCAATATTTCCGCTATCCACTATGAGCCGGACCGGATGGTGTTTTTCACCGCGAAGGGCAAGGACTTTTGCCGAGAGCTTCTGGCCGATGGCCGGGTGCAGGTGCTTGGCTATACGAAGTACAAGGAGATGATCCGGCTGGCCGGCAGAGCGGTCCCCGTGCCGGGCGATGAGCAGGAGAAATGGATCGACACGATCTTTGCCGAGCAGCCCTATCTTTCCAACGTCTATCCCGGCGATACGAGGAAGCTGGCGGGGATCGTCTTTGAGATACGGGACGGCCAGATCGAGTATTTCAACCTGGGCGTCAACCCCATCTTCCGGGAGAGCTATGCTATCGGGGCGGGGAACGTCACGAAAAAGGGCTATGTCATTTCCGCGCGGTGCGTCGGCTGCGGCAAGTGTCTGAAAAACTGCCCCCAGCGGTGCATCGAGCCGGGGATGCCCTACGCCATCCGGCAGGAGAACTGCCTGCACTGCGGCAATTGCTTCGCGGTGTGTCCCGCGGGAGCCGTGGAGCGGATCCACACCGGCGGTCAAGCCCGCTAAAGGATAAGCCTTGAATGCTTTACCTGTTCTCAATGATGTAAGGACAGACCGATTGCCTTTCCGGACGGAACGTGTTATTCTGGCCCCGAAGGAGTGGAACGCGCTATGGAGTACGGTATGGAGAGTTTTGCGGACAACGTAAAAAGGCTGCGCGACGCGCTGGACGCGGCGGACGCCGTGGTGATCGGCGCCGGGTCCGGCCTATCCACCGCGGCGGGCTTCGTCTACGACGGAGAGCGGTTTTACAGATACTTTTCCGACTTTGCGAAAAAGTACGGTATCCGGGACATGTACTCCGGAGGCTTCTATCCCTTTGAGAGCCCGGAGGAATTCTGGGCGTACTGGAGCCGCTACATCTTCATCAACCGCTACATGGACCCGCCCGTGCCGGTCTATGAAAAGGTGCTGGAGCTGGTGAAGGGCAAGGACTATTTCGTCCTCACCACCAATGTGGACCACTGCTTCCAGAAGGCGGGCGTGGACAAAGACCGGCTTTTCTATACCCAGGGGGACTACGGCCTTTTCCAGTGCAGCGAGCCCTGCTGCCAGCAGACCTGGGACAACGAGACCGCCATCCGCGCCATGACAGAGCGGCAAAAGGATATGCGGGTGCCGGCGGAGCTTTTGCCGGTATGCCCCCGCTGCGGCAGGCCGCTGACCATGAATCTGCGCGCCGACGGGAGCTTCGTGGAGGACGGTGGCTGGCACGCCGCCGCCCGGCGGTACGCCCGCTTTCTTCGCTCCCGGCAGAGAAAGCGCGTCCTGTTTTGGGAATTGGGCGTGGGCTACAACACCCCCGGTATCATCAAATACCCCTTCTGGCGCATGACAGCGGAAAGCCCGAACGCGCTCTACGCCTGCGTCAACCGTAGCCACGCCGCGGTCCCGGACGAGATCGCCCGGCGGTCCATCTGCATACAGGGCGACATCGCCCGGACGCTGCGCGCGCTGTAAGTGGGCACGGTCCCGCTCCTTATGTCTTCAGGCACTTCCCGCCGCCCCCGCCGGGTCGAACGCCTTCCTGACCGCTTCCAGCAGCCGCTCCGCGATGGGCGTAAAGGCCGGGTGCTTTTTCCAGATCAAATACAGCCGCGTCTCCAATCGGGGCGACAGGGGCCGGAACGCAAGTCCGCTGCCCGGCCCGGTGTCGATCAGATGATCAAACGACAGCAAATACCCAAGGCCCGCCCTGACAAACAGGGAGCCGTTGTAGGGCAGGCGGAAGGAGCCCTCCAGCCGCAGCTCGTCCATTCGCTCGCCGCACCACTGGGGGATATCTTCCCGCCAGCCCTGCTCGGAGCAAAACAGGGGCTTGCCCGCCAGATCTTCCACAACAACCGACGGTCTCTCCGCCAGAGCGCAGTCCTCCGGCATGACCACGCCCCATACGTCCGCCTCCGGAAGCGTCAGGTAGTTGTATTTCGCCGCGTTCGGCTTCTCCGCCAGCACCGCAAAATCGATCACGCCCTTGTCCAGCTTCTCCGTGACCTGCTCCGTGTCGCCGCTGGTGATGTGGTAATGAAGATCGGGGCATTCCTTCTTAAACTCCCTGATCGCCCCGGCAAGATGCCGTATCTGATAGGACTCCGCCAGGCCGAAATAAACATCCCCGCCGACAACGTCATCCAGCGTGAGAAACTCCCGGGTGATCTTGTCGGCCATTTTTATCAGGTCCTCCGCCCGCTTGCGGAGCAGCATCCCCTCCTCCGTGAGCTGGATACTGAAGCTGTGCCGGACAAACAGCTTCTTCCCCAGCTCCTCCTCCAGCGCCTGTATCTGCTTGGAGAGGGTCGGCTGGGTGATGTGCAGTATCTCCGCGGCCCGGGTCATGTTTTCCTCCTCCGCCACGGCGAGGAAGTTGCGCAGGGTCCGTATTTCCATGGTCGGCCTCCTGTGATATTCCAAAAAGGAATAATGTGATATAAATTATAGCAATTGGCGGAGCGACCGTCAAGCGTGTATATTATATAAAAAGTAGCCTATCCGGCGGGCCGGGGGCGTTCCATCGGGAGAGTTGAGGAAAGCCCATCCGGCCGGTGCATACGGGTTCAGAAAAATACGTCTGACTTACAGGGAGGCATACATGATCTACAGGACATTCCATAACATGAAGCTGTCCGCGCTGGGCATGGGCGCCATGCGCCTGCCGGTGATCGACGGCGACGACAGCCGGATCGACGTGCCCGCGGCGGAGGCGATGGTGGACTACGCCATGGCCCACGGGGTCAACTACTATGACACCGCCTGGGGCTACCATGACGGCCATTCCGAGACCGTGCTGGGCAAGGCTCTGGCCAAATACCCCCGGGAGAGCTTTTACCTGGCTACCAAATTCCCCGGCTACGACCTGGCCAACATGCCCAAGGTCAAAGAGATCTTTGAAAAGCAACTGGAAAAGTGCGGCGTGGACCATTTCGACTTCTACCTCTGCCACAACGTGTGCGAGATGAACATCGACGCCTATCTGGACCCCGAATACGGCGTGGTGCCCTACCTTCTGGAGCAGAAGAAGGCCGGGCGGATCCGTCATCTGGGTTTTTCCGCCCACGGGGCCGTGCCGGTGATGGAGCGGTTCCTGGACGCCTGGGGCCAGTATATGGAATTTTGCCAGATCCAGCTCAACTATCTGGACTGGACCTTCCAGGACGCCAAGGCAAAGGTGGAGCTTCTAAGCAGGTGGGGCCTGCCCGTGTGGGTGATGGAGCCCCTGCGGGGCGGGCGGCTGGCCAAGCTGCCCCAGGACAGCGCGGAAAAGCTCCGGGCCCTGCGTCCGGAGGAGACCGTCCCGGCATGGGCCTTCCGGTTTTTGCAGTCGGTCCCCGGCGTGACCGTGATCCTGTCCGGCATGTCCAGCGCGGAGCAGATGGAGGCGAACATACGCACCTTTGAGACGGACGCGCCTCTGGACGAAAAGGAAATGGAGACCCTTCTGGCCGTGGCGGACGACATGCTCGGCGGGAGGCTGCCCTGCACCGCCTGCCATTACTGCGTCAGCCACTGTCCCAAGGGACTGGATATCCCCATGCTGCTGGAGCTCTACAACGAACACAGCTTTACCGGCGGCGGCTTCATCGCGCCCATGGCGCTGATGGCCGTGCCGGAGGAAAAGCACCCCACCGCCTGCGTCGGCTGCCGGAGCTGCGAGAAGGTCTGCCCTCAGCAGATCAGGATATCCGATGCCATGTCGGACTTCGCGGCCAGGCTGAACGGCTAAACGGAGCGCGGAAGGAGGAAAAAACGACCGGTCACATATGGAGCGCGGCGGAGCGGGCACAGGCCCGCTCCGCTACTTATTTGTGCGGCGACCCTCTTGTGGAAGAGGGGAAAATGGGGTAAAATGGTGAGCGAACATATTGCGGAGGCGATGGTATGAACAAGATCATCCGGCGGGTGCTGACGATCCTCCCCGCCGTACTGCTACAGGGAGCGTGGCTGGCCGTGCTCTTCTCCTGGCTGGCGCCCTGGGCGGCGGTCATCAACTTCGTGCTGTCCATCCTGGCGTTTTTGCTGGTGCTGTACATCATCACCAAGCAGGACGAGGGGACCTACAAGATCATCTGGCTGCTGCTGGTGCTGACCCTCCCCCTGCCCGGCGCGCTGCTGTATCTCATCTTCGGCAATAAGCGCACCACCAGGCCCCTGCAAAAGAAGCTGGCGGAGGCCCGCCCCCTGCCGGACTGGCCGGACGAGTCGGCCCCGCTCTACGAGGAGCTTTCCGCCGCGGACTGCCGCGCCGCGCAGACCTTCCGCACCGTGCAGGCCGCCACGTGCTTCCCCCTGTGCCCCAACCGCTCCGCGACATACTACCCGCTGGGAGACGACATGTTCCCCGTAATGCTCGCCGAGCTTGAAAAGGCGGAAAAATTCATTTTCGTGGAGTACTTCATCCTGGAGGACGGCGTCATGTGGGACTCCATGGTGGACATCATGGCCCGCAAGGCCGCCCAGGGGGTGGACGTGCGGGTGCTGTACGACGATCTGGGCAGCATTGGCACCTATTCCTGGAAAAACGCCGAGAGCCTCACGAAAAAGGGCATACGTATCGCCCCCTTCAACCCGCTGGTGTTCATCAAGGGGACCCTCAACTGCCGGGACCACCGGAAAATGCTCATCATCGACGGGAAGGTATCCTTCTCCGGCGGCGTGAACCTGGCGGACGAGTACATCAACAAGGTGGAGCGGTTCGGCCACTGGAAAGACATCGGCTTCAAGCTCACCGGCGAGGCCGTGGGCAGCTATACCCGCATGTTCGCCGCGTTCTGGAACGCCTTCGCCCACAACGACCCCGTCCCGGACCAGTTCCTGGCCCCGCCGCAGGCGCCAGACCCCGCCGGGCCGAAGGACGGCTTTGTCCTCAGCTACTATGACTCCCCTCTGAAAAACTACGCCGTGAGCAACGAGCTTTTCATCGACCTGCTCAGCCAGGCCAGGGACTACGCCTGGTTCTATACCCCCTATCTCATGCCCGGCGACGCGCTGCTGGGCGCCCTCGTCCGGGCCGCCCGCCGGGGCGTGGACGTGCGGATCATCATGCCGGGCATCCCGGACAAGAAGCTGGTCTACCGCATGGGCCGGAGCTTCTATCCCGTGCTGCTGGAGGCAGGGGTGAAGATCTACGAGTACACCCCCGGCTTCGTACACGCCAAGGCCAGTATCGTGGACGACGTGCTGTGCACGGTGGGCACGGTCAATCTGGATTACCGGAGCCTGTTTTTGCACTTTGAAAACAACTCCCTGTTCTACCGCGCCTCCCTGCTGGCGGACCTGAAGGCGGACTATCTGGCCACCCAGGCAAAATGCCGGGAGCGGACGCCGGACAACATCGACAGGGGCTTCTGGCACTGGCTCGTGGACGGGGTGCTGCGCATTTTCGCGCCCCTGTGCTGACGGCCCTTCCCGGCCGCCGTCTCTATAGTCCGGCGCTCCCCCCGGCGGCAAGGGCCCTGCCCGGTCCTTCCCGGACAGGGCAAAAAAATACGCGCCGGCTCGCCGGTGTGTTATCACGGAGGACACTTTAATGAAATACGATTTCACTTCCATCATCGACCGGCGCGGCATGGACGCCACGGCGGTAGACGGTATCGGCAAGCGCGTCTGGGGCAACGAGCCCGGCGCGCCCAGGGAGGGCTTTGACGCCATCCCCATGTGGGTGGCCGACATGAACTTCGCCACCGCCCCCGCCGTCACCCGGGCGCTCCGGGAGCGTATCGGCCACCCGCTGTACGGTTACTTCGCCCCCCGGCCCGCGTATGCCGCCTCCATCATCCGCTGGCAGCAGACCCACCACCATGTGTCCCACCTGACCGAGGCGGACATCGGTTATGAAAACGGCGTGCACGGCTGCGTCACCTCCTGCGTACAGACGCTGTCCCAGCCGGGCGAGGCGGTCTTTCTGCATACGCCCTACTACCTGGGCTTCAGCGCCGACGTGGAGGGGCTGGGGCGCGTGCCGGTCCGCAGCGAGCTCAAAAAGGACGAGAACGGCGTCTACCGCATGGACTTTGCGGATATGGACGCCAAGCTGAAGGCGAGCCGCTGCCACCTGGCCATCCTGTGCTCTCCCCACAACCCCACGGGCCGTGTCTGGGAGCGGTGGGAGCTGGAAAAGGCCATGGAGGTCTTTGAGCGGAACCAGGTGCTCGTCATCAGCGACGAGATCTGGGCCGACATCACCTACCCCGGCCATCAGCATATCCCCACCCAGTCGGTGAGCCCGTGGGCCCGGCAGCACACCGTGGCCGTCTACGCCCCCAGCAAGACCTTCAACCTGGCCGGGATGATCGGCAGCTATCACATCATCTACAACGAATACCTGCGCGACCGTATCAGCCGCTACGCCGCCGGCACCCACTACAACGAGCAGAACGTCCTGTCCATGCACGCCCTCATCGGCGCTTACAGCGACGAGGGCGCGGCGTGGGTGGAGCAGCTGCGGCAGGTGCTGGAGGGCAACTGCCGCTATGTCTCCCGGTACTTGAACAGCGTGCCCGGCGTCTCCGCCACCGATCCGGAGGGCACATACATGATCTTTGCCGACTGTACCGCCTGGTGCGAGGAACACGGCAAGACCATCGACGATCTCCTGCGGGCCGGCTGGGACGTGGGCGTCGGCTGGCAGGACGGGCGTCCCTTCGGCGGGCCCTGTCACATCCGGCTGAACGTGGCCTCCCCCTTCTCCAGGATGGTGGAGGCCTGTGACCGGCTGGACAAATATGTGTTTGGCGCCTGAGCGCGCCGCCTTTTCCCCCGGCACGCCGGACGACAGAAAATTTGACTTGGGAGGGACCCGCATGGCGACGATCCATATCGACCCCACCAGACCCCGCAGCCGTATCGCGCCGGAGATATACGGCCATTTCTCCGAGCACCTGGGCCGGTGTATCTACGAGGGGATCTTCGTCGGCCCCGACAGCGCCATCCCCAACGAGAACGGCATACGCCGGGACGTGACGCAGGCGCTGCGAAAGATACGCGTGCCCGTGCTGCGCTGGCCCGGCGGCTGCTTCGCCGACGAGTATCACTGGCAGGACGGCGTCGGCCCCCGGGAGAGCCGCAAGCGGATGGTCAACACCCACTGGGGCGGCGTATTGGAGGACAATTCCTTCGGCACCCACGAGTATTTCGAGCTGTGCCGGCAGCTTGGCTGCAAGACCTACGTCAACGGCAACGTGGGCAGCGGCACCGTGCGGGAGATGAGCGAGTGGGTGGAGTATATGACCTTCGGCGGCCTCTCGCCCATGGCGGAGCTCCGGGCAAAAAACGGGCACGAGGCCCCCTGGCGGCTGGACTACTTCGGCGTGGGCAACGAAAACTGGGGCTGCGGCGGCAACATGACCCCGTCGTATTACGCCGACCTCTACCGGCGCTATCAGACCTATGTGCGTCAATATGACCCCGGCGCGCCCATCGCCAGGATCTGCGGCGGGCCCAACGCGGACGACGTGAACTGGACCAGGACCGTGCTTGAGACCTGCTTTGCCAGCCCCCATCCGGACGGCGCTCACGGGTATATGGACGGGCTGAGCCTGCACTATTACGTCCATCCCGGCGGCTGGGACCACAAGGGCAGCGCCACGGCCTTTTCCGATACGGAATACTACGCCACCATGAAAAAGGCCCTCCATATGGAGGACCTGATCGCCATGCACAGCGCCGTCATGGACGGATTCGACCCGGAGAAGAAGATCGGCCTCATGGTGGACGAGTGGGGCGCGTGGTACGACGTGGAGCCGGGCACCGAGCCGGGCTTCCTCTATCAGCAGAACACCATGCGGGACGCGCTGGTGGCGGCGGTGACGCTGAACATCTTCAACGGCCACAGTGACCGGGTGCGTCTGGCCTGTATCGCCCAGATGGTGAACGTGCTCCAGTCCGTCATCCTGACGGAGGGGCCCCGTATGCTTCTCACGCCCACCTATCATGTTTTCCATATGTACCGGGACCACCAGGGCGCCCGGCTGCTGGACGCCGAGGTGGAGGGCGCCGGCGCCGTAGACGGGGGCCTGCCGGCCATCCACGCCTCCGCCTCCCTGGCGGAGGACGGGACCGTCACGGTGACGGCGGCCAACCTGTCGCTCACCCATGGGCAGGATGTGACGATCCGGCTCAGGGGCGTTCCCACCGCCCGTGGGGAGGGGTCCGTCCTCACCGGAGACGTACACAGCCACAACACCTTCGACCGCCCCGACGCGGTGCGGGAGAAGAAGCTGGACGTGACGTCCGTGGGTCCGGCGGTCACGATCCATATGCCCGCCTGCTCCGTGGCGGCCGTCCAGCTTCGCTGAGATGAGCGGACGCCGCTGTCTGCGCTGCCTGTTACAGGAGTTTGACAGGCAGGCGTATATCGAAACGCTGAAAGAGCGTATCGAGCGCACGCCGGAGCGGGAGCGCACCGGCCCGGCGGAATACGCCGCGCGGCTGGACGCGTGCAGGGCCTGCGACCGGCTGGAGCGGGGCGTATGCCTTGCCTGCGGGTGCTATATCGAACTGCGAGCCGCCTCCCGGCGGGGCCGCTGTCCCTACGAAAAATGGCCCCGGCGCGGGAACGGAGCGGAGCCTTAGAGCCGTCCGCCCGGCGGCGGGCAGATCCGTTTTAAAAAAGGAGGAACGCGCGATGTACCGAAAAGTCCGTACCGCCGTAGTGGGCTGCGGCATGATCAGCAACATCTATATCAAAAACCTGAAAGATCTGTTTTCCATCATCGACCTGGTGGCGGTGGGCAACCGGTCCATGGCCCCGGCGGAGGAGAAGGCAAGGACCTACGGGATCGGGCGGGTGATGACCGTCGATGAGATCGCCGCGGCGGAGGATATCGAGCTGGTGGTGAATCTGACCCCCGCCTTCTCCCATTACGACGTCATCCGAAAAATGCTGCTGGCGGGCAAGCACGTCTGGACGGAAAAGACCCTGGCCGTCACGGTGGAGCAGGCCCGGGAGCTGGTGGAGATCGCGAACGAAAAGGGCCTTTATCTGGGCGTGGCCCCGGACACCGTGCTGGGCGCCGGATTGCAGACCGCCCGCCGGGCCATCGACACGGACATGATCGGCGCCGTCACCTCCGGCGTCGCCGTCGTCAACCGGGACCAGGCGCTGAATTCCGAATACTTCACCTTTTTGCGCGGCAACGGCGGCTGCCTGCCCTACGACGTGGGCGTGTACTACATCGGCGCGCTGGTGAGCCTTCTGGGACCGGTGGAGGCCATCCGGGCCTTCGGGGCCCCCGCGCCGCTGCACGAGCCGCAATTCCTCTACGCCAACGCGGAGGCGGAGCCCTGGCGGATACCCGGCGCGAACGTGCTCTCCGCCAGCCTGCGATTTGAATGCGGCGCGCTGGTCAGCGTGCTGTTCGACGGCAACACCGTCAACGCCACCCAGCACGATATCACCCTGTTCGGCACCCGGGGCGTCCTGAAGGTGGGAGACCCCAATGCGTTCAACGGCCCCGTCACGCTCATTTACGCCGACCAGCCCCCCTGCGTCCTGCCCTTTACCCACGGCTATGACGGCGTCAACACTCTGGCGCCCACCCCCTTCGACCACTACGGGCACCGGGGCGTGGGCGTGGCGGAGATGGCCTATGCCATCCGGGCCGGACGGCCCAATCGCTGTGGCAAGGAATACGGCCTGCACTGTCTGGAGGTGCTGGCGGGCATGGAACAGTCCGCCGCCACAGGCCGGACGGTGGAGCCTGTCTCCCGGTTCAAAATGCGGCCTCTGGCCCCGGGCTATTACTCCTCCTTCATGGGCGGCACGGGCCGGGCCGACGCGGAAAAGTCCCTGGTGGACTGAGAGGCCCGCCATGAGATTCGGCATACAGCTTTTCGGCGTTCTCCGCGCCACCCGCTCCGACCCGATGGATATCCTGCGCCAGCTTCGCGCCGCCGGGTTTTCCCGGATCGAGCCCTGCCTCTCGCCGGACCCCGTCCCCGGCATGGAACGGGCGGTCTGGCCGGACGGCTGGTTCCGCGCCCACGCGGACCAGATCCGCGCTATGGGGCTGGAGATCGTCTCCGCCCATGTTTTCGTGAAAGACCTCTCGGCGGCCACCGGCTGGCTGAAGGACCTGGCGTCGGCGTACGGCATACGGCAGTTCGTGGTCAAGACGCCCCGGGACATGTCCGATGAGAGCCTGCAACAGGCGGCGCTGACCTATATGCGCGCTGCGGACGTACTGGCGGAAGCGGGCGCGGCGCTGCTGCTGCACAACGAGTACGCGGATACGGCGGCCGCCGTCCACGGAAAGACCGCCTACGAGCACCTGCTGGCCCTGTGTCTCGGCAAGGTAGGCGCCCAGGTGGACGTGGGCCGGGCCCGGGCCGCCGGGCAGGACCCGGATGCGCTGCTCTGGCGGCTCGGCCCGCTGGTGAAGAGCCTGCACTACAAGAGCCTTCGCCGGGAGGACGGAGCGCGGGTCCCGGACGCCGCCGGCGCCGATGGGGATACCGTGGCCTGCTTCCAGTTCGCCCGGGCCATGGGCGTCGCCCAGATCGTCGATCCGGACGACTTCGGCGGGGACCCGGCCGGCGAGTTCGGTCAGGCGCTGGAGGTGCTGCGGCGGCTGGGGCAGGTCCGGGACCGGACCGTCAGCTACCTGAACGTACTGGACACCGTCACCGGCCAGGTGCGCACCCTGCGCCGGTTTGACAGGATCATCGAGGCCCCCAATTGGCTGAACGGCGCCGACCGCGTCATTTTCAACGCGGAGGGGCATATTTACGCCTACGACATGGGGACGGGCGCGCAGACGCCGGTAGATACCGGCTTTTGCGACAACTGCAACAACGACCATGTGCTCGCCCCGGACGGGCGGTCCATCGCCGTGAGCCACGCGGAGAAGCAGGCCCCCTGGGCCTCCCGGGTGTATGTGCTGCCTCTGACCGGCGGCACGCCCCGGCTGGTCACGGAAAACGCCCCCAGCTATCTGCACGGCTGGTCGCCGGACGGCGGCGAATTCGCCTACTGCGCCTTCCGGGAGCATGACGGAAAGACGCAGGCCGACGTCTACACCATCCCCGCCGGTGGCGGCCGGGAGCGCCGCCTGACCCGGGGCGGCTTCAACGACGGCCCGGAATACGCGCCCGACGGCAGGCACATCTGGTTCAACTCCACCCGCACAGGGCTCATGCAGCTTTGGCGGATGGACCGGGACGGCGGCTGCCAGACCCGGATGACGTTCTCCCGGCGGAACGACTGGTTCCCCCATGTGTCCCCCGACGGGAAAAAGGTCGCTTGGCTCTCCTACCGGGAAGGCGATCTGGACGCGGAGGAGCATTTGCCCAATATGCAGGTCCAGATATGGCTCATGAACGCGGACGGCTCCGACCCCCACCCGGTGGTCACCCTCTTTGGGGGCCAGGGCACCATGAACGTGAACAGCTGGGCCGGGGACAGCCGGCGTCTGGCCTTCGTCAGCTACGAGCTCATGCACAGGTAAAAACCGGCCGGAGCGCAAAAAGCTCCCGCCCCGAAAAGGGGCGGGAGCCTGTTTTTTTGTAAAGCTCAGAAATCGTAGCTCTTGCAGACGGGGGAGTTGTTGGCGGCGGACTCGGCGTCGTACCAGATCAGGTTGTTGCTGGTCTCCTTGTCGAACAGCTGTATAAGCTCCGGCTTGGTGGAGAACTTCACGGTAGCGCCCATGGACACGTCCACCTTCAGATCCACGGTGGGGATGACCATGACCACCTCGTCGCCGTTGCTGTCCGCGTGCAGGTGCACCTCGGAGCCCATCATCTCGTTGACCACGATCTTGGCCTCCAGATCGCCCGCGCCCACGCTGATGTGCTGAGGACGGATGCCGGCAATGATGTCGCAGGCCTTGGCGCCATTGGCTTTCAGAGCCTTCTGCTGGAAGTCGCTCAGCTTGATCTTGGCGTTACGGATCTGGGCGTAGTACTCGCCATCCTCAAGCAGCAGCTTGCAGTTGTCGAAGAAGTTCATCACCGGCATGCCGATGAAGCCGGCCACGAACAGGTTCACGGGCTTGTCGAACACCTCGGTGGGGGTGCCGATCTGGTTGACGAAACCGTCCTTCATGATGACGATCCGGTCGCCCAGGGTCATGGCCTCGGTCTGGTCGTGGGTGACGTACATGAACGTGGTGTTGATACGGCTGCGCAGCTTGATGATCTCCGCGCGCATCTGGTTACGGAGCTTTGCGTCCAGGTTGGACAGAGGTTCGTCCATCAGGAACACCTTCGGGTCACGGACCATGGCCCGGCCAATGGCCACACGCTGGCGCTGGCCGCCGGACAGAGCCTTGGGCTTCCGGTCCAGGTACTGGGTGATGTCCAGGATGGCCGCCACTTCCTTGACCTTCTTGTCGATCTCCGCCTTGGGCACCTTCTTCAGCTTCAGGGCAAAGGCCATGTTGTCGTACACGCTCATGTGGGGATACAGGGCGTAGGACTGGAAGACCATGGCGATGTCGCGGTCCTTGGGCTCCACGTTGTTGCAGAGCTTGCCGTCTATGTACAGCTCACCCTCGGTGATGTCCTCCAGGCCGGCAACCATGCGCAGGGTGGTGGACTTGCCGCAGCCGGACGGGCCGACAAGAACGATGAATTCCTTGTCCGCAATAGTCAGGTTCACATCGTGCACCGCCGTTACGCCGCCGTCGTAGACCTTCTTCAGACCTTTGATGATGACTTCAGACATACTTTTCAGCTCTGACAGCCGGGCCTCCGCCCTGCTGCCTCGCGTCGTCCACAGGGGACGAACCGCCTTACGACAGGTCTCCACACTGCCGCACCGCGAGCTACGCGGATCTTTATCCTCCTTTTTTATGTACGGGGGACCATGAAGTGGAGTGGTCCGCCGCCATTTGGATTTGGTATAATTGTACTATATCACAGGTCTTTAGTCAAGATTTTTTCTACATTTTTAAGTGCCTGTTTCAGTCTTTGTCCGGCTGCTGGCCGTCGTGGGCCTGCCACTGGCACGGGCCCAGGTCCATATCGGTGAACACGGCCCGGAAGGAGGAGTCCTCCGGACTGCACGCGTAGACCCCGAAGCGCACCTCGCCGGCGCCTTCCCACATGTGGCAGATACGCATTTGGGAGAAGCGGGTCCCGTCCTGGGAACACTCGATACAAAAGTCGTCCTCCCGCCGGCTCAGCCGGTACCACATGGACTTCACAGACGCGTCGATGGCCGTGGTGGCCCAGTCGGAATAGCCGTGATTGGTGACCACGCTGCCCAGGTGCTGGAACGAGTCGTTTTCATACTCGACGGACCCCTTGAGCCAGTTCTCGCTGTCCAGATACAGCACCACGCCGCACTGGTCGAAGCGGTGAGAGCTGGCAAAGGCCGTCTTTACGACGAATGAGAAGTACTTCTCCCCCGTGCGCATTTGCAGGACCGGGGCGTTGTCGTTGCGGAAGTGGTAATAGGTGCGCTGCCACAGGTCCGTGTGGGGCCGGGTGACGATCTCGATACTGCCGTCCGATACCGTATAGGACAGGGGCTGCCTCGTCCACTCCAATTTGCTCACATCAAACATAGCGCTCTGCTCCCTTCAAAGTCCAATTCCCATTGTGACGCGAACCGAGAGGACGCGCGAGCGGCGTCCTCTCGTTCCGGCTCAGATATTCAGTAGACCCGCAGTTGTTTGCTCCCCAGCTTGCTCTGGTCCACCAGCGACATGTATGCCTCCGGTACCGTGATGGTATTGGGGTCCCCGTCGCTCACATATTCCGGCTCTCTGGGATTCTCCAGCCACCACTCAAAGTCGCAGTCCTCCGCCAAAAAGCCGGTCCCTCTTATCCTGTGGATGCTGTAGGGGTCATAGTCCGGGTTCACAGGAGAGATGGCCGGGTCCCACCCGACCTCCACGATCCCCTGGTTTTTATACTCCACGCCCTCATAGACGCCGCCTTTCACATACTCGAACAGATCGGCCGTGGTGCTGCCGAAAGGAAGCGACAGGCTGGTGAACGTATAGCCATCTATGGTCTCGTACATCGCGGCCTGATTCTTGCCCACCTGGTACAGCACGGTCTCCGCGTCCGTGGCGTCCGGGAGGCTGTAATGGGAATAGGTGTGGTTGCCCACCTCAAAGCCCTGGTCGATCAGATACTGGAGCCGCTCCTGGAGCGTTCCCGCCAGCTGCTGGCCGGACGAGCGCTCTTCGTAAAACGGCGAGACCCCCATATTGACGTAGAACGTCCCACCCAGACCGAAATCGGGGTGTTCCTCATAAAAATCCATCAGGACCGCGACCGCGCAGTCAGGGTTCAGCACCAGAGCCCCGTCCTGCTCGATCAGGCTGAACTGGCTGGGGGTGCCGTCGTCAAAGGTGAAAATGATGGGCTTATAGCCGGCCTCCACCTTGATCTCGTTGTTCAGAAAGTCGTTCATCGACGTCATCCTGTACCCCATCTCATACAGACGGCCGAGAAGATCTCTGAGATACGAAAGGCTCTGGGTATAACGCAGGAAGTCGTTGGAATACGTCTCGTTCGGGTCCAGCTCGTCGACGAACGCATGGAACATGACGATGGGTACCTCGCCGGCCTCGTTGGGCTTTGTCTTTTCCAGATCGATCTCCGGGGTGGGCGTGGGCGTTGCGGTGGGCTCCGCCGTGGGTACCGGGGTCGCCGTGGCCTGAGGCGCGGAGGCGGAATCCCCGGCGAACCGGGTCAGGAGCACCGCCTCCGCTCCCACGACCAGCGCCAGCGCCAGCAGAATGATTGCCAATCGACGCATATTCATCTATCTTTTCCTTCCTGGTCCCTGTCAAGGTCATACCGTTTTTCGCTTGTCTACCGGTCTTTTATTCTATACCGTCTCATTCCCCGGTGTCAACCGCTTCTTTCCGGCGCCGGGCACAGCCGCGTATGGCAAAGCGGAGGCCAAGGCTAAAAGTCTTGACCTCCGCTTTTTTGTTTTGACATCAGAGCCACACCATCACGGCAAAGCCGCCCTTGAAATAATAGGTGTTCGTCCAATGTCCATTTGGCTTCGTAGGGCTAAAATGATACAATGGCAGTACCAAGGCCCTTTTCATCCTCCACGCCCTCAAAAATGGCAGCATCTAAAACCAAATCTGAATCGTTTGACAATAGAAGCGTCATTACTGTCTGGCGGTATTCTAAACCTTGACTAATGCGAATTATCTTTGTCCGGCAGGACACAGCGGACGCCAGAAACGGCTAAAAATTCCCGGCGTATTCGCCGGGATCTACAGGGGCTTGGGGGCGGTCAGCCACCACAAGCACGCGCCAGGTATATACCGGCGCATTGCTTGCCGTTACCCAGACCCTTACTGCTCGGATGATTTTCCGCTTCCGATCCTTATTACACCATCAAACCGCCCCAAATAATCCTCCGACCAATTGTGGGAAACGACAATGCGGGTCACGCCCTGAAGATCAAAAATAAACTCATTGATCATTTCCACATTTTCCGGGTCCAGGCCAGTGGTAGGCTCATCGAAAACCAGTATCTTGGGATCCAGCCGCAAGGCGCGGGCAATATTGATCCGCTGGCGTTCACCACCGGAGATCTTATCGCCAAAATCTCCCAGAGGCACATCCCCCACCCGCTCGGCCAGAGCGGTCAGATTCAGCTTCTGGACAAGCGCCTGGTATTCCTCCGAGCCCTGTCCAGGCTGGCCGCTAAACAGGGTGATATTCTCATATAAAGAAGCGTTGAACAGGTATGGTGACTGGTCGACCACGCCCACCAGTTTATATACCTCCCTTTCGGAAAGCTGGCGGATGTCCTGTCCGGCCAGGGAAATGGTCCCTTGATAATCATCATAGTATTTGAGGAGCAGCTTGACCAGCGTAGATTTTCCGCTGCCGCTCTCCCCGACCACCGCATAGCAGCCCCCCGGAACAAAGCGCTCGGTCAGCCCGCTGTAGAGCTGCCGGTCGCCAAAGGCAAAGGATATCTTGTCATAGATGACTTCCGGCCGGGGGGAGAGGGGCAGGCCGCTGTCCACAAGGCAGGGCATATCCATTTGGCCCTGCAGCTTTTCCCGTATCTTTTTGGACGCGCGGATCTCTACGATATAGCCGGTAAGGTTGGAAAAATAGTTGGAGATATTGACAAAATAGGTCTGTGCGGCAACGAGCATGCCCACCGTCATCACACCCCGGATGGTCAGCCAGCCGCCCAGTACCGTGCAGGCGACGGAGGCCAGGGACGCGACGGACAAAAGGGTCTGGAATGTCATGTTTTCGACAAAATCATTTTTGGACCAGGCGCGTTGACGCTTCCTGCTGGCGGCGGCGTAGCGGTCCAGGAACGTATCCTCCGCGCCTGCCGCGCGGATGATCTCACAGCCCTCAATGTTTTCCTTTAACACACTGGTATAACCTTCAGCCGCTTTTGAGTAGGCGTTCGTACATTTTGTCCCCAGCTTCGTGAAGGGCTTCATGATCACGAGGGGGATGGCCGCGGCAACAATGGCAGTCAACAGTAAAAGCGGATGCATCCTGAGAAGCATCCACGAGGCCGCGAGAATGGAGGCGGCGCTTGTAAAGAACAGGGGGATATATCGCAGATACTGCTGGAACATCTCCACATCTGTGGTGAGGAGATTCAGGTAATAGGCATCCGGTTCCTCTCGGAATTTTTTCAGCGGGCGGCGCAGGAGATTTCTCATGATCCCGGTTTTCAGCCCCACTTCCCCATCGGCAATAACAGCCAGCCGGGAGGACATCATGACTGCATCCATCCCATAGCTCACTATGACCAGTCCGGCACTCAGCAGGGCTGTCCACAGCAGGCCATCCATGTCGGCTGTTGTCACACAGTCGATCAAGTGTCCGTTGACATAAGCAATGAATACAAAAAGGACGGACTGTGCGGCATATAAGAGACATGTCAGCACCATGAGCCGTTTTCCTTTGGATGTCAGTGTTTTCATTTGACCCACCTGATATCGTAACTATAAATGAGCATATTCAAAATGTGCACAAAAATTGGAATATCTTGTCCTTGTGAAGATGACAATGCCTCCTGGCTCTGGCAAATGTGTTTTCTCTGCGCAGACAAATTTGCCCATCTTATAATATATAACTAAAAATTCTGTTCATCATAGAACAAAATGGCAGACAGCGAGAAGGCATCACGCTAATGCTGTCTGCCATTTTGTGGGATTACTGACTCAAATCAGCTGCAAGTGCCACTACAAGTCCCGCTCGCACTGCCGCCACCGCAACCGTGTCCGACTATATGCGAATGCACACGACACTTTTGCATGTCGACATTGGTAAGTTCCAGATTCAACACATCTTTCAACATAGCTTGTCACCTTCTTTCTTTTCACAACTATATTTTGAATGTGCAAAGCTTAATCACCGGAGTCAGTGAATTTTTTCGCACATTGCAATACCTCAAATTGCATATTATATTTTCTTAAACGACAGTATTGATCCATTTCTGCTCCGTGTAGTAATGCAAAGGCCGGACATAGTGTACAGACCGCTTTTGCCCAGCAATTTGCACATCGAGGATTCGTCAGTTTATTTAACCCTATGAACTGAGGTACGATGTTTGCGTATGAGGAAAAGTCAAACGTACCATCTTTGAAATATGCAAGTTTATATTCTGAGTGTTCAATAAAATAATGGCATGGATACAAATCACCATTTGGTAATAAGGTTACTGACCCGAGGGCTACATCACAGCTAATACCGCATACTGTTTCAGAAGCAAGTCGTCTGGACATATTTTCAATATCGGAAAGCGGCATTTCACCGTTTCGAATGTGTAAATCAAAGTCTATAAAAGTGAGATCCTCATCGCCACCACTCTCACAGTCGGTGACCAACACATCCGTGTCAAATTTTCCCTTGAGATAATCATAAATATCTTCTTTGGAATATCCCATTTGCAAATGTTTCGCTGTATATGTAGCCTCGATTAAGCGGGGTGGTGTGCCAATTGCAATAAGATTTTTGAGGCCCTGCACCGCTCGGGCATACGCACCTTTGCCCCTCATATCTATACGGTTAAGATCATTGATTTCCTGTGGGCCATCAATGCTGACCGTAACGCCAATATCATACCTGTGAATGATTTGCGCCATATTTTCATCAATCAGCGTCCCATTTGACACCATAACAAAATCAGGCATCTTGTCAAAAACATGATCGTTTACGTTATTCTTAAAAAACTCGCACACTGCTTGAATGGTATCAGGACATAATGTGGGCTCTCCACCAAAAAACATGACACTACTAACCGACTTATACCTTCCGATAAGCAGTGATTGAAGATATGTACGTGCAGTTTTGGGCGACATACTCTCTACCTTTTTCCCATAGGTGCCGCCATGAGCATAACAGTACCGGCATCTCAAGTTGCATTCGTTCGTCACCAGAATTTCAAGACGACGTAATGTATCTCGTTCCAGCAAATTGGGGCAGGAGATAATTGGAAGGTTCCCCCTATCATCAAAGGACCGCTTCAAATAAGCCTCCAATTCCTTTTTATCTTGTTTTGCCATTGTACCATCGAAATACTGTTCTAAACACTTCTCTATTGCCTTTGCATGATCTGGCGTTGTGGTCTTCATGATCCCTTTTCGCGCAGCATACACAACACCCAGTTCATCATCGTAGATGACCATATATTCGTCAGGTCTTATATCACACATCCAACGGCCCTCTCTGAAACATACCGTTTATATCAGGTACTAAGTCCTATAACCCCCTGTACAACACCCCATCGGACTGCCTAAATGTAAGATATCACAGCAAGGACTCAAAGTACATATCGATTCTTGTCCCCTGAAAATAACACAAACCGACAAGCTTATCTTGACATGGGAGATGAAAAATATATAATAATCCCAGTCACTTTCTACCTTACTGAGAAGGAGGCACATCCATGAGGGAAATTTTTCTGGGCGAATACATCAAGCAGGAACGACGGAAGCAGGGGATCACCCAAGAACAATTGTGCTCTGGCATTTGCGAACCCATTACCATCTCCCGC
This sequence comes from uncultured Oscillospiraceae bacterium, assembly GCA_947624985.1. GTDB lineage: Bacteria > Bacillota > Clostridia > Oscillospirales > Oscillospiraceae > CAJOIG01. The sequence goes on along the minus strand of CANQMO010000011.1, from coordinate 66,541 downwards.
ATGGAAAATGGGAAACAGATGCCCTCCTATAGCCGTATCCGCGTCCTTCTTCAGCGGCTTGGTCTGCCGGACGAGCGGTTTTATGCCCTGCTGAGTAAACACGAACTGGAAATCAAAACCCTGGAAGATGAGATCCGTGCCGATGTCATCCGATTCGAGCGGGCGTCACCGGAGGACCGCCCCCGCATTCAGGCGGCAGGACTGCAAAAGCTGGAGGAACTGGAAAAACTTTCAGAACCTGACGACCGAATCATCCACCAATACATTATAGGTAAGCGGGTCACTCTAGGTAAGCCGGATGGCCCTTATTGCCCGGAAGAGCGGCTGGAACTCCTGATGGAGGCTTTACGCCTTACAGTCCCCAACCTTGACCTGGAGGAACTCAACCTGGGCTTGTACAGTATGGAAGAAACCACGCTGTTGAACCAGATCGCAATAACCTATTCACAGATGGGGCAGCCAAAAAAATCAGTCGATATTTATCGGCAATTGCTTAAGTATGTGCAGAAGCATTATTCATATGGGATGTCCCGGTATGCCGGAAAATTTACTTTGGTCGCCTGTAACTACACCCATGAACTCTTTAAGGTGGGACGCTATGATGATGCGCTTGAGGTCGCGGAGCTGGGGCGGAAAGCTTGCGTGGAGTACGCGCACTATCAGTTTCTGCCTATCATTTTGCACCTCATGGGCGAATGCTATTTCTGCCAGGGCGATGTGAACAGATGTAAAGAATACTACAGAGATGCGTATTGTCTTTACAAAGTGATCGGAGATGAGCACAACCGCCGGCTTTTGGAAAAGGACATAGCTGAACATTTGGGCCTGAAATTCCCCTTTTAATGCTCTGTATCAGGCGAATCCGGTTCCTCTGACTGCGCCGACACGCCGGACAGCGGGGCCAGGGATGCAAAATCTTCCAGGTCATCCGGGGAATCGGGCGTTTCTGGCTGATCCTGCTCTGAGATAGCCGCAGGAGTGCCAGGGTCTTTGGAGAAAACGGCCAGGGCTTGGGTGGGAAGCAAGGAGAGACTCAGCAACAATGTTGCCAGCAGAGCGGCCAGTTTGTTCTTCACCTTGGATAACGATCCTTTCTTTTTGGGTACAGTTAAAAATTCTGGACCTGCACCCGTAAAGGCTCATATTGTGTGGTGCGGGTACTTCGAGGGCAACATATTTCGTGCTGTCTTTGTCTAGGCATATATTTGACAAGTCAGGTCCAGTTTTTTAACTACCACTTTCTTATTCTGACATTTACTGTCATACACCATATTCATCTTAAATGCCATGTCGTTTTCAGTTACCTGCTTATAACATAAACCGACAGGTGGCGATGGGGAGTCACTGATTTACTCACATATCACATTGAACTTCCCCGGTCCGTGATAGAATCCTTTGCCCGGTTCCTTGTGCCGGAGATACGGAAGTATTACGACAGCGAACAGGGGCAAAAGGAGTTTGCACGCTGGCAGGAGGAACACAGCGGCATGACGGGCAGAGACTGAATGAACATAGTAAAGCGGAGGCCAAGGCAAAAGTCTTGACCTCCGCTTTTTTGTTTGACATCAGAGCCACACCATAACAGCAAAGCCGCCTTTGAAATAATAGGTGTTCGTCCAATGTCCATTTGGTGGAGCATGTTGCGTTAAATCCGAACCGAACGCTTCTTCGATCTCTTTCAGTGTGATGGTCTCCGTCCCGTCGTGGTAGTTGAAAGTGAATACCAGCTTATCGTCAAAGACATAGACCGAATTGATGAACGTATCAATAATGCCCTTTTGATAGGCCGGGTCGTTGGCATTGCCGTACTTGAATCGACCGATCCAGCTGACGATCTGCTCTTTCGTGTATGTGGGCCTTCGCATTTGCGCTTGCAGGATGGCGATTTTCAGATCATCCCGCTGGGCCTCCAGCTTGTCCAGCCGCTCCTTGGTGGATGAGGTGAGCACTCCCGCCTGTATCGCGTTGAGCATATTCTCTATGCCCTTTTCACACTCCTGAAGCTGATGCCGCAACGCTGGCAGGGTCGTGTCCTCCTGCTCCTGCAGCTTCACGATGGACTCAGCAATGCGCTCGATCTCATGGTCCTGCAATACCCGCTTCACCGTACAGAGCACGACGGCCCGCTCTATCCACTGTTTTTTGACCGCTTTTCGTTTGCATCCCAGATGCCGCTTCGCACCGCCGCATTTGTAGTAATAATGCTTGACGCCCTTCGTGCTGCTGGTGCCGCTCTCGCCCACCATCAGCCGCCCGCAGGTCCCGCAGAATAGTTTCGTGGTCAGCAGATACTCGTCCGCCGCCTTCGCTTTGGCGGGAGCTCTCTTGTTCTTCTCCAGCCGCTCCTGCACCCGTGCAAAGGTCCCCTCGTCGATGATGGCCGGAACGCCGTTGGGCACGACCACACCGCCGTAGCGGTACTCGCCTATGTACTTCCGGTTTTTCAGCATGATGCTCACCGTAGCGCACCGGAACGGTCTTCCCTGGGTCGTTGTCAGTCCCCGGTCATTGAGCGACTGTGCAATGTCCGTGATCGTCTCGCCGTCGGCATACCGGGTGAATATCTCCCTGACGATCGGCGCGGTCAGCGGGTCGATCACAAAGGAGCCGTCTGCGTCTACGGTATAGCCCAATGCTCGCCATCCGCCGTTATTCTTGCATTTCAGGGCGTTTTCCTTCTGGCCCCGGTGGATCTTCTCCGACAGCTCCGCCGAGTAATACTCCGCGTAGCCTTCCAGCATGGATTCCAGGATGATACCCTCCGGCCCCTCGGATATATTCTCCTTGGCGGACAGCACCTTGACGCCGTTCTTTTTCAGAATGTGCTTGTAGTGTGCGCTGTCATAGCGGTCGCGGGAGAAGCGGTCCAGCTTCCACACCAGCACCACGTCGAACAGACCCTTTTCGCTGTCCCGGATCATACGCTGGAAGTCGGGACGGTCGGCGGTGCGGGCGGACAGGGCTCGGTCGATATAGCTGCACAGGACCGTGATCCCGTTGCGCTCGGCATACTCATTGCATTCGCGTATCTGTCCCTCTATGCTCTCTTCCCGCTGATTGTCGGAGGAGTACCGGGCATAGATTACTGCTTTCATTTATCCTCCCCTCCCCTGTGTTAATACCGACATCATCTGACTCGCAAGGGTAATTCTTTCAGACATTTTGTTAGAAGGGCAAGTCGTCATCGTCGGCAATTTCGGTCATCGGCACGTTGGTAATAGCAGCGTTTTGGGCTGCTGGCATACCCACAATGTATCTAGCTCGCTCATAGAGTTCATCATAAGTAATGATTTCCGGGCTGCGTATTTCTCTCCGAAAACGCTCAAAAGAGTTCTGTTTATTCCAGTCAGTCAATTCGCTTGTCTTTCCAATAACCACAATTCCTTTTGGGGAAATCGTATAATTACCCGCAAGCAACTCGCGGTTTTGTTCAGTTCGAGCGCCTTCAATCTCCCATTGCGCACAGTTAACCTGCACCTGTGAAATAGCTCCAGCCAACTCTTTACTGGCGCCCCACACACCATTTCTATAGCGTTCCCTCTGTAAAAGAAGTGTTGTAGGCGTCTTAATTTCTACTAAACAAGTGAATCTTGTTTCTGCCTCTGTCGCAGTTAAGAAATCTCCTCGCTGACCTCCTCTTCCCGTTACGGCAGCTCCTCCAAGATCTGGCTGCGGCTGTATCACTCGTAGCACCTGATATCTAAGACCATAGCCAAATATCCAGGTATTCTCCTCAAAAAAGTTCTGCCATTCATTCTCAGTAAGTGTATTATCTTGAAGCATCCCTTCAAATGTCCGTAAGACTTCTAATCTTTCTTCATGAATCCTTGAGTTAGCTAGGCGAGTGGCAATATCAGGATTATTATGCGCTAATTGACCCCAAACCTCCTCTCCTAGATTGGCTTCTAGAAGTCTTTGAATTACACACGCTTTATTCTGATCTGTTATAATGAGGTCATCGGCATCAGCAACCCGGTATCGGTGGGTGCCAGGCCGAACTCCTTCTTCCTCAATGAGCGCTTGTAATTCTTGAACGTGTCGAATCAAATTATCAACCGCTTCCGTATTTAGTTCAACTTCTATTCCATCGCCAGCATTTAATCGACGAAAATCAACGGAGACAGGAACCGCTCTATTCCCATTTCTATCTTTTTTATATCGAATAATTGAACCTCGAACACCACCTTCATGTATCTGCGGCTTAAATACTATGGCTGTATTCGGCGTTTCTGTCAAAATGAATTCATCGGTCTCCGCAAATCTCGCTCCGACTGTTCTGGTTGTAATTGTATCCATATCAATGCTTCTCCCTCAATCTGGAAGTCACTATGCGGATTTCTTAAGTGTCATCGCTATCGCGCATGGGTCTTAAACTCTGGCTTTATGCATCCTCACCAGCGTCTAACACAAGCTCCGTGAGTTCGCGTAGCTTGTCCTGCAGCAATTTCTTATCCGGCAAATACCTTGTATAACTCGAAACAAGCGTAGGGGACGTACTGCGGCTAAGTGCGTACTCCACAACTGCATCATCCTTGGCGGCGCACAGGACAACACCCACGCTGGGGTTTTCGTTGGGCTTTTTCACATCGCGGTCCAATGCTTCCAGATAGAAATTGATTTGGCCGATGTGCTCTGGCTTGAACTTTCCGATCTTCAGTTCAACCGGAACCAGACAGGACAGTGCCCGATTATAAAAGAGAAGGTCAATATAGTAATCCTCGCCGCCAACCTGTATGCGATACTCTTCGCCAATGAAAGTGAAATCCTTGCCGAATTCCAGAATAAAGTCCTTCAGATTGCTAGTAATCGCCTTCCTGAGATTGCGTTCAGAATAATCCTTCGGCAAGTCTAAGAATTCAAGCACATAGGTGTCCAGAATGCTGTGTCGAACATCTTTGGACACGAGCTTTGGCAACGGTTTCTGCTCCGAGAGCATATACCGCTCATAGTAGCCGCTCTCCATCTGGCGCTCTAACTCGCGCTTGGAATACCGCTCTTTCGCACACAAGGCCATATAGAAATGTCGCTCTTCCGCTGTCTTTGAACCAGACATTATTTGCAAATGATTCGTCCAGCTAATTTGTGTCACCAGTGGTGACACAAATTCATCGTCCTTGTAAGTCTCATAAAACTGGCGCATACGGTATAACCCACGGCGGGTAAATCCTTTCACCTCAGGATCGCGGTCTGCAATATAGGCTGCCACTTCATCAATGACCTTATCGCCGAAAGAAGAGTCTGCACACAGTTTGGAGAGGTAAGCGCCAATATCCCAATACATATGGATCAGTTCTGCATTGACGGCCTTTAACGCACGATTACGGGCACCGTCAATAATAGATAATATCTCATCAAATTGAAGTTTCGGTGTCATTTCCTCACTCATGGTTTTTCCTCCAACATTTGAAGCAGCGCAGCCTTGAGCTTCTCATTCATAGGCGATTCCGGGTCAAAGCACATATCTATGAACTTCCGCAATTCCGGGTTGCTTGCGGCCACCGGCGGCTTGGCACTGTATAGCTTGCCTCGCGGATCATCACAGCGCCCGTAGATGTAGTCCATAGACACATCAAAGTAATCCGCATACTTCCGCATCAACCGGATCGGAGGGGCAGACTGTCCGTTTTCATAGCGATTGATGCTGGACTGTGTAGAGCCGATCTCCTCAGCCAGTTTGATCTGCGACATCCCGACGCTCTCACGCAAAGCGCGGAGCCTGCTACCAAGCAACTTCATAGCATTACCGCCTTACAGAATGGTAGTCCTATTATAATTAAAATCCGAGCCGCTGTCAACCCGGATTTTAATTATTGTGTGAGTGTTTCTACTCTTGTTCTATTCCTGAACATTCAATTATCTGACGTTAGTTTTCATTTTCTGATCTTCTCTTACTACAACTTAGCAAATCATACAGTTCCGTATATGATATAGCACGTTTAAGATGATTCACCACTAGCCTTGACATAGAAGTAGAAAGCCGATATAATATTATGCAGTTGCAAAGAATTGTTTTGCGATTTGATTTCAAAAATGCGCATGTACATATTGAGGAGGCCTCTGAATGTCTACTGTCAGCTATAAAAAACTTTGGAAACTTCTCATTGATAAAGATATGAAAAGGAAGGACCTTCGGGAAGCAACCGGAATAAGTACAGCTTCCATGGCAAAACTTTCTAAAAATGAAAACCTAACTACCGATGTTCTTCTAAAAATATGTGATGCTCTTAAATGCGATATTTCAGATATCATGGAAGTTTCACTCGACGTCGAAGTGCAATCTGACGACGAAGACAAAAAGGTATAATTAATAATGAGAAAGAAACGGACGCTAAAGACATTTATAAATAAATTTATATGCGGTGATTGTGAGACCATTCTTAAAACTATGCCTGATGCGAGCGTAGACTTGGTTCTTACATCACCTCCGTATGCTGATAAAAGAGATTACGGTGAGGTTGATGGGACAATCCCCCCAGATGAATATATTGACTGGTTTATTCCAAAAGCAAAGGAAATTTACCGGGTTCTTAAGAACGACGGCAGTTTCGTTTTGAATATCAGCGACAAAATTGTGGGTAACTATCAGCATTTATATGTCTTTGAGCTTTTACTTAACTTATGTAAGGATGTTGGCTTTCATCTTGTGCGAGACTACATCTGGTATAATCCTGCAACTCCGCCTAACGTGTACTCAAGAGGCGGCTATGGTCGAACGAAGAAATCACATGAATATTGTTTTTGGCTAGCAAAAGGTGATTCTTGGGAATTTAATATGGATCCAATCAGAAAACCATACAGCAAAGATATGCAGAAGTATCTCCAAGGAAAAGGTAAAGGTGATAGAAACCAGAATATCCGCCCAAGCACACATAACTTTGATTGCGAAAAGACTTGGGCTGATAATGGTGGCTCCGATCCTGGAAGTGTGATTGAAATAGCGAATACGAGCAGCAATGACTATTTTATGAAACTTTGTAAGGAAAACGGAATCGGACACCCGGCACGTTTTCCCGAGAAACTCGCAGAATTTTTCATTCTTTCTGGAAGTTGCGAAGGCGATGTTGTCCTTGATCCTTTTTCTGGCTCTGGCACAACGGCCGCTGTGGCACAACGGCTGAACCGCGTATGGATTGGCATTGATGCCAATGCAGAGTATTGCAAGCTTGCCACCCTTAGATTGGATTATGAACAAGGCTTACACGAAGAGGTTAACGCAGATGTTGCAGGAGATCAGTGAAAACAAATACTGCGTCCGGCAGATGGATGGTTCCAAAGGGATGCTTCTTCTCCCAGACAAATCCATAAAGCTGATTTATGGTTCTCCACCATATCCAAATGCAGAACGTGATTACGGTGTATGGCGGGCATCTGAATATATTAAGAAAATGGCTCCCTTTTTAGACGCTGGCTACACAAAGTTGCGTGATGATGGTTTTATCGTCATAAATGTTAAGGCAAATAGAGAAAAAGCCTCTGCTAAGTTTGCATCTAAACGATCCTTGATTATAGAAAAACTCGCAATAGAGATGGAAGAGACTTGGGGGTTTCATTGTGTTGACATTGAAATATGGATCAAGGAAAATCCAGTGCCAACAGGTCTTCGCGTCGCATGCCAAGATGCATACGAACAGAACTTGTGGTTTTCAAAATCTCCAAAATGGAATATCAACCTTGATGCAATACGCAGACCATACGAATCTCATAGTGTACAGACATACGAGTCATATGAATATAAACCTCGATCAAACGGGAATACCTACGTTCGCAAAAATAAAAGAATATCTCCCAATCCGCTAGGAGCATTACCCAAAAACGTCATATGCGGCGGAGTTTCTTCTCGAATAGACGGTCATCCTGCAATGCAGCCACTGTATTTGCCAGAGAAATATATCAAGGCAACAACGTCTGAGAATGATTTGGTAGTAGATCCCTGGATGGGGAGCGGAACGACGGGATATGCCGCGCTCTCCCTTGGAAGGTATTTTGCCGGCTTTGATGTCGTAGAGGAATATGTAGCACAGGCAAACATCCGACTGCTCTCTATTGCTGGAGGAGTGGGTAATGGCGAAGGGCACAAGACTAAGTAAACAGGCGCTGAATACCATCTTCATTGAAGGGCTCGGTGATCATATCGTTTGGCATAGTGATATATCATCATTTCCTTTACTTGTAGATTTGCAGCCAAGAAATCTACATTTGCGCGTATATTTATGGAACTGTACAAATCCACCTGGCGGTCGCACATTAGATGAATACAAGATACAGGTGATTCTTCCCGGTCAACAACGAGGGGAACGCGGGCAACTTGACTACTCCGACGGACGGCTTCCCATTATTGGTGCGTTAGTACGGGATGGTGACGATATTTCTTTTGCTTTTTGGGATGCAGACAAACACAGCGATTTTGCATATAGCGGCAACATGCAGGTAAAAGTGGATGCGATTGTTGAATCGTTGTGTACGAGAATATCTGAGTCGGTCAGAAATAACAATGAGCGAATCGTTTGTGCTCGACCGCAATACTTGTATGACGCAATAATTCGACGTATGGATATAATGCACGAAGATTTGCTGGGGGTTGATCATGGGCCTTAAGGAACAAGTCTATTTGACGTCTTACAACAAAGCCGAACATGACATAGCCGAAATGTTTTATCTTCCATGCATGAGGCATGCAAGCTATTACGACAGAATCTCCGGGTATTTTGGAAGCACGATTTACATTATTGCTTGGGATGCATTACGAGAGTTTATTGATAATGATGGTAAGATGCGTTTGATATGCTCGCCGTATGTATCTGACGAGGATGCTGCTGCATTAGCTAACGGCTATTCAGCAAAAAATGATAGGCTGCTTGCGGAGGCACTCGTAAAAGAAGTACAGGCATTATTTGATGACCCATTTTTGACTGCACCCGCAAAACTACTGGCATATATGGTTTCAAAAGGCATCATCGATGTTAAAATTGCTGTACCAACCGGCAATGAATCACCAAACGCAAAAAGGCTGTTTCACGACAAAGTCGGAATTTTCACTGATTTGGATGGTAATAAAGTAGGCTTCCGTGGTTCGATGAATGAAACGTACAAAGGACTGTCCTCCGATGGAAACATGGAATCTATCGATGTGTTTCCTAATTGGCTCGACAACCGCGATGCTGAACGGGTCAATGACGCTTCGACATTTTTTGAAAGATTATGGTCAGGGTTTGTTCCCGGCATCACTGTATATCCATTCCCACGTGCCTCTAAGGAAATATTACGAACTAAAGCCGAAGGAGTAAAATGGCACGAATTATTGGATGAGATTCACGTTGAAGAAAGCAAGGCAAAACGGTGGAAACCCAGCAATCATGCCGGAAGTCGCACACCTCGACCTCATCAAGTGAATGCACTCGAAGCTTGGGTAAAGAATGGTCGAAGAGGTATTTTTGAACACGCAACGGGCAGCGGAAAGACTTTTACTGCCATGTGTGCAATTCATGACGCTTTCAAAAGAAATGAAGTCGTGCTGATTTTAGTCCCCTCCAGAGATCTCCTAAAACAATGGGATCGGGAATTAAGAGAGACCTTACGCGAAGATATAATATATTATCTTCTTTGCGGAGATAAAAACAACGAATGGAAAAAGCCTGATTCCTTGGCAGCTTGGACGAGCGACGGCAGTTCAACTCATCGCATTATACTTGCTACCATGGATACGGCATGTTCAGATGACTTTTCAAAAAATATATCGCAGGGTGAGCATCTTTTCGTCGTAGCTGACGAGGTCCATAGATTGGGCAGCCCGCGCAGACGTAATTTTTTGAACATAGAAGTAGGTGCAAGATTGGGCCTATCTGCAACGCCACGCAGATACGGAGATCCCGAAGGCACAGCCGCACTTTTTGATTATTTTGGTGGCATAGTTCCCCCGCCTTATACATTGGATGACGCTATTAAAAGTGGCGTTTTAACAAGGTATTTTTATAACCCGCTGACTATTACCCTCACGCAAAAGGAACAGGAGGAATGGAATGCTATAACAGAACAGATAAGCCATCTTGTGGCTCGTCTGACTTCTGGCGAGAATGCAGATATAAACATTGCATCTAACACACGGCTCAAGCAGTTACTGATTAAGAGAGCGCACATTGTCAAGACCGCTTCCAGTAAGGTCCCGCTGGCCATTAACCTTTTGCTGAAAGAATATGTAAGAGGTCAGAGTTGGATAATTTATTGTGACAACATTACGCAGTTGAAAAAAGTATTGAACAGTGCAATCAATGCGGGTCTTGATGCATTTGAATACTACGCAGATATGGAAGGTGATCGAGACGAGACGATCCGATACTTTTCCAAGAACGGTGGCATTCTGGTCTCAATCAAGTGCTTGGATGAAGGCGTTGACATCCCCTCTGTCACTCACGCTTTGATTCTTGCATCTTCGCAGAACCCAAGAGAATTCATCCAACGCAGAGGCAGAATCTTAAGAAATTCGCCCGGCAAGCTCTTCGCTCATCTCTATGATGCGATTACGGTTCCCGTAATCGAAACCAAGGAAACGCCAAAATCTATGTCGATTATTATCGGTGAATTATCAAGGGCCATTCAGTTCGGTTTAGGTGCAGAAAACCCTGCCTGTGTTACTGATTTAAAAAATATAGCTGTCGATTACCAGATCGACTACCAAAATTTGCAAAACACCGGAATGGAGGAAGATGACAGTGACTAACATCGAAATCAACGAACTAATCTCTGTATTAGAACATCTCCGAACCGAGCAGCATCCCGAAATACCCGCGCATTTAATCCAGGAGATAGTAGCAGCTGAATTCTCGACCCAGGACGACAGAACAAAAGCAAGGTACGATACGCAGAAAGTTATAGATGTTTTTCTAAATACGGTGACTGTTTGATAAGGAGGGTCGTTCGTTATGTTGAAGTTCACGAGTATGACTATCAGCAATTTTGGCCCTTATGAAGGCGAGCAGACGATAGACTTCGGTGATGGAGACGGTGTCACTCTTATCTGGGGAGACAACGGTCATGGAAAAACCACGCTCCTTAATCTCTTTCGTTATGCCTTATTCGGAAGATTCCAATATCGCCACGAAACAGTGGACGATATCCTTAAACTGGTAAACAGGGAAGGGATGAAAGCGGGTAAATACGACTTTAAGATCGTATTGAAAATGCTCCTTGATGGAAAGAGATATGAACTTACCCGTCAATACAGCGTTCGCTCCGGAGTAACAGTTCCTTCCAGAAATGACGACTATGTCCAGGATGTTTTTCTTAAAGTCGATGGGCATTTCCCCCCTAACAAAGAGCATGAGCTCGCAATGATAATGCCGGAGGAAGTATCCCGCTTCTTTCTGTTTGACGGCGAACTGCTACAGGAATATGAAGAGCTTGTAAAGGATGAGACCTCTGTCGGCGAGAGAATCAAGAAATCCATTGAGTCAATCTTAGGGGTCCCTATTCTGACAAACGCCGCAAATGATACTCTTTTTGTGCTAAACGAGTACCGGAAGGAGCAGACAAAAGCAGCTCAAGCAAATAAGCAGACAGAAAAGTATGCTGCACAGATTGAATCGGAAACTGCAAAGAAAGAAGAGCAGATCAAAGAATTGGCCCGGCTTCAGAAGGCATATGAAGAGGAGCAGGATCTCAGAGCTAAGCTTGAGGATAAGGGAAAGCAGAACGAGCATCTCAGGACGTTAATACAAAATAAAGAACACTTGGAGAGCGACATTGCTGCAAAAGAAGCTTTGCGCGACGGTCTTCTACAGTCAATCGTTGCTGAGACAAAAGATGTCTGGAAATATGTGATTGGCAAGCAGACCTCTAGAATACTATCTCAGGTTAGGGATGAACTTTCCGCGCTCCAGAAGAAGCACAATACCCACGAATCAGCTGCACGGCTTATCGCCTACATTCAGCATATTGTGGAAACGCATCATTGTGAATGCTGCGATCAGGATGTGGATGAGGCTCATGTAGCTGCGCTCAAAAAGCGGCTTGATGAAGAACCCGGAGAGTTTGGAGGATTGTCCCCTGAAGAAACCGAGCGAATGAAGGCCCTTCAAATACAGCAGGTATCTTTGGAAAGTATGCAGAGCTCCGTAGACGTCCAGGTTCTCAAGGTCTATGAAGGACAATTGGCTGATCTCTTAGTTCAAATCGATGACGCAAATGGTCAACTCAAAGATCTGCGGGACGATATCAGCCGCTATGGAAACGTACGCGACCTTACCGCTGCCGCAAAAGAAAATGCGCAGAACTTGGCTAAATGCTACGCAAAGATTGAGAATCTCAAAGAGGGCATTCAGGCGACCAAGGAAAAAATACGAGAAGCAGACACCGCTTTGGCAAGCCTTGAAGAAAGAGTTAGGAAGGCGGGAACTTCTGATGCCGATTTAAATCTTGCAGTAAAAAAGGTCGAGATATGTGCAGCGCTTCATCAGTTGTTCAACGACGGCATTGCCGCATATCGTGATAAACTGAAAGCGGACGTTGAAAATGATGCTACCGAGCTTTTCCGTAATATTAGTAGCGATCCCGATTATACCGCATTGAAGATCAATGATAACTATGGTCTCTCTATACAGCATCGTTCAGGTGAAATGATACCATTCCGTTCCGCTGGATTCGAGCATATTGTAGCGTTGTCATTGATTGGAGCTTTGCACAAAAATGCTCCTTTGAGCGGACCCATTATAATGGATTCACCTTTTGGACGTCTTGACCCGACCCATAAGAAGAATATAACGAAAGCGCTTCCCTTAATGTCTGATCAGATCATCCTTCTAGCATACACAGATGAAATCGATGGACAGACCGCTAGACAGGTTTTGGGAAGCACACTGAAAAAAGAGTACCGCCTAAAAAAGTATGGTTCTTTCCATACAGAGATAGAATTGCAGTAATCGGAGATGACTGGTATGAACGATATAACAAACTTCCGCCTATCAAAAACCGCCAATGATGTTGCTGACAAACTGGTCGCAACAGGAAAATTCGACCACGGGACATCTGCTGCGAAATTTGCTTTTGCATATGCAGTTAAGAATTTCTATGGCAAATTTGACCCTGCCACATATGTTGTCCCCGACAGCAATGGCAGCAACTACAGTGTAGGCTCTTTTGATGATCTCGCCCCCTATGTAAAGGTTTTATATCCTGATACAGACACTCCATACATTTATGTTCGGGCTTTGATTGTTTACGGCCTTCTTGAGATCGGTAAAGTTATAGATACTGGTGGTATGCCGAAAATCTATTCTCTCTGCGAATAGACATAACCAATTCTAAACTATACTGCTATTGCACGTCTTGAGGTTATAACTTCTTCATTAAATGGGGACAATTCGAGTGTGCGTAGACAGTCGTTTTCGATAAGCTGTGGGGCGTTATGAAAGAAAATGGCGTCTCCACATACCAGTTAAGAGAAAAGTGCGGCATTGACAGCAAGACGGTCCGGCGCTTGCGGGCAAACGACAACATGGAAACCAAGACGCTCAACAAGCTATGTACAGTGCTGGACTGCAAGCTGGAGGACATAGCTGAATACATCCCCGACAGTAATTAACAGGTACGGATTTCGCAAATGAACTCCGTACCTGTTTTGTTTCCGCCATATCAATTCCATAAAGTCTTTGAAGTATGTCACGCAATAGACCCCGGTTTTCGAGGGGTGCCGTATAGTATCATTCCCCCTGTCGGTTTGCCATTCTGAACCCCTTGCGCCGCAAGGCTTCCAAGCCTTCTAAATGCGTATATCGACCATCACTTGTCCTTACCATTACACCCCGTGTCTCCCATGTGTCAGGACAACCGCTTTTCTTTGGAATCCAGTATGCCAGCGTTATTGCGCTCCCGCCTCCTCGCTGTTTCTGATTCGTATTATTTTTGTAACTTTTTTCATGATTTCTCTTGACACCTCAAATCTGCAGTGCTATGATATAGGTGAGTAATTAGGAAGGGAGGCAGATAGCACACAGGTTTTCCCATGATCACAAGTGAATGACCGTCCGAAATGGATACGCTCCTGGAGAAGCGAACGCATCAGCGCGCCAAGGGAGCAAAACGCCGCGGTGAGACGCCGGGGCAGGAACGGATTTCGGTGAAGCGGCGCTTAAGACATCTATAGTACGGTCCTTTTGTAAAGTAAGGACAAAACCCGACGGACCCGGCACAAACATGCCGGGATGATTTATACCAGCAGTTTGATTCAGTTTTTCAGTCCCGTCCGATGGCCGAGGGAGTAGTGTCCCCATTTTTCAGATCATTGGCAATGCAGGAAGATGTCTGAGCGCCGCTGCACCAGGGAATCCCATCACGGACGGAAACGATATAAGCTGAATACCAACCAAGAGCTGTGTCTCCGTTTACGAGGCGCAGCTTTTCTTTTTGTAAGACACCAAGACATCATCAAGAACCAAAGGAGGAATTTTATGCGATTGAACATTTGAGAAAGGAACTAGATGTCAAAAAAGAATAACCCCGGCAAAACCGAATCCATGCCGATCCCAGACTACGCCATCGAGCGCATGGCCCGCTGTCTGCTTCCCATGATCCAGCGCTACTACGAGAGCGAAGAAGGCCAGAAGGAGCTGCGGCAGTGGGAGGCCCGGCGACAGGCAAAGGAGGGCCGGCATGGATAACATCGCAAAGATCGCCAAGCTGCGGGAGAGCGTGGAAAAGGCACAGCGTGAGCTGCGGTACACGGAAGATCATCAGAAGATGATCGCCCGGAAAATCAGCGAGCTGACGCGCAGGGAGCGGACCAACCGCCTGTGCACACGGGCGGGGATGCTGGAGAGCTTTCTCCAACACCCGGAGGCACTGTCCAACGATCAGGTCATGGACCTGCTCAAGACCGCGTTCCGTCAGCCAGCTGTGCAACAGCTTCTGGAGCAAATGCTGGAAAAAGCCGACTATCCAAACCCTTGACTTTAGGCAAGGGCGCAATTATACCCCCGTCCTGGGGAGTTTGCGTTCTCCGAAGGGCGAGGGTGCTGTGCGGGCTGCGCCGCACAAAAACAGGGGAAGCTCACTTCCCCTGCGCCAGCTGCGCTGTCTACCCTATCTTTGAAGGAGGTTTTGCCTATACCATGTCCGCACTTTAAGCTCACAATCACCCAGCGAAGCCTGGGCCAGTCCGCCGTCGCCGGTGCCGCATATCAGAGCGGCGAGAGCCTGTTTTCCGAATACGACGGAAAGCGGAAATCCTATTCTGAGAAACGCGGCATCGTCTACACGGAGATCATGCTCCCGCCAAACGCGCCGCCGGAATTTGCAAATCGGAACACGCTTTGGAATTCGGTTGAACGGAAAGAGAATCAGTGGAACTCTCAGCTTGCCCGCCGCATCGTCATGGCTCTGCCGCGAGAGGTTCCGCCGGAACAGTATCCGCAGATGCTGCGCGATTACTGCCAAGAACAATTCGTTTCCAAAGGGATGTGCGTCGATTTTGCTATCCACGACAAGGGGACCGGCAATCCCCACGCCCACGTCATGCTGACCATGCGGCCGATGGACGAGCATGGCCGCTGGCTGCCAAAGACCAAAAAGGTCTACGATCTGGACGAAAACGGCCAGCGATACAAATGCCCCAACAGCCGCTATTGGGCCAGCCATAAGGAAGACACAGTTGACTGGAACGACAGAAAATACGGCGAGATCTGGCGGCACGCTTGGGAGGTCGTGCAGAACGATTACCTGGAGCGAAATGATCGCCCGGAGCGCGTGGACCTGCGTTCCTATGTTCGGCAGGGCGTTGACAAGATACCGACTGTCCACATGGGCCCGGCAGTCTTCCAGATGGAGAAGCGGGGCATACGGACCAACATCGGCGATCTCAACAGGGACATCAAAGCCGCCAATAGCCTGATGGCATCCATCCGCGCCCACATCCGGCATTTGAAAGCGTGGCTGGAAACGCTGGCAAACGCTCTGGAAACGCGAAAGGAGCCGACCGTCCCGGCGCTGCTGGCCCGATACATGGAAATGCGGGAGGACGAGCGCGCCAGCTGGTCTGCCATGGGGCAGCTCAAAGGAACCGCCGCAGACCTCGACAAGGTGATGCAAGCCATATCGTATCTGAAAGATAACGGCCTGATTTCCGTGGATGCTTTCAGGGCCAAACTGTCTGCGACCCAGAGCAAAGCCGACACGATCCGCAAGGATATGCGGGCCAACGAAAAGCGAATGAAGGTCATCGCCGCCACGCTGGACGCATACGAGACATACATAAAGCTCAAGCCCGTGTACGACGCTTACAGCAAAAAGGGTTTCAAGCGGGCAAAAGAAAAGTATGCCACCGAGCACAAAGATGAGCTTGCCGCCATGAAAAAGGCATATGGCTATCTTATGCACCACGGCGGAGTGGACGATGTGCCGCCTGTCCAGGCTCTGCAAGCGGAATACAACGCTCTGCGGGAGCAGAACCGGGACAAGGAAACCCGGCTGGCGGCCATCCAAGGCGATCTGCGCAAGCTAAAGGAGATCCGCGCCTGGGTCGATAAGGTCATCCCCGGCTTGTTGCCGGACCCTGCCGAACAGAAGCAGGAGCGTTCTTCTGTGCTTGCAAAGCTGCAAGACGCCTCGCCGCAGCCGGGCGCCCATCCAGCAAAGCAAAAGACACAAGACATGGAACACTAACGCGCAAGAGGCGGGCATCGCGCCCGCCTCCACATAAAATTAATTGAAGACGAGAAAGGAGATAATCGCTTACATTTAATGAGAAAAGAAAAACGCTATGAGCTTATTCCATCTTGAGCTGCTGCCGCCCATTGAGCGGAAGCCGGATGGGTCTCTCCCGCGCATGACCGGCAGACAGCGGCAACGGGCCGTCACGCTCATCCACCGACTGTGCAGTGCCTGTGATAATGGGCACTGTCTGTATCTGGATGACGGCGAGGAAGTCCCGTGTCCTCAAACGCTCTCTTATTCCGTCTGCTGCAAGTTCTTTCGCTGGGTGCTGTTGAAGGATAAAGATGGAGAGGATCTTGAAACGGAGGTTTTCGGCAAGAACGCAGCGAAACGATGCGCGATCTGCGGGAAAGCGTTTATCCCCGGCTCTAACCGGTCGCTGTACTGTGACGACTGTAAGCCCGTAGCCCGGCGGCGGCAAAAAGCGGAGTACGCCAAGCGCCATAGGGCGGAGAGTAGAACGTTAGACCAGCAAAGCCACTGAATTTGTAAGACTTTCCGGGCGCAAAACCCGGAGGGGTGGTATCCTACCATTTCCCCCTGCAAAATCAGGCTTTATCATTCTAAGCCATTCCGACATATATGCCGCAAATTCTGATATGCTGATCTGTGCTTTCCAGCACCTCCACAATTGGTAAGGGTCCGCTGCAAACTCGCGTTTTGCAGCGGACCCGTTCTGTTTACAACTCAATATCCTCAATATACACAAGAAACCCGAACCCGTTTCCTATTGGAATCAAGTTCGGATTTCTCAATCTTGGTGGAGCTGAGGGGAATCGAACCCCTGTCCGAAAACGCTTCAACGGAACCTTCTCCGGGCGCAGACGGTCATACTGCGCTTACGCGCTTTTCCCCTTCCCGGTGCAGGCCGTCACGCATGACGGGTCAGGTAGCTTCATTATGCATGGTGCGCTCAAAGCTTTGCGCACGCACGGACGCTGCTAGTCGACGCCCAGGCCCCGGGCCGCAGCGCTCCCGGGCTGGACGGGCCTGCCTTAAGCGGCGGCCAGAACGGTGTTGTCGTTCTCAGTTAATTTGAAAGGTTCCCGGTTTTATGGATGTCCGGGACATCCGCCCGCTTATTCCGTCCCCACGCCCCCGTCGAAACCATTGCAGCCCCTCGTCGGAGTGCGCTCCGTAGGCCGGGATATGGCGCAAGCGTCATATCCCGGATACTCCGCGGCTCCTCCTCTCCCCACGCGAACAGCGTTCGCGCGGGGGCCCTTGTCCGGGGCGAAGTGTCGATTTGCGCTTCGGAGGAAGATATGAGAACGAACCTTTCCTATAAGGTATTATATTATACTTTTTTCGGCGCGGGATACTCCTGGCCGAAGGTGTCCACCGTGACCTTATCCATGACCTGGGGGGTCAGGGGCTTGTCGCCCCAGCCGGTCTTGACCGCGGCGATCCTGTCCACCACATCCATGCCCTCCAGCACCTGCCCGAAGGCGGCATACTGGCCGTCCAAATGGGGCGCGTCCTCATGCATGATGAAAAACTGGCTGCCGGCGGAATCCGGGTCCATGGCCCGGGCCATGCTCAGCACGCCCCGGGTGTGGCGCAGGTCGTTGCCATAGCCGTTGGCGGTGAATTCGCCGGGGATGGAATAGCCCGGTCCGCCGGTGCCATTGCCTTGGGGGCAGCCCCCCTGGATCATGAAGCCGGGGATCACCCGGTGGAAGATAAGGCCGTTATAAAACCCCTCTTTCACAAGGGAGATAAAGTTGTTGACCGTATTGGGCGCGATCTCCGGATAGAGCTCCGCCTTGATGACGCCGCCGTCGTGCATCCGAATGGTCACGATAGGATTTTTCATGCGTTTGCCTCCTTGAATTTCCGATCCATCTCGCGGCGGGCGCTCTTTTCCGCCGCGTCGCTGCGCTTGTCGTACAGCTTTTTGCCCTTGCACAGCCCCAGTTCCACCTTGACGAGGCTGTCCTTGAAGTACAGGCTCAGCGGTACCAGCGCCAGTCCCTCCTGCTGCACCTTCGCCCCCAGCCGGACGATCTCCCGCCGGTGCATCAGCAGCCGGCGGTCCCTGTCCGGGTCGGCGTTGAAATAACTGCCCTGCCTGTAGGGGCTGATGTGCATGCCCCGGATCCACAGCTCCCCGTTTTTCACCCGGGCGTAACAGTCTTTCAGGTTCAGGGTGCCGGCGCGGACGGATTTGACCTCCGTGCCCGTAAGCTCGATACCCGCCTCATAGCGGTCAAGAACAAAATAATCGTGGTACGCCTTGCGGTTTTCCGCGATCAGCTTCGTCCCCTTGCCTCTGGCCGGCATCGGCTCATCTCCCTTCCCCGGGGGCTTTCTCACAGCAACATTATACAACGACTTCGCGCTTTTCGCAATTATAACCTGCCGGGCCCGAAAAAAGTTTACACATTGGTAATGTATAATGATCATCGCAAGGCGAAAACAAATGTTTTCGCCGCCAAACGACACGTTTGGCAGCAAATGAGCCAAGGGATCATTTGCGCGATGCTCATTGCAATGACTATCTGGCAAAACAGCCCCGCTGTTTTGCTGAGCCGCAAAGCGGCTCGGCACAACGCCTTGCGGCGTTTTGCCATCAGATAATCATTATCACCTGCTCAGCGCGAAAAATGCCGAGCCAGCGTCTCCAGTGCCCGTTCCGGCACCAGGCACATCCCCTGCTCCCGGGCATGTTCCTCCCAGAGGGAGGAGGCCGCGAATGCCTCTCCATACTCATACAGCGCCGGCGCCGCCGGCGCCGATACCACCAGGATATACCCGCCCTCCCGGGCCAGATACAGCGCGCTCTCCTCGGCGGCGCTGACCAGCGCTCCCCCCAGGAGCGCCTCCAGATCGGCAAAATAAAAAGCCGGCCTGCGCGTATGAGCGGGCCGGGCGATCACCAGCGTGTCCTCCCCCGCGGCAAAGCACTCCGCCTCCGCGTCCGGCCAGGGCGTCAGGCCCCGCTCCGTCAGCGCCTGGCGTATCAGCGCCAGAAGCGCCCGCCCCGTGGGCGCTTCCTCTCTGGTGATCAAGATGGATACCGCCGTGTCCGCCGCCTGTATGGTCCTCATTATGTATGTCCTCCCCCGGCTCATATGGTCCGTGATACGATGATACCATAACATTTTCACAAACGCATGCATAAAAATGTGGTAATTTGCCGAAAGGTGTGCTATACTGGTCAACAGCTATATTATGTAACCTTGAACTGCCTTCTTAGAGAAGGGGGGATACTATGGACTACACGGAAAAGCCGCTGCGCCGGGTGAACGCCTACAAGGGCGTGGTGGTGGACGTGACCGCGGACCTGGTGACGCTGCCCAACGGAGCCACCAGTATCCGGGAGGTGGTGCACCATCCGGGCGGGGTCTGTGTGGCGGCGGTGGACGAACACGGGGACGTGGCGCTGGTGCGCCAGTACCGCTACCCCTTCCAGACCCACCTTCTGGAGCTGCCCGCCGGAAAGCTGGAGCCGGGCGAAGAGCCCTTCGCCGCCGTGCAGCGGGAGCTTGGTGAGGAGACCGGTCTGGTGGCCGAGAACTGGAAGGATCTGGGCTTTCTGTACGTCTCTCCCGGTATCTCCACGGAGAAGATATACATCTACCTTGCCACCGGCCTGCGCCAGGGCAAGGCCCATCCGGACCCCAACGAGTTTCTGGACGTGGAGAGGATGCCCCTGCGTGAGCTGGCGGACATGGTCCTGGCGGGCCGGATACGGGACGCCAAGACGGTCGCAGGCGTGCTGAAGGCCGCCGCCTTCCTCGCCGGGAATTGATTTTCCCCCGGAGATGTGGTAAAATATTTTTCGTGTTTGCGAAGATATAAGGCCCGGGCGCTGTCATTCCGCTCCGGCGCATATAAAAAAGTTTGGGAGCCTATATGGAAAAGTACGTTATTCAAGGCGGAAAACCCCTGCGCGGTACGGTGGAGATCTCCGGCGCGAAGAACGCGGCGGTGGCCATCATCCCGGCGGCCATCATGGTCCGTGGCGTATGCAGGCTGGAGAATCTGCCTCAGATCAGCGATACCGACACCCTGCTGCACACCCTCACCTACATGGGAGCGAAGGTGAACATGATCAACCCCTCCACCGTAGAACTGGACTGCACCCATGTGCAGATGGACGTTCTGCCGGAGGATATGTGGGTCAGGACCCGGAAGATCCGGGCCAGCTATTATCTGATCGGCGCCATGCTGGGCCGCTTTGGCCGGGCCCGCACCACCATGCCCGGCGGCTGCAACTTCGGCGTGCGGCCTATCGACCAGCACTTGAAGGGGCTCTCGGCCCTGGGCGCGGACATCAGCCTCTCCGGCGGATTTATCAACGCCACGGCCAAAAACGGCCGGCTGACCGGCACGACGGTATATCTCGATAAAGTATCCGTCGGCGCCACCATCAACATCATGATCGCCGCCGCCACGGCGGAAGGGCGCACAGTCATCGAAAACGTGGCCCGGGAGCCCCACATCGTGGATCTGGCGAACTTCCTCAACTCCATGGGCGCGGACGTGCGCGGCGCCGGTACCGACGTCATCAAGATCCGGGGCGTGAAGCAGCTGCACGGCGGCACCTACGCCCTTATCCCCGACCAGATCGAGGCGGGCACCTATATGGCCGCCGTGGCCGCCGCCGGCGGCGCGGTGAGGGTGGCCAACGTGATACCCAAGCACCTGGAGTGTATCTCCTCCAAGCTGCGGGAGATGAACGTGGAGGTGGAGGAGGGCGACGACTATGTGCTGGTCCGCCGGGACGGCCCTCTGCACCCCACGAACCTGAAAACGAAGCCCTACCCCGGCTTCCCCACCGACATGCAGCCGCAGATGACCGCGGTGCTGTGCTGCGCCCCCGGCGTGAGCGTGGTGACGGAGGGCGTGTGGAACAATGGGCGGTTCAAATACGTCGGCGAACTGAAAAAGATGGGCGCCCGGATCGAGGTGGAGGACCAGTCCGCCTTTTTGCAGGGCGTGGACCGTCTCACCGGCGCGGTGGTCCGGGCCTGCGACCTGCGGGCCGGCGCGGCCATGGTCATAGCGGGTCTTGCCGCCCGGGGCGAGACGAAGATCGAGGACATTGTCTACATCGAGCGGGGCTACCAGGACATCGTGGGCAAATTCCGGGCACTGGGCGCGGACATGCGCTGCGTCGATGAGCCGGATGAAGCGCAGGCGGACCCGGCCTGCGTGTCCGCGGGCTAATGCGTCTGGTGGTCTTTGCCAGCGGCTCCTCCGGCAACTGCGCGCTGGTGCAGGGCGGCGGCCGCGGCATCCTCATCGACGCGGGCATCTCCGCCAGGCGGATGCGGCAGTCGCTTCTGAACGAGGGCGTAGAGCCCGCCAGTCTGGACGGCATTTTCATCACACACGAACACGCGGACCACGTCTCAGGGCTGACTGTTTTCACGAAACAATATCCTTTGCCGGTCTATGCCCCCGGGACGGTGGCGGACGCATTGCGTCGGGCTGTTCCCGGGGCAAGCTCTTATGTGCGGGTCCTGGAGCCGGAGCGGCCTCTCTCGCTTGGGTGCATGACCGTGACGGCCTTCCCCACGCCCCATGACACGGCCCAGAGCGTGGGCTATCGGATCGAGGCGGACGGGGCCGTGCTGGCCGCGGCCACGGATACCGGCTGCGTGACCGATACCATGCTGCGGTATTTCACCGGGGCGGACGCCGCCCTTATAGAGGCGAACCACGATGTCTCCATGCTCCGAAACGGCCCCTACCCCGCCTATCTGAAACGGCGTATCCTCTCCGACACAGGGCACCTGTCCAACGCGGAGTGTACATGGCTGGCGGCGGTGCTGGCCCGGCAGGGCACCCGGCAGATCGTGCTGGGGCACCTGTCCAAAAACAACAATCTGCCCGCTCTTGCCCGGCAGACCGTCTGCCGGGCTCTGGAGGGCACCCGGGCAGAGATAGCCGTGGCGCCGGAATACGGCAGGCTGGAGGTGGAGGTGACGCCGTGTTTCACATGAGTGTCATCTGTCAGGGACGGCTGAAGGAGCCTTATTACATCGCCGCCTGTCAGGAGTATCTGAAGCGCCTGGGCGCCTTCTGCAAGATCGAAGTGACCGAGCTTGCCGATGGCGGGGACGTCGTCTCCCGTATCCCCGGGGGCGCCTATGTGATCGCCCTGTGTATCGAGGGCGAGAAGATGTCCAGCCCCGCCCTGGCTGCCAGGCTGGAGAAGCTGGCAAACAGCGGCGTCAGCCGGCTGTGCTTTCTCATCGGCGGGTCGGACGGCCTGCCGGAACGGGCGAAAGCCGCCGCCGATCTGCGTCTTTCCATGTCGGACATGACCTTCCCTCACCACCTGGCGCGGGTGATGGTCCTGGAGCAGATATACCGGGCGTTTTCCATCAACGCCGGAACCAAATACCACAAATAGACGTATTTGAAATGAGGTGCGGTTATGTCCTTTGGACTGCACAGATTCGGCCAGGACTATGAGGCCTGGCCCAAGGGACCGGACGGCGAGCCGGAGGAACCGGCCCTGCTTCTGAACTGTTCACAGCTGGATATGCAGGCGGAGATGACCCGCAGTATGCTGGGCGCTTACGGCATACCCAGTTTTTCCCGCTACCCCGGAGACGGCGCTTTCGGCAAGGTCATGATCGGCATGAGCGGCAGCGGGGTGGATATCTATGTACCGAAAAGCCGACTGGAGGAGGCTCAGGAACTTTTGAAAGGAGTGCCCGACAATGACGGATTACAGGAAGGAATATGAGCGCTGGCTGGACAGCCCGGCCCTTTCCGACGAGGAGTGGCACGAACTGGACGCCATCCGGGACAACGACGACGAGATCAAAAGCCGCTTCCGCGGCCCGCTGGAATTCGGCACCGCCGGACTGCGGGGCGTGATGGGCGCGGGGCTTGCCCGGATGAACATCCATGTGATCCGCTGGGCCACCCAGGCCTTCGCCTCCCTGATCGTGGCGGAGGGCGACGAGGCCCGGCACAAGGGCGTGGTGATCGCCTACGACTGCCGGCTGAACAGCCAGGAGTTTGCCCGGGAGGCCGCCTGCGTCTGCGCCGCCAGCGGTATCCATGTGCGTATCTTCGACGCTCTGCGCCCCACCCCGGAGCTGAGCTTCAGCGTGCTGCACTACGGCGCCACCGCCGGTATCAACATCACCGCCAGCCACAACCCCATGGCCTACAACGGCTACAAGGTCTACTGGTCCGACGGCGCGCAGCTCCCGCCTCACCACGCGGAGGCGGTGGCCCGGAACATGGCCGAGATCGACATCTTCAACGACATCTCCTCCATGCCCTTCGACGAGGCCGTGGAGAAGGGCCTCATCGAGGTCATCGGCGCCGAGACAGACGAGGTGTTTTTGAAAAACGTCCTGGCCCAGGCCATCGACCCGGCGGCGGTCCGGGATGTGGCGGACGAGTTCCAGGTTGTCTACACCCCCTTCCACGGCGCCGGTCACATCCTGGTGCCGGAGGCGTTGAAGCGTCTGGGGCTGAAGCACATCCATCCCGTGCCGGAGCAGATGGTCATCGACGGCCGCTTCCCCACGGTGGAGAGCCCCAATCCGGAGAATCCGGAGGGCTTTTATCTGGCGGTGGACTTGGCCAAGAAGGTCAAGAGCGATCTGATCATCGGCACGGACCCGGACTCCGACCGTGTGGGCGTCATGGCCCGGGGCAAGGACGGCGAGTTCCACACCATCACCGGCAACCAGATGGGCGCGCTGCTGGCCGATTACGTCATCACCGCCCGGCAGAGAGCCGGGGCCATGCCGGCCAAGCCCGTGATATTGTCCACCATCGTCTCCACCAACATGACACGCACCATCTGCCAGGCCAACAACGTGGCCTACGGCGAGACCTTCACCGGCTTCAAGTTCATGGCGGAGCGGCTGGCGTCCTATGCCGCCGCCGGCACCGGCGAGCAGTATATCCTGGCCTTTGAGGAGAGCTATGGCTACATGATGGGCGACTATGTCCGGGACAAGGACGCCGTCACCGCCTCCATGATGATCGCGGAGATGGCCGCCCACTATTACCGGAAGGACATGACGCTGCTGGACGCCATCGACGCGCTGTATGAAAAATATGGCTGTTTTGCCGAAAAGACCGTCAACGTCTATATGGAGGGCGTGGACGGGCCGGAGCGCATGGCGGCGCTGATGACCCGGCTGCGGGAGGAGCCGCCCACGGAACTTGCCGGCCAGCGGGTGGTCCGCATGCGGGATTACCGGGACGGCACCGTCACCGTGCCGGGGCTGGGCGCGGTGGACCGCACGCCCATTTCCGGCTCCAATGTCCTGTATTTCGAGCTTGAAAACGACACAAACTTTATCATCCGTCCCTCCGGCACGGAGCCGAAGATCAAGATCTATATCCTCACCAGAGGGAAGGAGCGGGCCGAGTGCCAGGCCCGGACCGACGCCTGCGCCGCGGCGGCGGAGGCGCTGGGAAAGGAGTAATACCGGGTTTATGAAAAGATTTATCAGCATCATTGTCGCATTTTGTATGCTGGCGGCCCTGTCCGTCCCCGCTCTGGCCATGGGCGAGGGACAGGAGCGGGTGGTCGTCGGCGCGGATCTGACAGAGGAGCAGATCCTCTCCGTGTACGGCCAGTTCGGCCTTACCCGCGGCAGCGTGACGGAGCTCACCGTCACCAATGCCGAGGAACGGGATTATCTGGAAGGGCTGGTCAGCGAGGACGTCATCGGCCACAACAGTATCTCCTGCGTATATATCCGCACGCTGCCGTCGGGCTCCGGTCTCACCGTGTCCACCAACAATATAACCTGGTGCACGCAGGATATGTACCGTGCCGCCCTCATGACGGCGGGCGTCTATGACGCGGAGGTACGGGTGGGCGCGCCCTTCGGCGTGTCCGGCACCGCCGCCCTCACGGGTATCTACAAGGCCTATGAGAGTATCACCGGCGTGCAGCTACAGCAGCAGGCCAAGTCCGCCGCCACCGACGAGCTGGTCATCACCGCGGAATTGGCCGACCAAATCGAGGATGTGGACGCGGTGGCCATCGTCAGCGAGTTGAAGCTCATTCTGGACGAGACCCAGAACATGACCGACGAGGACCTGCGGGCCCAGATCGTCCAGATCGCCGGCCAGTACGGCTATACCCTCAGCGACGCCATCGTGAGCCAGCTGGTGAGCCTGTGCCGTACGCTGGAGGGTCTTTCCACCGACCAGCTGCAAAGCAAGGTGGAGCAGTTCAAAAGCACGCTGTCCAATGTGGCCCAGTATGCCCAGCAGGTACAGGGCTTCGGCGCCAAGATATCCAGTATCCTGGATAGCATCAAGAGCTTTTTCCAAAATCTGTTCAATTAAGTCTTCTGGCAACGACAGCCGCCGGTCTGACCCGGCGGCTGTTTCATTTTCTCTTATCCGACATCTGTCACCGCGCCGATGAACAGCGGCACGCCCCGGGCGCAGTCAACGAGCATATAGAGGAAGGGCCGGTCCAGATAGACCCGCTCCGCGGGCCCCATCAGGGACGCCTGCCGTATCTCCACGGCGGTGGCCGCCCCGGCCCGGGTGCCCTGCTCGTCCACGCTGACGAAGGTCCTGTGCAGCACCCGGTCGATGTATACGCCGCCGGCCGCAGCCTCCGTCAGGCGGGAAAAGTCCGCTCTTTCGCCGTCAAAGGCGTCCGTGACCCCCATGGCCGCCAGAGCGTCGTTCAGCGTCACGCCGTACTGGGTGGTGAATTTGGGTATGGCCGCCTCCACCGCCACGTCCTCCCGGGCCGCGCCCAGCAGAGCGCGCACCCGCTCCCCGGTGAGAGATGCCGCGTAATCCGCCATATCCACGCCCGCCTCGGGCAGCAGCGCGGCGAAGGCATAGCCCCGGTCCGCGTAATACTTGATAAAGCCTGTGGCGTTCTCATCGCACAAATACGCCGTTTCCTCGGAGAACATCATCTCCACGTCCCGGGTCTGGCCGTCAGCGGTAGTAAAGGTCCCCTGCCGGACCTGGTCCTCCCGGTAGATATCCTCCCAGACCCCGTCAAAAGCCAAGGCGTTCACCAGCACCATGGCCCCGCCGGGGGACAGCCCGTCCACGATCCGGTCAACGCGCCCGGCAGTATTCTCCTTCACCCAGCCGTTGATATCGTCCGCCGCGGCCTGGTCGAAGGGCGCGGTCCGGACCGTCGCCCCATAGCGTTCGGTGGTCGTCTGGAGAAACTCCGGCAGCACGGCAAGACCGGCGTCACTGTTGAGCCAGATACCGTTGGCGAGCGCCGTCCGGCCCCCGTCCGACGCCGGCAGCGCGCTCACATAGTCCGGCAGCGCGGCGTTCAGCTTCTCCAGCGGAAGGCCGAAGGCCGTCTCCATCTGGGTCAGTGTCTGCCCGCCGGCGCCGTTGGCGGTCATGGCCAGGGCCTCTATGACGGACAGCGGCGACACCAGCGTATTGCCGGTCCCGTCAAAGCAGTTTTGAAACAGCCTCACTCCAAAGTCCGTTACCGCATCCGTCGCCTCTTCCCCGTCCCCGCCGGAGACGCTCTGGGCAAGATCGCCGGTCCCGGCCTCCGCCGCCATAGTGGGAGGCGGCTCGTCGGCCGCCGGGGTGCGGGCGCCGCACCCGGCCAGCAGGCTGAGCAGCAGCGCCATCGAAAGGATACGTCTCATTTCGCTCCCTCCTTTTTACCTATTCTACCCCATATGCCTGTATAATTACAAATCAAATCCCCGGGACGGAGCGTCCCGGGGAGCTTTTGTCCTGTTTTCACTCGATGGTCAGGTCCACGCTGCCGGTGAAATGGTCGAACTGTAAGTCGAAGTAGTTGCTGCCGGGGGCCAGATACGCCGTCTCGGTAAAGGTCCCCTCCCCGTCGGCCAGGGTCACCGGATCTTCGGCGCCGCAGTTCCAGACAAGCTTCGCGCCGCCCTCACCTTCGATGGTCACCGTCACGGCCACATGCTCGTTTTCCCGCCGCTCCAGCATGGTGCCGCCAAAGGGGCACTCCTCGCCGGTGAAGTCCTCATACGCGGCGGTATAGGTCCCGGTATACTTATCCGCGCCGAACGCGCGCTCCCCTTTCAGGGTGAAGTCGCTGTCCAGCCCGATGTTGCCCACCGCGGCCACCGCCGCGCCGTACACATCCAGCGCCTGGTCCTTGCTGCAACCCGGCAGGAGCGTCCCCGCCAGAAGCAGCAGCACGAACGATATCAGCGTCACACGCATGGCATTTTCTCCCCTTTCACATGCTCACCAGCCTGTAATAGGTCCGGGCGGTGAGGGCGTAGACCACCGCGTAGATGACCGCGAACGCCCCAAAGCTGCCCAGCACACACCAAAGGTAAAATCCGCTGCTCATCAGGTTGAAGAGCGCCAGCACCCGGTTGATGATGGGAAAGGCGAAGGCGGTGTGCAGCCCCGCCGTCACCAGCGGCAGGAAAAACACGATCAGCACCTGGGCCTGGATGGTGCGCTTCACCTCCAGCCTGCTCATGCCCACCTTCTGCATGATCTGGAACCGCTCCCGGTCGTCCCGGCCCTCGCTCATCTGCTTGTAGTAGATGATCAGGATGGCCGCCATGGTGAACAGCAGCCCCAGGAAGATACCCAGGAAAAAGAGGCTGCCGTACAGGCTCACGAAGTCCTGCCGCTCCCAGGCCCGGCACTCATAAGTGCCCGCCAGGTCCGAACCTTCATCCTCCAGCGCCTCGTTCCAGGCCGCCCGCACGGCCAGCCGGGCGGCAAGCGCCGTCTTTTCATCGTGGCCGGCCACGTCGAAGCCGTAAAACCGCTGCATGGTATAGAGCCCATCCACCCGATACTGCTCGGACGACCTGACGTCCTCCGAGGCAATGGCGGCGGCCAGAGCCGTCAGGGCCTCCCTGTCCGGCACCACGATGTAGCAGGTGCTGGTCAGGTTGGCGGTCATCAGCCCGTACCGGACCATATCCTCCACCTGCTCCTTCACGGTATAGGTCCTGCCCAGCAGTTCCAGGGTGTCCGAGGCGTATTTCATCCGCTCCACCTTGAGCAGGATCTCCCCGGGCGCCAGGTCATACTCCTGCCCGGTACAGCGGTTATAATCGTCCAGGTCCGTCACCAGCACGTCGCACAGCGCGCTCTCCGTATTGAAGGTATAGTCCGTGGTGACCAACAGCCCGTCGGGCTGGCTGTAGGCGGCGAAGTTTACATAACTAT
The DNA here is from genome assembly GCA_947624985.1 of uncultured Oscillospiraceae bacterium. Taxonomy (GTDB): domain Bacteria; phylum Bacillota; class Clostridia; order Oscillospirales; family Oscillospiraceae; genus CAJOIG01. The sequence goes on along the minus strand of CANQMO010000011.1, from coordinate 37,720 downwards.
ACTCCGCCTCGTTCTCTGGCACGATGCCGGCATCTGCCACGGCCTTTTTGGACAGCTCTATGGTGGCCTCGTCGCTGTGGGAGATGTTCATGTCGTAGGGATAGCGCTCATAAAGCGCCGCGTCCATGCCCAGCATGAGGCAGCTTGTGCCGGAGATCATCACCAGCACCATGGTGGACAAAATGCAGATGTTGGCCAGACCCACAGCGTTCTGCTTCATCCGGTACATCATGCCGGACACGGCGGTGAAGTGGCGGGTCTTGTAGTAGTAGCGCTTATTCTTTTTCAAGAGCTTCAAAAGGGCCACGCTGCCGGCGGTGAAGAGCAGGTATGTGCCGGCGATCACCAGCACCACCGCCACGAAAAACAGGAACAGGGCCTGGATCACGTCTGTGGTGGTGACGGCGATGTAGTACCCCGCCGCCAGACAGGCCAGCCCGATCAGAGCTATGAGCCACTTGGCCTTCGGCTCCCGCTCCCCGGCGTGCTCGGACTGGAGCAGCTCCACCGGTCTGGCCACATAGACCTGCCGAATGCTGTACAGGAAGATGAGCAGGAATATCCCCGCGAAAAAGGCCGCCGTGATACCGATCGTCGCGGCCAGCAGCCGGGGACCGGCAAAAAAGCCCGTGGGCGCCGCGATACCCAGTATCTTCGCCACCGTCAAAAGCAGCAGCTTTGCCAGCGCCACGCCCAGCACCAGTCCCAGCCCCACGCTGATCAGGGCCACATACAGGGTCTCCAGGGCGATCACCCTGGCTAGGTGCTTTTTCTCCAGACCCAGCACGTTGAACAGGCCGAACTCCCGCTTGCGGCGCCTGATGAGAAAGCTGTTGGTGTAGAAGATGAAGATCACCGCGAACAGCCCCACCACGATCACCCCGTAGCGGATGACCACCTGAATGGTGTTGGCCCCGGTCATGGACTGCAAGCTCGGGCTCACCGACAGGGCCAGGATGATGAAGAACATGCACACCGTCAGCACACAGGCCAGCAGGAAGGGACCGTAGGAGCGGATATTCTTTTGCAGGTTCCGGCGGGCCAGACGGGCATAGAAGCGCTTATTCATGGCCGTCCCCTCCCGTGGCCAGCAGCGTCAGGGTGTCCGCGATCTTCTGGTACATCTGCTCGTTGGTGGCGTCGCCCCGGTATATCTGATGGAAAAGCTCTCCGTCCCGGATGAAGATCACCCGGCCGGCGTGGCTGGCGGCCTTGGTGGAGTGGGTGACCATCAAAATGGTCTGGCCCTCCCGGTTCAGCTCGGAAAAAAGGTCCATCAGCCCGTCGGAGGACCGGGAGTCCAGCGCCCCGGTGGGCTCGTCGGCCAGCAGCAGCCGGGGCGCCGTGATCACCGCCCGGGCCACCGCCGCGCGCTGCTTCTGCCCCCCGGAGACCTCATAGGGGTACTTGTTCAGAATGTCCGTGATACCCATCTTCCGGGCGATGGGCTGGAGCCGCTCGGCCATCTCCACATATCCCTTGCCCGCCAGCACCAGGGGCAGGAAGATGTTGTCCCGGAGGTTGAAGGTGTCCAGCAGGTTGAAGTCCTGAAATACGAACCCCAGGCTGTCCCGCCGGAAGGCGGCCAGCTCCTCCTCCTGAATGGCGGCCAGGTCCCGGCCCTCCAGCAGCACCTTGCCGCTGGTGGGCTTGTCGAAGGCCGCCAGCAGATTGAGAAGCGTGGTCTTGCCGGAGCCGGACTCGCCCATGATGGCCACATACTCCCCCTTTTCCACGGAAAAGGACACGTTGGCAAGGGCCTTCACCTGATTGGCCCCGAAACGGCCCATGTAGATCTTTCCAAGGTTTTGCACTTCCAGGATCGTCATCGTCGTTTCCTCCTTTTTGTGCCACCATCATAGCAAAACACCCGGGCCGTCAAAATCGCTTTGCGTGACATTTTGACGCCCGGATATGACATTATTGTAAGGCGGCCTCACTCCACTTCCAGCTTATCGCTGTGCATGTCCAGATAGAAGGTGCTGCCCTTCCCCGGCTCGGATACCGCCCACAGCCGGTGGCGGAGCCTGTCCGCCGCCTGCCTGCACAGATATAGCCCCAGACCCGTGGCGGTCTTGTCCGTCCTGCCGTTGAAGCCGGTGAAGCCCTTTTCAAAGATCCGCGGCAGGTCCGCCTGCTCCACGCCGATCCCCGTGTCCGACACGGAAAGGACCTTTTCCGGCGAGACGGATATGGTCACGCCCCCGGACACGGTGTACTTCACCGCGTTGTCCAGAAGCTGCTCCAAAATGAACGACAGCCACTTCTCGTCCGTGAGCACCCGCGCGTCCGTGCCGTCGTAGCGCAGATACAGCTTGCGCTGTACGAACTGGGGGGCGTACTTGTGCACCGCCTGGCGGATGACGCCGTCCAGCGCCACCGTCTCGATCCGCAGGTCCCCGGTCCCTTCCCCCAGCCGCAGGTAGGTCAGCGCCATCTGGGCGTACTGGCCAATGCGGAAAAGCTCCGTCTCCAGCGCCCGGTGCTCCGTCGTGTCCTCCGCCTGAAGGGTCAGGCGCATGACCGCGATGGGAGTCTTGATCTGATGTACCCAGGCAGTGAACCAGTCCAGATCCTCCCGGCGGGAGCGCTCCGTCTCCGTCGCCAGCGCGCCGTAGGCCTCCTTCATCCGCTGGGCCATGGCCCGGAAATCCGCCTCCGCCGGCGTACCGGCCGGCGGCAGAGGCTCCGTCAGGACCAGCAGGTTCTCCAGCGCCGCCAGCCGGCGCATATGCTCCCGCCGGAAGCGCACATACCCCGCCGCCAGCAGCGCGGTCCCCGCCAGGACGCACAGCCCCGCGGCGTACAGCACCGCCTCCGCCCCGGCGCCGTACAGGGCCAGGACCACCCAAAAAATGCCCGCGAACAGCCCGAAGGCGGCCATGTCCCGCCAGTAGGACCGGATATAGGCCCGAAAAAGGCTCCTGTTCCCTCTACGCTCCATCGCTCACCCCACGATATAGCCCGCGCCTACCCGGGTCGCGATGAAGTCGGTGAGCCCCGCCTCCTCCAGCTTCCGCCGCAGGCGGGTCACGTTCACGGTCAGGGTGTTCTCCTCCACATAGGCGTCCATCTGCCACAGCCGGGTCATGAGCGTGTCCCGGCTGACCACCTTGCCCCTGTTCTCCATCAGGGTCTGTAAAATACGGAACTCGTTTTTCGTAAGCTCCACCCGGACGCCGTTATAGGTGAGGCTGGCGTCGTTCAGATTCAGCACCGCCCCCCTGTGCTCCAGCACCGGGGTCTTGCCGCCCATGTCGTAGGCCCGGCGCAGCACGGCTTGCAGCTTGGCCGTCATCACGTTCAGGTCCACAGGCTTGGGCAGAAAGTCGTCCCCGCCCATGGTCATGGCCATGACGATGTTCATGTTGTCCGAAGCAGAGGAGATGAACACCACCGGCACGCCGGACACCCGGCGTATCTCCTCGCACCAGTGGTAGCCGTTATAAAAGGGCAGGCCGATGTCCAGCAGCACCAGGTGGGGGTCGAAGTCCGCAAACTCCCCCATCACGTTCTGGAAGTCTTTGACACACCGGACCTCATGGCCCCAGGAGGATATCTGCCGGGCCATGAGGTCCGCCAGAGCCCGGTCGTCCTCTACGATAAGGATCCTGTACATCATAGCCCCCCTCACGGCCCCACATAGACCCTGGCGCCGGCGGCGTCCGCCCCGCCCGGGATGTACGCCGTAAAGCCCGCCGCGCCGGGGATGGCCTCGTATACCGCCCCGCCCACGGCCACATAGACCGCCGCGTCCACCGCCGTTTCCGGCAGGGTCCCGCTCAGGCACACATACCCCTCCAGCGTGGCGTCCGGCTCCTGGGCGGAGAGCTGGCTCTCCACCGCCTCCGCGCCGTCCAGCACCGAGCCGTCCCGCTCCGGGGCGGGGAACACCGCCGGATACTGCAACAGGTACGGCAGCGTCCGCTCCGCCAGCTCCACCACCACCAGCGTGGCGTTCTGCTGGTCAACATAATCTATCCTATAGTTGTTCAGCCGGGAGAAATACGCCCTGCCGAAGCTCTGGGCCATATAGGGGTACAGGCTCCGGCCCGAGGAATCCCGGAACATGAGCAGGCTCCCCGCCGTCCCGGCGTTCTCCGTCTCGATGGTCACGTCGTCCGGCGAGCGGAAGCGGCTCAGGTAGGAGAACGTGAACCCCGGCTCCCAGATATAGTCCGCCTCCCGGGCCGTCCCGGTGGGGTACAGCATTTCATAGAGGTCCCCGGTGTGGTCCACCACCTCGGTGAAGGGCCCGGCAAAGTAGTCCGTCTGCTGACTGGCGGCGGCCAGGATCGTGTCCGCCGCCAGAGCCGCGCCCCGGCTGTTCCAGTGGCTGTCCCACTGCCAGTAGAGTTCCTCGTCCACCGCGGTAAAGGGGTCATATAGGTTTACATAATTTACACCCTGATCTACCAGAGCGGCCTCCAGCCGCTCCCGGTTGCTCCCCTCCGCCACGGTCACATACGAGGGCGCGTGCTCCGGGTAGAGGGTGTATTTCCCACAGGGGACGGTGAACAGGAAGTCCGCCCCCTGACCGGCGGCATACTCCTGCATGAGGGCCAGGCTCCGGGCGGCGCACCATATCTCCCGGTCCGACATCTGCTCCGCGCCGGAGATGTCGTTCACCGCCTCCCCGAAAAAGAGCCAGCCGTCCGGTCCGATGAGCACGTCGTCCCGGGCGGAGGTATCGAACGCGCCGGCCAGAAGGCTGTCCCAGGCGTTGATACACGCAAGCCGCCCATAGAAGCTGCCGGACAGGTATTTTTGCACATCGCTGAGGTAATCCGGGTCCGGCGCTCCGTCAAAGCCCACCAGATGGGGCCTGGCGGCGGGGATCTCGTTGGCCACCGCCGGCGCGGGGCCGTTGACCAGCATCCCCACCGACGGGATCAGGCTGGCGAGGAAGAACACCGCGATAAAAAGAACGTACCCGAGCTTTTTCATGTGCCCTCCCCCCTCAGAATTGCTGATATACGAACGGCGCGAAGCCGCTCTGGGCCATGCTCAGCACACACAGCACCCCCAGGGCCAGCGCCAGCGCGTAGCTGGCCGGCTCGGCCCATTTTTTGGCTCTCTCAGGCGTCTTGAAAGCCTTCGGCGGCACGACCGTGCCCAGCAGAAGGCCCAGCGCCAGACAGAACACGCTCTGGCCGGTCAGCAGCCGCTGCAAAGTCAGCGTCCCCATAGCCGTGAAGCGCCAGCCGGTGAACATGGCGGCCAGCATCCGCCCCGCCACAGGCAGGGAGCCGGCCCGGAACAGCACCGTGCCCAGCAGCACCACGAGCCAGGTGTAGATATGCAGCACGCACCGGCCCCAAAAGCTCTTTTCCTGGCCTCTGGTGCGGATGAGACCCACCCCCTCCAGAGCGCAGAAAAGCCCGTGCCAGAGCCCCCACAGCACAAAGGTCCAGGCCGCCCCATGCCACAGGCCGGTCAGCAGCCACACCACGCCCATGGGGATCAGGATGGACAGCTTGTTGGCCTTCCGCCGTCCGTATCTGGCAGCCCATTTTTTATAGAGCTTCTGCAAAGGCCGGGTCATGACCAGCGGCATATAGACGTAGTTTCTGAACCACCCGGTCAGGCTCATGTGCCACCTGCGCCAGAAGTCCGTGAGCCCCAGGGCCGTATAGGGCCGGTCAAAGTTTTCCGGCAGGGCGAAGCCGAAGGTCTGGCCCACGCCGATGGCCATGTCGGAGTACCCGGCAAAGTCAAAGTATATCTGCACGGCGTAGGCCGCGGCGGCCAGCCAGGCGAGCCGGGCGTCCAGCGCAGCGGAGGCGTAAACGCCGTCCACCACCCGGCCCGCCACGTCCGCCACCAGCAGCTTTTTGGCTATGCCCACAAGGAAGCGGCGAATGCCCCGGGCGGTCCTGGCCGGGTCGCAGGTCCGCTCCCGCAGCTGGGGCGCGGCGGCCTTCCAGCCCATGATGGGGCCGGACAGGATGGCCGGGAAAAAGGCGATGTACACCGTCACGTCCAGAAGGCTCTTCGCCATATTGGACGGCTTGCGCCAGACCTCGATCACATAGCTCAGGGCCGTGAAGGTGAAAAAGGATATGCCCAGCGGCAGCGGTATGCCCACGGCCGGTATGGCCGTGCCCAGCAGGGCGTTGATATTCTCAAGGATAAAGTCCAAATACTTGAAAACGCCCATCAGGGCCAGATCGAACGCCACCGCCGCCACGCCCACGGCCCGCCGGCACCCCCGGCCCTCCAGCGTGCCCAGCAGACGGCCCGCTCCCCAGTTGACCAGGATCGAGACCATGAGCAGCGGCAGATACGCCAGCTTCCCGAAGCTGTAAAACACCAGGCTCGCCAGCGCCAGAACGATATTTTTGCCCCGTATCCCCGGCGTGAGCGTGTACACGGCCCAGGTCAGCGGGAAAAAGGCGAACAGAAAGATCGCGCTGGAAAAGACCATAAGCGCCGCGCCTCCCTTCCGTACATAGCAATCGGGACGGCCTAAGCCGTCCCTGTTGCGGTCATGGTTTTAACACCACTCTTTGTAGCCCTTGTCGTCGTCCTCTTTTTTCTCGCCGTCAGGCTTGACATAGGAGACCACGACCCGACGGTTGGGCTCGGCGCCGATGGAGCTGGTGGTCACGCCCTCATAGCCCTGCAACGCGGTGTGGATCACATGCCGCTCGTAGGAATTCATGGGCTCCAGCGCCATGCTCCGTTTGTACCGGACGGCCTTATCCGCCATTTTTTCCGCCAGACGGACCAGAGAGTCCTCCCGCTTGGCCCGGTAATTCTCCGCGTCCACATTGATGTGGGCGTGACGGTCCGAGCCCCGGTTGACGGCATAGTTGGTCAGGTGCTGGATGGCGTCCAGCGTCTCCCCCCGGCGGCCGATGACCGCGCCGATGTGCTCGCCGGAAAGCTGCACGTCCAGACCGCCTCCCTCCCGGGGGGCGATGGTCATCTCCGCCTGCACGCCCATGTGGGCCAGCAGGCCCTTCAGAAACTGCTCCGTCTGCTCCGCCTGGGTGCCGGCATCCTTCCAGGATACGTCCACCGGTCCGGCAGGGAGAGGCTTTTCCGCCTTGGGTGCGGGCTTCTCCGCCTTAGGGGCGGGCTTTTCCATCTTGGGGGCGGGCTTCTCCGCCTTAGGGGCAGGCTTTTCCATCTTGGGCGCGGGCTTTTCGTCCGGCGCGCCGTAGGTGAGGCGCACCACCGCGTCCACCGCGCCGATACCGAACACGCCCTTCTTGCCCCGCTCTATGATCTCGACGGACACGTCGTCCCGCTCCAGGCCCAGTTCCGCCAGACCCTTGGCGATGGCGTCCTCCGTCGTCTTTCCCCGGACTTCCAATGACTTTTGCATATCGTCAATTTTCCTCCGTTACTTCATCGCCGGCAGCCATGGCTTCAGCCTCCTGATGGGGGGCGGGCTCGTCCCCGGCGGCCGCTTCCGCCATGACAGCCGTCAGCGTCTCGTCATACTCCGCGCTCTCCTCCGCGGCGGCCAGGGTCTTGGCCTCGGCCTCGTCGGGGTTGGTGTAGCGGTCGGGCACATAGGCCCGGCCACGGGCATAGCGCCGGTCTCCCACCTGGGAGGCGGGGATATCCTCCTGTGCGTCCAGACCCTTTTTGGCCCGGCGGGCGGCGCGGGCCTCGGCGGCCTTGCGCTCCACTTCCTTCTGGGCGGCCACGGCGCGCTTGTTCTTCTTGGAGGTGTTCCGGTTCTCCACGGTGGCGCCCTCGGCCTTCAGCCGCTCGGTCTCGGCGCGCTTGGCCTCAAGCTCCGCCTCCTTGGCCTTCTCCCGGGCGATACGGTCCGCGTCCTCGATGTCCAGCTGCCGGTTGTACACCTTGTTCAGGATCAGGTCCTGCGCCATGGCGAACACGCTCTGGGCGATCCAGTAGATACCCATGACGCCGGGCATGGTGAAGCAGATATAAAGGCTCATCAGCGGCATGAACAGATTCATGATCTTCATCTGCTGCTGTTGCTGCTCCATCTGGGGATTGCCCGCGTTGGCGGCCTTCATGGAAAGCCAGCTCAAAAGGGCGCTCAGCACCGGGATCATGAACAGGCCCAGCGCCGGCAGCCACTTGGACGCGTCACTGAAATCCCACCGCCAGAAGGAGAACTGGGGCACCTGGCTCAGGTCCAGGCCCAAAAACCGGTAGCTCAGCTCCTGGAACTTGTCCGAAATGTTCTGGAAGGCCGCCAGGTGGCCCTGGGAAATGAACTCGGACTGGTAGATCTGCTCATAAAACTGGGCGCTGCGCCCGGACGTGAAGTTGGCGATGTCATATCCCAGCTGCTGTAAAAGCTGGGAAGCGGCGCCGCCCTCCGCCAGCAGGCTCTCCGGCACGCCCATCATGATGGTCAGGGGGTAGCGGATGGCCTGGTACAGCGCGATCAGGATGGGGAACGGCAGGAAGCTCCACAGGCACCCGCCCATGGGGTTGACGCCCTCCTCCCGATACAGCTTGGCCATCTCCTGTTGATAGCGCTGCTGGTCGTTGCCGAATTTCTTTTCCAGTTCCTTGAGCCGGGGGGTCATGCGGCTCATGCGCATCATGCTCTTCTTGCTCTTCAGCTGGAAGGGCAGCATGATCAGCTTCACCACCAGGGCGAACAGGATCACGGCCACGCCGTAGTTGCCCGTCAGGTTGTAAAGCCAAAGCATCAGCGCGCCGAACGGCTTTGCGATCGCTTTTAACATACTTCTCTCCTATTTCACGGTACAGGGTCGTAAAAATCGTGTTCTCCCCGGTGGAAGGGATGGCACCGGCAAAAGCGCTTGAGCGCCAGCCACCCGCCCTTCCAGGCCCCGTATCGCTCGATGGCGATCAGGGCGTACTCGCTGCAGGTGGGGATGAACCGGCAGCATGGCCTTGTCAGGGGGGAAATGCGTTTTCTGTAAAAACGCACGATAGCCAGCAGCAGCCCTTTCACAGCGCCGCTCCCAGCTCTTTGCTTGCAGACAGAAATTCCTTCTCCAGCCGCCCGTATCCCGCTGTGGCCGCCCGTGTCCGGGCCACCACCACCAGGTCGTATCCCGGTCTGAGCCCGTCCTCATTCAGGCGGTATATCTCCCGCAGACGGCGGCGGACCAGATTCCGGGTGTGGGCCTTGCCCACCTTGGCCGTCACCGTGAGGCCCAGCCGGTTCGCCCGGCCATTGGTGCGCCTTGCGTACACCACAAGGCAGGGCCGCACGGCGCTGGTCCCCTTACGGTAGACCCTGCGGAAATCCCGGTCCAGCTTCAGGGAGGTCGTGAATCGCACTGTTCCCCACCCCTGCCGGCGGCTTTCAGTAGCTCAGTCTCTTGCGGCCCTTGGCCCGACGGGCGGAAAGCACCTTACGGCCATTGCGGGTAGACATGCGCTTGCGGAAACCGTGCTCCTTCTGGGCGTGGAGCTTCTTGGGCTGATACGTCCTCAGCATTTTTCTTCTCGTCCTTTCTTCACATATTACTCATCGCCGGACCGGCGCGGCGCCGGTCCGCCGTTAGTTGGCAGTTTTGGCTGGCAACTTGATTATTATATAAAAGAATCCCATCTCTGTCAACCAAAAGTTATGCCTGCCGCCATATCATACTGCCAGCCGGCAAGGAAAAGCGCCTCCTCGGGGGAGGCGCTTTCAGACTGTCAAAGAATGGATGAATGGGAGCGAAGGCCGGTCAGGCCGAGCCGCGCGGCATTCCCGCGCGTCGAAGTCAAAGGCCGCAATACAACAGGCTTTTGACTTCCTGCCGGCGGGATTCACTTCCGCCGAGCAGTTTCAATCTGAGCGGTCAAAAAACCTGTTTTTTGACAAGCTCAAAGCGCCTCCCCGGGGGAGGCGCTTTATGCTTGGCCGATTCAGAATCTGTCGCCGCGGGAGCGGCGGCCCGACTGGGACGGGCCCCATTTGACCTTCGGCTCTCTGTGGGCCAGGATATGCTGGATGTTGCCCCGGTGCCGCCAGACGATCACCAGCGCCGTGAACAGCGCCAGCGCGCCGGCCACGCCCTTCAGGTTCTCGGAGGGGATGAACACCCACGCCGACAGCGCGCCCACCAGGCACCCCGTCATGCTGGCCAGAGACACATACTGGGAAAAGGCCACCACGATGACGAAAACGCCCGTGGCCACCAGACCCAGCCGCCAGTCCGTCAGCCAGAAGGTCGTCATGCAGCACACCACGCCGCGTCCGCCGCGGAGCCTGTGCTGGATGGGGTACATCTGTCCCAGGGTCAGGCAGAAGCCGGCGAACAGCTTGCCCACGACCACATAGTTCCCGTCCCGGTTCACGATCAACATCAAAAGCCCGCCGGTCAGCACCGCAATGGCGCTTTTGAGAATGTCCACCGCAATGACCGCGGGGCCCCATTTGCTGCCGAACACCCGAACGAAGTTGGCATAGGTGGGCCGGCCGTTGCCGGACTTGAGCAGATCCTTGTGGAAGGCGAAGCGGCTGAGAAGCACGGCGCTGTTCAGCGCGCCCAGTCCGTAGGATACCACGGCGATGAGGATAAAAAGCAGCGGGATCATTCGTTTTCTCCTTTCTGACGGATCGTCAGCCGCACCGGCGTGCCCTCCAGACCGAAGGTCGCCCGGATACGGTTTTCAATGTATCTCTGATAGGAAAAATGAAACAGCTCCCTGTCGTTGCAGAAGATGATGAAGTGGGGCGGCTTCACGCCGGTCTGGGTCATGTAGTACACCTTCAGCCGGCGGCCCTTGTCCGTAGGGGGCTGCTGCCGGGCCTGCGCGTCGGCCAGCAGATTGTTGAGCCTGCCGGTGGAGATACGCAGGGACGCCTGCTCGTTGGCGGCGTTTATCATATCAAATATACGCCCAGTTCGCTGTCCCGTCAAGCACGAGATGAACACCACCGGCGCATAATCCATGAAGGAAAGGTCCTGTTTGACCCGCCGGCGCATCTCGGCCATGGTGTTGGTCTGCTTCTCCACCAGGTCCCACTTGTTCACCACGATGATACTGGCCTTACCGGCCTCATGGGCCAGGCCCGCGATCTTGGTGTCCTGCTCCGTGACCCCCTCCCGGGCGTCCAGCATGATAAGACACACGTCGCTGCGCTCCACGGCCAGCTGGGCCCGCATGACCGAGAATTTCTCCACCCGGTCGTTGACCCTGCTCCTGCGGCGGAGGCCCGCCGTGTCAATGAACAGATAGCTGCCGGACTCGTTGTCCACGGGGGTGTCCACCGCGTCCCGGGTGGTGCCGGGCATGTCCGCCACGATCACCCGCTTCTCCCCCAGAATGTGGTTGATGAGCGAGCTTTTGCCCACGTTGGGCTTGCCGATGACCGCCACGCGGATACGCCCGTCGTCGGCCTGCTCCGCCTCGGGGGGCGGGAAATGGGCCACGCAGGCGTCAAGCAGATCGCCGGTGCCGTGGCCGTGTACGGCGGAGACGGCGATGGGGTCCCCCAGGCCCAGGTTGTAAAACTCGTAAATGCCCGGGTCGTTGGGGCCGATGGCGTCCATCTTGTTCACCGCCAGCACCACGCTCTTGCCGCTGCGCAGGAGCATACCGGCCACTTCCTGATCCGCCGCCGTGACGCCGGTGCCGATCTCCGTCACCATGACGATCACATCCGCGCTGTCGATGGCCAGCATAGCCTGCTCGCGCATAAAAAGCAGTATCTCGTTGTCCGTATTGGGCTCGATACCGCCGGTATCCACGATATCGAAGCTCCGCCCGGCCCACTCGCAGGGGGCATACAGCCTGTCCCGGGTCACGCCGGGGGTGTCCTCCACGATGGCCAGACGCCGGCCAGCCAGCCGGTTGAAGAGCATGCTCTTGCCCACGTTGGGCCGGCCGACGATGGCCACCAGCGGTCTTGCCATGACCCTCTCCGCCTCCTTTCCTGTTAGTATAGCGCACGCGGGACGGCCTCTATGCCGCCCCGGAAGATCCTGTTGCCATTCGCCCAGCAAAAAAGGGAGGCCATCGCCCCCCTTATCTTGCCAAGATCACTTCTCCTCGCCCACAGCGATGACTTCGCGTCCGTCGTACTTGCCGCAGGCAGGGCAGGCGCGGTGAGGCATGTGGTACTCGCCGCAGTTGGGGCACGCCACCAGCTTGGGAAGGCTCAGCTTCCAGACGCTGGAACGGCGCTTGCTCTTTCTTGCATGGGAAACTTTTCTCTTGGGGACCGCCATCGTTCACACCTCCTGATCATCTTCCAATAGCCGCCCCAGGGCAGCCATTCTCGGATCGATTTGTTTTTTGCAGTTGCACGGGCCGTCGTTCAGGTCCTTGCCGCAGGTGGGGCAAAGGCCCTTACAGTCGTCCCGGCACAGAAACTTTGTGTCCATATCCAGGATCATGCACGTCTCCACCACGTCCGACACGTCCACGCCGTCCCCCTCCAGAGGGAAAACGTCCTCGCTGTCCGTGTCCTCCGCGTCCGCCTGCAGCGTAGCGGTATACCGGGGCGTGAGCCGCTTTTCAAAGAGCCTGCCGCACCGGTCGCAGCGGACGGTCATATCCGCCACAACGTCGCAGGAGAGCTCCAGCACACCGGCGGTGTTGCTCACCGTTCCCTCCGCCACCACCGGCCCCTGAAAGGCCTCCAGCGTGGGAAACGCCAGCCGCTCCCGGTCCAGGTCGCACCGGAAGGGAACGCTCCTTCCCGGTATCTCGATGATCTCGTGCAGATCCAAATACATGTGACAAACCTCGATACAGTCGCCAAAGTATTATAAATTATGTCCAGCCCGTTGTCAATGCATTTTTTTCATGTTATTATAATGGCATGAGAGAATTCACCGTCACAAAAAACGACGCGAGCCAGCGGCTGGACCGATTCGCGGCGAAGCAGGTCCCCTCCATGCCCTCCGCCCTGCTGCAAAAGTACTTTCGCCGGAAGGAGATCAAGATCAACGGCCACTGGGCCAGACCGGACACGCGTCTGGCGGAGGGCGACGTGGTGCGTCTTTTTGTGCCGGAGGAGTTTTTTACCGCCCGGCGGCAGGACCCAAACGTCTGGCTGGCCGGGATCAGGCCCGAGCTGGACGTGGTCTATGAGGACGACAACATCCTGCTGGTGAACAAGCGGCCCGGCGTGCTGTGCCACGCCGCGGACGGCTGGCAGGCGGACACGCTCGTCGCCCGTATCCAGGCCCGGGCCTACCAGACGGGCCAGTGGGACCCCCGGGCGGAGAACAGCTTCGCCCCCGCCCTGTGCAACCGTATCGACCGGGGCACCGGCGGCATCGTCATCGCCGCGAAAAACGCCCCCGCCCTGCGGGTCATGGACGAGAAGATCAGGACCCGGCAGGTCACGAAGGAATACCTGTGCGTCTGCGCGGGGGTCCCCAGGCCGGCCGCCGGGCGGCTGGAGGGGTGGCTTTTCAAGGACGCGGTGAAAAATCAGGTCTACGTCAAGCCCCGCTCCGAGCCCGGCGCCAGCTTCGCCGCCACGGACTATCAGGTCCTGGCCAGCCGGGACGGCCTGTCCCTGGTGGCCTGCCGGCTGCACACAGGCCGCACCCACCAGATCCGGGTCCAGATGGCCCACGCGGGCTTCCCCCTGCTGGGCGACGGCAAATATGGCCGGGAAAAGCTCAACCGCCGGTACGGGGAAAACCGGCAGCTCCTGTGGTCCTGGCGGGTGGCCTTCGACTTCACCGGCGACAGCGGCGCGCTGGCGTATCTGACCGGTCGGGTCTTTACGGTCCGGCAGGTGCCCTTCGCGGAAAAGTATTTCCCCGGCCTGTCCCTTTCGGATATCCGGGCATGACATACAGAGCATGAGCCCCTATCACCGCAGCTTTTGTAGAGGAGAGAACATGTATAAGCGTCTTGTCAGTCTTTTTCTGGCGGTGTTGACCGTCCTGAGCCTGTGCGCGCCCGCCCTGGCGGCGGAGCCTGTCTCTACGACAGAGCCCGCCTCCACGCCGGAGGCCACCACCACACCGGAACTTTCTGCTACGCCGGAGCCTGACGCCACACCGGAACCTTCTGCTACGCCGGAGCTTGACGCCACACCGGAACCTTCTGCCACGCAGGAGCCCACCGCCACACCGGAACCTTCTGCCACGCCGGAGCCTGACGCCACACCGGAGCCCACCGCCACGCCGGAGCCTGCCGCCGTGACCGCGCCTGTTCCCGTCCCGGCGGAGGAAGCCGTGCCGGCGGCGGACACGCAGATCCAATACCGACAGAAACTGGCCCGGTCCCTGCTGGAAAAGATCAACGTCCTGCGGACCAGCGAGCCGGCTCCTGAGCTGGCGATATGGAACGGCAGTTATGAGACCGTCACCGGGCTGACGGCGCTCACCTATGACGCCACACTGGAGACGCAGGCCATGAGTGGGATAGCGACCTACGCCGCCACCGGTTATGATTACGCGCCGTCGTCCAATGCCATGTTCGTGCGGGGGCCCGTCACCGCCCAGGCGGCCTTTGAGGCACTGGCCGAGGAGGGCGGCAGCTATGAAGGGCAGGCCCACCGGCGCCTCCTGCTGAGCCGGGACTTTCAGTCCATGGGCGCCGCCTGCTGTACCTATAACGGTACATACTGCTGGATGCTGGTGTTTTCCGGCAGCGCGGGCTCCGCGCCCGGGTCTGGCCCCCGGGACGACGGGGATGGTACCGTGGCCTCCGGCGATGGCTGGACCCTCAACGATACCGGCAAGCTTACTGTCTCCTCCCAGCGCGCCATGGACAGCTGTTCCGAAAGCGGCGCGCCCTGGTCGAGATTCGCCTCCGACATCGCCGAAGTGGAGGTCCAGACCGGCGTGACGGCCATCGGCTCTTACGCCTTCGCCTCCTGCTGGAGCCTGACAAAGGTCACGCTGCCGAACGGGCTCACCGCCATCGGCGACAACGCCTTCAACTGGTGTTCCTCCTTACAGTCTATCACGCTGCCCGCCGGGCTCAGGACCATCGGTGAGTGCGCCTTCGCCAGCTGCTCCGCTCTCACCGCCGTCACCATACCCGATGGCGTCACCCGTCTGGGCGCGGCGGCCTTCACCGGCTGCGAGCTGGTCCAGAGCGTCACCCTGCCCCGGAGCGTCACGGACATCGGTCTGGGCGCCTTCATGATGTGCGGCGGATCGGGCACCCAGTTCAACGTGGAGAAGGGCTCCTACGCCGAGAGCTATCTGTCCCTGTATCCCCCCGACGGCAGTATCTTCGCTTCGGAGGAATGTTTCCACAACAACTGGGGGCAGCCAAAAGTCATAAAACAGGCCACCTGTCTGGAATATGGCGCCCGGCAGTATACCTGCCAGACCCCCGACTGCGGCCGCGTCAGAACGGAGGTCATCCCCCTTCTGCCCCACGTCTGGGACGGCGGGGTCGTGACGGTGTCCCCCACGCGGACCCAGACGGGCATCCGCACCTACACATGCGCCCGCTGCGGCCTGGCGAGAGAAGAGGTCCTGCCCCACACGCCGCCAGACGGATGGTTCGGGGATAACGGCACATGGTATTACATCAGCGGCGGGGCCATGCTCACAGGCTGGCGGTATATCGGCGGCGCCTGGTACTATCTGGACCCCGCCTCCGGCGCCATGCACACCGGTTTCTATCAGGTGGACGGCAGGACCTATTACTCCAATGGCTCCGGCGTCATGCTCACCGGCTGGATACAGGTGGGCGGCGCGTGGTATTACGCCAATGCCAGCGGGGTCCTGCTCACCGGCTGGCAGTACATCGGCGGCGCCTGGTACTATCTGGACCCCGCCTCCGGCGCCATGCACACCGGTTTCTATCAGGTGGGCGGCAGGACCTATTACTCCAATGGCTCCGGCATCATGCTCACCGGCTGGATACAGGCGGGCGGCGCGTGGTATTACGCCAATGCCAGCGGGGTCCTGCTCACCGGCTGGCAGTACATCGGCGGCGCCTGGTATTATCTGGACCCCGCCTCCGGCGCCATGCACACCGGCTGGTACGCGGTGAACGGCGTCTGGTACTATTCCAATGCCTCCGGCGTCATGCTCACAGGGTGGATACAGGCGGGCGGCGCCTGGTACTACCTGAACGCCAGCGGCGCCATGCTCACTGGCTGGCAGTATATCGGCGGCGCCTGGTACTACCTGAACGCCTCCGGGGCCATGTGCACAGGCTGGTACATGGCGAACGGCAGGTGGTATTATTCCAATGCCAGCGGCGTCATGCTCACCGGCTGGCAGTACATCGGCGGCGCTTGGTACTACCTGAACGCCTCCGGGACCATGCTCACCGGCTGGTACATGGTGGGCGGCAGGTGGTATTATTCCAATGCCAGCGGCGTCATGCTCACCGGATGGATACAGGTGAGCGGCAAGTGGTATTATCTGGACCGCTCCGGCGCCATGGCCGCCGACAGATGGGTCGGCCCTTACTATGTGAACGCTGACGGGGTATGGATCTCATGAGCCGCGCCGGGCGGACGGACGGTCCGCCCGGACCGTTTTTGCCATAATTCGCGCCCCCGCCTATTGACAAGCGGGGGCGTTGTTGATAAAATGATCCAGTCTCAATTGGAAAAGTCTTTCCAAAGCAGGATGCGACCGCCGTTTTCTCTCAGAGAGCGGCCAAGGCCACACGGACAGCCGGGTCGAATGCCGAACGCCGCGTCAGCGGCTGGCAGCGCAAGCTGCCTTATTGATTGAGTTGGGCCGATCGGCCCAGGGCTCAAGTTTTATAAGTTGGTTACTTTATAACCGGTGCCAGGCGGCACACAAACTTGTAAAATGGTCAGTAAGAGTAGGGCAAGGCATCGTTGCTTTCAGAAAACTCTCAAATCCATTGGGACGGCCCGCCGTCATCTCCCGCGGACGGCCTGACCGCAACCGATTTGCAAGTGGAATGCGCCTCCGGCGCAGTCCACTTGTTTTTTTGTGAGGAGACGGATCATGGCCAATAAGATCATCGAGCTGAGGAACATCACCAAATCCTTTGACGGGCAGGTGGTGTTGGACAACATCAGTCTGGACATCTACGACAACGAATTTCTCACGCTCCTGGGCCCCTCCGGCTGCGGCAAGACAACGCTTCTGCGTCTCATCGGCGGGTTCGAGACCCCGGACGCCGGGGACATCCTCTTCATGGGACAGCGTATCAACGACCTCCCCCCGCACAAGCGGAACGTGAACACAGTCTTTCAGCGCTACGCCCTGTTCCCCCACCTGAACGTGTTCGATAACGTGGCCTTTGCCCTGCGGGAGCGAAAGGTCCCCCGGCAGGAGATCGACCAGCGGGTGGAGGAAATGCTCTCTCTGGTGGCTCTGACGGGCTTTGAGCACCGGTCCGTCACCCGCCTGTCCGGCGGCCAGCAGCAGCGGGTGGCCATCGCCCGCGCCCTAGTGGGCCGGCCCCGGGTGCTGCTGCTGGACGAACCGCTGGCGGCGCTGGACCTGAAGCTGCGCAAGGATATGCAGCAGGAGCTGAAAAAGATACAGAAGGCCACGGGTATCACCTTCGTCTTCGTCACCCACGACCAGGAGGAGGCTCTCTCCATGTCCGACACCATCGTGGTCATCTCCGAGGGCCGTATCCAGCAGATCGGCGCCAGCCAGGACGTCTACAACGAGCCGAAAAACGCCTTTGTGGCGGACTTCATCGGCGAGAGCAATATCGTGGACGGGGTGATGAGGCAGGACAGATCCGTCTCCTTCTCCGGCCAGACCTTCGTCTGCGTGGATGAGGGCTTCGCCCCCAATGAGCCGGTGGACGTGGTGGTCCGGCCGGAGGACGTGGACATCGTCCCGCCGGAGGCGGGCATGCTCCGGGGCGTGGTCACCTCCGTCACCTTCATGGGCGTCCACTATGAGGTCATCGTGGACATCGGCGGGTTCAAGTGGATGATCCAGACCACGGACTTCGTGGACGTGGATGAGCACATCGGCCTCGTCATCGAGCCGGACGCCATCCACATCATGAAAAAGAGCGAGTACTCCGGGCTTTACGGGGACTACGCCTCCTTCTCCAATGAGTTCGACGAGCTGTCCGACGCGGAAAGCGAGGCGGACGAATGAACAAAAAAGCCCGCCGGGGCTCGCTGGTGACCGGCGTGACCAGCGCGCCCTACCAGCTGTGGGCCGTGATCTTCATCGTGGTCCCGCTCATCTTTGTGGCATACTACGCCTTCACGGACAACGACTTCCGCTTCACCACGGACAACATCACCCGCTTTTTCACCGCCACCTCCTCGGTGACGGGGGCCGGCGGCGCCACGGGCGAGGTGCGCACATACATGGTCATCGTCTGGCGCAGCGTCAGGCTGGCCTTCCTCTCCACGGTGGTGTGCCTGCTGCTGGGGTATCCGCTGGCCTATATCATCTCCCGCGCCTCGGACCGGGCCCAGAAGACCATGATGACCCTCATCATGATCCCCATGTGGATGAACTTCCTCATCCGCACCTACGCCTGGATGACCATCCTACAGGACACGGGTATCCTCAACAACCTTCTGGCCGCGCTGCACCTGGGCCGCGTCCACATCATCGGCACGGAGACCGCCGTCGTCATCGGCATGGTCTACGACTATCTGCCTTACATGATACTGCCCCTGTACTCCATCATGGCCAAGATGGACCACCGGCTCATCGAGGCGGCCCGGGACCTGGGCTGCGCCCCGGCGGGGGTGCTGCGGCGGGTGATACTGCCCCTGAGCATGCCCGGCGTGGTCAACGGCGTGACCATGGTCCTCATCCCCTCCATCAGCACCTTCTACATCTCCCAGAAGCTGGGCGACGGCATGTTCTTTCTGCTGGGCGACGCCATCGAGGGACAGTATGTGGCCGGCAATCTGCACTTCGCCGCGGCCATCGCCTTCATCCTCATGGTGGCCCTGCTGGCCGCCATGGGCGTAATGCGCCGGCTCACCGACAAGTACACCTACGGAGGGCAGTGACATGAAACGTGCGTCAAAGATCTTTACCGCCCTGATGTTCATCTTCCTGTTCGCCCCCATCGCCATACTGCTGCTGTTCTCCTTCAACGAGGCCAGGAGCCTGTCGGTGTTCTCCGGCTTTTCCCTGAAGTGGTACAGGGAGCTGCTGCGGGACACGGAGACCCTCAAGACCGTGCGCAACACCCTGGTACTGGCGGTGTGCGCCGCGGGCGTGTCCACCGTTATGGGCACCGCCGCCGCCGTGGGCATCCACCGTATGCGCAGCCGGTATCTCCGCTCGGCTCTGGACATGGTGACGAACATCCCCATGATCAACCCGGACATCATCACCGGCATATCCATGATGCTCATGTTCGTGTTCGTGAGCAGGCTTCTGGGCCTGGCGAACAGTCTCAGCTTCGTCACCCTGCTCATCGCCCATATCACCTTCTGCCTGCCCTATGTCATACTACAGGTGCTGCCCAAGCTGCGGCAGATGGACGCCTCTTTGCCGGAGGCGGCCATGGACCTGGGCTGCACGCCCTGGGGCGCCTTCTGGAAGGTGGAGCTCCCCGAGCTCATGCCCGCCATCGTCACGGGCATGATAATGGCCTTCACGCTCTCGCTGGACGATTTCGTCATCAGCTACTTCACCACCGGTACGGGCTTTCAGACCCTGCCCATCCGTATCTACAACATGACGAAAAAGACCGTGACCCCGGATATGTACGCCCTGGCCACGCTGATCTTCTTCGTGATACTGGCGCTGCTTCTGCTGTCGAACCTGACCGACAGCGAGGACGGCCAGAAGGTCCGGGCCGCCCGGAGAGCCAAGCGGGCCGCCGGGCGCAGGGCCCCCATGAGCCCCCGGACGCGGCGTATCCTCTATGCCGGCGGCGGTACCCTGGCCCTGGCCGCCCTGGCGGCCAGCCTGATATTCGCCGTCACCGAGACCGACGACAGGCCCCCGGTGCTGAACGTGTACAACTGGGGCGAGTATATCTCCGACGGCTCCGAGGGCTCCATGGACGTGGTCAAGGAATTTGAGAGCTGGTACCGCCAGCAGTACGGCCGGCCCGTACAGGTCAACTACACCACCTTCGCCAGCAACGAGGACATGTACGCGAAGCTCTCCTCCGGCGCGGTCAGCTATGACGTGATCATCCCCTCCGATTACATGATCGCCCGCATGATCGCGGAGGATATGCTCCTGCCGCTGGACTTTGACAACATCCCCAATGCCCAGTATATCTCCGACGACTTTCGGGGGCTTTATTACGACCCGGACAACGCCTATTCCGTGCCCTACGCCTACGGCGTGGTGGGCGTGATCTACAACGCCAATGTGGTGGACCAGGCCGACACGGGGACATGGGATCTTCTCTGGAACGAGAAATACGCCGGGCAGATCCTCCAGTTCAACAATTCCCGGGACGCCTTCGGCACCGCCATGTACCGGGCGGGTCTGGACGTGAACGCCGATGACCACGGCCCGTGGGACCGGGCTCTGGACGATCTGCTGGAGCAGCGGAGCGTGGTGCGCAGCTATGTGATGGACGAGGTATACAACATGATGGAGTCCGGCGAGGCCGCCGTGGCCCCTTACTACGCCGGGGACTACTTCACCATGCTGGACGCCCAGGCCGACACGGTGGATCTGCGCTTCTACTACCCCGAGCCCACCAATTTCTACATCGACGCCATGTGTATCCCCTCCTGCTGCCAGAACAAGGAGCTGGCGGAGACGTTCATCAACTTCATGCTCTCTGAGGGCCCCGCCATCGCCAATGCCGAGTACACATACTACGCCTCCCCCAATACTCTTGTGTACGAAAATCAGGCGTACATCGACTATATGGGCCAGGAGGCCATGGACATCCTCTACCCCGACTGGGGCGGCTTCACCGAGAAGTACAACGCCTACGCCTACCGCAACCTGCCCTTCGACACGCTGAACTACATCAACTCCCTGTGGGAGACATTAAAGATCAACTAACTCTCACGAGCCTCACAAAAAGCCTCGCAGAGTTTGCGCCCGGAAGCGCAAACTCTGCGAGGCCTATTTCATCAGTTGTTGTACTCCCGGCCGAATTCACGCAGGAAATCCTCAAAGGAATCGCCGAACTGCTGCCAGTCCTCCTGGCCCCCTTCTCCGGGCCGGGTGTTGGCGTCGGAGCCGTTCTCCGATCCCGGCTCCTCCGTGGGCAGGGCCTCCTGGGTCTTTTCGCCCACGGTCACGGTGATCTCCATCTCCTGCCCCTGCCGGTAGACGGTGAGGGTCAGTTCGCTGTCCACCTGGGCCGCGCCCACGATGGCGGACAGGTCCCGCCGCCCGGATACCGGCTGGCCGTCCACGGCGGTCACGATGTCGTTTTCCTGAAGACCGGCCTCCTCAGCCGGGCTGTCCTCCTCCACGGACCGGATGGAGGCGCCCTCCGGCAGGCCGTAGCCCAGGGCCTCCTCGCTCACATCGGAGATGGTCACGCCGATGTAGGGCTTGGCGATGTAGCCGTTTTTGATAATGCTCTCCGCTATGGACGCCACCCGGCTGATGGGGATGGCGAAGCCGATGTTGTCGATGGAGGCGCTCATGCCGTTGCCGGAATACTTGGCGTTGGTAATACCCACCACCTCGCCGTACATGTTGAACAGCGCGCCGCCGGAGTTGCCGGCGTTGATGGCGCAGTCGGTCTGGATCAGGTCCATGGTCACACCGCTGGACACGGTGATCTCCCGGTCAAGGGCGCTGATCATGCCGCCGGTCAGAGAAAAGGTGAGCTCGCCCAGAGGGTTGCCGATGGCCAATACCTCGTCGCCGACCCGCAGCGCGTCGGAGTCGCCCACCGTCACGGGCTTGAGCCCCTCGGCGTCCACCTTCAAAACGGCGATGTCGTTGCTCTCGTCGTAGCCCACCAGCTCGGCGTCGTAGCTGTCCCCGTCATAGAGGGCGACGGTGATGGACTCGGCTTTCTCCACCACATGGTAGTTGGTCAGGATGTAGCCGTCCTCCGTGACGATGAAGCCGGAACCGGCGGCGGCGGACTGGGTCTCATAGCCCCAGTAGTTGGTGGTGGTGACGGCGGTGGTGATACCCACGGTGGAATCCACGTTCTGCTCGTAGATATCCGCGGCGGTCATCTCCTGACGGCTGTCCGCCGCGGCCAGGGTCAGGGCCGCGCCGCTCTTCGCCCGGGTGGTGCCGCCAAAAACACCGGCCAGCAGCGCCAGGCACAGGGCCAGGACCAGTATCTTCCCGGCCAGCTTCTTTCCGTTCCTATATGCATTCATGATCATACGCTCCTTTTCAAATATGGGGTATTCCCCTTTTGATGGTCCTATTGTACGCCCCTTCCCCGAAAAGATGTTAACGATAGATTTAACATTTTTTGAAAGAACTGTGAACGCAAAAAAAGTCCCCGGCTCAGATGAGCCGGGGACCGGTATCGCGGGGGAAATGGTCACTCGATGGTGATCCGGCCCTCGCCCTCCAGGTCCTCGTACCCGGTCACGTTGGGCAGGCCGTCGCCGTCGGTGTCCTCAAAGGACTGGACATAGTTGGCCAGGACCATGTAGTCCTCCATGACGTAGTCCAGGATGTTGACGGCGCCGTCGAACATGGAGAAGCCGTCGCCCAGATCACGCAGGGTGTAGTTGTAGCCGGCCAGGTTGTAGGTGGCCTCGGGGTCCAGATCCTTATACTTGCCGGTCTCGTGGTCCAGGATCTGCACGTCCTTGACCCGGTACTCGCCGTCCACGCCGGTGAACACGCCCTTCTCGTCCATGGTGACGGAGCTCTCCACACTGGTGTCGATGGTGTACTTGGCGCCGGAGACCTGTAGGAAGCCGCCGATCTCCTCGCCGGTGCCGGCGCCGCGGGCGCCGAACTCCAGCGCGTCAAGGATCTGCTGGCCGGTCACCTGGACGAAGCAGGCCACGTTGCCGAAGGTGTGCATGTTCTTGCAGGTCAGGTAGCTGATCTCGCCGGTGATGGCCTCGTTGCGGATACCGCCGCCGTTCATGATGGCCATGTCCACGGGATAGCCGTCCACGACATCGGTCTGGTCGAACAGATAGTACAGCGCGTCCGCCGCGAAGTCGCCGGAGTTGGTCTCCTGGCTGCGGACCAGACGGGTGCCGTCCTCGGCATAGTTGTCCAGCACGTCCTCGGTGGTGCCGATGATCACCCCGAGCTCCTCATTGACGCTGTCGATCCAGCCGGTGCGGCAGTTCTCCACCGGCACCTCCAGGTCATCCACGTTCAGCTCGCCGGCGTAGAGCTTGGCAATAAAGTTTTTGTACAGGGCGGCCTCCACATCCTCGGGGGCCAGAAGCTCGGTGGTGATGGTGCCGTCGGGCGCGATGGTCATCTGGCCCAGAGCGTTGAAGTAGGAGCCGGTCTGGGTGAGGATGACCACATTGCCGTCGGCGTCCTCCACCTCCTCCATGGGGACGGTGGAGTGGGAGTGGCCGTCGATGAAGGCGTCCAGACCCGTGGTGTTGGCAATGACTTCCTTGCTGGTCCAGGGAGCGGAGGACTCGTCTATGCCCAGGTGGCCCAGAGCGATGACCACGTCGGCCTCCTCCGAGGCGTCGTCGATGGCCTCCTGCACGGTCTCGTACAGGTCGGAGCCGTCCTCACCGCCGGCGATGCCGTAGATGTAGTTGCCGTCCTCGTCCTGGAAGTAGGCGGGGGTGGACTTGGTGAAGGATTCGGGGGTGGTGATACCGATGAAGGCGATCTTCTGGCCGCCGATCTCAAAGACCTTGTAGGCGTCCAGCACATTGTCGCCCTTCACGCCGTCCTTTTCATGGTAGAAGTTGCAGGACACATAGGGGAACTGGGCCCACTCGATGGCGTCCATGCAGCCTTCCATGCCATAGTCGAACTCGTGGTTGCCCAGGGTCGCCAGGTCATAACCGGCCAGATTCATCAGCTTGATGATGGTCTCGCCCTTGTCCATGGAGCCGAAAGCGGTGCCCTGGATGGCGTCACCGGCGTCCACCAGCAGCACGTTGTCCAGCGTGTCCCGGTACTGGGCGGCCACGGTGTAGTTCAGGTCCTTGTCGATGTAGGTGTGCACATCGTTGGTGTACAGCACCGTGACGTCCTCGCCCTCCGCCTCGTCGGCGAAGGCGGGAACGGCCAGGCTCAGCACCATGGCAAGGACCATCAGCAGGGAAAACAGCTTCTTCATGTGATATCCTCCTGTAAAATAGTGTCAACACATCTTGTGGTATTTCTTTTCCAATTATAACAACATATTGTGGCCATGTCAAAGAAAACCGCACGACCACATGTTGAATATTTCCACAGAAATCCGCCGGCGATTTTGTGTATTTCCCCCGTTTTTTTGTGCTGTCACAGCCCTGCCTTGTAAGCGTTCTTCCTGGCCACATAACCGGCGGCGTTTTTCAGGTTGGACTGCTTCTGCCCATCCTGCCCCGTCCTGACCACTCTGGCGGGCGTGCCCAGCACCAGGGAGCAGGGCGGAATCACGGTCCGGGCGGTCACCACCGCCCCGGCGCCCACGATGGAGTACTCCCCTACCACCGCATCGTCCAGCACCACCGCGCCCATGCCGATAAGGGCGCCGTTTTCCACGGTGCAGCCGTGCACCACGGCGTTGTGGCCCACGGTCACGTCGTCCCCGATGGTCAGCGGGTGGCCCGGGTCGCAGTGGAGGGTGGCGTTGTCCTGCACGCTGGTGCGCTTACCCACCCGGATGGGCTCGTTGTCCCCCCGGAGCACCGCCCCGAACCAGACGGAGGAGTCCTCCCCCACCGTCACATCTCCTATCAGGGTGGCGTTTTCCGCCACGAACGCGCTCCCGTCCACTTCCGGCGTTTTGCCCTTGTATGTCACGATCATGGGTCGTCCTCCTTGCATTTGTCCGTTTTGGCGTGTATAGTATAGGGAAATTATAATGTTCTCGCCGGTCCCTGTCAACCGGCGGAAGGAGCCGCACCATGCCCGTCTGGACCCAATATCTCATCGTCTGTCCCCTGGTGTTTCTGGGGGGCTTCGTGGACGCCGTCGCCGGCGGCGGCGGGCTCATCTCCCTGCCCGCCTATCTCATCGCCGGGCTGCCCGTACATATGAGCATCGGCACCAATAAAATAAGCTCCGCCATGGGCACCACCGTCACCACCGTCAAGTTCTGGCGGGCGGGGTACATCAGGCCGAAGCTGTGTCTGCTGTGCGCGGCGTTCGCCCTGGCGGGCTCGGCGGGCGGCGCCAATCTGGCGCTGCTGGTGGACGACAGGGTCTTTCGCATCATCCTGCTTTTCGTCCTGCCGCTCACGGCTCTGTATGTGTTCAAAAGCAAGGCCATCGACACCGCCGGCAGGGACCCGCTCCCACCCGGCAGGACCGCCTGCGTCGCCTGCGCCCTGGCCCTGGTCATCGGCGTGTACGACGGCTTTTACGGCCCCGGCACCGGTACGTTTCTGCTGCTGCTGCTCACGGGCCTTGCCCGCATGAGCCTCAACGACGCCGCCGGCGCCACCAAGGTCATCAACCTGGCTACCAACCTGGCCGCTCTGGCCACCTACCTGGTCAACGGTCAGGTCCTGCTGCCTATGGGTCTCACGGCCGGGCTTTTCGGCATCGCCGGCAACTGGCTCGGCGCCCGGTGCTTCACCGACAAGGGCCCGAAGATCGTCAAACCCCTCATCGCCGTGGTTCTGGCCATCTTCTTCCTCCGCGTGGTGAGCGAGACCTTCTTCTGACCGTCCCGCCGCCGTCGCCGCCGCCCCGCTCCGGGGCGGCTTTCTTATTCTTAAAGAAAGCCTAAGGAGGCGTTCACGATTTATTCACATTTTCCCTCTACCATATTTTTTGTTACTTCTTGTCACAATTTTGTGGGAGGGCGCGTTTATAGTATGTGTGCCCCGCAAAAAACGAGAATGGAGGGAAGGGTCATGCGTTATGTCACCGACGAGCAGTCGAAGCGCCAGTACACGGAGTTTCTGAGCCGCCACGAGCGGTGCAATTTCCAGCAGTCAGTGGAATGGGCCCGAGTCAAGAGCAACTGGAAAAACGAGATCATCCTGGCGGAGGACCTCCAGGGCAACATCACGGGCGGCATGAGCGTGCTGATCCGGAAGATACCCTTTTTCGGCGCGCTCATGTACAGCGCCCGGGGGCCGGTCTGCGACACCCACGACGAGGCCAGCCTCCGGCAGCTGGTGGAGGGGGCGGAGCTTCTGGCCTGGAAGTACAACGCCATGGCCCTGCGGATGGAGCCGGATGTGTCCGCCGGGGACGGCGACTTCCGGGCCATCATGGAGAGTCTGGGCTGTAAGGTCCGGGACGGGTCCCAGCACGCCCGGGACGGCATCCAGCCCCGGAGCGTGTTCCGGCTGGATATCAGGGGCAAGAGCGAGGAGGCGCTGATGGCGGGGTTTTCCCAGAAGCTGCGCTACAACATCCGTCTGGCCCAGCGGCGGGGCGTGGTGATCCGGGAGGGGACCCGGGAGGATTTGAAGATATTCCACGCCCTCATGACCGAGACCGCCCGGCGGGACCGGTTCCTGGCCCGGCCCCTCGGCTACTTTGAGCGGATATGGGACGAGATGGGCCCGGGACACATGACGCTGCTGCTGGCGTATTTTCAGGACGAGCCCATCGCCGGGGCCATCCCCATCTTCTACGGCGACAAGACCTGGTACGCCTTTGGCGCCAGCTCCGACCGGCACCGGAGCGTGATGCCCAACTACCTGCTCCAGTGGGAGATGATCCGCCGGGCGGCGGCCCGGGGCGACGGGGTGTACGACCTGCGGGGCGTGCTGGACAACACGGATATCTCCAATGGGCTGTATCTTTTCAAGCGGCGCTCCGGCGGGCATTTGCACCGATTCATCGGGGAGGTCTACGCGCCCTACAAGCCTGTCATATACCGGCTGTACCGGCTGGCGGAGCGGCTTTATATGTCCCTGCGGGGCAAGGTGCTGCACACGGCCACCCCCGCGAAGCCCGCTCTTCCCGCACCGGAGAGCGGCATGCCCCGTCCCCTGCCCTGGGACATGCCCTCCTTTTCCTCCACCCGGGCCGGGTGACCGGCGGTTTTTCCGCGCAAAAGGTTGACATTTTTCGGGAACGGTCCTATAATACTTATGTCTTTAAATGATGAAGGAGATATTCCTCTTATGAAGCGTTTCTTTTTCGGCGGCTATCACTACTATTACTTTTTTGGAAAGTAATAGCGCTGTGTGCTGCGGAAAAAGCGACTGACAGGTAATCTACAGGCTGTGCGGCACATGGGCCGCACAGCTTTTTTGTAAAGGAGAAGCCTTACATGATCACCGTTTTGAAGCCCAACACCACCGACGAACAGCGGGACCATCTCATCCACTGGCTGGAGGGGCAGAAGGTCCAGGTCCACGTCTCCCAGGGCGACGAGTACACCATCCTGGGGCTGGTGGGCGACACCGCCCACATCGACGTGGATCTGCTGGAGAGTCTGGAGATCGTCCAGTCCGTGAAGCGGGTCAGCGAGCCGTTCAAAAAATGCAACCGTAAATTCCACCCGGAGGACACGGTGGTGGACGCGGGAGGCGTGAAGATCGGCGGCGGCCACTTCGCCGTCATCGCCGGGCCCTGCTCCGTGGAGACGAGAGAGCAGATCATCGGCATCGCCCGGTCCGTGAAGGCCAGCGGCGCCAAGCTCCTGCGAGGCGGCGCCTTCAAGCCCAGGACCAGCCCCTACGACTTCCAGGGCCTGCACGCCACCGGTCTGGAGCTTCTCAGCGAGGCGAAAAAGGCCACGGGCCTGCCTCTGGTGTCGGAGATCATGGACATCCGGGATCTGGACCTTTTCGAGGACGTGGACGTGATCCAGGTGGGCGCCCGGAACATGCAGAACTTCGAGCTTTTGAAGGGTCTGGGCCGCACCAATAAGACCGTTTTGCTCAAGCGGGGCCTGGCCAACACCAACAAGGAGCTTCTCATGAGCGCCGAGTACATCATGGCCGGGGGCAACGAGAACGTGATCCTCTGCGAGCGGGGCATCCGCACCTACGAGACCTATACCCGCAACACTCTGGACCTGAGCTGCGTGCCGGTGCTGCACGAGCTGAGCCATCTGCCCGTGGTGGTGGACCCCAGCCACGCCACCGGCCACTCCAGTCTGGTGCCCTCCATGGCGCTGGCGGCGGCCGCCGCCGGGGCGGACGGTATCATGGTGGAGGTGCACAACGACCCGCTCCACGCCCTGTGCGACGGGGCCCAGAGCCTGACCCCGGCCCAGTTCGACACCCTGATGGCGCAGATGATGCGCATTTTGGAGGTCGTGCGGGGATGACCGTCGGCGTCGTGGGGCTGGGGCTCATCGGCGGGTCCCTGGCCAAGGCTTATAAGAGGGACCCCTCCGTCACCGTGCTGGGGACCAACCGCAGCGCCCCGGTGGTGGAATTCGCCCTGCTGGACGGAGCCATCGACGGGGAGCTGACCGTCGAAAACCTGAAAGACTGCGACCTGGT
Organism: uncultured Oscillospiraceae bacterium; assembly: GCA_947624985.1. Taxonomy (GTDB): domain Bacteria; phylum Bacillota; class Clostridia; order Oscillospirales; family Oscillospiraceae; genus CAJOIG01. The sequence goes on along the minus strand of CANQMO010000011.1, from coordinate 9,438 downwards.
GCTCATCGCCCTGTACCCCCGGGCCGCCATGGATTACATGACCGCCCATGCGGACGATTTCTCCAAATCGGGTATCGTGATGGACTGCGCCGGCGTGAAGCGGGAGATATGCGAATTTGCCTTTCCGCTGGCAAGAGAGCACGGGTTCACCTTCGTGGGCGGGCACCCCATGGCCGGCACCCAGTTTTCCGGCTTCAAGCACGCCAGGGCCACCCTCTATGACCGGGCCCCCATGGTGATCGTGCCGCCCCGGTTTGACGACGCGGCCTTTTTGCAGCGGGTGAAGGACCTTTTGAAGCCCGCGGGCTTCGGACGAATCAGCATCACCACGGCGGCGAAGCACGACGAGATGATCGCTTTCACCTCCCAGATGTGCCATGTGGTGTCCAACGGCTACATCAAAAGCCCCACCGCCGCCCGGCATAAGGGCTTCTCCGCCGGCAGCTACAAGGACCTGACAAGGGTGGCATGGCTGAATCCGGACATGTGGAGCGAGCTCATTCTGGACAACCGGGAAAACATGCTCTCGGAGATGGACGCCTTTATCGCCAGCATGCAGGCATACCGAAAGGCCATCGCCGACAACGACTTTGATGCGCTGCGCTCTCTGCTGGACGAGGGGAAAAAGCGCAAGGAGGAGATAGACGGATGAAAACGGTGCGTGTGCCGGTCTCCGACCCCTACGACGTGCTGATCGGCCCCGGGCTGCTGCCCTCCCTGGGCGATAAGGTCCGTTCTCTGTGTCCCAAAGCCGCCCGCTATGTGCTGGTGACGGACGACAATGTGGGCCCCTGCTGGGCGGAGGTCTGTACCCGGAGCCTTCAGGCCGCGGGCCTTGCGGGGGACGTATACACCCTCCCCCACGGCGAGGCCAGCAAGACCGCCGGGAGCCTGATCGAGATACTGAACTTCGCGGCGGACCGCCGCATGACCCGCTCGGACCTGTTCGTGGCGCTGGGCGGGGGCATGGTGGGCGATCTGACGGGGCTGGCCTCCGCCACCTTCATGCGGGGCGTGAGCTATGTGCAACTGCCCACCAGCCTGCTGGCCGCGGTGGACTCCTCCGTAGGCGGCAAGACCGCCGTGGACCTGCCCGCCGGCAAGAACCTGATGGGGGCCTTCTGGCAGCCCAAGCTGGTGCTGTGCGACACGGACGCCCTCTCCACCCTGCCGCCGGCGGACTTCGTCTCCGGCTGCGCGGAGGTGATCAAGATGTCCGTGCTGTTCGACGAGGCGCTCTTTGAACGTCTTGCCGGGGAGGGCGTGGACTTTGACCGGGAGGCGGTGATCGCCCGGTCCGTGGCGCTGAAGCGGGACGTGGTGGCCCAGGACGAGCGGGACACGGGCCGCCGGGCCCTTTTGAATCTGGGCCACACCCTGGGCCACGCGGTGGAGGCGTGCAGCGACTATGCCCTCTCCCACGGCCAGTGCGTGGCCATCGGCATGGCGGCGGTCTGCCGGGCCGCCGCGAAATACGGCTTCTGCTCCCCGGACGTGCCGGAAAGGGTCGTGACCGTGCTGGAGCGCTTCGGCCTGCCCACCCGTACCCACATCCCCTTCCCGGCCCTCATGGACCGGATGCTCTCGGACAAAAAGCGCTCCGGCGGCGCCATCGGCGTCGTCGTGCCGGAGGCCATCGGCTCCTGCTCCGTCCGGCCTATGGATACCCGGACGGCGGGCGCGTTCATGAAAGCGGGGCTGTGAGATGAAAGCGGTGCTCGCCCCCTCCCGTCTGGCCGGGACCGTCCCGGCCATCGCCTCCAAAAGCCAGGCCCACAGGCTGCTCATCTGCGCCGCTCTGGCGGACCGGCCCACCGTCATCGCCTGCCCCGCCACTTCCGCGGACATCACCGCCACGGCGGACTGTCTGCGGGCCCTGGGGGCGGATATCGCGTATGAAAATGGCGTCTTTTCCGTCTCGCCCATCGTGACTGTCCCGGACCGGCCCGCGCTGGACTGCGGGGAGAGCGGCTCCACGCTGCGGTTCCTGCTGCCGTTGGTGTGTGCTCTGGGGGCGAAGGCCACGATAAAAATGCACGGGCGGCTGCCGGAGCGGCCCCTGTCCCCCCTGTGGGAGGCCCTTTGCGCCCACGGGGCGGCGCTCGCCCGGCCCGCGCCGGACGTGATCGCCGTAGAGGGACGGCTCCGGCCCGGCGCCTTCACGCTGGACGCCGGCGTCTCCTCCCAGTTCATCAGCGGGCTGCTGTTCGCCCTGCCCCTGCTGGGCGGCGGCAGTACCATCACACTCACGGGAAAGCTGGAGTCCGCCGCCTATGTGACCATGACGGTCCGGGCCCTGGCCCTGTTCGGGGTGGACTGCCCCTTCGCGGCGGGCGTCTATACCGTTCCCGGCGGGCGGCGGTACGCTTCCCCCGGCGCCGTCGCGGTGGAGGGAGACTGGTCCAACGCCGCCTTCTGGATCGTGGCGGACCGCCTCTGCGGCGGCACGCTGACCGTCACGGGTCTGGACCCGGCCTCCCCCCAGGGGGACCGGGCGGTGACCGCTCTGGCGGACCGGATCGTGGCGGGCGGCGCGGTGATCGACTGTCAGGACGTGCCGGATCTGGTGCCGGTGCTGAGCGTGCTGGCGGCGGTGAGCCCCGGCGTGACGGAATTCGTCAACGCAGGCCGGCTCCGGATCAAGGAGAGCGACCGGCTGGCCGCCACGGCGGGACTGATAACCGCTCTGGGCGGGGACGCGCGGGAGCGCCCCGACGGTCTCACCGTCACGGGCAGGGCAAAACTCACCGGCGGCGCGGCGGACAGCGCCAACGACCACCGGATCGCCATGAGCGCGGCCGTCGCGTCCCTGGCCTGTACCGGGCCGGTAACCGTGACCGGCGCGCAGGCGGTGAACAAATCCTATCCCGCCTTCTGGGACGACTTCGCCCGGCTGGGAGGCCGGGTCACATTGGAGGACCAGCCATGAGCAACAGCTTCGGAGACCGCTACCGCTTCACCATCTTCGGCCAGTCCCACGCCCCCGCTGTCGGGGTGACCATCGAGGGACTGCCCTCCGGTTTTTCCCCGGACATGGACGCCCTGTCCGCTTTCCTGGCCCGCCGGGCCCCAGGCAAAGGGGCCTACACCACCCCCCGCAAAGAGGCGGACGCGCCCGAATTCGTAGCGGGGCTCGTGGACGGACACACCTGCGGCGCGCCGGTGACGGTCCTCATCCGCAACACCAACGCCCGCTCCGCCGACTACGACGGGCTGCGCCGGGTCCCCCGGCCCGGCCACGCGGACTATACCGCGTATGTGAAATACGGCCCCGACCGGGACGTGGCCGGCGGCGGCCAGTTCTCCGGGCGGCTCACCGCGCCGCTGTGTATCGCCGGGGGTCTGGCGCTGCAGCTGCTGGCCAAAGAGGGCATATCCGTATCGGCCCGGATCGTATCCATCGGCGGCGAGACCGGACCCGCCGCCATGGAAAAGCTCCTGGGGGCGGTGAAGGCCGCCGGCGACTCTGTGGGCGGGGTCATCGAGTGCGTGTGCACCGGCGTGCCCGCCGGGCTGGGCGAGCCCATGTTCGGCGGCATGGAGAACCGCCTCGCCCAGGCCCTGTTTGCCATCCCCGCCGTGAAGGGCGTGGAATTCGGCGCGGGCTTTGCCGTGGGCTCCATGCGTGGCAGCGAGAACAACGACCCCTTTTACTACGACGGCGACGGCGCGGTCCGCACCCGGACCAACCATCACGGGGGGATCCTGGGGGGCATTACCAGCGGCATGCCCATCGTCATGCGGGCCGCCTTCAAGCCCACCCCCTCCATCGCTGTCGAGCAGGACAGCGTGGACCTGGTCAGCGGCCAGAACGTGAAGCTGTCCGTGCAGGGCCGCCACGACCCCTGTATCGTGCTGCGGGCCGTCCCCTGCGTGGAGGCCGCCGCCGCGGCGGCCGTCTACGACGCGCTTTTGGAAAGCAGGTGCTGATATGGACTTAAACGAGCTTCGCACACAGATAGACGCGGTGGACCGGGACCTGGTGGCGCTGCTGGAAAAGCGTCTGGACGTGGCCGCCGCCATCGCGGACTATAAAATGGCCCACGGCCTGCCCGTGCTGGACGCCGGCCGGGAGATGCAAAAGACAGGCTCGGTCCGGGCCCTGTGCCGGCCCGAGACCGCGGACCTGATCGCCGGACTTTACGGCCCCATCATGGCCGCCAGCCGGACTTACCAGACAAGACGCATGGAGGACGCGCATGGAGAATAAAAAATTCGGCCTGCTGGGCCGGAAGCTGGGCCACAGCTGGTCCCCGAAGATACACGGCATGCTGGCGGACTACGATTACCGGCTGTACGAGGTGGAACCGGAGGACCTGGAGCGCTTCCTGTCCACCACGGATCTGGACGGCATGAACGTGACCATCCCCTACAAAAAGGACGTACTGGGCCTGTGCGCCGCGCTTTCCGACGCCGCCCGGCACATCGGCAGCGTGAACACCCTTGTGCGCACCCCCACGGGCTGGCGGGGCGACAACACCGACTACGCCGGTTTCCGCTATATCGTGGAGAAGTCCGGCGTGGACGTGCGGGGCAAAAAGACGCTGGTGTTCGGCACCGGCGGAGCCTCCCTGGCCGTGAGAGCCGCCCTTCAGGACCTGGGCGCGGACCCAATCGTGAGCATATCCCGCAGCGGAGATAATAATTATGTTAACCTTTCCAAACACCGTGACGCGAAAATACTGGTGAACGCCACGCCTCTTGGCATGTTCCCTGACACAGGCGCGGCCCCGGCGGACCTGGCGGACTTCCCCCAGTGTGAGGGCGTGTTCGATGTGGTCTATAACCCCATGCGCACGGCCTTCCTGCTGGAGGCGGAGCGGCTTGGCATCCCCCGGGCCGGGGGCTTTGGCATGCTGGTGGCTCAGGCCTGCCGCAGCGGAGAGCAGTTCGCGGGCCATCCCATCCCGGACTGCAAGATAGAAGAAATTATGTCAACTTTATCCCGACAGATCACCAATATCATCCTGATCGGCATGCCGGGCTGCGGCAAGTCCGCCGTGGGCCGGGCGCTGGCGAAGAAGCTTGACCGCCCCCTGCTGGACGCGGACAGCGAGGTCGAGCGGGAGGCCGGCATGACCATCCTCGCCATTTTTGACGCCGAGGGCGAGGCGGGCTTCCGCCGCCGGGAGACGGCGGTGCTGGCCCGGCTGGGCAAGGGCTCCGGGGCCGTCATCGCCACCGGCGGCGGCTGCGTCACCATGCCGGAGAACTACCCCCTTCTACACCAGAACGGGACTATCGTCTGGCTCACCCGGGACCTGGACAAGCTCCCCACCGCCGGGCGGCCGCTTTCAGAGAGAAATACCGCCGCGGCCCTTTACGCCCGGCGGAAGGACAGCTACGGATCGTTCGCGGACATCACCGTGGATAACAACGGGCCGCTGGAGGAGACCGTCGCGCGGATCATGGAGGCGCTGGGATGAAGATACTTGTGATCAACGGGCCCAATCTGAACATGCTGGGCATCCGGGAGCCGGGTATCTACGGCTCGGAGAGCTACGAGGCGCTGGTGGCCTTCATCGGCAGGGTATGCGTGGACCGGGGCGTGGAGGTGGAATGCTTCCAGTCGAACCACGAGGGGGCCATCGTGGACCGTATTCAGGCGGCATACGGCGCGGTGGACGGCATCGTCATCAACCCCGCCGCCTACACCCACACCAGCGTGGCCATCCTGGACGCGCTGAAGGCGGTGAGTATCCCGGCGGTGGAGGTGCACCTGTCCGACGTGTCCGCCCGGGAGGCGTTCCGGCAGGTCTCCTACGCCGGCATGGCCTGCGAGGCCACCTTCGCCGGCCACGGCTTCGACGGCTACCGTCTGGCGGTGGAGTATCTTGTGGAACACCACGGAAAGTAACGCCAGAGCACAGCAAAAGGCGCGCTGCTCATGCAGCGCGCCTCAGACTGTCAAAGGATGGATGAATGGGAGCGAAGGCCGGTCAGGCCGAGCCGCGCGGCATTCCCGCGCGTCGAAGTCAAAAGCCGCAATACAACAGGCTTTTGACTTCCTGCCGGCGGGATTCACTTCCGCCGAGCAGTTTCAATCAGAGCGGTCAAAAAACTTGTTTTTTGACAAGCTCAGGCGCGCTGCTCATGCAGCGCGCCTTGTATCATGACCATGCCGGAAGAGAGGGATCGGCATTGGCGATCATTTCACCAGATCTTCGCCCCGGAAGTACTTGCCCAGGGGCTTGTAGATGAGCAGGGCCACGATCTCCGTCAGCACCAGCTCGCCGGCCATGTACCAGCCGTTGTACACCAGAGAGTATACATAGCTGTTCATGCCGTAATCGTTGGGCCACATGGCGTCCCAGATCCACACGCCGGTGATGAAGTGGCACACGAACCGCAGGCAGAAGGTCACGGCAATGCCCACGGCCAGGGCGGCCACATGGTTGCCGTTCTCTTTGTCGAAGATACTGGCGGCGCCGATGACTGTGTAGGCGATGATGTAATCCAGCAGGGCGATGGCCACGGCCATGCCGAAGCTGGTGGCATAGCGGACGTTGTCCAGGCCCAGCACCATCTGCAGCAGGCTGTACACGAAAGCGCTGACCAGGCCCCATTTCCAGCCGTAGCGGAAGCTGAGGATGACCAGCGGCAGCATGCTGCACAGCGTCATGCCGCCGCCCATGGGCATGTCGAATTTGATGAGGCTCAGCACCGTTCCCACGGCGATGAGCATGGCGCTCTCCACGAGCTTACGGGTTTGGATCTTCTGCATGATGTTCTCCTTTCCTTTCTGGAAAAACAACGCGCCGTCGGCATAATGACCCGACGGCGTGCGCGCAGCGAGAAGCTGCCATTTTTCCTACGCCGGTATTATCCGGATCAGGTTCCAGGGCCCGGTACGTCTACGCACCATCTCAGCCGGGTCACACCCAGCACCCCTTTTCGATTGTATGCTCATTATAGCCTTCGCAGGAACGCTTGTCAATCACCCACGGCGGATTTTTCCGGAAGGCCGCAGCCGCAGTAGTTCTGCCGGTACAGGCCGTATTCTTTGGACAGTTGAATGGACCGCAGATAGCCGCCGCGCTTTTTGAAATCCGACGGCAGCCACCGCACGCCGTACTCCCCGGCCAATCCCTCCCCGATCCGGTTGATACGCTCCTGGTCCTTGTGGGGGCTCACGGTGAGGGTCGTGCCGAACCAGTCGAAGCCCCACGCCGCCGCGGTGCGGGCCGTCTCGGTGAGCCGCAGCCGGAAGCAGGCCGTACAGCGCGCGCCGCCCTCCGGCTCATTTTCCAGGCCCCGGGCCGCCGCCTCAAACTCCTCTCCCCGCCAGCCCGGCTCCAGCAGCGCAGGAGGATGGTCCATGGGCATGGCGGCAAGAAGCTGCTTCAACGCGGCGAGCCGCTTTTCATACTCCGCCTCCGGGCGGATGTTGGGGTCATAGAAAAAAAGCGTCACGTCGAAGTACCGGGTCAGATACTCCAGCACATAGCTGGAGCAGGGGCCGCAGCAGCTTTGCAGCAGCAAACTGGGCCGCCCCGTAAGAGCGCCCGTCACAGCGTCCAGTTCCTTTTGGTAGTTCCGCTTTTCCATGGGTCCATCATAGCACAGTTTTAACCGAATAGTAACCACTTTTTTACGAAAACCACCTATAATTATAATGAGGCAAACAAGGGGGAGAAAAGCGATATGGAACGCATGAGCAAGCTGAATTACTACCTGGACATCGCGGACGCGGCCCGGGAGCGGTCCACCTGCCTGCGGCGGACCTACGGGGCCATCATCGTGAAAAACGACGAGATCCTGGCCACGGGCTACAACGGCGCACCCCGGGGCCGGTGCAACTGCGTGGATATGGGCGTGTGCCACCGGGAGGAGCTTCAGATCCCCTCCGGCGAGCGGTATGAGCTCTGCCGCTCCGTCCACGCGGAGGCCAATGCCATCATCTCCGCCGCCCGGCGGGATATGATCGGCGCGACCATGTATCTGGTGGGCCGGGACGCCAGGACCGGCGAGTACCTGACCGACACCACCTCCTGCTCCATGTGCCGGCGGCTCATCATCAACGCCGGTATCGAGCGGGTGGTGGCGCGCCTGGGCAAGGACGATATCCGCGTCACCGAGGTGCGTCAGTGGGTCGATCAGGACGACACGGTCATAAGCTGAAAGGAGCGCCGGGCGCCATGTCGGGCCGGAAGGCCGGTCCGAGCGGGGCGCTGCGCACATATTTTTATGGATAATACTCTGGTCTTTTCAAAAGAGGATACCCGGGCCGTCAAAGGCGCGGCGATCCTGCTCATGCTCTTTCACCATCTGGCCGCCTTTCCCGCCCGTCTGCCGGAGGGCTTTGCGGGCTTTGCCATGGGCGAGGTCCTCTCCGACGTCGCCTACAACGCGGTCTTTTGCGTGCCGCTGTTTTTCTTTCTGGGCGGCTACGGCATGTATAAGAAATACGCCGCCGGCGGGTCCGGTCTGACCGGCGCCGTCGTGTCTCTGTACCGGCGGTATTGGCGGGTGTTCCTGATATTCGTCCCCATCGCCTTCATCTTTTTCCACAACACCCCCGCCGACAGCTGGCAGGCCCGGTACACCGCCTCCACCCCCAAGCAGTATATCACCGTCCTTCTGGGCAATTTCCTGGGCTACCGGAGCTCCCTCAACAGCGAGTGGTGGTTTTTCGGCGCGTATCTGTGCGTACTGCCCCTGGGCTGGATGTTCTGCCGGTTCATCCGCCGCCGGAACGACCCGCTGGCGGACATCTTTCTTGTGGGGCTCATCAGCATACTGACCGGCGCGGTGTTTCCCGCTCTGGCCAATATCCCCGCCCTGTCCTCTCTGGGCGTCAACATCTGGTACGCCCGCTTCTTGCAGCTGAACCAGTATTCACCCGCCTTTTTCTCCGGGATCGTCTTTGCCAGATATGACTGGCTGGTATCTCTCAAGCGGCTGATGGCCCGGCTGCCGCTGCGGGCGCTCACCGGCGCGGTGGGCTGCGCCGCGGTGATACTTGTGCGCTGCTATGTGACGGCGGACGTGAGCGGCGAGGACGTATTGCTGACGCCGCTGTTCGCGGCTTTTTTCTCCACGGCTCTGGACGGGATGCGGCCGGTCAGGCCCCTTTTCACCTTGCTGGGCCGTCACAGCGCCAATATGTGGCTGATCCACACCTTCTTCTGCTACTACTTCCCCGCCGTGGCCAAGCTGGTATTCTGCACGGAAAACCTGTGGGTCGATCTGCTGATCCTCACAGCGCTGTCTCTGGGCGCCTCCTGGCTGCTGGAGCGGATATACGCTCTGCTAGGCAGGGGCACCGCCCGGCTGAGAGCGCGAAAGACCGTCTCGTCCGGGAGCTGACCCGCCGGGCCGGCGGGCGCGCCTTTAAAAGAATATCCCCCGACGCGGCTGTAGCGGCCCATAAAAAGTGGACAGTAGACAAGAAGCCCCCTGTTGTAGGAAAATGACTACGACAGGGGGTATAGTTAT
>CANQMO010000010.1 GCA_947624985.1 uncultured Oscillospiraceae bacterium | reverse complement strand
AACTTTCCGCTCTTTTGTCCGAAATGCAAGCAGGAACACAACGTCAGCATCATCCAGATGAAGATGGTGATAAATGACGAGCCGGAAACACCGCCCCGGCCACGCTTCCAGTACAAGTACCCCTAGCAGAAGCCGCCGTTGCTGTCAATGGTCAAGATGAACGGCTCTCCGAGCCGCCATTGACAGCTCCGCCCGCTTCCGCTCTCCCTGTCTGTAAGAGGGGCGACAGCTATTTCCGCTGTCGCCCCTCTTGTAGTATCCGTTCCTTGCCTCACATATCAGGGATCGATGTCCGCCTTTAGGCGCTCTGGACCCCTTCTGCCGCAAGGGGTTGGACCCGTTAAATGTAAGGGGGTAATGGTAGTATATGGCGACACTCGAAAATGGGGGTCTATATGCGGACATACTTAAAAACACTTAATGATTTGCTGCTATATGTGTGACCAAGTGAAAACGAGGGTTCGATGTGACGCTTTTGGCCGGTCGGACCCCTTGCGGCGCAGGGCTTTCAGAGTGCCAAAGTCAGGGGGGTAATGATACTATATGGCGCGCCCCGAAAACCGGGGTCCATTGCGTAACATACTTCAAAATATTTAATTACTTGTCTTGGTGCTTGAAATGCCATAAGTTCAGGGGGTCCTATGTCACGCTTTAGAGCCTCTGAATCCCTTACGGCGCAACGGGTTCAAATCGTCAAAGTTAGGGGGGTAAGGGAAACATACGGCACCCCTCAAAATCCGCGTTTCATTGCGTGACATGCTTCAAAGTATTTAAGCAATTCAAAACAGGCAGCGGATGGCACATTTTAGCACCATCCGCTGTCTGATCCGTTGATTCCAATTCCGTAAGGCAGTTGCCAGATGTTCATTTTTTCGGGGTCATACTGTCTTACGACCAACGGCCTCCGGGGCTTGCTTTTTTCATAAGGACAAAAATTTCATTATCTGCTTATCCGTGGCCTGAGGCAGGAGCCTGCGCAGGTGCTCCAGCATCCGCCGGAGCGATTCCTCCGGGGCGCGGGAATAGGCGGCGGTCACCGCCTCATAGCCTAAGAGCGTCTCCGGCTTTGCGTAGCGGGCTATGCCCCAGCCGTAGGGCGCGCCGTGCCTGTCGGTAGCATAGTCGAAATCCGCCACACAGATATAGGTCTGCATTTGCAGGCGGGTGATCGCGGTGTCGTAACCCTTTTTACCGTCCTTGCCCCCGTAGCCGCAGAGTTTTTTGAGCTGGCCGGTCTGGAGGGAGCCGTGCCGCTCTACGGCGTCAAAAAGCTCCTTATCCCTGTAGGGGGCCAGCCCGTCGTCGAACCGGGCGTCGAAGTCGTACCCGTCCCGGCGGAAGTTTGCGAAATCCGGCAGCCATTCCAGGCTGACGAATCCCGCCTTTTTCCGGAAGAACTTGCCGTAAACGCCCGTTTTCATCCTGGCCACGGGACCCTTCCAGTCCCAGGGGGCCCATTCGCCGCTGTCCCCGTCATACCAAAGCTCCGGCGGGGTGTGTTCCTCAATGGAAAAGCCGGGGATGTCGGTTTTGAAAAAGGGGAGGAAGCCCCATTCGCGCATGAGCGCTTCCATATCATTGGCGGAGCGTATCTCTTTTGTCACAGCCGTGCTCCTTTCCTTAGTCTGTCAGGATTCTACCATAGCCGCCCGCGTTTTACAACAGTGCGGCCATTCTTGCGCCAGGTAGTATTGTGTGGTACAATGCCGGTATGGAACTGTATTTTGCGCCTATGGAGGGCGTCACGGACTACATCTACCGCCGTATCCACCGGCGGTTTTTTCCGGGTGTGGACAGGTATTTCGCGCCCTTTCTGAGCCCGACGCAGAACCATGTCTTTTCGCCCCGGGAGCTGCGGCAGGTGCTGCCCGCGAATAATGAGGGCATACCGCTGGTGCCCCAGCTGCTCACGAAAAACGCGGGCGACTTCCTCTGGGCGGCGCGGGCGCTGGCGGATATGGGATATGAGGAAGTGGATCTGAATGCCGGCTGTCCCTCCGGCACCGTCACCGCCAAAGGGAAGGGCGCGGGCCTGCTGGCCGATCCGGACGGCCTGCGGCGGCTGCTGGACGGCATATTCGCCGCCGCGCCGGCGGCCGTGTCCGTCAAGACCCGTCTGGGCGTGCGGGATCCGGCGGAATTCGAGCGTATCCTCGCGATCTATAACGACTATCCCATCCGCCGGCTCATCATCCACGCCAGGACCAAAAACGACCAGTACACGGGCCCTGTCCGCATGGATACGTTCCGACAGGCTATGAAAAACGCGCGCATGCCGGTATGCTACAATGGCGACGTGCGGACGGCGGCGGACATACGGGCTCTGGGCGAGGAACTGCCCGGGACCGCCGCGGTGATGATCGGCCGGGGCCTGGCGGCGGACCCGGCGCTGGTCTCCCGTGTGAAGGGACAGACGGTGGCGCCGGATGCGCTGCGGCGATTCCATGAGGCGCTGTGCGACGCCTACTGCGCCGCCTTTGGCGGCCCGGGCAGCGCCATCCACCGGATGAAGGCCATCTGGAGCTTCATGCTGCAAAGCTTCGAGGGCGGCGCGGCCTATGAAAAGCGGCTGGGAAAGGCCAAACGCTGGCCGGAGTTCCTGTCGCTGACGGAGGAAGTGCTGCGCACGCTTGCGCCGAAAACGGCGGAACCGTCCCGGTTTGAGACGAAGATTTAATTTTGTAGTTTTTGATTGTAATTTGCTGTCTGAATAGTGTATAATAAATCGTTAAGCAAAAAAAACGAAGGATCGGATACCATGCCCGAAAAGATAACCATTCAGGGAGCCCGCGCCAACAACCTGAAAAACATAGATATTGAGATCCCCCGGGATAAGCTGGTGGTGTTCACCGGCCTTTCCGGCAGCGGAAAATCCAGCCTCGCCTTCGACACCATCTATGCCGAGGGCCAGCGGCGGTATGTGGAGAGCCTTTCCAGCTACGCCAGGCAATTCCTGGGCCAGATGGATAAGCCGGACGTGGACTTCATCGGCGGCCTTTCGCCGGCCATCTCCATCGACCAGAAGACCACCTCCCGGAACCCCCGTTCCACCGTCGGCACCGTCACGGAGATACACGACTATCTCCGTCTGCTCTGGGCGCAGATCGGCATTCCTCACTGCCCCCGGTGCGGCAAGGAGATCCGCCAGCAGACCATCGATCAGATCGTGGACCAGATCATGGAGCTGCCGGAGGGGACCAAGCTTCAGATCCTCGCGCCGGTGATCCGGGGCAAGAAGGGCGAGCACCGCAAGATATTTGAGGACGCCCAGCGCTCTGGCTATGTCCGGGCCAGGGTGGACGGGAGTATCTACGATCTGGGCGAGAGCATCCCTCTGGACAAGAACAAAAAGCACAACATCGACATCGTGGTGGACCGGCTGGTGATGAAGCAGGACCTGGCCCGGCGGCTGACCGATTCCGCGGAGACGGCCATGGGCCTGTCCGGCGGTCTTGTGCGGGTGGAGCTGACGGGGCAGGACAGGGAACTGACCTTCTCCCAGAATTACGCCTGCGAGGACTGCGGTATCTCGATAGAGGAGATGACGCCACGGCTGTTCTCCTTCAACGCCCCTTACGGCGCCTGCCCCACCTGTAGTGGCCTGGGCACCATGCTGCGGGTGGACCCGGCGCTTATCATGCCAAACCCCAACCTGTCCATCATGGACGGAGGTATCATGGCCTACGGCTGGTCCAACGTCCGGGGCGACTCCATCTGCCGGATGTACTATGAGGCCCTGGCCCGTCGGTACCATTTCGACCTCTACGACCCCATCAGGACCCTGCCGGAACCGGCCGTGAACGCCATCCTTTACGGGACAAACGGAGAGCCGCTGGAACTGCGCTATGAGCGCGGCTCCGGCTACGGCACGCTCACCAAGGACTTTGAGGGGATCGTCAACAATCTGGAGCGGCGCTACAAGGAGACCCAGTCCGCCTCCGCCCGGCAAGAGCTGGAGGACTGCATGGGGGAGTATGACTGCCCGGACTGCCACGGCGACCGGCTCAAGCCGGAGGTGCTGGCGGTGACGGTGGGCGGGCTCAACATCGCGCAGTTCAGCCGTATGCCCGTGACCCAGGAGCTTGCCTTTCTGGAAAAGCTGGAGCTGACGGAAAAGGAGCATATCATCGCCGACCGTATCCTGAAAGAGATACGCCAGCGGCTCAGCTTCCTTGTGAGTGTCGGCCTGGGGTATCTCACGCTGTCCCGAGGCGCGGGTACCCTCTCCGGGGGCGAGAGCCAGCGTATTCGTCTGGCCACCCAGATCGGCTCCGCCCTGATGGGCGTTTTGTACGTTCTGGATGAACCGAGTATCGGCCTGCACCAGCGGGACAACGCGAAGCTGCTGCGGACCCTCCGCCAGCTTACGGACGCGGGCAACACCCTGATCGTGGTGGAGCACGACGAGGATACCATCCGGGCGGCGGACTGGGTGGTGGATATCGGCCCCGGCGCGGGGGTGCACGGCGGACGGGTGGTCTGCGCCGGTACGCCGGCGGATATCATGGCCTGCCCGGATTCCGTCACAGGACAGTATCTGAGCGGCGTCAGACGTATCGAGGTCCCGGCTAAACGCCGGAAGGGCAACGGCCATTTTCTGTCCGTCCGGGGCGCGGCCGCCAATAACCTGAAGGACCTGGACGTGGATATACCTCTGGGCGCCTTTACCTGCGTCACCGGCGTTTCCGGCAGCGGCAAGTCCTCTCTGGTGAACGAGGTCATCGAGAAGAAGCTGGGGGCGGACCTGAACCGCCGGAAGGTCCGGCCCGGCAAATGCCTTTCCATCATGGGGATGGAGTATCTGGACAAGGTGATCGACATCGACCAGAGCCCCATCGGCCGCACGCCCCGGTCCAATCCCGCTACTTACACCGGGCTTTTCAACGATATACGGGACCTGTTCGCCTCCACCCAGGACGCCAAGCTGCGGGGCTATAAGTCCGGGCGGTTCTCCTTCAACATCAAGGGCGGGCGGTGCGAGGCATGCTCCGGGGACGGGCTTCTCAAGATCGAGATGCTGTTTCTGCCGGACGTATATGTGCCCTGCGAGGTCTGCCACGGCAGGCGTTATAACCGGGAGACCCTGGAGGTGCGCTACAAGGGCAGGAATATCGCCGATGTGCTGGACATGACGGTGGAGGAGGCGCTGGATTTCTTCCGGAATCAGGAGAATATCCGCGTCAAGCTGCAAACCCTGTGGGACGTGGGGCTCGGCTATGTGAAGCTGGGCCAGTCGTCGACCACCCTCTCCGGCGGCGAGGCGCAGCGCGTGAAGCTGGCGACGGAGCTTGCCCGGCGCAGCACCGGCAGCACGTTTTATATCCTGGACGAACCCACTACCGGCCTGCACACCGCCGATGTGGCGCGACTGCTGGACATTTTGCAGCGTCTGGCCGACGGGGGCAACACGGTGCTTGTGATCGAGCACAACCTTGACGTCATCAAATGCGCCGACTACATCATCGATCTGGGCCCCGAGGGGGGCGACGAAGGCGGGCGGCTGGTATTCGCCGGCACGCCGGAGGAGTGCGCAAAGGATAAGAACAGTTACACGGGGCAGTTTTTGAAGAAGGTCCTGCGGGAGTAAGGAGTTTTATGGACATTGCGCAAATGATCGCGGATATGGGCGGAGAGGCGCTGGCAACGCTGGTGGTCTCCATGCTCCCGGTGGTGGAGCTGAGAGGCGCCATCCCTATCGGCGTGGGCCTCGGCCTTCCCGTCTGGCAGGCGGCGGTCATCAGTATGGCGGGCAATATCCTGCCCGCGCCGTTCATCATCGCTTTTGTGCGGGTGGTGATGGACTGGCTGCGGCAAAAATCGGACCGGGCCCGCCGGTTCGTGGCCTGGCTGGAGGCCAAGGGCACCGGCAAAAAGGCGGATCGGGTCCGCCAGGCCGAGTTCTGGGGGCTTCTGATGTTCGTCGCCATACCGTTGCCCGGCACCGGCGCCTGGACCGGCGCGCTGATCGCCGCGCTTTTGAACATGCGCATGAGCAAGGCGCTGCCGCCTATCGTATTGGGCGTTCTGATCGCCGGGCTTCTGGTGTCTCTGGCCACCGCCGGCATTCTCAACGTCTTCTTCTGATCATGCAGGAGCAGGAGCTGGAAAAACTGGAGGGCCAGGTGGCGTCCGTCGTCTATGTCAACAGCGAGAACGGCTATACCGTTCTGCGTCTGGACGTGGACGACGGCTCGCAGGCCATGGTGGTGGGCTGTATCCCCATGGCCGCGCCGGGAGAGAGCATGACCTGCTGGGGCAGCTGGACACGGCACGCTACCTACGGCGAGCAGTTCAAGGCTCTTCATACGGAGCGGACCATGCCCTCGGGGGCCGCCGCGATCTTTGATTACCTCGCCAGCGGCGTCATCAAGGGCATCGGACCGGCCACCGCCGCGCTGATCGTGGGCAAATTCGGGGACGACGCCTTTCAGGTCCTGCGCGACCAGCCGGAAAAGTTGGCTGCCCTGCGCGGTATCAGCCGGAAGAAGGCGGAGGAGATGAGCGCGGCTTTCCGCCGGCAGACCGGTATGCGGGCGCTGATGGAGTTTCTGGGCGGCGCGGGTCTGGCGCCCGTTCTGGCCCTTCGGCTCTACCGCATTTACGGCGACGAAGCGCTGGATAAGGTCCGGGACAACCCGTATATCCTCTCCAGTGTGCAGGTGGGCGCCTCCTTCGCGGAGGCGGACGCGCTGGCACTGGCCAGCGGGGTAGAGGCGGACGATCCGCAGCGGATCGCAGCGGCGCTGCTTTTTGAGCTTCGCCACAACAGCGACAACGGCCACTGCTTTCTCCCAGTGGACAAGCTCACCGCCGCCACGGCCCAGCTGATCGGGGTGGAGACAGAGCAGGTGGGCGAGGGGCTGGAGATCCTGCTCGACGCCGGCGACGTGGTCTGCGAGCCTGTGGGGAACGTGACGGCCTGCTACCTGGCTTATCTGTACGCCGCGGAGACGTATGTCGCCCGGCGGCTCCGGGATATGGCGGGATATACATATGACGCTTCAAACGTCGATGTGGAGCGCGTTATCGAAAAACTGGAGGCCGAGCATGGTATCCGCTTCGCCCCTTTGCAGCGCAGGACCCTGGACGCCGCCGCGAGGCGGCAGCTCGTGGTCATCACCGGCGGCCCGGGCACGGGCAAGACCACCTCGGTCCGGGCGGTGCTGGCGCTGTTCGACGCCATGGGTCTGGAGACCATGCTGGCGGCGCCCACGGGCCAGGCCGCCAAGCGGCTCGGCGATCTGACCGGGCGGGAGGCGTCTACGATCCACCGCCTTCTGGAGGCCAGCTTCTCGCCGGAGACGGACAGCACGGTGTTCCGCAAGTGTGACAGCGACAGGCTCAACTGCGGCGCGCTGATCCTGGACGAGTGCTCCATGGTGGATATGACGCTTATGAAGGCCGTTCTGGCCGCCATCGGCCCCGCCTGCCGTCTGGTGCTGGTGGGGGACGCGGACCAGCTGCCCTCTGTGGGGCCCGGCGCCGTGTTCCGAGACGTGATACGGAGCGGTATCGTGGAGACGGTCCGCCTCACGGAGATCTTCCGCCAGAAGCTGGAGAGCCGTATCGTCCTGGGCGCACACCAGATCGACCGGGGCGAGATGCCCGATCTGCGGGCCAATCGGGACGGACTGTTTTTCCTGCGCCGGCGGGAGCCGGAGAGCGCGGCGGAGACCATCGTCTCTCTCTGCCGGGAGCGTCTGCCGAAGAATATGGGCGTGACCCCCGGCGAGATACAGGTCCTGACCCCCACCCGCAAGGGCGCGGCGGGCACCGCGGCTCTCAATCAAATGCTCCAGCAGGCCCTCAATCCGCCCGCCGTGAGCAAGCAGGAGTTCGACTTTGCCGGCCGCACCTTCCGGGAAGGCGACAGAGTCATGCAGATACGCAACGACTACGACGTGCTATGGAAAACGGAGGACCTGCAAAGCGGCTACGGCGTGTATAATGGCGATATCGGCTATATCGCGGCCATAGACCCGGCGGCGGAGACATTCACGGTGGACTTCGACGGGCGGCGGGCGGAATACGTCTTTGAACAGGCCGCGGAGCTGGACCACGCCTGGGCCACCACGGTCCATAAGGCCCAGGGCAGCGAGTACAGGGCGGTGGTCCTGGCCGCGGTGCGTGCCGCGCCGCAGCTTATGTACCGGAGCCTGCTCTATACCGCCGTCACAAGGGCGGCGGAACTTCTGGTGATCGTTGGGGACGACGAGGCGATCCAGATGATGATCCAGAACGCCCGCCGGGCCAAACGTTACAGCGGACTTCGTATCCGCATGGCCGATGGGCAGTAAGCTGGCCGACCGCCTGCTGGATCTGCTGTATCCTACCAGGTGTGTGCTTTGCCGCCGGTTCCTGCCCGCGGGCCGTCCGCGCATATGCGACCGCTGCGCCCGGTCGCTGCCGGAGACGGAGGACGGCGGAAGGCGCCGGGGGAACTATTTCGCCGAGTGCATTTCCGCGCTGTACTATGAAAACGACGTGCGCGAGGCCATACAGCGCTATAAATTCTACGGCGCGCAGGCGTACGCGCCCGTCTTTGGCGAGCTTACCGCCCGGTGTATATACGAGCATTTGGAAGGGGAATATGACATCCTCTCCTGGGTGCCGCTGGACCGGGGACGCCGCCGCAAGCGCGGTTACGATCAGGCCGAGCTTCTGGCCCGTGACGTGGGCCGGCGGCTGTGCCGGGAGCCGGTACCCGTCCTGCGGAAGAAGCGGGGCGTCCGGCCCCAGTCCCTGACCGGCGATCCGGCCTCGCGCAAGGCCAATATCGACGGCGCATACAAGGTCATCGACCCGGAGGCCATATCCGGTAAAAAGATACTTCTCATCGACGATATCGTGACCACCGGCTCCACGCTCTCGGAGTGCGCCAGAACGCTGCTTCTGGCCGGGGCGGAGGAGGTCCGGTGCGCCACCCTTGCCAGTACCCGGTAGGAGGATATACTATGCTGTTTTTTGAAAGAGATATCGCCATCGATCCCGGCACCATGACCACCCGTATCTATGTGCGGGGCCGTGGCATACGCCTGCGGGAGGCCTCGCTGGTGGCCATGGACAGCACCAACGGACGGCTTCTGCGCGTCGGCGACGAGGCAAAAAAAATGCTGGGGCGGACCCCGGCCAATATCGTGCCGATCAACCCCATCGTGGCGGGTGTGATCTCTGACTATGACATGACCGCACGGATGCTCCGGGAGTTCATCAGCCGGGTCACGTCCTTCAGCCTTTTTAAGCCCCGGGTGCTGATCTGCGTGCCGGGGAGCATTACCGGCGTGGAGGAGCGCGCGCTGATCGACGCTGCGATCGAGGCCGGCGCCCGCAAGGTGTATCTGGTGGAGGCGTCCCTGGCCACGGCCATCGGAGCGGGCGTGGACATATCCAAGGCCGACGGTCACATGGTGGTGGACATCGGCAGCGGCACCACGGAGGTCGCCGTGGTCTCCCTGGGCGGCGTGGTGGAGCAGCAGTCCATCAAGGTCGCGGGAGAGTCGTTTGACGACGCCATCGTCCGGTTCATCCGCAAAAAGCATAATCTTCTCATCGGCAGCAGAACGGCGGAGGAGCTGAAGCAGTCCATCGGCTGCGTCTATCCCAGGCCGGAGGTGTCCTATGAGGAGGTCAAGGGCCGGTGCCTGGTGACGGGCCTGCCCCGGAGCGTCACCGTGAGCTCCGCGGATATGGCGGAGGCACTGGAAGAGCCTATGGCCCAGCTTATGGAGGCCATACATACGGTGCTGGAGCGCACACCGCCGGAGCTGGTGGGCGACGTGAGCGAAAACGGTATCGTCCTGTCCGGCGGCGGCAGCCAGATCTGGGGTCTGGACAGGATCATCGCGGAAAAGACCGGTATCGACGCGGTGCTGGTGGACGATGCGCTGTCCTGCACCGCCTATGGCGCCGGGCGTATGCTCCAGAACCTTAACGACATGCAGGAGGGCATGATAAACCTGGCCCGCCGGCGGCAGATGAAGCAATAAACGATAAAAAACAGGAGGCCCGGCCTCCTGTTTTTTTATGTCTTTTCCTCTATCCAGGTCAGGATGTCGTTCCAGACCGTCTCCTTTTCCAATTCGTTCAGTATCTCATGGCGCATGGCCGGGTAGAGCTTCACGGTCACGTCCCGCATACCGGCCTTTTTGAACCGTTTCGCCACCCGCTCCACACCTTTGCCGTAGGCGCCCACCGGGTCCATGTCCCCGGCGGCGAACAGCACGGGCATGGACTTGTCCATCAGCGCCATGTGGCGGCTGCCGCCGATAATGTGCAGGCCCTCCATCATGTCACGCATGAGCCCCGCCGTGGCGGTGAAGGCGCAGAAGGGGTCCGCGTCGTACGCCCGCAGGACCTCCTCGTCCCGGCAGACCCAGGCATTGGGGCTGACAGGGTCGTCGATCTTCTTGAGGTAGCTGCCGAAGGCCAGCTTTTGCAGGGCGGGGCTGCGGTACTTGCTGCCGTGTTTTTTGATCTCCCGGGCGGCAAGCAGTTTTCCCGCCCGGCAGACGATGGCCGGCTGATGTCCTGTGCCGGAGAGGACGCAGACCGTGTGGTCGCCGGGATACCAGCCCAGGTAGGTCCGGGAGATAAAGCTGCCCATGCTGTGGCCGAACAGGACAAGCGGTACGCCGGGATACTCCTCCTTCAGAAGATCATGCAGCGTCTTTTCATCCTTTACCATATACCGCCAGCCATTTTCCTCGGCGATCCAGCCCAGCTCGGACCCGTCCGCCGCGGACCGGCCGTGGCCCAGGTGGTCGTCGCCCGCGACCGCATAGCCGCGCTCCGCCAGAAAGGTGGCGAAGCCGTCATAGCGGTGGATATGCTCCGCCACACCGTGGACGATCTGCACCACGCCGCGCACCGAGCCCTCCGGGGCCCACTTCCGGCAGTATATCCCGTGTACGCCGTCGCTGGAGGGAAATGTGAGATCGCTGATTTTGACCATGGCATTGTACCGCCTTGTGTGTTATAATTCATGTACCAACATTTTACAACATCCGCACCCGTTCGTCAACGAAGGAGGCAGACCATGGAAGGATATGTGATCGCGCTGGACCAGGGGACCACCAGTTCCCGTGCCATCATTTTCGACAGGGCGGGGGATATCGTCTCCCAGGCCCAGTATCCCTTTGAGCAGCACTATCCGAAGCCCGGATGGGTCGAGCACGACCCCATGGACATCATCCGCACGCAGTTTCATGCCCTGGGGGCCGCCTTTGAGCGCTCCGGCCTCGCGGGAGCGGATATAGCGGGCATTGGCATAACCAACCAGCGGGAGACGGCGCTGGTCTGGGACGGCAGGACCGGCGAGCCGGTCTGCAACGCCATCGTCTGGCAGTGCCGCCGGACCGCGCCGATGATAAAGCAAATGGTGGCGGACGGCATGACGGACCAGATACGCCGCACCACCGGCCTTGTGCCGGACCCCTATTTCTCCGGCACGAAGATCCGGTGGATACTGGACAATGTCCCCGGCGCGCGGGAAAAGGCGGAGCAGGGGAAGCTGCTGTTCGGCACGGTGGATACCTGGCTCATATGGAACCTGACGGGCCGGCATGTGACGGACCCCTCCAACGCATCCCGGACCATGCTCTTTGACATCAACAGGCTGTGCTGGGACGAGGATATGTGCCGGGCGCTGGACATCCCCATGTCCATGCTGCCGGAGGTGCTGCCCAATTCCGGGGAGTTTGGGCGTATCCGTCGCGGTATCCCCGGGCTGGAACAGCTGGAGGGCATACCGATCTGCGGCGCGGCGGGAGACCAACAGGCGGCGCTGCTGGGGCAGGGGTGCCTGCTGCCCGGTCAGGCGAAAAATACATATGGCACCGGCTGCTTCACATTGATGAACGTGGGCGGCAACCCTCCGCGCAGCGAAAATGGCCTGCTCACCAGCGTCGGGTGGCAGGTGAACGGAAAGACCTGTTACGCGGTAGAGGGCAGCGTTTTCAACGCGGGCTCTTCCATCCAGTGGCTCCGGGACGAGATGGGTCTTATCTCCACGGCCCATGAGTGCGACGTGCTGGCGGAGACCGTTGCCGACGCCGGCGGGTTATACATGGTCAGCGCCTTTACCGGCCTGGGCGCTCCCTGGTGGGATCCCTATGCCCGGGGCGCGGTGCTTGGCGTGACCCGGGGCACCACCCGGGCGCACCTGTGCCGGGCGGTTCTGGAGGGTATCGCCTATCAGGTGGCGGACCTGCTGGAACTGATGGAGGCCGACACGGGCCGGAAGATGGACGTTCTGCGCGTGGACGGCGGCGCGTCCGTTTCGGACCTGCTCATGCAGTTTCAGGCTGACCTGCTCCAGCGGCCCATTGACAGGCCGGAGACCGTGGAGACCACGGCGCTGGGCGCGGCGTTTCTGGCGGGCCTCTCCGCCGGCGTGTGGACGGATATGGAGGACGTGCGCGCGCTGCGCCGGACCCAGCGGAGATTTGAGCCGGTCATGCGTCCTAAGACCGCGACGCGGCTCATGGACGGCTGGCATAAGGCCGTAGAAAGAGCGAGAGACTGGGCGGCGGAATAAAATGAAGCCCTGTACGATACACTGACGGGATCAGTTTGCCATGGTGCCGCTGCCGGGGAAGATATTGACATGGGGTAAACCGGTGGTGTAATATAGGATGATCGCGATACGGGCCGGCCCGTATCATGCTGTTGCTTTGCAACAGCATGATAATTAGCCTTCAAAACATGACCGTTTTACCGGTCGTGGGCAAGCGTTGCGAAAGCCGGAAAAGAAAGAAGAAATATTAGTTCCGCTTATTAGGAGACAGGTGTTATGAAAGCTGGATCGGTGACCGATATAAAAGCGCGGAGAAGAAACATTTTGCTTGTCGCCGCGGCGCTCGCGGCGGTTTTTGCGATGGGATGCGCGCTTTTTCTGTATCTCAGACTTGGCCTTCCATATTATTTGTCGGCGGACGAGCCGATCACAACAGATCGGGTCATCAGTTTGGTGGACAGCGGGACGCTGGCGCTGAACTATTTTAAGTATCCCGGACTGAATTTTTATTACGGCGTCGCTGTTGAGTTTTTGATGAAAGTATTGGGCGTGCTGGAAAAGGCGATCGGCCTGCTCACCCATCAGGGCGTTGTGCGGATGATCTACGTTTTTACGGCGTGGCTGTCCGGTGTCCTGCTGTATTTTCCCCTCAGGAGCCTGCTCAACAGTCGGGCCAGGGCGGTCATCGGAACGGTGATCTGCCTGTATTCGATGTATTTGCCCTGCGAGCTGTGGTATGCGGGACCGGATACGCTGTTGTATGCCTTTGGCAACATCGCGCTGGTCCTGCTGGTAAAAACATTGGACACGCAGGACAATGACCGCGTGGCGTTTTGGCTGCTTCCTCTGTGGGGGATCGTCATCGGCCTGGCGGTCTCTGTGAAATACCACGCGGTGCTTTTTATCGTGTACATGCTGTGGATTTTTTTCTATAAGAAGCTCTACCGCGTGGATGCGTACAGATTTGCATTTCTGTTTTCCCTGGTGCTGATACCGCTGGTGTTCATAGGCTGCAATCTGTATATGTTCGAGTCGGTCGACCGGTTCTTTTCCGATTTCCTCTGGAATTTTCAGCATTATGAGGGCGTTCATCAGGGGCTTGACTCTTCCATGCCGCTGGTGGATTACACGTTCACGTTCCTGGCCTTCGGATATGGCCCCGGAGGGGTGCTGATCCTTCTTGCTATAGGCGATCTGATCAGAAAAAAACGGGTGGGTCTGCTGTGCTCGCTTTTACTGCTGCCGGTGGTCTTGCTGGTGGTTCTCAGCAGGTTCAATCTGTTTCTTTCACGCAATATATCGTTTGTAATGCCCATTTCAAACGTACTGTTTGTAATGGGGCTGTATGACCTGTTGGATCTGTTGAAAAAAACAAAGGCCGGTCTGTTCGTCCGGCGTGCGGTGATCCTGATCGTTGTGCTGGTGATGGGCGTGAACTTCTGCTCGCTGGTCGCTTCGTCCCGCTATCAGGATACGAGGGATCTGGCGGGACGGTATATCGCCGAGAATGTTCCGGAAGGCTCGACGATCTTTACGCGTGTAGCTACGAACGGCAACGGACTGGACAGAATGCCCGGTATCGACCCGGCGCGGTATACGCTCGTGACCGACGCCTACGACGCCGATGGGGGAGACGTCGTTGTGGACACTTCCGTCCGATATGCCAGGTTATATAACCACAGGTTTTTTGGCGCCTTTGGCGATGAGATGTACCAGGCGGCGCGGGAACAGTATGAGAACGATCTGAAAGAATATGAACTGGTCAAACGGTTTGAAGGGATCAGTCTGAGCGTGCCGGCAGGCGGCCTGACCTATCTGCCAATGCGGCTGTGGTGCGCGCTGTTTGCCGACAGGGACGCGGTATCCTGGGGCCCCACCATTGATATTTACGTCAAAAAGAACGCACCTGACATGAGAGGCGTCACACTGACGAGCGCGGTGGAGGATATAGCGTTCACCGGGCAGAGCGAGGTCGCCATCGGCGTTCATGTGAACAATGAGACCGGCGCGGTGCTGCGCGCGGCCGGGGACCTTGCGACAAAGCTCTCGTATGTGATCGTCGATCCTTCCGGGGACGTTGTGAAACAGCAGGTCGTCGAAGGGTGTTTCGCGGAAGATATCAGGCCGCATACGGAAGGCGATATGGCCTTCGTATGCAGTCTGGACGGCCTGACCATTGGCGAGGATTACACGCTGGAGATAGATCTGACCAAATCAACGATCGGCTCCTATGAAGCAAAGGGAATGCAGCCGCTTTGTATACCGATCTTATCCGGCGACAGGTGACGGCCGGGCGCTGGCGGCGGGGAGGACAGATGAAAGACGCAATCGAGGAACTGATCGCAATATCGAAGTATGCCGGCATGCGTGAGGACCTGGTACAGGCAGGCGGCGGGAACAGCTCTGTGAAGCTGGACGATACGAGAATGCTCATCAAGGCGTCCGGCATACAGATGGCCGACATATCCGTGACCGGCGGCTACTCGACGGTTGCCTATCCGAAGATAAGGCGCTTCATGGACGCGCTTGCCGGAGGGGAGGATGTCTGCGACGCCGGTCATGCATTGGAGGCGGCGCTGATCGCGGGAAAGCGTCCGTCCATTGAGACGTTCCTGCACGCGATAGCGGGCAGGGTCACGCTGCACACCCATCCGGTGAGCATAAATGTGCTGACCGCCCGGCATGACGGGATGCAAACGCTTAAAGAGCTGTTCCCGGATTCGCTGCTGGTCGGCTACGCGACCCCCGGGCTCGAGCTGGCGAAGCTCTATTATCAGGCGTTTCTGAAAGAGAGGGGCGGCGTGACGGCGGGCTTCCCGACTGTGTTTCTCAAAAACCATGGGCTCATCGTCAGCGGTGAGAGCGCCGAGGAAGTAATAGCCGAGATGGAGCGTATCACAAAGACCGTAGAGCGATCTGTCGGGATGGATAACGGCGCCTATCGGACGGGATATGAGATATTCTGCTTTTTCCGGGACAACGGCTTTCACGACGGAAAGGTGGTCGTGAAGGCGGAGAGCGAAACGGTCCTGGGCGCGTTCCGCCGGAACGGATACACGGTGTGGAACTACCGGACCTGTCCGGATTGTATCGTTTTCTGCGGAAAGGCTCCTTTTGCGTATGACGGGCCGCAAAGCGCGGAAAAGCTGCCCGCCTTCTGTGAGCGCTACGGCGAGCCTGTTCTGATACAGACGCGCGACGCGCTGTATATCCGGGCGGACAGCGTGCGCAAGGCAAGAGAGATCGAGAGCGTTCTGGCGTACAGCGCGCGCGTGGCGCAATATAACCTCGGCTCCGAGATGGACAGCCTGTCGGCGGCGGAACAGAGCTTTCTTTTGACGTGGGACGCCGAGAAATACCGCAGAGAGATGAAGTGAGGTGAGACCCCGTGAAGATCATCATTCCCATGACCGGGTACGGTTCGCGATTCGTCGCGGCAGGCTACAGGGAGCTCAAGCCTTTTATCCGGGTGCAGGGCATGCCGATCCTCCAGTGGATCGTGCAGGGCATGTATCCCGGCGAGACCGATATCCTCTTCGTATGCCGTCAGGAGCACCTTGACACGATCCCGAACATGCGGGAGCGGCTGCTGGAGATCGCGCCGACAGCGGAGATCTTCGCCATTCGCGACTGGGTGAAGAAGGGCCCGGTCTACGACGTTCTCCGGGCGTCGCGGTTGATCCCTGAGGATGAAGCCTGTATCATCAACTACTGCGACTTCTTCATGTACTGGGATTGGGAGGCCTTTAAGGTACAGGTCGCGGAGCGCGGCTGTGAAGGGTGCGTGCCCTGTTATACGGGTTTTCATCCGCACTTGCTCCCGGCCAGGAATCTTTACGCGTCCTGCCTGACAGACGAGAACGACGATCTGATCGAAATACGGGAAAAATACTCCTTTTCCCCGGACAAAACAGCCGCCAGGCATTCGCCGGGCGTGTACTATTTCAGGACCGGGCGCCTTTTAAAGACTTACTGCCGGAAGCTCGTTGACAGCGGGGAGACCCTTGGCGGCGAGTATTACGCCAGTCTGCCGTACAACTTTATGGTGAAGGACGGGCTGAAGGTATGGGTCCCCACCAATGCGGAGCAGTTTTGCCAGTGGGGGACGCCGGAGGATCTGGCCGAATACCTGTTCTGGACAGAAATGGTCAGGGGGTTTGACAGATCATGAAGATAGTCATACCGATGGCGGGCGAGGGAAAGCGCTTTGCTCAGCAGGGTTATACGACACACAAGCCCGCGATCCCGACGATCGACAGGCGAACGGGCAGGCTTTTGCCCATGGTGGTGTGCGCCGCGCTGGACCTGCCAGGCGTTTCGCCGGACAGCGGCAACGTTATTTTTATCGACCGGGATTTTCATAAAAGAGACGGCGTAGAGGCGGAGATCCAGAAATCCTTTCCGAGAGCGAGCTTTGTCACTGTGGATCATCTGACCGAGGGACAAGCCTGCACCTGTCTGCTCGTGAAGGACCGCGTCGCCCCAGATGAGGAACTGCTGATCGCCGGCTGTGACAATGGGATGATCATGGACATGGGGCGCTTCGACGAGGAAAAACAGAAAGCCGACTGCCTTGTGTTCACATACCGCCACAATGAGGCGGTGCTGGCCGATCCGTGCGCGTACGGGTGGATGCGCACGGACGAGGATGGGAACGTGACCGGCGTTTCCATCAAAAAGCCCATTTCGGACACACCGATGGACGATCACGCGGTGGTGGCGACCTTTTGGTTCAAAAGGAGCGAGTCCTTTGTGCGCGCGGCGCGGAAAATGATCGCGGAGGACGACCGCGTCAACGGCGAATTCTATGTTGACGAGGTGGTCAAGCATATGCTTGAGCTCGGTTTTCGCGTCCGCGTATTTGAGATCGACCGCTACATCGGCTGGGGAACGCCCAAAGATTACGAAGAATATATGAACACTGTCCGCTATTGGGACAGATTTGTAAACGATCCGAGATGTCCGCTGAAGAGGTGATCGCATTTTGACGGAAAAGAAATACCGAATCGAGCATTTTCATCTGTTCATAGCCGCCATGGTCCTTGTCAAATTGGCGCTGATGGGCCTGTTTTCCAGCGACTATCAGAACAAAATGTTTATGCCGTTCGTGACCGGTTTTCTGGATCGCCTGCTGGACGGGGAATCGATCAATCCCTATGAGTTTTTCAAGGACATGCCCCGTCTGTTCCCATATCCGCCGCTGATGCTTGTGATAGAGTGCACCGGCGGCCTGCTCTCAATGCTGGCCGGCGGCGGTCTGTTTTTCACGAATCTGTTTTTCAAGCTCCCGAATCTGTTTTTTGACTGCCTGGGCATGTATTACCTGATGCGCATGCTCCCGGGCAAGCGCAGGCAGGTGGCGATCCTGTATTTTGCCTCGCCGATCATCCTGTATTCCACATACATGCACGGGCAGCTGGACATCATCCCGACGACCTTCTTGCTGGGGGCGATCTACCACCTGACCCTGCCGGGCCGCAGAAGCGATGTGCGCTACATATTGCTGACCGCCGCGGCGCTCGGCTGTAAGCTGCACATTCTGGCGATCCTGCCGATCCTGTTCCTGTTCACCGCCAAGCGCGGCGGGTGGTGGCGCGCTCTGCGGCAGCTTTTGCTCCCTGTGGGGCTGGTCGCGCTGTGCATTTTGCCCGTATGGGGAGAGGGCTTCCTTGAAAACGTGGTCCTCAATAACGAGCAGTCTGTGTTGACAAGGGTCCTGTTCAACTTCGGCAGCGTCAGGATCTATATCCCCATTATGGCGGTTTTATTGATCTATCTGAAGGTCTTTACGATCAGCAGGATCAACAAGGACCTTCTCTACAGCCTTTGCGGGATCCTGTTTTCCGTATTTCTGGTCCTTGTGCCGCCTATGCCGGGCTGGTATGTATGGATCGTGCCGTTCGTGACGATCTTTTTTATCGACCTGAGCAGGGACAGATACTATTACCTGGCGGTGTTCATCGCGCTGAATCTCGCGTATCTTGCGTATTTTCTGGCCGCGCACCGGACCGTGCAGGTGGATCTGTATTTCATGTCGGACAGTCTGGCATGGCTGAAAAGCGACAGTACGCTGATACGAAACGGCCTGTTCACAGTCCTGACGACCCTTCTGGCTTACTCGATCTACATGATGTATCAGTCGGGCGTGGCCAGCAACGCTCTTTATAAACGGCGCAATCAGCCTTTCGCCATAGGCGTCGCGGGCGACAGCGGGAGCGGAAAGAGCCGGTTCAGCGCGATGGTCGAGACGATCTTCGGAAAGAAAGATCTGCTGTTTATCGAAGGCGACGGGGACCACAGGTGGGAACGCGGCGACGCTATGTGGCGTCAGTTCACACATCTAAATCCCCGGTCAAACTATCTTTACAGGCAGGCGCAGGATCTGGCAAAGCTAAAAGCCGGGGAGAGCGTTGTGCGGGTGGAGTACGACCACAACACGGGGAAATTCTTAGAGGGTAGCAAGGTGAAAAGCAGGCCCTATATCCTCCTGTGCGGGCTGCATGCGCTGTATCTGCCCCAAATGCGCGGGAACCTTGATCTGAAGATCTATATGGATGTGGATGAGACGCTCCGGCGATACTGGAAGATCCTGCGTGATACGGACGGCAGAGGCTACAGCGTACAGAAGTGCCTGGAGCAGATCGAATCGCGCCTGCCGGACGCGCAGAAATACATCCACCCCCAGCGGGAATACGCGGATCTGATCATCTCCTATTTCGACAAGGGGCTGACCGACTGCACCAGCAAGGATCATCACGTTACGCTCAGCATGAAGCTCACGCTGGACATGCGGCTGGATATGGAGCCGCTGATCGGCTATGTTGAGCGCTACTGCGGCGGCTCGGCGTCCTGCGACTATGACGAGAGCCTGCGGATGCAAACGATCACCTTTGACGGAGTGTTTCTGGAGGAACGGAAGCTGCCGCTGGCCCGCATGGCGGACAGCCTTATCCCACATCTGGATGAATTGATCGACCACCCTCTAGAGGCGCAGGACGATCTGCACGGCATACAGTCCATCGTCCTGCTGATGATGATCAGCAGGAAACTGCAAGGAGAGGATACGCGTGATTAAAGCGGTGGCGTTCGATCTGGACGATACGCTATATGACTACGAAACGCTGAATACGCTGGCGACCGAGCGGCTGTGCTCGTTTGTGTGCGAAGCGCTGGGCATCGCGCCGGATGGGTTTTACAAGGCGTTCGAGGAAGCAAAGCGTGAGACGAAGGCATGTCTGGGCGGCACAGCCTCGTGCCACGACAGGCTGCTTTACTGTCAAAAGACGCTGGAGCGGCTGGGCCGGCCGCCCGCCGTGCTGGCGCTTGATATGTACGACCGCTACTGGGGATATATCCTGGGGCATATGAAGCTGCGCGAGGGTGCGCTGGAGACGCTGACCTATTGCCGGGAACGGGGACTGCGCGTCGCGGTCTGCACGGATCTGACGGCCCATATCCAGCACAGAAAGCTCCGCCGGTTGGGGATCGCGCCGTTGGTAGACGTACTTGTCACCAGCGAAGAAGCCGGCGCGGAAAAACCGTCCGAGGCGATCTACCGGCTTTTGCTCAAAAAGCTCGGCGCCGTACCGGAGCAGATACTTTTTGTCGGTGACAGCGACGCAAAGGACGTACAGGGGCCGCTGCGCATGGGTATGCGCGCGCTGCGGTTCGGCGCGGCGGAAGGGAAATATGCGGCCGCCGACTTTGAGGCGGTGAGGAGGAAACTGGATGAGATTCAGCAGCATTAAGCGAAAGGAACTGATACGCTTTTTGTTCGGAGGCGGCAGCGCGGTCATCGTCGATTATCTGGTCTATCGGCTGCTGATGGCCTGCGGGCTCAATATGGATATTGCCAAAGGGATCTCCTTTGTGTGCGGCGCGGCCGTCGGCTTTGTGATCAATAAGCTGTGGACGTTTGAGAGCGCGCGCTTTTCAAAGGGCGAGGTGCTGCGCTATATCCTGTTGTACGCATGCACGGCGACGATCAACGCTCTGGTGAACAAAGGCGTGCTGGCGGTGGCGCCGGTGCAGATACTGGGCTTTCTGTGCGCCACGGGCGTCAGCACCGTGCTGAACTTCCTGGGCCAGAAATTCTTTGTTTTCAGAAAATAGGAGGGCGTATATGAAACTGTCGGTCATCGTCCCATGCTACAACGAGGAGGAGAACCTTCCTCTCATTCTGGACGCCTTTCAAAAAAGCATAAAAGCGGAAGATATGGAGGTCGTGCTGGTCGATAACGGCTCGACGGACGGGACGGCGCAGGCCCTCAAAATACTGTTGCCCCGATACGGGTTTGCAAGGACCGTGCGCGTGCCTGTCAACCAGGGATACGGCTACGGCATATTGCAGGGCCTCAAGGCGGCGGAAGGTGATTTTGTCGGCTGGACCCATGCCGATATGCAGACAGACCCCGCCGATGTGGTGAAGGCGTACCATATTCTGGAAGAAAAGGATTGGGACAAAAACGTCTTTGTGAAGGGGAACCGCAAGGGACGCAGCGCGTTTGACCAGTTCTTTACCTCGGGGATGAGTTTATTTGAGACGGTATATCTCCACAAGCGCCTGTATGACGTCAATGCCCAGCCAAACATCTTTTCCAGGGAGTTTTTCGCCGCGTGGGAAAACCCGCCCTACGACTTCGCGCTCGACCTCTACGCGCTGTATATGGCCCGGCTCAAAGAACTGGACGTCGTGCGTTTTGACGTGGTCTTTCCGCCGCGCCTGCACGGCAGCTCCCACTGGAACACCGGCCTTAAGGCAAAGTGGAAGTTTATCAAAAGGACCATTTCCTTCAGTACAAAGTTAAAGAGGGCGGGGATAAAATGAACACCGATCGTAGTGCTATGAAGCTGTCAGACCGGGCAAAGAAGACGTACTGGATATTAACGGCTGTTTTGACCGTGTTATACGCAGGATTTATGCTCTATGTGTGTATCAACACCTCGGCTCTTGTACCGGATGAACGTTGGTTTCTGGGCATTCTGAACAGCGAGATCACACTGGATAAGCCGTCCGATGTGCTGAGTGTCCCCAATCATTTGGCATACGGCGCCATCTACTGGATCGTCATGAAATTGCTCGGGACGTTCCTGCGCATGCGTCTGCTGATGTTCGTAATGCTCCTGGGAGTGCTGCTTTGCGTCATCCTGACGAACGTCAGGCTTGGGCAAAGCGCACGGGGCGTCTTTTTCAGCTGTCTTCTGTACCTGTCCTGTCCGATGGCCTGGTTTACCGGTAAGATCATTGGCCCGGAGATCATGGGAATGTGCCTTGGCTCGTGGGGGGGGGTATTTTTCGCTGACCGCGTTTGCGGATTTTGGGCATTTCAAAAAGGGAAGGCTGGTTGCCGCGGGCTTTCTGATGGGGCTCTCCGCAGGCGTTAAGCTCAACTACGCCGCGTTTTTTGTCTTTGCAGGGGCCTATGTTTTTTTCGGAGCCTGCTATTTTAAGAACATGGATGTGAGTGGCGGGATACGCCTCTTTTGTCATGCCGCTCTCGTTGGAGTCGCCGCGTTTGCCGCCGGATTCTTGATTTCCAATCCGATCATGGTGACGGACTTTGAGAAGTTCAAACAGGCATACGGCGAAGCGAGCAATTTTTCAATAGCGTATCTCAAGGACGTTTTGTTCAGACAAAACATCGAATGGGATCTTGTCAATTCAGGCGGCATGACGCACACGATCGTTTCCCTGGTGGGTCTGATCGGGGTCTGTCTGGGCAGCTACCTCTACCGCGGCGACAGGCCGTTGACGCTGGCAGGAATATGCGCTACAGCCGTTCTGGTGGCTATGTGCTGCAAGGCGCGCTTTCTGGGATGGTATCTGATGCCGATGATATTCCTGCTGTGCGTGATAACGCCTGATTCCAGGCGGGTGTTCATCGTGCTGCTGATCAATTTTGCGCTGATGTTGCCGGATACGGCCTATCAGGTGACGTCAAAGACCAGGCAGATACGAAATGTTGAGAGAAGGGAAAGTATCCTTCAGACCATCGATGAATGGACGCAGGCTTATCCGGAGTACAGGCGATTTGTGCTTGCCGATGTATGCGTTGACTCGCTGCCATATAACTTTTCAGACGAGATCAAAACCGGCGTTTTTACCGGTGAGCACCAGATCTTCTTTATTTCGGAGAGGGGCCGTGAAAATAAAAAGATCAACGACATCTATCAGCATGCTGTGCAAGGACAAAATGGATATGAACTTGCAGGAGAAGAAAACGGATTGACGATCGTTTTGCTCGAACAAAGCGATGTGCCGCAGTAAAGACCAGATCGGAAGGAGAGAGACGGATGGAGTATATCGCGCACAGGATCAACACGGTCGCGGAATTGAAAGCCCTGGACCGCCAATACGGCGTCGAGCTCGATCTGCGTGATGATCTCAGCGGCAGGATCTATATTTCGCATAACCCCTTTGAACCCGGCGAGGACTTTGAGGATTACCTGAAGGAATACCGCCATGGGACGATGATCCTGAATATCAAGAGCGAGCGAATAGAGCACCGCGTGCTGGAGCTTATCAGGCAGTACGCCGTTGCCGGTTACTTTTTCCTGGACTCGAGCTTTCCCATGATAAAGCTGCTGACCGATATGGGCGAGAGGAACATAGCGCTGCGTTTCTCAGAATTGGAGGGTCTGGACACGATCCGGAACATGGCCGGCAAAGTGGACTGGGTATGGGTAGACTGCTTTTCGCGCCTGCCGATCACGCGGCAGAGTTATAGCGAGCTGAAAGACCTGGGGTATAAGCTTTGTCTGGTGTCTCCCGAGCTGGAGGGCCAGCCTGAGAAGATAGAAGAATACCATGATCGGCTTGCCGATGAAGGTATTTTGATGGATGCCGTCTGTACAAAATCATACAACATCGATAAGTGGAAGGGTTTGGCCGCTCATAGTTGAGCTTTCACCATATGCGGATTTGGCCGCAGGGCGGCGCCGGAGGATACCGGCGCCGAAGCTGTCGTGCCGGTTGACGAACGAATGGCGGAGATCGTCGAATAGGGACAGACCGGGCCGGCATAGTCTGCACAGAGGTGATAAAGGCTATGCTGTCTACGTCGTTCATGCTTCTGGTGTCCAGCGCGCTGCTCATGCTCCGGCTGGGAGACAACGCCTCATCCTTTCCGCGCCCGCTGAAGCCGGAGGAAGAGCAGCGGTACATCGAACTCTCCCAGCAGGGTGACATCGAGGCCAGAAACAAGCTCATCGAACACAATCTGCGCCTGGTGATGCACATCATCAAAAAATACTATACGTCCACATCGGACACGGAGGACCTGGTGTCGATCGGGACCATCGGGCTCATCAAGGGCGTGTCCACCTACAGGCCGGATAAGGGCGTGCGGCTGGCTACCTACGCGTCCAAGTGCATTGAAAACGAGATCCTCATGCACTTTCGCGGGCAGAAAAAATCCGCGGGCGATGTGTCATTGTCCGACGCCCTTGACACGGACGGCGAGGGGGAAGGGCTCGCGCTGCTGGATACCATCGCCTGCGATCAGGATATGCTGGAGGACCTGTCCCGCCAGGAGGCGATGGAGCAAGTCCGCCGTGCGGTCGACAGCGTTCTGGAGGGCAGGGAAGCGCAGGTCATACGCCTGCGCTATGGTCTGGACGGGAAACCGCCTATGCCCCAGCGTGAGGTCGCCGCCATCATCGGCATATCCAGGTCCTATGTATCGCGTATCGAGAAAAAGGCGCTGGAACGGCTGAGAAGCCGCCTGGAGACTTGAAAAAGACAAAATATGGTGTATTGTGACAGGGCGGATACACAAATATTAGTAAAGAATTGAAAAAAGGCTTGATTTATACAGAGCAGTGTGGTATATTCACAATAGCAAATGTCCTGATTCCTGGAGTGGGGTACTGTCCCACTCTTTTTCTTGATGAAAAAGAAATTGTCAGAATTTGGTAATTGCATATGAATCGAATTGAAAAGACCGTGTGGGACCTGGCTCTGCCGGTGGTGGAGCGCGCGGGGCTGGAGCTCTGGGACGTGGAGTATGTCACGGAGGGCGGCCAGCGGTACCTGCGGGTGTATCTGGACAGCCCCGACGGAGTGGATCTGGACCAGTGCGAGGCGGTGTCCCGGGCCATGGACCCCATTCTGGATGAGGCGGACCCGGTGCCGGACAGCTATATCTTTGAAGTGAGCTCCGCCGGCTGTGAGCGCGCGCTGAAGCGGCCCGAGGATTTTGAGCGCTTTACCGGCTCGCTGGTCGAGGTCCGGCTGTACAGCGCGGTGGACGGCGCCAAGCAGTGGATCGGGAAGCTGACCGGCTATGTCAACGGAGACGTGATCATCGAATCCGGCGGAGAAGAACGCCGCTTTACGAAGAGCCAAATCGCCAGCGTGCGGCTGCGCATGGAAATATGATCGGAGGGAAATAGATCATGAACGCCGAGTTTTTTGCTGCTATCGAGGATCTGGAACGGGAGAAGGGCATTCCCCGCGAATATATGTACGACAAGATCAATCAGGCCATGCTGACCGCTTTCCGCAAGGATAACCCCGACGCGGCGGACAACGTGGTCGTGGAGCTTGACGAGGACAAGAAAAAGATCGATATGTATGTGGTCACCACCGTGGTGGACGAGGTGGAGGACCCCGCCGTGGAGATGACGCTGGAGCAGGCCCGCAAGATATCCAAGCGAGCCAAGGTCGGCGGCCAGATCAAGGTCCCTGTGAACACCAAGGAACTGGGCCGTATCGCGGCGCAGAACGCCAAGCAGGTGATCATTCAGGGGATCCGCGAGGCGGAGCGCGGCCTCATCTACGACGAATTCACCTCTCATGAGCATGAGATCCTCACCGGCGAGGTGGCCCGTATCGACCCGCGCACCGGCAATATCTCCATGAAGATCAGCTCCAATGCCGAGTACACGGACGCGCTTTTGAGCGTGAACGAGCAGATCCGTGACGAGGTGCTGGTGGAGGGCCAGCGGGTAAAGGTCTATGTGATCGAAGTGCGCAAGTCCTCCCGTGGGCCCCAGGTGCTCATCAGCCGGACGCATCCCGTGCTGGTGAAGCGTCTTTTCGAGCTGGAAGTGCCCGAGATAGCGGACGGGACCGTGGAGATCATGAGCATCGCCCGTGAGGCAGGCTCCCGCACCAAGATGGCCGTTTGGAGCACCGCGGCGGACGTGGACCCCATCGGCGCCTGCGTGGGTCCCCGGGGCGGGCGTGTGTCCAGTATCGTGGACGAGCTTGGCGGTGAGAAGATCGACATCGTCAAGTACAGCGAGATCCCGGAGGAATATGTGGCGGCGGCCCTGTCCCCGGCGGAGGTCATCAACGTGTACATGGACGAGGAGGGGAAGTCCTGCCGGGTCATTGTGCCGGACAACCAGCTCTCTCTGGCCATCGGCAAGGAGGGGCAGAACGCCCGTCTGGCCGCGAAGCTGACCGGCATCAAGATCGACATCAAGCCTGAGAGCGAGGACTGATAACCATGGCGGAGCCTGTGCGGATGTGCGCCGGGTGCCGGGAGCGCGCGCCGAAAAAGGAGCTTATCCGCATCGTCCGCACCCCGGCGGGGGAGATCGTGGCGGACGCTACGGGGAAGACCCCCGGCAGGGGCGCCTATATATGCCGTAAGGCGTCGTGCCTTGCCAGAGCGCGGAAAAGCCGTGCGCTGGAGCGTATGCTGGAAACGGCCATCAGCCCGGAGGCATATGATATTCTTGCGGCGGCCGTCGGGGAAGAGAATGGATAGGGCGCTGGGCTATCTGGGCCTGGCCGCCCGGGCCGGCAGACTGATCGTCGGCGCGGAGGACTGCGCCAGACAGCCGCGCCGGCATGGATGGCTTCTGGTAGCGGCGGCGGATGCTGCGGACAATACGCTGGCTCAGGCCCGCGCGCTGGCGCGGGAGCATGGGCAGGCACTTTATATCACGGACTATCGAAAGGCGGAGCTTGCCAAAGCCGTTGGACGGAGCAGTCCCGTCGCGGTGCTGATGGTCTGTGACGAGGGTCTGGCGGCGACTTTTATGCGGGCCGCCGGCAGAGATCGCGGAGAACAGGAGGAGCGAGTATGAGCAGTTTGGTGAAATACCGCGTGCATGAGGTGGCGAAGGATTTTGGCGTCACCTCCAAGGTCATCACGGAGATACTGACGGAGTATGCCACGACCCCCAAGAACCACATGCAGGTCCTGGAGGACGAGGAGCTCAGCATTATTTTCGAGTATATGACCCAGCACAACCAGATCGAGAGCATCGCGGAGGTTTTTGCCGACACGGCTCAGCCGGCCCCGGCCGCTTCCGCGGAAAAGGGCAAGCCCGCCGAGGGCCAGAAGGGAAAACAGGCGGCGCCTGACGCAGCGCCGACCCAGCCGGCGAAGCAGCCAAAGCCAGACAAGCCCCACGTTCCCAGGCAGATGCCGCAGAAGAAGGTAGTGGACACCAGAGGCTCCGCCAACACGAACCTTTCCAAGTATGACGAGCGGTTTGACCGGATGGCAGGGGACAGAGCCGAGAAGATGAAGCGCGGCAAGGAGAAGATCGGCTCCCGCAATAGACAGCGCCAGAACTCTGCCGCCGCCAGCGCCAAGCGCCGTCAGGAGGAGCGCGACAAAATGCAGCGCCTCCAGTTCGAGATCGCGAAAAAAGCGCCTACACGCGTACAGATCCCCGATGAGATCTCCGTGCAGGAGCTGGCCATGCGCATGAAAAAGAGCGGCGCGGAAGTGGTCCGCAAGCTGGTCAAGATGGGCGTCATGGCGGGTCTGCCGGACATGATCGACTATGATACCGCGGCACTGGTGGCCATGGAATTCAACTGCAAGGTGGAGCACGAGGTGGTCGTGACCGTGGAGGAGCGGCTCATCGACGACCATGTGGACACCGACGAGGAGCTTATGCCCCGGGCGCCGGTGGTGGTGGTCATGGGCCACGTCGACCACGGCAAGACGTCCCTTCTGGACTACATCCGCAACACGGCCGTCGCGGCGGGGGAGGCCGGCGGCATCACCCAGGCCATCGGCGCCTATGTGGTGGATATCGGCGGCAATCCGGTCACTTTTCTGGACACGCCGGGCCATGAGGCGTTCACCTCCATGCGCGCCCGCGGCGCCATGGTGACGGACGTCGCCATTCTGGTGGTGGCGGCCACAGAGGGGATCAAGCCCCAGACCGTGGAATCCATCAACCACGCCAAGGCCGCCAATATCCCCATCGTGGTGGCCATCAACAAGATGGATATGCCCGGCGCCAACGCCGAGCGCGTCAAGCAGGAGCTGACGGAGTATGACCTGGTGCCGGAGGAGTGGGGCGGAGAGACCATCGTCTGTCCGATCTCCGCCAAGACCGGCCAGGGTGTGGATAGCCTTTTGGAAATGCTGGCGCTACAGACGGAAATGCTCAGTCTCCGGGCCAACCCGGCCCGCGCCGCCAGCGGCGCCGTCATAGAGGCGCGGCTGGACAAGGGCCGCGGCCCCATCATGACGGTGCTGGTGCAAAACGGCACGCTGCACCAGGGCGACGTGATCATCGCCGGTACGGCGGTGGGACGTGTGCGCACCATGATAAACGACAAGGGCCAGCGGGTCACCGAGGCGGGCCCCTCCGTGCCGGTGGAGATCGCCGGTATGAGCGAGGTGCCGAACGCCGGCGACGTGTTCAACGCCGTCGCCGACGAGCGTATGGCCCGCGAACTGGTGGAAGAGCGCAAGGCCAAGGCCAAGCTGGCCGCCAATACGGCGCCCAAAAAGGTCTCTCTGGACGATCTGTTCGCCCGTATCCAGGAAGGCGAGATGAAGGATTTCAACATCATCGTCAAGGCCGACGTGAAGGGGAGCGCCGAGGCGGTGAAGGCGTCGCTGGAGAAGCTTTCCAACGAGGAGGTCCGGGTCCGGGTCATCCACTGCGCCGTGGGCGCAATCAACGAATCCGACGTGATGCTGGCCTCCACCTCCGACGCGGTGATCGTGGGCTTCAACGTGCGGCCTGAGAACGCCGCCCGGGAGAGCGCCGCCCGCTCCGATGTGGATATCCGCCTGTACCGGGTCATCTATGACTGTATCAACGAGATCGAGGCGGCCATGAAGGGCCTGCTGGCGCCCAAGTTCCAGGAGAAGATCATCGGCCATGCCGAGGTCCGTCAGACCTACAAGGTGTCCAAGGTGGGCACTGTCTGCGGCTGCTATGTGCTGGACGGAAAGATCCAGCGAAGCTGCAAGGTCCGCGTGCTGCGGGACAACATCGTGGTCTACGAGGGCGATCTTGCCAGCCTGCGCCGGTTCAAGGACGACGTGCGGGAAGTGGCCGCCGGATACGAGTGCGGCATGCAGGTGGATAAGTTCAACGACATCAAGGAGCAGGACGTCATCGAGTGCTTTGTGATGGAGCAGATCAATGCCTAACCACCATATCGACCGTATCAACGACGACATCCGCCGTGTCCTGGCGGAGAAGCTGCGCCAGGTGAAGGACCCGCGCCTGCAGCAGGGCGTCATGCTCACCGTGACCCACACCGACACGACCAGCGACCTGCGCCACTGCAAGGTATATTTGAGCGTCCTTGGACAGTACGATGAAAAGCAGCTTATGCGCGGGCTCCGATCCGCGTCGGGCTATCTCCGCCGGGAGCTGGGCCACAGCCTGGACCTGCGGTATACCCCGGAGCTCACCTTCGTGCTGGACGACTCCATCGCCCACGGCGCGTATATCAACCGTCTTATCAACGAATTGGATATTGAACATGACGACAATGAATCTGACTGAATGCTTTGACTATCTGAAAGACCACGACGGATATCTGCTCCTGACGCATATCCGCCCGGACGGCGACACGCTTGGCAGTGCCGCCGCCCTTTGTCATATCCTCCGCCGGATGGGCAAGATCGCCTATCTGTGGGATAACCCGCAGGTGACAGAGACGTTCGAGCCCTTTGTCTCGCCCTATGTGGCGCCGGAGGGGTTCAGCCCCGCCTGCGTCGTGGCGGTGGATCTGGCTTCGGAAAATCTCTTTCCGGAGGGGTTTTCCCACGGGACAAAGGTCGATCTGTGCATTGACCACCATCCCACCAACAGCGGCTATGCCGAACGGCTTCTGTGCCTGCCTGAGAAGGCCTCCTGCGGCGAGATCGTTCTGGAGCTCGGCAAGCTGGCCCTTGGTAAGATCGACAAGACCACCGCGAACTTCCTCTATGTGGCCGTGAGTACGGACTGCGGCTGCTTTGTGTACGCCAATACTAAAGCGGACACCCACCGGGCGGCGGCGGAGCTCATCGACGCCGGGGCGGAATACAAGCGTCTCAACAAGCTGCTTTTCCGCACGTTCTCTTACTCCCGCCTGCGGCTGGAGGGCATGATCTACAGCGGGCTGAAGCGTTTCGGGGAAAACGGCTGTGTGGCGGTGGCCACCGTCACGCTGGATATGCTGTCGGAGGCCGGCGCCACAGAGGACGACTGTGACGATATCGCGTCCCTGGCGGGCCGGGTAGCGGGCAACCGGGTGGCGGTAACCATCCGGGAGCTGGAGCCGGGGCTGTGCAAGGTGAGCCTGCGCAGCGGCGAGGACTTTGACTCCGCCGCTATCTGCGAGCTGCACGGCGGCGGCGGCCATCGAATGGCCGCGGGTTGCACGGTACATTCCGACCCGGACGAGACGGCGGATGTGATCGTCTGGGATATCCTGGAGGCCCTCTGATGGACGGTATCCTGCTGGTGGACAAGCCCGCGGGGTGGACGAGCATGGACGTGTGCGCCCATCTGCGGGGCGTGCTCCACGAGCGCCACATCGGCCACACCGGCACGCTGGACCCCAATGCCACCGGGCTGCTGGTCGTCCTGACCGGCAAGGGGACCAAGGCGGCCAAATATGCGGAGAACGACAACAAGGAATACGCCGCCCGCCTCCGGCTGGGGATGGTCACAGACACCCAGGACGTCTGGGGCACAGTATTAAAGAACGAGCCGGCACAGATGGACCGGCAGACCGTTGAAGCGGCGCTGGAGGCTTTTCGCGGTCCCATCATGCAGACGCCGCCCATGTACTCCGCCATCAAGGTACGGGGCAAAAAGCTCTATGAGATCGCCCGCCGGGGCGGCAGCGTTGAAAGACAGGCGCGTCCTGTGACCATCCACCGGCTGGCCCTGACCGATCAGGATGAGGCCGGGGACTGGGGACTTCAGATAGAGTGCTCCAAAGGCACTTATATCCGCACCCTCTGCGCGGACATCGGCGCGGCCCTTGGCTGCGGCGGGTGCATGAGCGCCCTGCGGCGAGTCCGGGCCGGACGGTTCACGGTGGACCAGGCCCACACGCTGGAGCAGATAAGATCGGACCCGGAGGGCTATATCCTGCCCCTGGAGCTTATAACCCAAGGGGGAGAGGGTTGATGGGAAACATACGGCGCGTGGCCGCTCTCGGTTTTTTTGACGGCGTTCATCTGGGTCATCAGGCGCTGATGAAAAAGGCGCGGGAGCAGGCGGAGCGGCTGAACGCCACGCCGGCGGCCGTCACCTTTGACGCCCACCCGGACAAGGTGGTCCGGGGGATCGACGTGCCGCTTCTGGAGAGCATGGAGGACCGGCGGGAGCTTATCGCCCGGGCCGGCTCGATCGAAGACGTGATGGTCCTGCATTTTGACGAGGACTTCATGCGCACGCCCTGGGAGGCTTTCATCCGCTCGGTCACAGAGGATCTGGGCGCGGTACATCTGGTGATGGGCCGTGACTTCTGCTGCGGCTGGAAGGGGCTCGGCACGGCGGAGCGCATTGCCGCCTGGTGCGTACAAAACGGCGTGGGCTGCGACATCGTGGAGCAGGTGCGGATAGACGGCGTGGTGGTCAGTTCCACCTACATCCGCTCGCTCGTGGCGGCGGGGAGGATGGCGGAGGCCGCCCGCTTCCTGGGCCATCCCTACGAGCTTTCCGCCACGGTGGTCCACGGCTATCAGCGGGGCCGCCGGATGGGCATCCCCACCATCAACTTTCCCATCCCTGCGGGGGTCATCGTGCCCCGGTACGGTGTGTACGCCACCCGCGCCTGGCTGCCGGACGGGCCCATATGCGCGGTGACAAACGTGGGCGTGCGGCCCACATTTGACGGGGATCGGCATGTGACAGTGGAGACAAATCTGCTGGATTTTGCGGGCGAGCTGTACGGCGCGCGGGTCCGCATAGACTTTCTGGCCTTCCTGCGGGACGAGACCCGCTTCGATTCCCAGGATGATCTGGCGGCCCAGATACAGCGGGATATCGAGGCCGCGCGGCGGTATTTCCGTGACCGGGAGGGACAGGGGCTGTGAGGATACTTGGCATCGACCCCGGGATCGGTACGGTGGGCTTCGGCGTGGTGGACGCGGTCGGCGGCAGGAACGCCTATGTGGCCTGCGGCGCCATCACAACGCCTCCTAACACGCCGCTTTCGCCAAGGCTCGACATGATCTACAACGATCTCAATGAGCTGATCGTGACCTTCTCGCCGGAGGCCATCGCCATTGAGGAGCTGTTTTTTTCCAAGAACATCACCACGGGTATCTCGGTAGCCCACGGGCGGGGCGTGATCCTCCTGAGCGCCTACCGGAGCGGCGTGCCGGTTTTCGAGTACACGCCCATGCAGGTGAAGCAGGCGGTGGTGGGTTACGGCAATGCCAGGAAAAATCAGGTCATCTACATGGTCCAGCGGCTTTTGAACATGAAGGCGCCGCCCAAGCCCGACGACGCGGCGGACGCCCTGGCCCTGGCGATCTGCCATGCCAGAAGCATGACCAGCCGCCTGGCTGCGGAGGAAGGAGAAAGCGGATGTTCTACCATCTGAACGGAACGATCACGGAGATGGAACCGGGTCTGGCTGTCATCGACTGCGGCGGCGTGGGCTTTGCGGTGAACACCACCGCCAACACGCTGGGGCAGCTCCAGCGAGGCAAGAGCGCCAGACTTTATATCTGCGAGCAGGTCCGGGAGGACGCCTTTGACCTTTACGGCTTTGCGACGCTGGGAGAGAAGCGCTGCTTTGAAATGCTCATCTCCGTGTCCGGCGTGGGGCCCAAGGCGGCGGTTGCCATACTGTCCGTCAACACGCCGGAGCATGTGTGCATGGCGGTGCTGGGCGATGACGAGAGGGCGCTTACCGCCGCCCAGGGCGTGGGCAAGCGGCTTGCCCAGCGGATCATACTGGAGCTGAAGGACAAGATGGGCAAGCAGGCGGACGAGCTGTCCGGCGCCGCCGGCACGGCGCCTGTCGTCGCCGCTGCCGGGGAAAAGACAAGAATGGCCGACGTGATGAGCGCGCTGACAGTGCTTGGCTACAGCCGCGCGGAGTGCACGGCGGCAATGAAGGGCGTCGACGTTGACGCGCTGAGTGTGGAGGACGCCATCCGTGCCGCGCTGCGAAACATGATGAAGTGAGGTAGGTGAGGACCTGTGAGTATCAACTTTTCAGCCGGGGAACAGGATGAGGTCCTGACCACCGCTACCTTCCAGCCGGAGGACGCCACAGAGGCGTCTTTGC
This sequence comes from uncultured Oscillospiraceae bacterium, assembly GCA_947624985.1. Lineage (GTDB taxonomy): Bacteria > Bacillota > Clostridia > Oscillospirales > Oscillospiraceae > CAJOIG01. The sequence continues at coordinate 58,426 of CANQMO010000010.1, read as the reverse complement.
GCCCAAAACGCCTGTCGGAGTATACGGGGCAGGAGAAGGCCAAGGAGAATCTGGCCGTGTTCATCGAGGCCGCCAAAATGCGAAACGAGCCCCTTGACCACGTTCTGCTCCATGGCCCCCCGGGCCTTGGCAAGACCACGCTGGCGGGCGTCATCGCCAACGAGATGGGCGTCAATATGCGTATCACCTCCGGTCCGGCCGTGGAAAAGCCCGGCGACCTGGTGGCGCTGCTGACGAATCTTCAGGAGAACGACATCCTCTTTCTGGACGAGATCCACCGCCTGAACCGCTCGGTGGAGGAGATACTTTACCCGGCCATGGAGGACTACTCCATCGACATCATTCTCGGCAAGGGGCCCTCGGCCAACTCTATCCGGCTGGACCTGCCGCACTTTACGCTCATCGGCGCCACCACCCGCTCCGGGCAGCTGTCCGCGCCGCTGCGGGACCGCTTTGGGGTGGTGCTGCGTCTGGAATTGTACAGCACGGAGGACCTGCGGCGGATCGTGGAGCGCAGCGCCGGTATCCTCGGCGTGGAGATCGAGCCCACCGGCGCGGTGGAGATCGCCTCCCGCAGCCGGGGGACGCCCCGTATCGCCAACCGGATGCTCCGCCGGGTGCGGGACTTCGCCCAGGTGAAGGGCTCCGGCGTCATCACCAGGGAGATCGCGGATGAGGCGTTGCAGCGGCTGGAGGTGGATAAAGCGGGGCTCGACAATGTGGACCGGCATATGCTCCGCAGCATTATCGAGCTCTATAACGGCGGTCCTGTCGGGCTGGAGGCGCTGGCCGCCACCATCAATGAGGAGGCTGTCACGCTGGAGGACGTATATGAGCCGTTTCTGCTCCAGCAGGGTTTTCTCACCCGCACGCTCCGGGGCCGCTGCGTCACCCAAAAGGCATATGAGCACCTGGGCATTGAGTACCTGGGGCAGCAAAAACTGGATATTTGACGCATATTTCCTTGAAATTTGAAAGATAAAGCCGGCGCTGGATACACGCAGCGCCGGTTTTTGTCAAATTTTGGCTTGTAAAAAGTACATTTTTTGTAAAAAATGCTTGACTTCCTGTTTGAAAGCGCTATAATCATGTGTGTGTAATTATGCGTATAAAGCTATATCGGATGAGCAGTTGCAGATCCTTGCCAGAGAGCAGGCCGACGGGGCGGAGGAGGCGCTGGCGGAACGTTATGTCCGCGAGGTGCGCATGTGCGCCCGCCCGTATTTTCTCATTGGCGGCGACAGCGAGGATTTGATACAGGAGGGCATGCTTGGCCTTCTGTCCGCCATCCGGGAGTACGACCGGGAAAAGGGCGCGTCTTTTAAGACATATGCCCGCACGTGTATCCATAACCGTATCCGCTCCGCCGTACGCAGCGCCCGGCGCCTGAAGAACGCCCCGCTGAACGACGGTGTTTCCCTTGACGATGTCCTCTCAGATGAATCCCAGTCCCTAGGCACTCACTACTACGCGCGCAGTCCCGAGGAGCAGGTTCTAGCCAGAGAGACCGAAAACGAGTTCATTTCCGCCTATTCACGGTGTCTGTCAAAATTGGAAGCTGAGATACTTGACCTGTACCTTGACGGCCTCACTTATGAGGAGATGGCCGTGACGGCGGGAAGAGACGTCAAAGCCGTTGATAATGCCGTGCAGCGCATCAGGCGCAAGCTGGCCAGGCTGCCCTCAGGCGATAACAGCGAAAGCTGATCGCAATATACTGCCCGTATGGGAAAAATATCAAAAGAGAGGAACCAAAATGTACGAAGACAAGACCCTTGTATGCAAGGAATGCGGACAGGAGTTCGTATTCACCGCCGGTGAGCAGGAGTTCTACGCTGAGCGCGGCTTCCAGAATGAGCCCCAGCGCTGCAAGGCCTGCCGCGATGCTCGTAAGGCCGCTGCCCGTGGTCCCCGCGAGTTCTTCACCGCTACCTGCGCCGCTTGCGGCGGCGAGGCCCGCGTCCCCTTCGAGCCGAAGAGCGACCGTCCGGTGTACTGCAGCGAGTGCTTCGCCAAAATGCGTGCCGGCGAGCTTTGATCGCCATGTGCCGAAAAATAGAGGGAGCGTTGCCGCTTCCTCTATTTTTATGTTGAAATCCGCGCCTCGGGCGCATATAATATACACATCGCACAACTACAAACGGGAGGAGATATATCATGTATCAGGTCACCAAAGATACGATCGTTTTCGAGATCATGCAGAACGCTCCGGAGACCCAGCCTCTGTTCCAGCGTATCGGCATGCACTGCCTGGGCTGCGCCTATGCCACGGGCGAGAGCATTGAGCAGGCCTGCCTTGTTCACGGTGTGGAAGTCGAGCCCTTCGTGAAGGAAGTCAACGACTTTATCGCCGCGCACGCGTAAGCTTTGAAAAGCGGCGGGGAAGCTCCCCGCCGCTCTTTATTTTTGGGTATGATACGTCTATCGCCGCGACTGGCGGCTGTGGCGGAGCAGGTGAGACCGGGCGCCGCCGTCATTGATGTGGGAACGGACCACGCCATGCTCCCCGTATGGCTGGCGCAGACCGGCCGGGCGCGCAGCGTGCTGGCCACAGATATCCGCTCCGGACCGCTGCAAAACGCCGCTGCCCTCATCGGAAGGACCGGGACCGGCGGGTTTATCCGGCTCATGCAGACCGACGGTCTGGACGGTCTGGGCCCGGAGGACGGGGACACGGTCATCCTCGCGGGGATGGGGGGAGAGACCATGATCGGCATCCTCTCCCGGGCCGCTTGGACAAAGGAGGATACGCGCCTCATCCTGGAGCCTCAGAGCAAAAAGGCGGACCTGCGCCGGTGGCTGATCGGCAACGGGTACGCGATCGGCTCGGAGCGGCTGGCGGAGGACGCCGGACGGCTGTATCCCATCCTCTGCGCGGCCGGGGGCACGTCCCCGGTCTATTCGGAGGCGGAGCTGCACCTCGGTCTGCTGGCCCAGATCGGGAACGACCCGCTGTTTCCGCGGTATTTACAGGCCATGGCGGCTTCGGCGGCCAGGGCCGCGCCCCATGACCTGGCGGCCGCCGGGCTATTGGAGGAATATAAAATAATCGAAGGGAGGCTTTCCGGTGCCGACGATCGGTGAGATATTTGCGGTTTTGAACGAAAAGGCGCCCGTCAGCCGCAAGATGGAGTTTGACAATGTGGGGCTTCTGGTCGGACGTTCCGGCAGGGAAGTGCGCCGCGTTCTGGTGTCTCTCGACATCACGGAGCCGGTGGTCCGGGAGGCGGCGGCGCTGGGCGCCGAGCTCGTCGTCAGCCACCATCCGCTGTTTTTTGCCCTGAAGTCCGTCACGGACTCGGACGGAGACGGCACCACTGTGCTGGCTCTCGCGGAAAACCACATCGGCGCTATCTGTATGCATACCAATCTGGACGCGGCGGAGGGCGGCGTGAACGACGCGCTGATGGCGGCGCTGGGCGGCACGGTCACTGGTATCCTGGAGCCGGATACCGGCATTGGGCGTATCGGGACCATCCCGCGCGAGACGGCCTTTTCCGACTTTCTGCCCTTTGTGAAAGGCGCGCTGCGCTCCAACGGCCTGCGCTACCACGACGCGGGGCGGCCCGTAAAGAAGCTGGCCGTCTGCGGCGGCTCCGGCGGAAGCGATATCGGTCTTGCCGCGGCCGCCGGGTGCGACACCTATGTGACGGCGGACGTGAAGTACAACCAGTTTCTTGAGGCCAGCAGGCTCGGCGTCAATCTCATAGACGGCGACCACTTCTGCACGGAGAATGTGGTGGTCCCGGTGCTGAAAGACTGGCTGGATACGGCTTTCCCGGACCTGGCGGTCAGTATTTCTCAGGTCCACGGCCAGACGGCACAGTTTATGTCATAAATGATCCCTCCCGGGCGTATGTTTAACCAAACATGCCTTGGAGGGATTTTTGTGGACAGCATCTATGAAGATATTGCCCGCAGGACGGACGGCGACATCTATCTGGGCGTCGTCGGGCCGGTGCGGACGGGAAAATCGACCTTCATCAAGCGTTTCATGGAGATACAGGTCATTCCCAACATCGAAAATGTGTACAGGAAGGAACGCGCCCGCGACGAGTTGCCCCAGTCCGGCTCAGGCCGCACCATCATGACCGCCGAACCCAAATTCGTCCCGGAGGAGGCGGTGGACATCTCTCTGGGGACGGACGCCTCCGCCTCTGTGCGGCTCATCGACTGCGTGGGGTACATCGTGCCGGGGGCTGAGGGACTGTACGAGGACGGCGTGGAACGGATGGTCACCACCCCCTGGTATGACCATGAGATACCGATGACTCAGGCGGCGGAAGAGGGGACAAGAAAGGTCATCGCGGAGCACTCCACCATCGGCCTTGTGATCACCACCGACGGTAGCTTTGGGGATATTCCCCGGGAAAACTACCTGGCGGCGGAGGAGCGCGTCATACGGGAGCTGCAGGATATCGGCAAGCCCTTTGCCGTGGTCGTCAACAGCGCGGAACCCTGTGGGGCCGCCGCAGGCGCTCTGGCGGCACAGATCTCCGAGCAGTACCGGGTGCCGTGCCTGCCCGTCAACTGCCAGGAGCTGTCGGCGGAGGACGTCAACGCGGTGATGAAAGCGGTCCTGTTCCAGTTTCCCATCAACGAGCTCTCCCTGTGGCTGCCCGCCTGGGCGGAAGCCCTGCCGGAGGACAGCGAGTTGAAAAAAACGCTCTATTCCATGCTTCTGGACGCGGGTGAACACATGTCCGCGTTACAGGACGCCTACAGCGGCGTGGAAGGGCTCATGCAAAGCGAACTTATTAGCTCCGCCCGTATCTCCGCCGCCCAGGCGGGCAGCGGCACGGCGACGGCCGTCATCGAGCTTGAGCAGTCGCTCTATTACCAGACCATCAGCGACCAGTCCGGCTTTGAGATCCATGACGACGGAGACCTGATGGAGCTTCTGCGGTCACTGAAAAGCGTCAAGACGGAGTACGATCACGTCCACGAGGCGCTGGCCCAGGCCAGAGAGACAGGCTACGGGATCATCATGCCCGGCCCGGAGGAGATGGAGCTACAGGAGCCCCAGATCGTCAGCCGGGGCGGAAAGTACAGCGTGCGGCTGAAGGCCAGCGCCCCGGCCATCCATCTTTTCCGCACCCAGGTGGAGACCGAGGTCTCCCCGGCGGTAGGAGGCGAGAAGGCATCAGAGCAGATCGTGAGCTTCCTGCTACAGGGCTTTGACGGGGACATCAACCGTATCTGGGAGTCCAATATATTCGGCAAATCCCTCTATGACATCGCGGAGGAGGGACTCACCAATAAGCTGCAACAGATGCCGCCCAATATACGCAACCGCCTGCGGGTAACGGTCCAGCGCCTGGTGAACGACGGCGGGAACCGCCTCATCTGCTTTATAATATAAGCTAAAAAATATTGCGTGCACAGTCTGTTCCGAGGTATAATGACGGCGTAAACGTCATTATGCCTTTTCTTTTGCCCGGATCGCCGATACCGCCGGATATGCCTTGAATAGATGTCCGTTCACGCTCATAGATTGCAGTGAGGTGGCTGTGGATGAAAAATGAGCGGAAGGTCAAATGGTGGTATCCTCTGGCGGCGGCGATCCTGCTGGCGATCATCGCGCTGGCAGGGCAGCGCAAAACGGTGCAGACCGACGCGGCGGCGGTGCCGCCCGTGCTTGTCATCGACGCCGGGCACGGCGGCGCCGACGGAGGCGCCGTGGCGGCGGACGGCACGCTGGAGAGCGATATAAATCTGGACATCGCCCTGCGGCTGGAGGCCCTTGCCCGCTTCTGGGGCGTTGAGAGCGTTATGACCCGGGAAGGGAAGGACATCCATTACCCCGCCGACGCCACCTCTATCGCCGCGAAAAAAGTGGCCGATCAGCACGCCCGTGTGGGCCTTGTGAACAATACCCCCGGCGCGGTGCTTTTGAGCATACATCAAAATAAATACCCGGCGGCGGCGCCTCACGGTATCCAGGTCTTTTTTGCAGACGCGGCCGGCAGCGATACGCTGGCTGAGATCGCCCAGAGCAATCTGACGGCGCTCGTCTGTCCGAACAACCGGCGGGTGGCCACGGCGGTGGATAACCGGGTCTATCTGATGGAAAAGGTCACATGCCCCGCGGTGCTGGTGGAGTGCGGCTTTCTGTCAAATCCGGACGATCTGGCCAGTCTGCGATCAGGCACATACCGGCTGAAGCTGGCCGCCGTGCTGCTGGGAAGCTACTTGCAATACATAAGAGGAACGACGACATGAAAGAGAAAACGGTATTTTTCTGTTCGGCCTGCGGGTATGAGACGTCCCGCTGGCAGGGCCAGTGCCCCAGCTGCCGGGCCTGGAACACGCTGGTGGAGGCTCCCGCCGCACCCAAAGCGGCGGAGAAGGTCCGTCCGGTGCGCCGGGCCATGCCCAAACGGCTGGCGGAGCTGGACGACAGAGATGAACTGCGGTTTTCCACCGGCGTCGGCGAGTTGGACCGGGTGCTGGGCGGCGGGGCTGTGCGTGGGTCCATCGTTCTTTTCGGCGGCGCGCCGGGTATCGGCAAATCCACGCTGCTCCTACAGGCCTGCGGCAGCATAGGACCCGACGAGAGCATTCTCTATGTGACCGGCGAGGAGAGCGAACATCAACTGAAAATGCGCGCGCAGCGCCTGGGCGTCGATCGTGACAATCTGCATGTGCTGGCGGGCACGGACATCAACGATGTGATCGCCGCCATTGAGGAGCTCGGCCCGGATATCGTCATCATCGACTCCATCCAGACCGTGTATGACCCGGGCATGACCACCGCGCCCGGCAGCGTGGGCCAGGTCAAGCAGTGCGCCATGGAGATCATGCAGCTTGCCAAGACCGGCGGCTTCACCGCCTTCGTGGTGGGCCATGTGAACAAAGAGGGCGCCATTGCCGGGCCCAAGGTGCTGGAGCACATGGTGGACTGCGTGCTGTACTTTGAGGGGGACGGCTCTCTCAGCTACCGCATCCTGCGGGCGGAGAAGAACCGTTTCGGATCCACCAATGAGATAGGCGTGTTTGAAATGCGCCGGGAGGGACTGCGGGAGGTGCCCAATCCCTCCGAGGTCATGCTGGCCGGCAGGCCGGTGGGCGTGCCCGGCACCTGCGTGGCCTGCGTGATGGAGGGCAGCCGCCCCATTCTCGCGGAGGTGCAGGCGCTGGTGACGCCTACGGGCTTTTCCGCGCCCCGGCGCACCTCCAATGGTTTTGACTATAACCGGCTTTATCTGCTGCTGGCGGTACTGGAAAAACGCGGCGGCATGAACGTGAACACCTGCGACGCCTATGTGAACGTGGTGGGCGGCCTCACGCTGGACGAGCCCGCCGCCGATCTGGCGGCGTGCCTGGCGGTGGCGTCCAGCTTTCGGGACACGCCCCTGCCGGACAAGCTGGCGGCGGTGGGGGAGGTGGGCCTCACCGGTGAGATACGCAGCGTTCAGGCCCTGGACCTGCGCCTTTCGGAGATCGCCCGGCTGGGATTCACCCAATGCGTCGTTCCATCCCGTATTCGGGGCGAACTGAAACCGCCAAAGGGACTGGAGCTCATCCATGTCAAAACACTGCGGGAAGCGGTGGAAAAGACGCTGTGAGGCTGCTGGCAGGGAAGAGGTATAAGGATAAATTGGCACGGCCCCTCGCGGCCCTGGGGGCCGACGTCATCTGGCTGCCTGACGATCCGGCGCTGGACCCGAGACTGGCCGGCCATGCGGACCTGCTGGCGTTCGTCTCCGGACGGCAGATCGTGGCGGCGCCTGCTGTCTGTTCGGATGCCAGTATTGTTAATAATTTAACTAATATGGGATATACGGTACACACAGCGGTGGGACCGAGAGGCGGCCTGTATCCGGCGGACGTCGGACTGTGCGCGTGTGAGACAGGCAAGTACAGCATATTCGATCCTGAGACGATCGATCCCGCCGTATCGGATCATCTGCGCGGCGTCCCGGTGACCGTATCCCAGGGCTACACAAAATGCGCCGCGTGCAACGTGGACGACCATTCCATCATCACGTCGGACGCTGGCGTCTCCAGAGCCTCGAAAAACGCGGGGCTGGACGTGCTGGACATTCGTCCGGGATATATCGAGCTGGATGGGTACGATCACGGATTCATCGGCGGCGCGTCATTTATGCTAGACAAAAATGTGATCGCGTTCACAGGAACGATGGACCGTCATCCGGATAAAGAACGTATTTTGGATTTTCTGAAAAAACACGGCCGGGAAGCCGTATTTCTCACGCGGGACCCCATTTTCGATATCGGCGGGGCTTTGGCCCTCCCCTAAATTCGGCATAATATTAATTATGCCGAATTATTTGTGTATTTTGCCTCTGGACAAGCTTCCTCTGCTCTGCTATAGTACAAGATGTTGGGGGTCTTTTCCATGAGTTATCAAAATGAGGCGTCTCAGGTGCTGCGGGAGTTTCTCGTATACCATGACACCATCAAAGGGCAGTCAAAAAAGACCGTGGATTCGTATTTTATGGATCTGCGGACCTTCACGCGGTATCTTTATGTGGCGCGGGGCCTCGTCCCCCGTGATACGCCGCTGGAGGACGTGGATATACGCTCTGCCGATCTTGACTTTTACGGGGCGGTCACGCTGGCGGAGGTCTATGACTTTCTGGCGTATCTGTCCAGGGACCGGGAGCTGAACGCCGCCTCGCGGGCCCGGATGATCACAAGTCTGAAGGGGTTTTACCGGTACCTCACCGTCAAGACGAAGCAGCTTACCGAAGACCCGGTCCGGGATCTGGACACCCCCAAGCTGCAAAAGACCCTCCCCCACTATCTGACGCTGGAGGAGAGCCGTCGGCTGCTGATGGCGGTGGATGGGAAAAACAAAGAGCGTGATTACTGCATTCTGTGTCTTTTTTTGAACTGCGGCCTGCGTATCTCGGAGATGGTGGGCCTGAACCTGTCGGATATCCGGCAGGATAGCCTGCTCATCCACGGCAAGGGCAGCAAGGAGCGGATCGTCTATCTGAACGACGCCTGTATCGAGGCGCTGAACGCCTGGCTGGCCGTGCGCAAGGATATCCCGACGGCGGACAAAAAGGCCGTGTTCCTCTCCAACCGCCGCCAGCGCATGAGCGTGGACTCCATCCAGGTCATGGTCCACAAGACGCTCCTGAAGGCCGGTCTGGACGCGGGCAATATCTCCCCCCACAAGCTGCGCCACACGGCGGCCACACTGATGCTGCAAAACGGCGTGGACGTGCGCACGCTCCAGGAGGTCCTGGGACATGAGAGCCTCAACACCACCCAGATATATACCCACATCGCGAACGCCGAGTTGAAAAAAGCCGCCGCCGCCAATCCCCTGGCCGGCTTTACGCCCGGACAAGACGATTCGGAGGATTAAACGAGCATGGTCTTTTCCAGCATTCTTTTCATGTTCATCTACCTGCCCATCGTGCTGGCTGTCTATTACATCGTCCCCTCCCGCTGGCGCAATGTGTGGCTTTTTGCCGTGAATCTGGTGTTTTACGGCTGGGGCGAGCCGGTCTATATCTTTCTGATGATCTTCTCCATCTGCGTCAACTATGTGAGCGGGCTTCTTATCGGCAGGTACGCGGCGGAGCGCAAAAAGGCCAAGCTGGTACTCATTATAAATACGGTCGTCAACCTGGCCATGCTTTTCTTCTTCAAGTACTTCGACCTGGTGGCGGAGACCCTGAGCCTGATCCCCGGCGTGACCATCCCCACCCTGGGGCTGACGCTGCCCATCGGCATATCCTTCTATACCTTCCAGACCATGAGCTATCCCATCGACGTTTACCGGGGCGACGGCTATGTGCAGAAGAACTTTATCAAGTTCGGCACCTTCGTGGCTCTGTTCCCCCAGCTGATCGCGGGCCCCATCGTCCGCTACAAGGATATCGCGGAGCAGCTTGACGAGCGGCATGAGGATCTGGACAAGTTCGCCGCCGGCGTGCAGCGGTTCATCGTGGGTCTGGGAAAAAAGGTCCTCATCGCCAACAACGTGGGAATGCTCTGGGATGCCTACGCCGGGACCGGGGCGGCGGACCTGACCTTCGTGGGCGCCTGGATGGCGGCCATCGCCTTTTCCCTGCAAATATACTTTGACTTTTCCGGCTACTCCGACATGGCCATCGGCCTGGGCAAAATGCTGGGGTTCGAGTTTCTGGAAAACTTTAACTACCCCTACATCTCCCGGACCGTCACGGAGTTCTGGCGGCGGTGGCACATCAGCCTGAGCACCTGGTTTCGGGACTATGTGTACATCCCCCTGGGCGGCAGCCGGAAAGGGCTCAAACGGCAGCTTCTCAATCTTCTGATCGTCTGGGCCCTGACGGGCCTTTGGCACGGGGCCAGCTGGACGTTCCTGTTCTGGGGGCTTTATTACGCCTTTTTCCTGATCCTGGAGAAGGTATTTTTGCTGCGCTGGCTGGATAAGCTCCCCCACTTCGTGGGTCATCTGTACACGCTGGCGGTAGCGATCTCCGGCTGGGTCATCTTCCAGCAGACCAGCGTGGCCCAGACGATGGTGTTTTTCAAGGCCATGTACGGCTTCGGCGAGGCAGGGCTCTGCGGCGGTACGGACCTGTACTATCTTGCGGGCTTCGGACCGGTGCTGCTGGCGGCCTGCTTTGCCAGTCTGCCGGCGGGCAGGGCGCTGTTCGCAAGACTGCCGGAAAAGCTCCGGTCCGTGGCCGTGCCGGTGCTGGTCCTGCTGGTGCTGACCGTCTCCACCGCCTATCTGGTGGATTCCACCTATAACCCCTTCCTCTACTTCCGTTTTTGAGGTGTGCCTATGAATCGACTGGCAAAGATCGTCACCGTCGCGGTGTTCCTCGGTTTTATCGGGCTGTTCTTTATCCTGCTGCCGGTGCTGCCGGACGTAGAATTTTCCCAACAGGAAAATCGCTATTTGCAGCGGTTGCCGGAGTTCTCCCTCACCGCCCTGGCCGAGGGATCGTTCACGGCGGATTTCGAGAGCTATACCACCGACCAGTTCCCCTTCCGGGACGCCTGGACGGCGCTGAAAGCCCGCTGTGAGCTTCTCAGCGGCAAAAAGGAGAACAACGGCGTTTACTACTGCGGCGACGGCGTGCTCATCACGGACTTTGAAGCCCCCGCCGGTGAGACCGTGGACGGCAACATCGACGCGCTGAACGCCTGGGCGGCGTACAGCGAAACGCCCATCTATTTCGGCCTTATCCCCGGCGCCGGCGACGTCCAGTCCTATCTCCTGCCGGACAACGCCCCCACCGACAGCCAGCAGGCCGTCATTGACCGGGCTTATGGCCGCAGTCAGGCCGTCAACATCGACATAGCCGCCGCCCTGCGGCAGCACGCGGACGAGTATATTTTCTACCGCACGGACCATCACTGGACCAGCCTGGGCGCGTTCTACGCCTATCAGGCGCTGTGCGGTGCCTGGGGCTTCCCTGCCCCGGACCTTGCCTCCTACGACCGTCAGGTGGTCTCCGACGCCTTTTATGGCACCACATATTCCTCCTCCGGTTTCTCGTGGGTCAGGCCCGATGTGATGGAGACCTTCGTGCCGGACGACGGGACGGTCACCCTGACGGACTACGGCTCGCCTGAGCCCGCCACAGAGCCCATGTATGACACCTCTTTTTTGCAGGTCAAGGACAAGTACTCCATGTTCCTGGGGGGCAACACCTCCCTGCTGCGCGTGGACACCGGTCATGACGGCCCGTCCGTCCTGATCGTGCGGGACTCCTACACGGACAGCCTTGTCCCCTTCCTGACGGCGAACTTCTCCCGGATCGACCTGGTGGACCTGCGGTACTACAAGGATTCTCTTGCCCGGTATGCGGACGAGAACGGCTTTGATATGATACTGGTGCTGTACAGCGTCAGCAACTTCTCCACAGACCGGAATCTGGCGCTGCTGCGGCCTATCTTCTTTGCGGAGGATACGAACGATGAAAGTAACTCTTGACCCCGGCGCATATGTGCCCACCCGTGCCCACGCCGCCGACGCGGGCCTGGACCTTTACGCCAGAGATACCGTCACCATCCCCGCCGGTGGCAGCGGCGTCTTTGACACGGGGGTACACGTCTCGCTGCCGGAGCACACGGTGGGTATGCTCAAGAGCAAAAGCGGGCTGAATGTAAAGAAAAATCTGCTCTGCGAGGGCGTTATCGACGAGGGGTACACAGGCCCCATCGTGGCCAAGGTCTACAACCACGGTAAGGAGGACGTGACCATCGAAGCGGGCATGAAGCTGGTGCAGCTGGTCATCCTCCCTGTTCTGACCCCGGCGCTTGAGCTGGTGGATTCTCTGGACGAGACGGACAGAGGCGCCGGCGGCTTCGGCAGCACGGGAAAATAGAGCTAGACACAGCAAAAGACCCACTGCTCAAAAGGCAGTGGGTCTGATGATATATCGGGTCAGCTGTGGCTGTCCTCTTCCTCCCAGGTCCGGGCGCTGATGATATACCGGGGCCTGGCCTTCGTCTCCAGATAGATCTTGCCGATATATTCCCCCAGCACGCCCACGCAGATAAGCTGTATGCCGCTGAAAAAGCAGAGGATACAGATCATACTGGCCCAGCCGGCCACCGCCTTGCCCATGAAATAGGCGGCCACGGCCCAGATGATGCCGATAAAGCTCAGGAACGCCACGAAGCAGCCAAAGAAGAAGATGAGCTGTAGGGGCTTGACGCTCAGGCTCGTGATACCGTCGAACGCGAAGCCCAGCATTTTTTTCAGCGGATAGTGAGAACTGCCGGCCATCCGCTCGTGGCGCTCATAATAGACGCAGGTGCTCTTGAATCCCACCAGCGGGATAAGACCCCGCAGGAACAGATTCACCTCATGGAATTTGGAGAACTCCTGCAGCACCCGGGAGGATATGAGCCGGTAGTCCGCGTGATTGAAAACCACCTCCGCCCCCATGAGCCGCATGAGCTTATAAAAGCCCTCCGCCGTGAAGCGTTTGAAAAAGGTGTCCGTCTCGCGCTTGCTCCGCACGCCATACACCACGTCGCAGCCGTCATGATAGGCGTCGATCATGGCCTCCATGGCGGCGATATCGTCCTGTCCGTCGCAGTCAATGGAGATGGTGACGTCAAACTTCTCCCGGGCCTCCATAAGACCGGCAAGCACCGCGTTCTGGTGGCCCCGGTTGCGGCTTTGGGATATGCCGATAAAGTGCTCGTCCTGCCTGGCGAGCTGGGAGATGATGTCCCAGGTGCTGTCGCCGCTGCCGTCGTTGACGAACAGGATACGGCTCCCCTCGCCTACCTTTCCGCACCGGATCAGGTGCGTCAGTTCCTCCAGAAACAGCTTTGACGTGATCGGCAAAACTTCCTGTTCATTGTAGCAAGGTACCACGATACAAAGTGTTTGGGTGTTCATCTTCTGCCCCCTGTTTTGGCGGTCCATATCAGTGTACATAAAAGTATATCGCCTGGCGGCGCCGGCTGTCAAGTCATATCGCATCCACCGCCGCCACGGCGGCATGAACGGCGCCGGGGGCCGTTTCCCCGTCCGCGGACGGGAACGACACCTCCGCCTTGAACAGGTCCCCGTCCAAAGTGAGCGCCATCTGGCCGCCCATGAGCTCGGTCAGGCTCCGGGCTATGGAAAGGCCCAGACCGCTCCCCTCCGTGCTGCGGGAGCTGTCGCCCCGGACGAAGCGCTCCATCAGCTCGTCAGCCGGTATATCCAGCGGCGCCCGGGAGGTGTTCTTTACGGCGATGACGGTCTTGCCGTCCCCCGTGACCAGGTCAAAATACGCTCTGGTCCCCGGCTGGGCGTACTTGATGATGTTGGTGATAAAGTTGTCCATTACCCGGCCAAGAAGTCTGGCGTCCGCCATGATATATGTCTCCGTCTCCGGCGTGTGTATCACCGGCTGGATCCCCGCCTCCTTCAGCCGCTCGCTGTACTCCCCCACCGACTGCTCCAAAAGCTCGTTGATATTGAAAAGCTCGGCGTTGACAGCCATGACGCCGCTGGCGGCCTTGGAAGCCTCGATCACGTCCTCGGTCAGCTTTTTGAGCTTGGCGCTCTGCCGGTCCAGCACGTCCAGATACTCACGCCTGGTCTGCTCCGGCAGCCCCTCCTCTTTCAATAGCTCAATGTAGTTGATGATGGAGGTCAGGGGCGTTTTCAGGTCGTGGCTCACGTTGGTGATGAGCTCCGTTTTCATGCGCTCGCTGCGGAGCCGTTCCTCTACCGCCGCCGTCATCCCGTCGCCGATACTGTTCAGGTCCCGCCCCAGATCGCGCCAGACCAAATGTAGCCGCTCGGCGTTCACCTTATAGGTCAGATCGCCCGAAGCCAGCGCGCCGGAGGCTCTGCGGATACGGGCCTCTTCCCTGTTCCACTGGATAAAACAGGGCAGCAGCAGACAGTCGAACAGAGCCAGGAACAGCGTTATCTGGTCCGGTCTGACCGGCACGATCTGCATGATAAGATCGGAAAGGCCGTAGTATCCGCTGAAAGACAACAGCAACAGCAGTATCAGGAAAAAATGCACGGCATAAGCGGCGATGGCAAGCACCTTCAGCGTTCTTTCCCGCAACCACCTGCACAGAAGGAGGCGGCCGGTGAAAGCCCCCGCCGCAAGCTGGTTGAGAAGGATGAGCGTCAGCAGACAGAATACCCACAGCGTAAAAAGGCTGTGCATCCACTCTTCTGTAAAGCCCATCTGCAGAATGGCTATGCGCAGATTGAAGCCTACGCAGTCATACAGGAACGGGATAAGCAGCAGCGCCATCACATATAATCCCGCCACCGCGCCGTCGAACGGCAGCTTTCCCAGCGCAGTAAGGGTCCCCTTCCTCCCCATCCGTATGGCGCCGAATACGGCAAAGGCAAAAAGCGCCGCCGCCAGCAGCACCGATACCACGCCGGCCGGCAAAAAGCCACGGCTCAGAGGATGTAGGTAGCTGAAAAGGTAGTACTCCCGGTAACAGCCGCCATACGGCTGGACGGGCAGATCCACATAGCCTGACAGCTTAAAGACCTGATCGCAGTCCTCCACATAGACGGGTTCTCCGTAGTCCGTTACGAACTGCGAAGCGTCGGTCCTGGTGTCGGCAAATACCTTCCCGGTGTCCATATCCTCTATCACATAGGAGAAGGCGTCGCCCCCATAGCCGCCCAGTGAGTCGTTTGAAGGCTCGCCCAGCCATTTCAGATTCTGCGCCACAAAGCGCAGCGCGTCCATCACATAGTTATTGGCCATGCGGGTGTCGGCAAAGGTATAATCCTCCTTGCTGTACCACCCGTCCTCCAGCGCGTAGCTATACAGCTTAATACTTACCGCCGCTCCGGCTGAGAAAAGGAAAAAAAGGGCCAGCGCCAACAGCCTGACCCATCGTTTTTCCACGATCGTGCGCATATACTCACCCCTCCAGCTTGTAGCCCTTGCCCCAGACCACCTTCAGATAGCGGGGAGAGGCTGGGTCGATCTCCAGCTTTTCCCGCAGATGGCGGATGTGCACCGGGACCGTCCCTTCCGCTCCCATGGGCTTGTCCTGCCAGACCCGGCGATAGATCTCCCGGCTGGAAAACACCTTCCCCGGGTTCTCCATGAAGAATTTCAGTATGTCATACTCCTTCGGCGTGATGACGACCTCCTCCCCGTCCAGCAGAACGGTCTTGGTGTCGTCGTCCAGCTCTATGCCGCCCAGCACCAGGCAGGATGTTTTCTTTTCCGATACGCTCGTGTTCATATGTATGTACCGCCGCAGCAGCGCGTTCACACGGGCCAGCAGCTCCTGGGCGTTGAAGGGCTTGGTCACATAGTCGTCCGCGCCCAGTTCCAGCCCCATGATCTTGTCCTTATCCTCGCTTTTGGCGGTGAGCAGGATCACCGGAACGTTGCTGCGCTCCCGCAGCAGGCTCAGTGCGGATACGCCGTCCAGGTCCGGCATCATGATGTCAAGAAGGATCAGGTGGACCTCTTCCCTTTCGGCAATGCTCAGCGCGTCGCGTCCATTGGCCGCCTCCAATACCTGATAGCCGGCGCCGGTGAGATAGATGTTCAGCGCCCGGCGGATATCCCGGTCGTCGTCACAGATCAGAACGGTATACACACGATCCCCTCCTCTTGTTATCAATGTAACACAAGTTACAAAAAGATGAAAGAGTTAATTTCTTAAGATTTCATTAAGTTTAGAAAAAAGTACCGCCCCGGAGCAAGCTCCGGGGCGGCAGAGGGTATCGTTTCATTTTTCCGGTATCACCGGCTCGCGGATGAGGAAAGCCCGCAGGGAGTTGAGCACGGCCAGCAGCGCCACGCCCACGTCGGCAAACACAGCCAGCCACAGCGGGCAGGTGCCGAACATATCCAGCACCAGGATGATCGCCTTGAAGGTAAGGGCGAAGAGAATGTTCTGGCAGACGATGGAGCGGGTGTGTTTGGCTGCGGACATGGCCGCCACGACTTTTGACGGGGACGCACCCATGATGACCACGTCCGCCGCCTGGATCGCTGCGTCGGACCGGGCGCCGTTCAGGCTCACGCCCACGTCCGCCTCGCGGATACACTCGCCGCTCGTCTCCGCGTCGCCCACGAACATGAGCGTGCCGCGCCGGATCTGCCGGTTTTGGATCTGCTTGACCACCGCCACCTTTTCCGAGGGGTGGCAATTGGAATAAAACTCGTCGATACCGACCTGCTTGGCGAACTTCTCCGTAGCGGCGGGGCTCTCGTCCGCCAGCATGGCCACTTCCCTGCTCCGATCCCAGGACAGGACCGTCACCGTGCCGGGCACATCGGGCTTGGCCACGCTGCCAAAGGTGATACGTCCCGCGTACTGACCGTCGATGGCCAGAAAAACGGACTCTTCATCCACCGTATCCGCGCCGGGCTCGACGCCGTGCTCCCGCAGAAAGTCGGGCAGGCCCAGAATGATCTGGACCCCGTCCACCTCCACCGTGATACCGAAACCGGTCTCCTGCTGATGGAAGCTCTGGATGAGCTCGATGTAGATAACGCCCTTATAGGAGCTTTTGATCCCCTCCGCATACGGCGCGTCGGAGTACGCGCAGGCGTGTGCGGCAATGCGCAAAAGCACGTCCGGGTCGATCTTCTCACTCTTGATGGACACGACCCGAAGCCCCTGTCCCTCCAGAGCGCCGGTCTTGTCAAAGACCACGGCTTTGACCCGGGACACGTCGTCCATGGCGCAGGTGCTCTTGAACAGGATACCCTGTCTCGTGGCGCCGCCGATACCCGCAAAGTAGCTGAGCGGGACAGAGATGACGATGGCGCAGGGACAGGCGATCACCATGAGCACGAGGGCCCGGTATACGCCCTCGGTGACCGTTGTGTGCAGCACGAACGGCAGGAAAATGGCGATGACCGCGGCAATGCCGATGACGACGGGGGTATAGATACGGGCAAAATGGGTGATAAATTCTTCCGTGCGGCCCTTGGGACCCTTGTCGGAGCGCACATCCGCCAGAACGGCGCTGGCCTCCGGCGAGCGGTTCTCCATGAGCCCCTCGATATTTTGACGCACCTTCGCCACGGCGCAGCCCTGAAAGAGCTCGCCAAGCTGATAGAGGATCATGACGGAAGCGCCCTCGCTGGCCTCGTTGATGATCACCGAAGCGACGGCTACCACGCTCATGAGCAGGCTCTCGTCAAAAAGGCGCTTGTGGAAAATGTTCGCCACGGCCCGGATGAACACGTCATAGCCTGCGCACAGGATGGCAAGCACATTGAGCGTCAGGGAGAGCCAGGGAAGAACGCTTTCCGACACCAAAGCGCCCACGAACAGCGCCGCCGCCGCGATCAGCCGCCAGACCATCACCGTGTCGAAACCGTGCCGCTCGTGGTGGTGTTCTGCCATGCAGCTGTCGCAGGTACAGTCGTGTCCGTGACCGGCTACGGCCTCTTTTATCTCCCGCAGAAAGCCCATTCGATCAGGCTTTGCCGTTGCAGCCCAGCACGTCCACCAGCTTGTGACGCACCAGCTCCTTGATATTGGCGCGGGCGGGCTTCAGATACTCGCGGGGGTCAAACTTGTCGGGGTGCTCGTCGAAGAACTGACGGATGGTGCCGGTCATGGCCAGACGCAGATCGGAGTCGATGTTGATCTTGCAAACGCTCATGGTCGCGGCCTTGCGAAGCTGCTCCTCGGGGATGCCGACGGCGTCGGGCATTTTGCCGCCGTGGGTGTTTATCATCTTCACATACTCCTGGGGCACGGAGGAAGAGCCGTGCAGCACGATGGGGAAGCCGGGCAGACGCTTGGAGACCTCCTCCAGCACGTCGAACCGCAGAGGAGGCGGGACCAGGATACCCTTCTCGTTGCGGGTGCACTGGGCGGCGGTGAACTTGTAAGCGCCGTGGCTGGTGCCGATGGCGATGGCCAGGCTGTCGCAGCCGGTCTTGGAGACGAACTCCTCCACTTCCTCGGGACGGGTGTAGCTGGAATCCTCGGCAGACACCTTCACGTCATCCTCCACGCCGGCCAGCGTGCCGAGCTCGGCCTCCACGACCACGCCGTGGTCATGGGCATACTCCACCACCTTGCGGGTGATCTCGATATTCTTGGCAAAGGGCTCGCCGGAGGCGTCGATCATGACAGAGGTGAAGCCGCCGTCAATGCAGCTTTTGCAGGTCTCAAAGTCGGGGCCATGGTCAAGGTGCAGCACCACGGGGATCTCCGGGCACTCGGCCACGGCGGCCTCCACCAGCTTCACCAGATAGGTGTGGTTGGCGTAGGCGCGGGCGCCTTTGGACACCTGCAGGATGACGGGGGCGTGCTCCTCGCGGCAGGCCTCGGTGATACCCTGGACGATCTCCATGTTGTTGACGTTGAAGGCGCCGATGGCATAACCGCCGTCATAGGCCTTCTTGAACATTTCAGTAGAGGTTACGAGAGGCATAAGAAAGATCTCCTTTACAATATTTTTCCATGCTCTTTATTTTACCGCACATTTATGTTATAATCAACAAAAACATTTTTTGGAGGATAAAAACATGGCAGATAAACTTGTTGGCGCCTGCATAATCGGGCAGTCCGGCGGCCCCACGTCGGTCATCAACGCCAGCGCGTACGGCGCGATCTCCGAGGCCCTGGCCGCAGAGGACATCACCCAGGTGCTGGGCGCGGACCACGGTATCACCGGCGTGCTGAACGATAAGCTCTATGACATGGGTCTGGAGGACCCCCAAGAGCTTGCCTACCTCAAGAACACCCCCGCCTCCGAACTGGGCTCCTGCCGGTATAAGCTGGCCGATCCCGAGAAGGACGACACCGATTATAAGCGTATCCTTGAAGTGTTTAAAAAGCACAACGTGCGCTATTTCTTCTATAACGGCGGCAACGACTCTATGGACACCTGCGACAAGATCAGCCGCTTCATGTCCAAGTCCGGCTGGGACTGCCGTGTGATGGGCATTCCCAAGACCATCGACAACGATCTATATGGCACCGACCACTGCCCCGGCTTCGCCTCCGCCGCCAAATATATCGCCACCAGCGCCATGGAGGTCTCCAAGGACGGGCGGGTCTACCCCACCGGTCAGGTGACCATCATGGAGATCATGGGCCGCCACGCCGGGTGGCTGGCCGCCTCCGCCGCTCTGGCGACCCATTTCGGAGCGGGCCCCGACCTTGTCTACCTGCCGGAGCTTGATTTCGATCAGGAGGCGTTCCTGAACGACGTGGAACGCATTTATAAGGAAAAGGGCAGCTGCCTTGTGGCGGTGTCCGAGGGCCTGCACTTTGCCGACGGCACCTTCGTGTCCGAGGCCAAGACCAGCTCTACCGACGGCTTTGGCCATGCCCAGCTGGGCGGTTTGGCCGCCCGTCTCAGCGAGCTGGTGAAAGAGCGCACCGGCGCCAAGGTGCGTCCCATCGAGCTCAGCCTGTTGCAGCGCTGCGGTGCTCACCTGGCCTCCAAGACCGACGTGGAGGAAGCGGAGCTCGCCGGGCGGATGGCCGTCCGGGCCGCCGTTCAGGGCGAGACCGGCAAGATGGTGGCCTTCGAGCGCGCGACCGACGAAAAGGGCGGCTACAAGTGCAACATCATCCTCCTGCCCCTCACCTCCGTGGCCAATGCGGAAAAGAAGGTCCCCCTGGAGTGGATCACTCCGGAGCACAACTTTGTGACCAAGGACTTCATCGATTACGCGCTGCCTCTGATCCAGGGCGAGCCCGAGCGCCCCACCGAGTGCTCCCTCCCCCGTTATGCCAAGCTCAAAAAGGTCCTGGCGTAAGACAACGTCTCCCGCGCAGAAATGCTCTGCGCGGGGGATTTTTTATTAGGAATCACGGCTTTTCCCCATTTTGCATAGTATGGCGTGCAAAGGGGGAAATTTTTTTGCAAAACAACGATTCCTGTACCTATAAAGAGGGCCCTCTGCCCTCCTGCGCGCCGCTGGCAGTGCCTATGCTGGCCGCCCAGCAGTGCGCGGAACCGGCCTATGACAGCGCCGAGGCCCTGGCCAAGGGCACGCTGTTCCCCGGGCTGGATCTTCCTTTTATGGACTATGTCGCCAACGGCCCTGTGGAGAGGACCCCGCAGACCGAGCTGATGGCGCTTGACTTCGTCTGCCAGGAACTGGCGTTATATCTGGATACCCATCCCAACGACCAGGAGGCTTTCAAGACCTGGAAAAACTTCACCGCGCTGGCAAAGGAAGGCCGCAAGCGCTATGTGGAGATGTACGGTCCCGTGATGCGCGCCGACACGGCCATGTTCGACTGCTGGGTGTGGCCCGAGGATCCCTGGCCCTGGAATGCGGGCGGAAAGGCTGGTAAGAAATAATGTTCGTATATGAGAAGAAATTGCAGTACCCTGTCCGCATTAAAAATCCCAACCCCGCCATGGCAAAGTATATCATCACCCAATATGGTGGGCCGGACGGAGAGCTCGGCGCGTCCCTGCGGTATCTGAGCCAGCGGTACTCCATGCCCTATCCGGAAGTAAAAGCCACTCTGACCGACATCGGCGTAGAGGAGCTGGGACATCTGGAGATGATCGGCACGATCGTTCATCAGCTGACCCGGAATATGACCGTGGAGCAGCTGGAAAAAGCGGGGTTCCAGGACTATTTTGTGGACCACACCGCCGGCGTTTACGCCCAGGCCGCCGCCGGCTGGCCTTACAATGCCGCCAGCTTCGCCGTCAAAGGCGACGTGATCGCCGATCTTTCCGAGGACATGGGCGCGGAGCAGAAGGCCCGGGTGACCTACGATAACATCCTGCGCATGGCCGACGATCCGGACGTGATCGACGCCATCCGTTTCCTGCGGGAGCGGGAAGTGGTCCACTTCCAGCGTTTTGGCGAGGCCATGGGCATAGCCACCTCCAGGATGGATCAGCGCAACGTGTACGCCGTCAACCCGGCGTTCGACAGGAAAAAGTAACGTTATAAGAAAGACCGGCCGGGATCACCCGACCGGTCTTGTCATTCCTCTATAAGCCTGGCAAAGTCCTCTTCCGTGATGACGGGAATGCCCAGGCTCTCCGCCTTGGTGAGCTTGGAACCGGGATTGGCACCCGCCAGCACATAGGATGTCTTTTTCGATACGGAGCCGGACGCCTTGCCGCCGAAGCGCTCAATGATCTGCTCCGCCTCCGAGCGGGTGAACCGCTCCAGCGCGCCGGTCAGCACGAAGGTCTTGCCGGCAAAGCGGTCGTCCGCGATCACTTCCGTACTCGCAAAGGAAACGCCCGCCTCCCGTAAAAGTCTTATCTGGTGCAGACTTTGAGGGCTGTCGAACCAGTCAACGATATACTTTGCCGTGACGGGCCCCACATCCTCGATGGCGGTAAGCTGCTCCTCCGTGGCGTTCATGAGCTCGTCCAGCGTCGCGAAGTGCCGGGCCAGCACCCTGGCGGCCTTGCTGCCCACCTGCCGGATACCGAAAGCGCACAGCAACCGGGCCAGGCCCCGGGACTTGCTCTCCTCCAGATTGGCGATCAGATTCTCCGCGGACTTCTTCCCCATCCGGTCCACCGCCGCCACAGACTTGGCGTCAAGGCTGTAGAGCTCCGCGGGCGTGCGGATGAGGCCCGCCTTATCCAGCGATTCCACCACAGCGGGACCGAGGCCGTCAATGTCCATTGCGTCCTTGGAGGCAAAATGCACGATGTTCCGCAGCCGCTGGGCCGGACACTCCGCGCCGGTGCAGCGGATGGCCGCGCCGTCCTCGTCCCGGACCACCGGCGCGCCGCAGGCGGGACACGCCGCCGGAAAACGGAACGCGCCCTCGCTCTGCTTCTTCACGACCTCCAGCACCTCGGGAATGATCTCCCCCGCCTTTTGCACCAGCACCGTGTCCCCCACGTTCACGCCAAGATTTTCAATGAAGTCCTGGTTATGGAGCGTAGCGTTCGTGACGGTGGTACCGGCCAGCCGGATGGGCTCGATCACGGCTTTGGGAGTCAAAACGCCGGTGCGTCCCACCTGGATGAGGATATCCACCACCCGGCTGGGCTTTTTCTCGGGCGGATACTTATAGGCCACCGCCCAGCGGGGATACTTGGCCGTGCTGCCGAGGGCGGCGCGCTGGGCAAGATCGTTCAGCTTGATGACGGCTCCGTCTATATCGAAGGGATAGCCCTCCCGGCCCTCTCCGATGGCCTCAATGGCGCCGGTGCAGTCCCCGGGCGTTTTGCAGAGGGTGTGGGCCACCACGGGCAGACCCATGGCGGCCATGGCCTCCAGCGTCTCAAAGTGGTCCGAATAGGAGACGCCCTCGGCAAGCTGGATATTGAAGAAGATCACGTCCAGCATCCGCTGGGCGCAGACGGCGGGGTCCTGCTGCCGGAGAGACCCGGCGGCGGCGTTGCGGGGATTGGCCAGCGGCGGCTGTCCCTCCATCTCCCGCCGGGCGTTGATGGTGCGGAAGGTATCGTGGGACATATACACCTCGCCCCGGACGATGATACGCGGCGGCGCTTTTTTCAGCGTTTTGGGCAGACTGCGGATGGTGCGGAGATTCTCCGTCACGTCCTCCCCCACTTCCCCGTTGCCGCGGGTGGCGCCACGGTAGAACCTGCCGTCCCGGTACTCCACCGCGACGGACAGGCCGTCGATCTTGGGCTCCGCCACATAGTCGTGGGCGGCCTCCATCGCGGTGTCCATCTTTTCCACGAAGGCGGCCACCTCCTCAAAGGAGAACACGTCCTGCAAGCTCTCCAGCGGCACCTCATGGGCCACCGGCGCAAAGGCCTCGCTGACGTGACCGCCCACATGCTGGGTGGGCGAGTCGGGCCGTATCCACTCCGGATGATCCGCCTCCATGCGCTTGAGCTCGTTGTTCATCCGGTCATACTCAAAGTCGGAGACGAGAGGCGCGTCGTTGTCGTAATAGGCCACGGACAGCGCCAGAAGCTTCTCCACAAGCGCATTGTATGCCTCTATCGTGTGTTCCATGGGTCATCTCTCCCAATTCATATAGCTGTTCGGCACAGCGCCGACGATCACCGTCTCTGAAAGCAGTATCTCCGTCTGTACCGATGTATCCAGCGCCCGCCAGGGCAGCACAAAGGATAACTGTATATCCAGATCCAGAAAAAGCTGATGTCTGGTCTGGTTGATACCGGCGCCGGTAAGCTCGCTGTGAAAGCCGGAGGAACTGGAGGACAGCACCGTAACGTGCACCGAAAGGGACGGTCCGTGGTTCATCAGGAGCACGCTGCCGAACAGGTTCGCCAGCGGTATCTCCACCGTTACCGTGTCCTCCTGCATTTCCGCTATGGCGCGGGAGAGCACCTCCGCGGCCAGGTTGTTGATGACGGCCGCGTTGGCGCTGACGGCGGTTATGCTCCCCTGCGCGTCCCGCTGAAGGTCCACAAGTGTCCTGCCGTCATCCTGAAACTGGGCCATCACATCCTTCACGATGGCGTTCACTTTTGTGACCACCTCGTCCCGGGCCTCGGAGGCGGCGTATTCCGTCACCACATCGCGCAGCGAGTGGCTGCCCGTCAGCACTCCGATAACGATCACGGCGATCAGCAGCAACGCCGCGGCCCGCCGGGCCGTCCGGTTCCCTCTGAACCCTCGCGCACCCCGCCGGGGCCACCGTCTCGGCGGCATGGGATCACCCCCTGTCAGGGCAATCTATGCCGGAGCGGGCCCGGTCATGACGTTATTTTGCCATTTCCTCCAAAAACAGACGGGCCAGATTGTACTGGGCCTCGCACTCGTCGATCCTGGCGACGCACGCCGGTGAGTGGATGTTCCGCACCGGCACGGACAGCGCCGCCACACGCACGCCGGCGCCACTACGCTGCACGGAGGAGCCGTCCGTCCCGCCGGCGATCCTGGTCTTGGTCTGCCAGGCGATGCCGTTTTCGTCCGCCAGCCGGCCCAGGAGCCTGAAAAGCTCTCTGTTATAGATAGTGCCCCGGTCCATGAAGGGGATGACGACGCCCTTCCCCAGCTGACAGACACGATCCGCGCCCTCCGTGCCGGGAATATCGGCGGCGGTGGTGGTCTCCAGTATCAGCGCTACATCGGGCTCCACGCTCCGGGCGGCGATGGTCGCGCCCCGGGCGCCGACCTCCTCCTGGACCGTGAAGGCAAACCAGCAGTCACAGGGCAGCTCGCTCTCCAAAAGCTCCACCATGGTGGCGCAGCCGGCCCGGTCGTCGATGGCCTTGGCTTTGATAAAGCCGTCTCCAAAGCGGACGACCCTGTCGTCAAAGGCGACAAGATCACCCACAGAAACGGACGCGCACGCCTCCTCCCGGCTTTCGGCGCCGATGTCGATGTACATCTCGCTCATGGCGGGCAGGGTCTTGCGCTGCTCCGCCGTTGTCAGATGTACCGCCTTGGAGCCCACCACGCCGGGCACCCGGTCCTGTCCCACATATACCTGCTTGCCGATCAGCACCCGTCTGTCGATACCGCCGGCCTGGTCAAAGCGCAGATAGCCGTCCGATGTGATGTCCGTCACGATCAGGCCCACCTCGTCCATGTGGGCGCAGAGCATGACGCGCACAGCCGGCGTCACGGCGCCTTTTTTGAATATCATCAGGTTGCCCATGGGATCGGTCTTTATCTCGTCCGCAAAAGGCATGGCCCGTTCCAGAATGTAATCTCTTACCTCATCCTCGCCGCCGGAAACGCCTCCCAGGCAGCAGAGAGTCTCCATGGTATCCAAAAACATCGCCTCAAACCTCCAAACCTTCCACATAGGCCGTCAGAAGCTCCACGATGGCGGTCATATCCTCCAGCGATACCATCTCCACCGGCGTATGCATGTACTTCAGCGGCAGGCTGATGAGCGCCGTGGCGACGCCCTCCCGGGAGATCTGGATCGCCTCCGCATTGGTGCCGCTGTTACCGCCCGGCTCCGCCTTCGGCTGGTGGGCTATGCCCCTTGCCTCCGCCAGGGCGAAAAGCTCTTTTGAAAGAGCGCTGTTGATATTGGGGCCGATACCGATGGCCGCGCCTTTGCCGCAGGAGCACGGCACATTTTGCGCGTCCGGAGTCTTGCCATGGGTCACGTCAACCACCAGAGCGATATCGGGTTCCAGCCCCCAGGCGGCGACCTTCGCGCCCCGGTGCCCTACCTCCTCCTGGGTGCTCACAAGGCAGCAGAGGTCAACGTTCAGGTCCCGACCGCTGAGCATTTCAAACGCTTTTATGATAATGGCCGCGCAGGCCCTGTCGTCCAGCGCCTTGCCGCACAGCTTCCCGTGCCCAAGCTCCTCGCAGGAGGCGGCGTAAACCACCGGCGTGCCGGCGGGAACGGCCTTTTCCGCCTCCTCCTGGCAGAGGCCCACGTCAATGAAAAGCTTGTTCGGGTCAATGGCCCGGCTCTTTTCCTCTTCGCTGAGCACATGGGGCGGCATGGTGTCGATGACGCCGAACAGCGGCGGCTCCGTCAGCACCCGTACCTCCCGGGCGGGCAGCATCCTCTGATCCACCCCGCCCAACATGCCGAAGGACAAAAAACCCTTTTCCGCGCCGGTGACGATAAAGCCGATCTCGTCCATGTGGGCGTCCAGCAGCACCAGCTTCGCGCCGGGCTTACCGCAGCGCTTGACGGCGATCATGTTGCCCAGGGGGTCGGTGCCGATCTCGTCGGCAAAGGGCTCCAGATACTCCGCTATCCACGCCCGTACCGGCTGCTCAAAGCCGGAGGGGCCGGAGAGCCCGCAAAGGCGCTTTGTCAATCCCACAAGTTCCATGCTCTCACTCCATCTCCTCTATTATCCGGCGGAACAGCTCGCCCCGTTCCTCAAAATTTTTGAATCGGTCAAAGGAAGTGCTGGCCGGGCTCATCAGCACCGTGTCCCCCGGCTCCGCCGACGCGGCGGCCGCCTTCACCGTCTCGGTAAAATCCTCTATCACAAATATCTCCGGCGCGCCGGGCTTATATTCCGGCGCCGCCTCTACGGCGGCCCTGATCTTCTCCGCCGTCATGCCCGTCAGGTAAAGCCGCTTCACATGGCGGCACACAGCGGGGCCAAGGCTGTCAAAGGGAATGCCCTTGTCCTTGCCTCCGGCGATAAGGATGAGCTTTTTGTCAAAGCACGCCAGGCCCGCCATAGTCCGGTCCGGGCTGGAGGCGATAGAGTCGTTGATATACGTCACGCCTCTGTGCACACGGACCGTCTCCAGCCGGTGGGCCACGCCGGTGAAGGTCCGGGCGGTCCGGGCCATCACCTCCGGCCGTACCATGCCCCAGACGGCGGCGAAAGCGGCCATCATATTCTCCACGTTGTGCATGCCGGGCACGCGGATCTCCCCCGCCGGCAGGATCGGCGTCTCCGCCCCGGCCTCGACAGCGCATATCACGCCGTCGGCGCGCAGATAGACGCCCCGGTCCACCTTTTCCCGCCGGCTGAACCAGACTACAGGACACTTTGCCTCACGGGCGCAGGCGGCGGTGACGGCGTTGTCACGATTCAAAACCAGCCGTCCATCCGGACGCTGGTGGAGGAATATCTGCTTTTTCGCGTCGATATAATCCTGATAATCCCTGTGGATATCCAGATGGTTCGGCGCCAGATTGGTGACGACCGCGACGTCCGGAGAGCACGTCATGCTGTGCAGCTGAAAGGAGCTGAGCTCCAGCACGGCGCGGTCATCCGCGCGTATCGCGTCCACTTCCGCCAGGAGCGGATGGCCGATGTTGCCGCCGAGCCAGACCTTTTTACCGGAGGCCTCCAGCAGCTTTGCGATGATCGTGGTGGTGGTCGTCTTGCCGTCGGAGCCGGTCACGGCGATGACCGGACAGGGACATAGCCTGAAAAAGACCTCCATCTCACTGGTGATCTGCGCCCCCGCAGCCGCCGCTCTGGCCAGCGCAGGCTGAAACGGCAGAAAGCTGGGAGTACGGAAGATGACGTCGCCGGCGACGCCGTCGGTATAGTTCTCGCCAAGGCAAAACTTCACGCCCCTGGCGCTGTAGGTATCATAAAACGCGCCAAGCGCGTCCTGGGAAGATCTGTCGCAAACGGTCACGTCCGCCCCCGCCTCGGACAAAAGTCCGATCAGGGGCCGATTGGAAAGCCCCGCGCCGACCACGGCCACACGCTTTCCCGCAAGACCGGACAAATACTCCTGCAATGTCAAGGCAAAACACCTCCACGCAGATTATACCGCACTATATAGTGTTGCGCAAGAAACGAATAACTACAACATGATGTAAAAAGAGACAGGCGAAAGCGCCTGTCTCTTTTGGTAAACGAGTCTTCCTGTAAGCCGGATTCTGTTAAAAATGGCCATCTATCTAGGCGTGACGTTGCCGTCGCGCTCCAGCCACCTCCCCGGGGGGACCGGGCCGGTCCATTCCCCCTCCACGGTGTTGCTCCGGATAGAGTTTACAGCAGCGCACTGTCGCCAGAGCGCCGGGTGGTCTCTTACACCGCCTTTCCACCCTTACCGTTACTACGGCGGTCTGTTTCTGTTGCACTCGTCCTGATGTCGCCATCGGCGGGCGTTACCCGTTATCCTTGCCCTGCGGAGCCCGGACTTTCCTCACGCACGGCCTTTCGGCCTGTGCCCGCGGCCATTCGGAAAACTCGCATATCCTTTACTCGTCCATGTTCTCCCAGTTGTGCCAGACGTTCTGCACGTCGTCGTTGTCCTCGAACACATCCAGCATTTTCTGCATGTTCTTCCGGTCGCCCTCGGAGGTGAGGGTGATATAGGACTGCGGCACCATTTCCTCCTGGGCGGAGTCCAGCTTGTAGCCGTGGGCGGTCATATATTCCGCCACGGCGGTCACGTCCTCCGGCGCGGTATAGAGGGTGAAAACGCCCTCCTCCGTCTCCATATCCACGGCGCCGGCCTCCATCGCGTCCATGAGCACGGTGTCCTCGTCCAGATCGCCGTCCTCATTGTCCACTACGATGACGCCCTTGCGGTCAAAGGACCAGCTGACGCAGTTGGTGGCTCCCAGGTTGCCGTTATACTTGTCGAAGGTGTGCCGCACGTCGCTGGCGGTGCGGTTGCGGTTGTCGGTCATGGCCTCCACGATGACGGCCACGCCGCTGGGGCCGTAGCCCTCATAGGTCACGCTCTCGAAGCTGGAGGTGTCGCCGCTGCCAAGGGCCTTGTCGATGGTGCGCTTGATATTGTCATTGGGCATATTGGCGGCCTTGGCCTTGGTGATGACCGCGGCCAGACGCATATTGTTTTTCGGGTCACCGCTACCGCCCTCTTTCACCGCCACGATGATCTCACGGGCGATCTTGGTGAATGCCTGCGCCCGCTTGGCGTCCGCGGCGCCTTTTGTCTTTTGTATGTTGTGCCATTTGGAATGTCCGGACATGGTTTTTATCCCCCTGTATCGTTACGTTACAGGTCATTGTAACACAGTTTCGCCTCAATAGCAACAGCAACTATCTGGCCTTCGGGATCAGAACAAGGCCCGTCTGCCGCTCTCCGTTGGCGGCGGAGATGGCCTCCACCGTCGAGTGGTATTTTTTTGCCACCGTCCACATATCCGCCCCCGGCTCCAGCCTGACCAGCGTGACAGAGGGCGCGGCCTCGGCGCAGGACTGCTCCTCCTCCACGATACCGGTCAGGACCATGACGTTCCCGGCCGACGCGGCCACGGCCTCCATTTGCAGCACGGCGCGCACGTCCAGCGTGCCGCCGGTGACGCCGCTGTATACGTCCGTCACGCTGACGCTCACGGCCTGCAACGCCGTGCCCCCAGGCAGATCGGCGGTGAACTCCCCGGACAGGCGGCAGCGGGCCGTGGTGTAGCCGCCGCCGTCCTGCCGGATGATGGCGCGCACGTTCACAGTCGTCTTTACTGTCTCCCCCTCTGTGGTGACCGTCCCCACCGTTGCGCTCACGGTGAGCACGTCCCCCGCCGCGCCCATCAGCTCCGCGCTGCCCGTCACCGTCTGACGCATGGAAACGGGCTGGGCGCTCGCCGTGAGCGAGAGCGCCTCCGTCTGACCGGCCAGCGCTGTCCGGTTGCTGTAAAGATCGGCGATGTAGGTCATCTCCCGGGACTGCCTGCACACCGTCTGGGCCACAAGATGCAGTTCGGCCTTGATCTGCCCGTCGCTGTCGCGCTCCGGCAGGTCGAAATATACGCCTGTGAACATCATCGTCACCGAGCCCAGCACGTTCTCCGCCTCCACGGCGACTTCCATGATCTGGGAATACTCCGTTTCATACCGCGCGGCGCCGATCTGTCCGTCGGCTCCGGCGAGCAGCAGACCGGCCCGTATCCTTCCCCGGAATACGACCTTGCCGCTGACATATTTGACGTCCTCCACGGCCGCCTCTACCCGCTGGCTCAAAATACGCTCCACCGTCTCCATACCGGTGGGAAGCTGGTACTCGTCCGTCACCACGAACGTCTTTTCCCGCACGTCCGCCACCACGGAGACCGGTACCGTTTTTGTGAGGATATGTATGGCGTCCCCGCCGCTGTCGAGCCCGGAGGCGACCTCCACGCTGCGCTTCTGGTAAGCCGCCGCCTCGCAGTCCACATCGGCCCGGACAGATATTTTTCGGGAGTTGACCATCCTGGCGTCGATGGCGCGGACGCGGACCCTGGCGACGGTCTGGCAGTCCTGGTCAACGCCCGGCGCGTCCGTGCGCATTTCCACCGGTATGGCCACGGACATGGTCTGCATGACGCCGCCGTTTTCCGGCATGTACAGCACCGATACGCTCAAAGAGGCGGCCAGCGCGACAGAGCCCGCCTCCGCCTCCTTGCTCCGAAGCGTGATGACGCCGTCCGCGTCGATGATACCGGCCACATCCGGCATGGCGTCCGGCACGATGCTCTCCGCTGTGAAGTCCCGGCTGAATGACCCCGACCATACGGTGGCCAGGTGCTCGTATACGTCCTTTTTCAGAGCCGTTTCCATGATTTGATCGCTCCTTGCACTATTTTTTCTAGGCAAGGATATGCCGGCGCGGCGCCGGATATGTCAGCAGCGCAGCAGCCAGATGCCGCCGCAGACCAGAAGAATGGAACATATCACCCACCAGAACCAGCTGGGCAGGATCAGGGCCATCATGATGAAAACACCCACGCCGATGGCCACATAGCCGCACCAGCCTCCCCTTTTGCCATGTCTGCGCATAATAAGACCGCCTCCCGTCCATTGTATGGGCGAAAGGCGGTTTTTGTTATGATCCCGTTTCGATCTGCCAGCGTTTCAGCCGGGCCGCTTCCTCGTAAAGCCGCAGATAGGAACCGTACCGGCTCGGGTGGACGCGGCCGTCCTCTACCGCCCGCCGCAGCGCGCAGCCGGGCTCCGACCGGTGGGTGCAGTCGTCAAAGCGGCAGCCGCCGAGACAGGGGGCGAATTCCGGGAACAGGCCGGCCAGTTCCTCCGGCAGGATCGGCGTCTCCATCTCGTCGCCAAAGGAGGCAAAGCCCGGTGTGTCAAAAAGGAGCGTGCCGCCGCCGATGTCGAAAAGCTCCACATGCCGGGTGGTGTGCCTGCCCCGGCCAAGCTTCCGGCTCACCTCCGCCGTGGGGATGGCAAGATCGGGCGCCAGAGCGTTGATGAGCGTGCTCTTGCCTACGCCGGAGTTGCCGGTAAAGCAGCAGATCTTTCCCCCGAGAGCGGCCCGCAGCGCGTCCAGCCCCTCGCCTGTCCTGGCGCTGACGGCAAACATCTCATAGCCGGTGGCGGCATAGATCTCCCGCAGCTTCTCCGCCGGGTCAAGATCGCACTTGTTGACGACCAGGATCACGCCGCAGTTGTTTTTCTCGCACCGGACCGTCACCCGGTCCGCCAGATACGGGTCCGTCACAGGCAGCGCGGCGGACAGGAGCATTACGAGACGGTCCACGTTCGCCACAGCCGGGCGGGCAAAGGCGTTTTTCCGCGGCAATATCTGCGCTACGGAGCCGGTGCCGTCGGCATTCGGCTCGATCATGACCCTGTCGCCCACCAGCGGCGTCAGGCCGTCCAGCCGGAACCGGCCCCGGGCGCGGCACTGGATCAGCGCGTCCCGGGTGCGGACATAGTAAAATCCGCTGAGAGCGCGCATGATGACCCCTTCGCTCTGCAAGCCGTCAGTCCTCCATGGCGGGCGGCGCGACGACCTGCTGTGTATCGTCCTGCATAGCCTGGCCGCTACCTATGGTCACGAATACCTGCGTGCCGCTGACAATGGTCGTGCCCGCGGGATAATTCTGTGCGATGACCTTTCCAGCGTCCTCCGGCGCGGAGGCGGTATAGGTGATCTCCTCCTCCGTGCAGATAAGGCCCTCCCGCTGGAGCGCCAGCAGCGCGGACGCCTTGGTCTCACCGATGAGGTTCGGTACCGTGACATACGTCGCCTCCGGTCCGGCGCTGACGATCAGCGTGACGGTGCTGCCGTTCACCACCGCCTCACCGGGCGCGGGATCGGTGCTTATGACATAGTTTGCCGTGACGGAGTCGGACTGCGCCATGCTGACGCCCACGTTCAGGCCCAGGGAGGTAAGCTGGATCTGTGCCTCCGTGTAGGGGATATTGACGATATCGGTGGGCAGGCGGATCATCTCCACGCCGGAGCTGACGGTGAGCGACACATTGATACCGCTGGAAACGATCATGCGGCTGGAGCCTGCGGCGGGGTCCTGCTCCAGGATGACGTCGGCGGGCGTGTTGGGGTCCGGCCTGTACTTGACGTCAAAGTTATAAAGCTCCGTCATGGCGCCGTTTGCCGTGATATCGTTCACATTCTGTCCCACGAACGTGGGCACCTCCACCCGCTCGGTCTCTTCAAATATGTCCCGCAGCCAGTACTGCCACACAAATACGAACAGGCCCAGCGCAAAGGCGATCACCAGGGAGAACCCCAGGAGCATGCTGATCTTGTTGGCGCGGATACGGCGGCGGGCGTAGCCCTCCTTGGACAGCTCCCCCGCCCGGCTGATACGGGGCACGTTCTTGCGGACCACATGCACTTCGTCTTTTACGATACGCACAGGGACTTTATCCTGCGTATCCTCTGCGGGCGTCACCGCAGCCTTTTCAGACGCTCTGGACATGGCCTGGCTGAAATCGTTCAGATCCGCCAGCATGTCGTCGGCCGTCGGGTAGCGGTCATCCGGGTCCGGCTCCATAGCCCGCAGCGTGATCCCCTCTAGCTCCAGGGGGATGTCGGGGTTGATCTGGCTGGGCGCGTCGGGTATGACGGAATAGTGCTGCACCGCCACCTGCTCCACGGTATCTCCGTCAAAGGGCAGTCTGCCGGTGAGCATCTCATACATGACGATACCCAGCGAGAAGATGTCCGACCGGGCGTCCACCGCCTCGCCGCGAGCCTGTTCCGGGGAGATATAGTGTATGCTTCCCACGGCCTCGTCGGCGGCGCTGCCGCCCTCCATAGGCTCGTCCATTTGGGCGATGCCAAAATCAGCGATCTTCACCGAGCCGTCCCTGGGCAGCATGATGTTCTGGGGCTTGATGTCCAGATGGACGATATTGCGGCTGTGGGCGTGACGCAGGGCCTGCGCGATCTGGGTGGAGAAATACAGCGCCTCCTGCCAGGAGAGAGGGCCGTTTTTCTTCATATACTGCTTCAGGTTGATACCGTCAACATACTCCATCACGATGTATTCCGTGTCGCCGGACACTACCACATCGTACACGGCGCGGATGTTGGGGTGGCTCAGCTTCCCCACCGCCTGGTATTCCTTACGGAACTGCTTGCGGCTCTCCGCGTCCATGGCGACGTCGTCCCGCAGGACCTTCACCGCCACAGGACGGCCCATCTGACGGTCGTACGCCTTATACACGATGGCCATGCCGCCGATGCCCAGCACCGATTCGATCTCATACCGGTCGTCCAGTATTTTTCCGAGACGCCAATCCACTTTATTATCCATGTTCAGGCGCCGCCTTTCTTAGGATATATCACAACAACGGTCACGTTGTCTCTCGCGTCGTTCTCTATCGCTTCTCGCAGCAGGGTCCTGCATGCCGCCTCCGCGCTGTCCTCCGCCAGTATCACCCGGTGTATCTCGGCGTCCTCCAGAGCCTTTATGAGCCCGTCGGAGCAGAGCAGGAAACGGTCTCCCTCCCGGATCGGGACGGTGAAGGAATCGCTCTTGACGAATCGCTCGCTGCCCACGGCCCGGGTGATGTACTTAAGCTGCGGGTGCTTCCTGCCCTGGGCCTGGGTGATCTCTCCCCGGTCTATCATCTCCTGGACCAGGGAGTGATCCTTGGTGATCTGGACGATCCCGTCCTTGGCTATGCGATAGGCACGGCTGTCGCCCACATTGATGAAGTAGGCCGTATTGCCCTGCCAGTAACCGGCCACCAGCGTCGTGCCCATGCCTCCGTACTCCTCCGACTGCTGGGCGAACCGGTATACCTTCCGGTTGGCGGCGTCCGTCGCCTGGGCCAGGATATCCGCCGAGTCCTCCCCGTCGGACGCCTCAAGAGCCGCTCTGGTAAAGGCGAAAAAGCGCCCCGCCGCCAGGTCGCTGGCAAGCAGGCCGTGGGCCTCGCCGCCCATGCCGTCGCATACCACGGCAAGGACCCCGTCACGGACGGCGCCCATCTCAAAGGAATCCTGATTGTCGGTCCTGTGGGGACCCTTGTCGCTCAGTGCGTAGAATTCCATGACTTCCTCATCTGTCCGCGGCGAAGCTGACCGCACGCCGCGTCGATATCGCTCCCAAGCCGCCGCCGGACCGTCACGGTCACACCGGCGGCGGAAAGTACCTCCTCAAATGCCCGGACCGCCTCCGGGGTGGACGGCTCCAGACCTCTCTCCGGCACATGGTTGAGCCGGATGAGATTCACATGGCTGCCCGTCCCCCGCAGCCGCCGGGCAAGCTCTCGGGCGTGGGCGGCCGTGTCGTTCACGCCCCGGACCATGGCATATTCAAAGGAAATGCGCCGGCCGGTCTTTTTAAAATACCGCTCGCAGGCGGCCAGCAGCTCCTCTACCCCATACCTGCCGTTCACCGGCATCAGCGCGGACCGGGTCGCGTCGTCCGGCGCGTGCAGGGACACGGACAAGGTCAATTGTAAATGAAGACCGGCCAGTTTGTCAATCGCATCCACCAAACCGCAGGTGGACAGCGATATGTGCCGCATACCGATGTCCGCTCCGCTCGGATCGTTGACAAGCGCGAGAAAGCGCACAACATTATCAAAATTATCCAGCGGCTCGCCGATACCCATGAGCACGATGTTGGATATCTCCGCCCCGGCGGTGAGCCCGGTGCGCAGCACCTCGTCCAGCATTTCGGAAGCCGCCAGGTCCCGGACCTTGCCACCGATGGTGCTGGCGCAGAACGCGCAGCCCATCCGGCAGCCCACCTGAGAGGAGATACACACGGAGTTGCCGTGCTTATAGCGCATGAGCACCGTCTCCACGCTCTCCCCGTCCGGCAGGGCCCAGAGATACTTCTCCGTGCCGTCGGTCCTGGATATCTGCCTGCGAAGCAGCGTCAGCGCGGGGATCGTGTAAATCCCGTCCAGCCGGTCCCGCAGCGCCGCCGGCAGATCGCTCATCTCCGAAAAGGAGGCGGCGCCCCGGCCAAGCCAGCGGAACACCTGTCCCGCCCGGTAGCCTGGCAGGCCAAGGGCTTTGAATTCCGCCGCAAGCTCGTCCGGCAGCATGGATTTTATGTCCTTTTTGCTCGATCCATCCGGCATATATAAAACCCGTCCGTTCCGTCCAGATCGGGCCAGAAGGTCCGCTCCGTCACTTTGGAAAACTCTCCGTGCGCCCGCAAGAACGGTCCCGTCACGCCCTGATCCTCCGCCTCACGCCAGGTACAGGTGGAGTAGACCAGCCGCCCGCCGGGCTTCACCGCCGCGGCGGCGGCCTCCAGAAGCTCCGCCTGTAGATCCGGCAGCGCCGTGAGATCATCAGGGTCCCGGTAGCGTATGTCGGGCTTTTTTCGGATCACGCCCAGGCCGCTGCACGGCACGTCCGCGAACACCGCGTCATATTCTTCCCCGCCGATATCTCTGGCGTCGCCCGGCTCACATCGAATGCAGCCAAGGCCCAGCCGCTCGGCTCCCCGGGCCACGAGCGCCAGCTTTTTTGCCAGAATGTCTCTGGCCGTCACAGACCCCACATCCCCCATGGCGATGGCGGCGGCAAAGCTCTTGCCGCCGGGCGCGGCGCAGGCGTCCAGCACACGCATACCGGCTGTGAGCTCCGCCGCCTCTACAGCGGCGTGGGCCGCCGGGTCCTGCACATAGAAAAGCCCTTTCTGAAACGCCTCCGTCCCGGTGATATCACCGGACCGGTCCAGAACGAGCCCGGCGCTCGTCCGGCGCAGGGGCAGGAGCTTTTCAAGCTCCGCCTCCGTGGTCCGGCAGGTATTCACCTGCACGAACACAGGCGGCAGGTCGTTGTCGGCCCTCAGCACAGCCTCGGCCCCGTCATAGCCCCGCAGGGCCATCAGTTCCGCGACGAGCCATTTCGGGTGGCTGTATCGCACGGACAGGTACTCCGCCGTGCCGGCTCCCGGGATAGGCGGTATGCTCCCCCGTTCTCCGGCGATACGGCGGAGAACGGCGTTCACGAGCCCGGAGGCGCGGGCGTAACCAAGATCCCGGCATGCCTTTACCGCCTCGTCCACCGCAGCGCTGGCCGGTATCTTATCCATAAACAGAAGCTGATATGTTCCCAGACGCAGGATGTCCCGCACCTTCGGCTCCAGCTTTCCCTTTGCGAAGCGGTCAATGGCATAGTCGCACAGGGCCAGGTTTTGCAGCACGCCGTAAAAAAGACGGGAGGCCAGCGCCGTGTCGCGGGCGTCCAGGCCGTTTTTCCCTGCCAGACTCTCCAGTACCTGTCGGCTCCAGGCAGAATCCCGCCGGAAGCGTTCCAGCGCTTCCAGCGCCGTTTTTCTGGGCATGTCAGACCTCCATGGGGTGCCCAAGCAGATATGCCCCCGCCCCCATACGCCTGCCGCCGGCCGCCTGAAGCTCCGTGATACGCACGCTCTCTCCGCCGCCGCAGGCCACCTCGATACCCTCTTTACCGGCGCGCAGCACCGTGCCGGGCTCTTTGTCGGTCTCCTCGTCCGTCCGCTCCGCGGCGAACACCTTGAAAAGCGTGCCTTTTATCTCCGCCGTGGCGCAGGGCCAGGGCTGCATGCCGTATATGTGCTTCAGCACCAGACGGGCGGGTCTCGTCCAGTCGATGGGCGACTCCTCCCGGGAAAGGGGCGGCGCGTAAGTGGCCTCTTGTGGGTCCTGGGGGATACGGGGCGCCGTTCCGGCCTCGATATCCCGCAGGGTCCTGACGAGCAGTTCGGCTCCCATCGGGGCCAGCCGGTCAAATAGCTCGCCGCTGGTCTCCGTCTCGCCGATGGCGGTCTTTGCCGTATAGATCATGTCGCCCTCGTCCATTCCGGAGGACAGATACATGGTGGTCACACCAGTGAGCGTATCACCGCCGAGAACGGCACGCTGGATGGGGGCGCTGCCCCGGTACTTCGGCAGCAGCGAGCCGTGTACATTGACGCAGCCGTACCGGGGCAGCGCCAAGATGTCGTCAGGGATGATCTTCCCGTAGGCCACAACGGCGATCAGCTCCGGCGCAAGCTCCCGCAAAATGGCCAAAGCCGTTCCGTCCCGGAGCTTCTCCGGCTGGTAGACCGGCAGGCCCGCGTCCAGCGCCGTCCGTTTCACCGGGCACGGGACCAGCCTGTGGCCCCGGTCCCGGGGCCGGTCCGGCTGACAGAACACGCCCGCCAGGTCAAAGCCCTCGTCGATCAGCTTTTGCAGCGAGCAGGCCGCGAAGTCCGGCGTGCCCATGAATACGATCCTCATTCGTTCCCCTCTTGCGCCTGCTCACGGCTATAATAGTCGTCCAATTCTTCCTGGGTCATGATATGGTCGCAAAGCTCCGTGAACATGTGGCCGTCCAGATGGTCCAGTTCGTGGCAGAAGGCCCGGGCCGTCAGGTCCACGCCCTCGATCTCAAACCACTCGCCGTTCCGGTCCTGGGCACGTACCCTCACATGGGAGGGCCGCTTCACCATGCCGAACGCCCCGGGCACGGACAGGCACCCCTCCGGGCTCTCCTGTTCGCCGTCCGCCTCCACGATCTGCGGGTTGACCAGCTCTATCACATATTCTTCGCCATCCGGCACATTGGTCTCCAGCACCACGACGGCACGGCGCAGAACGCCCACCTGGGGCGCGGCAAGACCGACGCCGTTGGCTTCCAGCATAGTCTCGGCCATGTCGTCCAGCAGCTCGTGCAGGCGGCTGTTGAAATCCATCACGGGACGGCAGTGCTTTGAAAGAGCCTCGTCCCCTTCTTTCAAAATATTGCGAAGCGCCATAGGTCTCTCCTTGTCAATTCAGCGGGTCAAGGTCCGCATACACGGACACGCCCTTATATCGTTTTGCGTCGTTGCTCCAAAGCAGCACCCGATCCACCGCGGCGCGGACGGCTCTCGATCCCGGACAGCTCACCGTCACCCGATAGCGCCAGGCGTTGTTCATCTTCGCCACCGGCAGCGGCGCGGGTCCGAGCACCTTTGTCTCCGGCAGTCCCCGCAGCAGCCGCAGCATCTCATCCCGGATATCCCGGCAGCAGCGCAGCACGGCCGTCTCGTCGGGTCCGGAGGCCGTCAAAACGAAAAGCTCCGAAAACGGCGGCGTCCCCAGCACCTTCCGCAGGCCGATCTCCCCTTCATAGAAGCTGTCGTAGTCCTGCTTTGCCGCCTGGCGGATGATCTGGTTATCCGGGGTAAAGGTCTGGATGACCGCCCGGCCAGGCTTTTCAAACCGTCCGCTGCGGCCGATGACCTGGGTGATGAGCGAGAACGTCCGCTCCCCCGCCCGGTATTCGCTGCCGTACAGGCTCTGATCGGCGTTCAGCACGCCCACCAGCGTGACATTTTCAAAATTCAGCCCCTTGGTGACCATTTGGGTCCCCACCAAAATGGGGATACGCTGGACGCGAAACTGCTCAAAAAGAGCCCGGTGACTGCCTACCGGCGCCACCGCGTCCGTGTCCATGCGCAGGATGGACGTATCCGGGAAGAGCTCGTGCAGCTGCTCTACCACCTTCTGGGTCCCGGCGCCGGTGAAGTTCAGCTTCCCCCCGCAGGCGGGACAGACGCTGTCCACCCGCTGGGTGTGGCCGCAGTAGTGGCACATGAGCCGGTTGCCGACGCTGTGGTAGGTAAGAGACGCGGTACAATTGGGGCACTTATAAGTATACCCACACTCGCCGCAGGTCACCAGCTTGCTGGCGCCCCGGCGGTTGATGAAGAGGATGGACTGCTCGCCCCGGGAGATGTTCTCCGCCAGCTCCTCCCGCAAAACGGAGGATATGCTGGTGCCGTTGCCCGCCTTCAGTTCCCGCTTCATATCCGCGATACGGACCTCTGGCAGCTGCATGGCGTTATACCGCTCGCGCAGCGTAAAAAAGCTGTAGCGGCCCGTCTCGGCGTAATACCGGGAGCAGACGTCCGGCGTGGCGCTGCCCAGCAGCAGCAGGGCGTTGTGCCGGGCGCAGAGGAATTTCGCCACGTCCCGGGCGTGGTACCGGGGAGCGGATTCGGACTTGTAGGTGTCCTCCTGCTCCTCGTCGATGATCACGGCGCCCAGATCGGACACCGGCGCAAAGATGGCGCTGCGGGTTCCGATGACCACCCGCGCATCTCCTGCCCGGATACGCTTCCACTCGTCATACCGCTCGCCCATGGAGAGGGACGAGTGCAGCACGGCTATGCTGTCGCCGAAGTGGGAGGAAAACGTCTGGAGCATTTGGGGCGTCAGCGCTATCTCCGGCACGAGAAATATGGCCGTCTTGCCCCGGTCCAGCATGGACTGGATGAGGTGCAGATAGATGGTGGTCTTGCCGCTGCCCGTGACCCCGAAAAGCAGCGCCGCCCGGGGCTTTATTCCGTCCGCGAGGGCGGCTATGCCGTCAAAAGCGGCTCTCTGCTCCGGGTTCAGCACCGGCAGCGGTCTGGACCTGCCGGCGCCGTAGTCAGGCCGGCGGTAGGCCGTCTGCCGGGAGAGGGTCACAAGGCCCTTGTCCGCAAGGCGCCTGACCGTGTCCCGCCCGGCGCCGGTGAAGTAGCACAGATCCGCCACGCTGGCCTCGCTCATGTCCGCCAGCACCCGCAGTACGGCGGCCTGGCGCACGGCACGGTCCATCTTCTCCGCGCGGGCCATGGCCTCCTCCGGGCTCACCGCGAGACAGGCGCGCAGGATGGTCTTGTCTCCGGCCCGGCGGGCGGCGCCCGCCTCGGTACACAACACGCCTTTTTTAACCAGCGAGGCGAGAGCGGGTCCCGGGTTCTTCGCCCCAAAGACCGCCTCGATATCGGCCAGCTCGCACCGTCCGCCGTGACCTGTCACCGCGTCCAGCACAAGGGTCTCCGCCCTGCCCTTCGCCGTGTCATACGCCGTCTCCGTGGCCATGCCGCCGGCAAGGCGGTAGACCGGCCAGACGCGGTACCAGAGGCCCGCCGGAAGCATGGCCCGCACGGCGTCCATCACCGTGCAGAAAAACCGCTCCCGCATCCACAGAGCCAGTTTCACCTGGTCCGCGCTCAGAAGCGGCTCATCATCCAGCACTTCCAGGATGGACTTCAGTCGCTTGTCCGTCTCCCCGCCCATGGCCAGCACGACGCCCTCCCGGGGGCGGCTGCCGCCAAAGGGCACGGCGACCCGGACGCCGGGCCGGACCCGGTCCGACAGGCTTTCCGGAACGGCATAAGTATACGGACGGTCCACCCAGTAGGTGACGTCGGAAACAGCGACGCGCGCCGTCATCTCACAGGCCAAATCAGGCCTCTTCCTCCTCGCCGTTGTTGACGGTGAGCTTGCCGGTGTAGACCTCGTCGATAGCGGCGGACACGGGCTTCTTGGTCAGGGGCTCGCCGGTGTTCTCCGCCTCGGCGGAGATACTTCTGGCGCGCTTGGCCACAAGATTGATCAGTGCATAGCGGCTGCCGACCTTGTCCACAAGATCGGCCACGGGGGGATAGAGCATCATAGCGGTTTTACTCCTTCCAGTATGGTCCCAAGTCTCAGTTCGCTCCGGCAAAGCCCGGCGGTTATGATGGCGTCAAGCTCCGCGGCGGCGGTCTGCGCGTCGTCATTGACGACGATGTAGGTATAGTTGCCTGCCATTTTGTATTCTTCTCGCGCCGTCTCCAGACGGCATTTGATCTTCTCCTCCGGATCGGTGCCCCGTCCGCGCAGGCGGCGCTCAAGCTCGGTCAGACTGGGCGGGCACAAAAAGACGCTCACCGCGTCCGGGCGCTTTTTCATGACCTGGGCCGCGCCCTGCACTTCGATATCCAGAAGTACGTTGAATCCGGCGTTCAGGTCCTCCTCCACCGGCGCGGCGGGCGTGCCGTAATGGTTGCCGACATACTCGGCGTGCTCCAAAAAGGCGCCCTGGCCGATCATACGCATGAATTCATCCCTGCTGCGGAAGAAATAGTCCTTCCCGTCCACCTCGCCGGGGCGGGGCTGACGGGTCGTGGCGGAGACGGAAAAACGGATATCGTCCCGGCACTTCAAAAGCGCGCTTATCACCGTGCTCTTGCCGGCGCCGGAGGGGCCCGACAACACGATCAGAATGCCTCTTTCACGCTTCATCTCCCACG
This sequence comes from uncultured Oscillospiraceae bacterium, assembly GCA_947624985.1. GTDB lineage: Bacteria > Bacillota > Clostridia > Oscillospirales > Oscillospiraceae > CAJOIG01. The sequence goes on along the minus strand of CANQMO010000010.1, from coordinate 17,470 downwards.
CCTCCCTCCGGGGCGCACGCCCGGGATACCACATCCTGCGGATCGCGCGGGCACAGGATCACATGTCCGCTGTCCATGACGAGCACCGTCTCCGTTTTGCGGCCATATGTGGCGTCGACCAGCCGGCCGCTCTCCCTGGCCTGGGCGATCACCCGCTTGATGGGATTGGATTCCGGCTCGACCGCCGCCACGATGCGTTCCGCCGCCACGAAGCTGCCGAAACCGATGTTGATGAGCTTCATACGCAGCGCCTCACTCTATGTTCTGGATCTGCTCGCGGATCTTTTCAAGCTCCGCCTTCATGTCGATGACGGTCCGCGCGATCTGACTGTCGGCGCACTTGGAGCCGGTGGTATTGGCCTCCCGGTTCATCTCCTGAACAAGAAAGTCAAGCTTTCGTCCCACCGGCGAGCCGCTCTTGAGAAGGAGCCGGAACTGGTCGATATGGCTTCTCAGCCGCACCGTCTCCTCGTCCACGGCCACCTTATCGGCGTATATGGCGGCCTCCTGAAGGATCCGGCCTTCGTCAACGGCGGCGTCGGCGAGCACGTCGCGCATCCTGTCCAGGAGCTTTTCGCGGTACTCCTCTACCGTCTCCGGAGAGCGGGCCTCCACCGCGGCGACCATCGTCTCAAGGCCGTCCAGTTTGCCCAGGATATCCTCCTCCAGCTTACCACCCTCCCGGGTGCGCATGGCGTCGAATCCCTCCAGCGCCTGCTCCAGAACGGCGCCGATGGCCCCGGCCACCGCGTCCCGGTCCGTGTCCGACTTCTCCGTGCTGAGCACCTCGGGAAAACGCACCAGGCTGAGGGCGGAGATATCGCCGTCCAGCCCGTATCTCTCCGCCGTGTCCCGCACGGCCTTCAAGTATGCCGCCGCCAGATTCTCGTTGACCCGGATAACGGCCTGCTCCGCCTTGGAGGTGTCCACCGTGATGAATACGTCCACCTTGCCCCGGCTGATCTTCGCCCCCACGGCGGCACGGACGGCTTCCTCGGCGAACAGGCAGCTTTTCGGCAGCCGCACGGAGACGTCCAGAAAGCGGTTGTTGACGCTTTTCAGTTCCGCCGTCACGGCGATGTCGTCTATCTCCGCCTTCGCACCGCCGTAGCCGGTCATGCTTTTTATCATTGAAAATACCTCGAAAGCTTCATTAAGTAATACCGTATGAGCGAGGAGTAAGCCCGGTCATACAGAAAGAACACCGCCGCTCCCAGCGGGTAGAGAACGAACCAGGACAGCTCCTTTCCCGTAAACGTGAACAGCGCCTTCGCCAGTAGCCAGTAGATCAAGAACGCGAACGTGTACAGCGCGTATTTGCATACCCAGCACCAGAGCGTGCTGGGTATACGCTCAAAGAGGCTCTTGGCAATGGGATAGAACCCGAAAAAGGCCAGATACATAATGGCCGCGGCGCCGGGATAAAGCAGCGCGCCCAGCGCCGCCGTCACCGCGAACACGCCCACAGACCACTTTATGCCGTAACACATCAGCGTCACGCACACCGGCAGACTGGACACCGCCACCAGCGCCAGGCGCCCCGCCGGGAGCACCGAGGCCAGAAGCAGCAGCACCACGCCGATGGCGCCCAATATAGCGAGCCGGGCCAGCCGTTTCGTCGAACCGTTCATCTCACCGGCAGCCTATGCAGGGGATCAGGTTCCCGCCGCACATCTCGCAGCAGCAGTCGGCGCAGATCAGGTTCTGGCACATGTTGCAGGCGGCGTCGCCGCCCATCATATCCATGCCGGCGGCGGGCCGGTACGCCTGACCGCCCTGATTCATATACTGTACGGCGTTGCGGTATTCCACGTTGCCCGGCTCCATGGTGGCCGCGGTGCGGAAATACTGTCCCGCCTGATCCATCCAGCCCCGGCGCCAGCAGACGCTGCCCATAAGATAGAACCACTCCGCGTTGTGATCGGGTATGGCGTTGAGCATGGCCTCCGCCTGGGCCAGATCGTTGGCGTTGATGAGGTTGCGTATCCGCACATACTGGGCGTTGGCGCCCGTATACTGCCGCTGCCCGGCGCTCTGGCTCTGGTAAGCGCCGCCGCCGTATCCGTAGGAGGAGCCGCCTCCGCCCTGCTCGCGGCTCTTCGTGATGGCGTCATAGGCTTCGTTGATCTCCTTCATCTTCTCCGAAGCCAGGTCCGCCAGCGGATTGTCGTGATAGTTGTCGGGATGATATTTTCTCGCCAGATCGCGGTACGCTTTTTTGACCTCGTCGTCAGAGGCCGACGGGGATACGCCCAATACGCTGTAAGGATCGTTCATAGACTGCTCCGTTCTCTTTTTAGTTTTGCCCCGGCGTTCCATGTGCCGGCAAAGACCGCCTGGGTCGCCGCGGGAAGGCCAAGGTAAATGATATTCGTAAGGATACCCGCGTACGGGTTGCTCTCCATCAGGGCATAGGCGCCGGATATGGCGTTATGGGACAGTTGCAGGCCAGTGCGAAGCTCCCTCTCCTGCTCCGGCGTCAGCCGCCCCTCCGCCAGCGCGAAACGGTAGCGGAGCGGGTTATAGTCGCCGGTGCGCATGTCCTCCGCCAGATCGTCCACCGCGTCGAGGATGTAGATGATACGTCCCAAATGATACAGCAGCTCGCCCGTGATACGCTGGCGCTCCGGCGTCCTCTCGCCGGCGCCGATGGAGCGCAGTATGGACGCGAACCGGTCCGCCGCCTGGTCAAGATTGGGACAGTGCTCGCTCTCCAGCTTCCGAAGGCCGCGCAGGTTCTCCTCCACCGCGGCGGCGAAGGCCGGCTGCCGGGCGGCGGCTTTATCGCAGGCGCCTTTCAGCGCCCGGCAGGCCGCCTTATAGCCGGCAGCACGCGGGCCATGTCCATCCTGCGCGCCGTCTGCCATCTTCCACCAGCCCAGTATCACGGTCATGTCTGCCGCCGTCTCCAGACTGGCGCACGCCATCAGACAATCCGTGGCCTTTATCGGGTGTGCCGCGCACCGGCGCGGACAGGTCTTTGTATCGTCCGGCCCCGCCAGCAGCATGGCCAGAAAGGTGAAATCATAGTTGACCAGAAACCGGCTCAGCGGCCCGTACCGGCGGGAGAGCTCGTGACACAGCCCACAGTACACGCCCCGAAAGCGCTCAAACTCGGATATCTTCATCTCGCCCTTGACCGGGCGGACGTAACCGTACATCAGTGGATACCGGTGATGGTATAGTCGATCTTCTTATGACGGCGGCCCAGCAGCGTTATGAACACGATGCCGATGAGCAGGCTCACAAAGCTGGCGAGGATACATCGGCCCTGGGAGAGGTGCGCCAGCGCGCCCAGGCCGTAGCCGAGAAACAGCATGACTACCGGGACCAGATAGATGAGCACCGCCACCTGCATGATGACGCCGGTCTCGCTCTCAACGGTGACCCTGTCGCCGGGCTTTGCCAGCACCTTGTTGACCGCCTCGATGAATATCTGCTTGCCATAGACGCACTCGCCGCAGCCGGTGCAGTGCCCGCAGGCGGTGCCGCGCTCGATAGAGACCTGAGCGAGACCGCCGTCCAGAAGCTTTGTGACCGTGCCGGTCTGTTTCATTCCTTTGCCTCCTCCAGCTGTACATATACCGGATAGGCGCCGACGGCGCCCGCCGTGTCATAGCCGTCCACATAGACGGTGGTGGGTACCCGGGACCGGCCGGGTACGGCGTCCGTCAGATCCGCCACGATCCGTATGTTGTTGGCCGTTATCCTGGGCAGGATGTTGGACGGTGCCCGGACCGTGACGACCTTGTTCACGTCGATGATCTTGGCCTCATAGCCCTCCGGGACATTGACGGCGCTCATGTTGGTGACGATGAACAGGTCATAGGCCAGCCCGACGAACTCAAGGCCCACCGTGGCCGTCGTCTCGCCGCTCAGACACTCGACGCCGTTCGGCAGGACGATATTGTATGTGGTCTCCGGGAATGTAAGAGAGTCGGCAAGATTTATGTTGGCCAAAGAAACGCTGTTCAGTCCGTCCAGCGTAGCGGCGTCGCCGGCCACGGTGATGGTCTTCGGCTCGATGGTCTTGATCACATTGGTCTCCGCCGCGGCGCCGCCGCCGTCGATCAGCGTCACGTCCAGCGCCACCTCCTTGATGGCGCTCACCGGTACGGTGACGGAAACGGATTCCGTGTCCGCGACGACGTCTTCAAATTCCAGCGCTTCACCGTCGGCGTCCAGAAGCGAGAAATTGCCCGTGGCGGTGAAGGTGGCGTTCACATCGTCCCTGGCCACATTGACCTGAACGGCGGCGATCTGGTCAAGCTCCTCCTCCGGACCAGTGAAGGTCACATTGGCCGGGTCGAACACCATCTCGCTGCTGTCGATCATATACCCCTCCACCGTCGTGCCGTCAAAGGCCCCGGACACCGGCAGGCTGCGCGTGGACAGCTTGCTGATCTGTAGGCTGATGGTAGAGGGCGACTTGGCCGCCTCCTGAATGGCGGACTGGTTGACCGTGGTGGGATAGGACAGGCTGTAGTTCATGGTGCGGTAGCCCGCCATGGTCACGTTGGACAGGTTCACCACCGCCTTGATATCGTCGCTGGTGAGCCGGGTGATATCCCGGCGGGTGCCCCGCAGCGTCACGTTCACGGTGTTGACGTCCTGACTGGACACAACAAGGCTCTGGGTGTCCCGCATGGCGTCCTGCCCCAGGAAGGTGACCTCCACGCCGTAAAACACCCGGGTCTGTGTCACCCCATAGTTCGACGTATAGTATACCCAGATGAACAGGGCGGCACACAGACTGACCGCCGCCCAGAAAAGGCGGCTGTCCCGCAGCTTGCCGATAAAGCTCATCCCTGCCTTATTCTGCATTTTCCTTCCCCTTTATACGATCCAGCCTGCCCCGCAGCCTGCCTCGCTGCGGCTCCTCCGCCGGGAGCAGCTCCCGGCGCAGCAGGGCCTCGAAAGTATCCCGCGTCAGATGACGCTTCAAAAGCCCGTCCTCCGCCACGCTGATACCGCCCGTCTCCTCCGAGACGATGACCACCACGGCGTCGGACCGCTCGCTCATACCGATACCCGCCCGATGGCGCATGCCCAAATCCCGGCTCAGATTGGCGTTCTCGCTGAGCGGCAGCATGCAGCCAGCCGCGGCGATACGCCCGTCCTTGACGATCACCGCGCCGTCGTGCAGCGGCGATTTGTCATAAAAGATATTCTTCAAAAGCTCCGCCGAGACGATGGCGTCCACCTGGGTGCCGGAGGCCAGGGGCTCGTTGAGCCGATTCATCCGCTCGAACACGATCAGCGCCCCCGTCCGGCTCCGGGACATGTCCTCACAGGCATAGACCGTCTGCCGGATGGCTTTCTCCAGCGTCTGGCCGCCTATCTCCCTGCCGAAGATGGAAAAAAACCGGTAGGAGCCCACACGCTCCAGGGCCCGGCGTATCTCCGGCTGGAACAGCACCACCACCGCCAGGACGCCTATCTCAAACACCTGCCGCAGAACGAAGCTGGTCAGCGTCAGATTCAGGATGGTGGATACCCACAGCGCCAGCAGGAGCAGGAGTATGCCCTGGGCAAAGCGGACGGCGTTCGTGCGGCGGATAAATGTGATCAGCGCGTAAATGGCCACCGCCACGATCAGCACGTCCAATATATCCGACCAGCCCATGGAGAGAATGAGCCGCAGCGAGTCGTTCAGATTGGTCATAGAATTACCCATACAAAGACACCGTCACAATCGATCTTTGAAAACTGTTTACTCTTTGTCAACTTTGTATTATATAACAAAATCCGTCCGTTGGCAACCACCGGACGCATAAAAATCAGCGGCGCCGGAAAGGATCTCCCCCTCCGGCGCCACCGGTATTTTAAAGCAGGATATCCCGCAGGCTGTCCGCCGCGTCAAAGACCTCCGCGAAGGTGTTGAAGGGCGAAAAACTGAAGCGCACGGTGCCCTCGTCGATGGTGCCGGCCGTGGTGTGCGCCAGGGGCGCGCAGTGCAGGCCCGCCCGCACGGCCACCCCCCGTTCCGCCAGCAGTCTGGCCGCCTCCTCACAGTCGAGGCCGTCTATCTGTACGGACAGGACGCCCGTCTGCACGGCGGGGTCCGGGGCAATGAACTTGCGCACCCGCTCCACGCCGTCCAGCCGCCGGGAAAACGCCGCCAGGAGCTCTCTCTCGTGGTCCAGCACAGCGGCGCAGGTCCTTTTTTGCAGCCAGCGCACCCCCTCCAGCAGTCCGGCGATACCCGGCACATTGTGGGTGCCCGGTTCCAGCCGGTCCGGCAGAAAGTCCGGCATGGCGGCGTCCTGGCTCTGGGAGCCCGTGCCGCCGTAAAACAGCGGCGTCACGTCCGGCGACCTGCACAGGAGCACGCCAGTCCCCTGCGGGCCGAGAAGGCCCTTGTGGCCCGGCATGGCGGCAAAGGCGCAGCCCAGGTTCTCAAAATCCAGTCCCACGCTGCCCGCGCCCTGAGAGGCGTCCACGATCAGCGGCACGCCCGCGGCCCGGCACAGGGCCGCGATACGCTCCACCGGCAGGATATAGCCGAACACGTTGGACACCTGACAGCAGACGGCGGCCTTCGCGCCGGGCAGTTCCCTCTGAAAGGCTGCCACAGCGGCGTCCGGGTCGAACAGCGGCGAGGCGGCCACGTGGATATCCGCGCCGATCCCCCACAGAGGCCGCCACACGGCGTTATGCTCATAGCCCGAGATGACCACTTTGTCCCCCGGCTTTACAAGGCTTCGGATGGCGATGTTGAGGCCGTGGGTGGCGCTGGAGGTGAATACCACCTGCTCCAGGTCGCGCACGCACAGCAGATCCGCCAGCGCGCTGCGGCAGTCCAGTACCGTGTCGGCGGCCAGCATGGCGCTTTCATAGCCGCCGCGTCCAGGACTGGACATGGTGCGCATGGCCTCCGCTACGGCATAGCGGACGGCGGCCGGTTTTTGCAGAGAAGTGGCGGCGCTGTCCAGATAGATCATTTCTCCGCCTCCACAGTTCCGTCCGCGTTGCGCAGAAGCGTCCGCTCCGGCGAAAAGCCCGCCATATTCAGTATGCTGACCGCCGTCTCCTTATGCCGCGCGGCTACGATGACGCAGTATGCGCAGCCCTTCGTGGCCGCTGCCTTCGGTACACGGGAGACCGTTCCCGTAATGCCCGCCCGCTCCAGGACCCGCGCCGCGCGCTGGGCATAGGTCAGGCTTCGGAATGTCAGCAGATAGTGCATAATAATGATCCTCCCGCGAATGGTTCATGCCATTGTATGCGGGAGGATCGTTATTGGCAACACAGCCGCCGCGCCTATTTCAGCAGCGCGACGGCATGGCAGCTCATGCCCTCGCCCTCGCCGGTGAAGCCCATGCGCTCCTCGGTGGTGGCTTTGACGCTGACGCGGGATATGTCCACTTGCAGGTCGTCGGCTATGTTCCGGCGCATTTCGTCCAGATAGGGCGCCAGCTTCGGCCGCTGGGCGATGACGGTCACATCGCAGTTCTCTATCCCAAAGCCGGCCTCCCGGACCGCCTTCACGGCGGCGCGCAGGATGACGCGGCTGTCGATGCCCTCGGTGGCCGGGTCGCTGTCCGGGAACAGGTGCCCGATATCCCCCAGGGCCGCGGCGCCCAGAAGGGCGTCCGCCAGCGCGTGCAGCAGCACGTCCGCGTCAGAGTGGCCCAAAAGCCCCTTTTCAAAGGGTATCTCCACACCGCCCAGCACCAGTCTGCGGCCTTCCACCAGCCGGTGGGCGTCATATCCGTGCCCTATCCTCATACCCGCTCCTTCCCACCAGGATCGTCTCCGCGATCTTCAGATCCAGCGGCGTCGTGATCTTGATGTTCTCTTCGCTGCCTTTGGCCAGGTATATCCGCCCGCCGATACGCTCCACCGCCAGACAGTCGTCCGTCACCTCCGGAGCGTTTTCCGCCGCGTCCAGCAGGGCCGCCCGGATCAGGTCGGCCTGAAAGCACTGGGGCGTCTGCGCGGCAAAGAGGACGGACCGGTCCGGGGTGTGTGTCACCAGGCCGTCCTTCGCCTGTTTGATCGTATCCCGCACCGGGATGGCCGGCAGCGCGGCGGTGTGCCGGTACGCGGTCCACAGCGCGTTTGTGATCACGTCCTCCGTCACCAGCGGCCGGGCCCCGTCATGGATGGCGATGAGCTCCGCCTCCGGCGGCACGGCCAGCACGCCGGCAAGACACGACCCCGACCGGGTCACGCCGCCGGCGGTCACGGCGGTGAGCTTGGATATGCCGAACTGCCGGCCCAGATCCTGCACCTGCTCCACGGCGTCGGCCCTGGCGGCCACCACGATGGCCCGGACCGCCTCCGCCCTTTCAAATGCCAGCAGCGTGCGGGCCAGCACCGGCATACCGCCCAGGTCCGCCATCAGCTTATCGCCGCCGAAGCGGCTGCCGGAGCCGCCCGCTACGATCACCGCCGCCGCGTACGGCAGCCGGACCAGCTTCAGTTTTTCTGCCATCTCGCCCATAGGCACCTCAACATAAGAGCCGATTTTGTCCCATATAGTGGATTATACCCGTTATGGGGATTTTACGCAAGTGCATGGGAGGAGTTTGCTTGCTGCGGGATAAGACCCTTGCGTTCAACACGACCCTTCTGACCGTCTCCGGTCTTGCTATGCGGTTCGTGGGGATGATATGGCAGATATGGCTGGTCGGGCGTATCGGCGAGGCCGGTATCGGTCTTTTTCAGCTCGTGATGAGCGTGAACGCGCTGGCCGTCACGGTAGCTATGTCCGGCAGCCGGTACGCCGTCACCAGGCTGGTTTCGGAGGAACGGGGCCTTGGGCGGCCACACGGCGCGGCTCAGGCCCTGAGCGCCTGCACGCTGTACGGGCTGTTCTTCGGGCTGGCGGCCGGTCTCATCCTCCTGCTGGCGGCGGAGCCGCTGGGCTTTCTATGGCTGGAGGACGCGAGGACGGTCCGCCCTCTCATGCTCCTGGCGCTGACCATGCCCCTGACCGGCGTCGATTCGGTGATGAACGGCTACTTCACCGCGGTGGGCAGAGTGTGGAAGAGCGTCGTGGTGTCTGTGTGCCAGCAGATCGTGGCCATCGGCGTGACCGCCGCCATGCTGCTGGTGGCGCCGGCGGACAATCTGGAATATGCCGTCGCCATCATCACGGGCGGGTCGCTTATCGGAGAGATATTCGGCGTGGGGACCCTTGGCGTAGCCTATGTATTCGACCGGCGCCGTCACGGCATCCGCCGGGCAAAGGACGCCCCGCCCATGACGGGCATGACGAACCGGCTCCTGCGTCTGGCGCTGCCTCTGGCCGCGGCCTCCTATGCCCGCAGCGGTCTTTCCACCCTGCAACATCTTCTGGTGCCCCGGGGCCTGCGCGCGTCCGGGCTCACGGCGGAGACGGCGCTGGCCAGCTACGGCGTCGTACACGGTATGGCTCTGCCAGTGGTGCTGTTCCCCTCCTGCCTGATGATGGCGGTGGCGGAGCTCATCGTGCCCAAGCTCACCGAGCGGCAGATACAGGGCCGCACGGACAGTATCCGCCGCGTCACGGAGGACGTCCTGTATAAAAGTCTGCTGTTTTGCGCCATAACGGCGGGCCTGTTCCTGGGCCTTGGCGACAGTCTGGGCGTCGCGCTGTACGGCTCGGAAGAGGCGGGGCGCTATATTCGGCTTTTCGCGCTGATCGTGCCGGTGATGTATATGGACATGTCCGCGGACGGCTGTCTGAAGGGGCTGGACGAGATGATGTTCTGCATGTATGTGAACATCGCGGACGTCGGCCTGTCCGCGCTGATGGTATGGCTCCTGCTGCCGGAATGGGGCGTGAGCGCCTATGTGTTCGTCATATGCTTCACGGAGATATTCAACTTCGTCCTCAGCCTGTGGAGGCTGAAAAAAGTATCGGGCTTCGCCATCGGCTGGCGTAAGACGGCGCGCGTATTGCTGTGGGCGCTGCTGTGCGGCGGTCTGGCCCGGCTCCTCGGCGTTTACACCGGCGCCATGGAGAGCGTCGGGGCGCTGGCCCTCTCTATGGCCGGCGGGCTGGGACTGTACTGCATTGTCATGCGCGGGAGCATAAGTAGCCTTTGACAGAGACGGGATTATTTGGTATTCTGTGGGCGGGAAGTGATTGATATGCTATTGACTGTGGACCTGTCCAATTCCCGTATCACCATGGCCGGTGTTGACGGGGGCAACGTGCGTTTTTCCTGCCAGATGGCCACCGTCAGGAATCGGACGGCGGACGAATACGCGGCGCTCATGCGTCTGCTGCTGGAGCAGCAGGACCCGGCCGGCCGCAGGCCGGACGGGTGTATCCTCTCCTCCGTGGTGCCGGAGCTGACGCTGGTGCTCCAGACGGCGCTGGAGCTTCTGACCGGCGCCGCGCCCATGGTGGTGGGCCCCGGCGTAAAGACAGGGCTCAACATCCGGCTGGACGACCCCTCCGAACTTGGGAGCGATTTTGTGGCCGCCGCCGTGGCCGCCCAGGCCGCCTATCCCCTGCCCGTCATCACCGTGGAGATGGACACGGCCATCGGTCTCGGCGTCACAGACGGCTCCGGCTGCTACATCGGCGGCGTCATCGCGCCGGGCATTATGGTGTCCTCCGCCGCCCTCACCAGCCGGGCGTCCCTGCTGCACAACGTCATCCCCAACGCGCCGGGCCACATCATCTGCAAAAACACGGACGAGAGCATGCGCTCCGGTATCATCTACGGCGCCGCCGCCATGCTGGACGGCCTTCTGACGGGCATGGAAGAAGAACTGGGCCAGAGCGCCACGGTGGTCGCCACCGGCGTCTGGGCCGAGGCGGTGATCCCCCACTGCCGCCGAAGGGGCATAAACATCGACAAGGATCTTATCCATCGCGGCCTGTGGCTCATCTGGCAGAAGAACCGGAAGCACTGACCTGCATAGATCGCGCGCCCCCCGACGCAGCCGCGTCGGGGGGTATTTTCAATCTTCCGCCGCCGTCTCACAGTAGAGGCAGCGATAAACGCCCTTCTCGTGACCGTCGGGTCGGAACACGCGGGGCAGCTCCTGTTCCACGGCGGAGATACACCGCGGATTGCGGCAGGTGTGAGCGCCGGTCAGACACCCGTCCGGCAGAGATATATTTCTGTCGGCGGACTTCTCCGCCTCGCTCAGCAGCATCAAAATGAGCGCCATGCGCATATATTTTCCGTTCAGCGCCTGCCGGAAGTAGGCGGCCCGGGGATCGGCGTCCACCGCCACGCTGATCTCGTTGACCCGTGGCAGCGGATGGAGGACAGCCATGTTCTTTCCGGCGTTCGCCAGCTTATCCGGGGTGAGGACATAGCAGTCCTTCAGCCGCTCATACTGCGCCGGGTCAGAGAACCGCTCCCGCTGGATACGGGTCATGTACAGGACGTCGAGGGACGGTATCGCCCCGTCCAGATCGGCTGTCTGCCTGTAGGGAACGCCGTTTTTTTGCAGCGTTTCCCGTTCCACATAGGCCGGAACGCGGAGCTCCTCCGGTGAGATGAGGACGAATCGGGTGCCCTCATACCGGCTCATGGCGTTGATGAGCGAGTGGACGGTCCGGCCATATCGCAGGTCGCCGCACACGCCGATGGTGAGATGGTCGAACCGGCCCATCTCCCGCCGGATGGTGAGCAGGTCCGCCAGCGTCTGCGTCGGATGACAGTGCCCCCCGTCGCCGCCGTTGATGACCGGCACCGTGGCGTTCATCGCCGCCACCAGCGCCGCGCCCTCCCGGGGGTGGCGCATGGCGATGATGTCGGCATAGCAGCTGACGATCTTCGCCGTGTCCGCCACGCTCTCGCCCTTGGCCGCGGAGGAGCTTGCCGCCTCGGAAAAACCCAGCACGTTGCCGCCCAGCTCGTACATGGCCGCCTCAAAGCTGAGCCGAGTCCGGGTGGAGGGCTCGAAAAACAGCGTCGCCAGCTTTTTCCCCCGGCAGGCCTGGGCATAGTCCGCCGGATGGTCAATGATATCCAGCGCCGTGCCGGTCAGGCTGTCCAGTTCATCTGTCGAAAGGTCCAGAATGTCGATGACGCTTCTCATGGCTCACCCCATCCAGCTCTCATCGGAGGGATCGTCGCGGAAAGCGAGCAGCCGGGTCACGTCCCCGGACCTGATATACCCCTCTTCCGCCGCCACCCGGACGATCTCGTCAAAGTCCGTGAGGGAGGTATTCTCCACATCGGCCTCCGCCAGGCGTTCCAGGCCCTTTTTCATGCCGTAGGTGAAGATCGACACGATCCCCAGCACCTCCGCTCCGGCCTGCCGCAGCACGTTCACGACCTCCAGCACGCTCCCGCCGGTGGAGATCAGGTCCTCCACCACGACCACCTTCTGACCGGGCTCCAGCCTGCCCTCGATCTGGTTTTTCCGGCCGTGGTCCTTGGCTCCCGAGCGAACGTAGCCCATGGGCAGGCCCAGGATGTGCCCGGTGATGGCAGCGTGGGCGATACCGGCGGTGGACGTGCCCATCAGCACCTCCGCCTGGGGGTACTTTTCCCGGATGAGCCGCGCCAGACCGTTCTCTACGTCGTCGCGCACCTCCGGCGCGGTCAGGGTGAGGCGGTTGTCGCAGTACACGGGGCTTTTGATCCCGCTGGCCCAGATGAAGGGTTCCTCTGGCCGGAAGAACACGGCCTGTATCTTCAAAAGGTCCTTCGCAATGAGCGTTTTCAATTCCATATCTCTCACCTCAGTCCACAAATTCCGCCACGCACCGCTCATAGGCCGCCACCGGGTCCGCCGCAGCGGTGATGGGCCTGCCCACCACGATGTAGTCGGAGCCGATCTTTTTTGCCTCCGCGGGGGTCGTGACCCGCTTCTGGTCCCCCCGGTCCCCGTCCGCGAAGCGGATGCCGGGGGTTACGGTCAGAAAGTCCCCGCCGAACCGCTCATGTATCTTCCCCGCCTCCAGCGGCGAGCAGACCACGCCGTCCAGTCCCGCGCTCCGGGCCGTGGCGGCGTAGTGGAGCACCACCTGGTCCAGGGGCTCACGGATGAGCAGGTCGCGCTCCATGCTCCGCTGGTCGGTGCTGGTCAGCTGGGTCACGGCGATAAGCAGCGGCCTTGTGCCGTCCGGCCGCGTCAGGCCCTCCAGCGCCGCCTCCATCATGGCGCGTGTCCCCGCGGCATGCAGGTTGCAGATATCCACGTCCAGCGCCGACAGCACCGCCATGGCCTTCTTCACCGTATTGGGGATATCGTGCAGCTTCAGGTCCAGAAATATCCTGTGTCCCCTCTTTTTGATCTGCCGGACGATCTCCGGCCCCTCGGCATAGAAAAGCTCCATGCCGATCTTCACGAAGGGCTTTTTCTCCCCCGCGAATCTGTCAAGAAAACCGTATACGGCCTGAGCGCCCGCAAAGTCGCAGGCCACGATCACATCTTTACCCATGAGCGCCTCCTATGATGTCGCGCAGATCTTGTATACCGTACTTCTCCATGGTCCCGGGAAGCGCCGCGATGATATCCCGGCAGGCGAAGGGGTCCGCCAGATTGGCCGCGCCCACCTCCACGGCGGAAGCGCCCGCCAGCATCATCTCGATCACGTCCTCCGCGGAGCTGACGCCGCCCATGCCCACCACGGGGATACGGACCGCCCGGGAGACCTGATATACCATCCGCAGCGCCACCGGGAACACCGCCGGACCGGACAGGCCGCCGGTGATATTGGCCAGCAGCGGCCTGCGCGTGCGCAGGTCGATACGCATGGCCTGGAGCGTGTTGATAAGGCTTATCCCGTCCGCTCCCGCCGCCTCACAGGCCCGCGCCATGGCCACGATATCGGTCACATTGGGCGTCAGCTTCACGATCACCGGCTTTGCGGTGACGGCCTTCACCGCCCGGACGACCGAAGAAGCGGCGTCCGGGTCCGTGCCGAAGATCATGCCGCCCCCATGGACATTGGGGCAGCTGATATTGACCTCCAGCCAGCCCACCTGAGGCTGTTCGTCCAGCTTCCGGCAGGTATAGGCATAGTCCTCCACCGAAAAGCCGCTGACGTTCGCCATCACCGGCTTGTGGAATACCTTTGCCAGCCTGGGCAGTTCCTCGGAAATGACCCTGTCCACACCGGGGTTTTGCAACCCGACGGCGTTGAGCATGCCGCCGGTACACTCCGCGATCCGGGGCTGCGGGTTGCCGAAGCGGGGCTGACGGGTGGTGCCTTTGAAGGAGAAGGTGCCCAGGCAGTCGATGTCGTAATAGTCGGCAAACTCATAGCCGTATCCAAAGGTGCCCGAGGCGGGGATGACCGGGTTATCCAGCCTGATCCCGCACAGGTCCACACTCAGGTCCGCCACAGTATCTCCTCCTTTCGGAACACGGGTCCGTCCCTGCACACCCGCCTGGGTCCGTTGACCGTCTCCCGGGTGCAGCCCATGCAGGCCCCGAAGCCGCAGCCCATCCGGGCTTCAAAGGAAAACTGCCCGTCTCCTTCCGTCCTCTCCCACACGGCGCGCAGCATGGCCTCCGGCCCGCAGGCGTAGACGTAGCTGTAGGAAAGCTCCGCCATCGCGTCGGTCACGAGGCCCTTCACGCCCACGCTCCCATCCGCCGTGGCCACGGTCACGTCCGCGCCCAGCGCGGCGAACCGCTCCGTGTAAAACACCTCGTCCGCCCTGTTGAAGCCCAGCGCCACATGGGGCCGTGCCCCGCCCGCGACGAGCTTCTTTGCCAGCAGATACAGCGGCGCGGCGCCGACGCCGCCGCCCACCAGCAGCGGCGTTTTGCCGCCGTCCGCCAGGGTAAAGCCGTTTCCGAGGCCGGTGAGCATCTCCAGCGTCTGGCCCGGCTCCATGGCCGCCATCTGCTCCGTGCCCCGGCCAACGGTCTTGTAAAGCAGCGTGAGCCTGTCGCCCTCCGCATCGCACACGGAGATGGGCCTTCGCAGAAAGAGCCCGGGCAGACGGATATTCACAAACTGCCCCGGCGCGGTGACGGGCGGCGTATCGCAGGCAAGGACCATGCGGTATGTGCCCGGCGCGATGGGCGCGTTTTCTATCACGGTAAAAATGCCCTGCTCCATCTCTCAGGCGTCGATGGTGGAGATGGTCAGCGTGGTCTCCTCCAGCACGTCCAGCAGCACCCGGACCGTGTCCAAAGAGGTGAAGATGGTCACGTTGTTCTCCGTGGCCAGACGGCGTATCTTGCCGCCGTCGGTCATGCCCTTTTCCGAGCCGATGTCCCGGGTGTTGATGACGTAGGCCAAATGGCCCTGACGGATAGCATCCGGTATCTCCTCGCTGCCCTCGCTGATCTTGCGGAGCACATGGGTGCGGATGCCGTTTTTCTTCAAAAACTCCGCCGTGCCCTCGGTGGCCTCGATGTTGAAGCCCAGATTGTAAAACCGGCGTATCAGCGGCAGAGCCTCCGGCTGGTCCCGGCGGCAGATGGTGGCGAACACGGTGCCGTAGTTTTGCAGACGCGTCCCGGCGGCCTGCAACGCCTTGTAGAGAGCCCGGTTCAGCTTGTCGTCGTAGCCGATGGCCTCCCCGGTGGATTTCATCTCCGGGGACAGATAGGCGTCCATGCCCTTGAGCTTATTGAAGGAGAACACGGGCACCTTCACATAGAACCGCTCCTTTTCCCGGGGGTACAGGTCGAATATCCCCTGTTCCTTCAGGCTCTTGCCCAGTATGACCTCGGTGGCGATATCCGCCAGAGAATAACCGGTGGCCTTGGAAAGAAACGGCACCGTCCGGCTGGAACGGGGGTTCACCTCGATGACATACACACTGTCGTTCCTGTCCACGATGAACTGGATGTTGTAAAGCCCCACGATACCAATACCGAGGCCCAGCTTCTTTGCGTATTGCAGAATGATCCCCTTCACCTTGTCCGATACGCTGAAAGTGGGATACACACTGATGGAGTCGCCGGAGTGGATGCCCGTGCGCTCCACAAGCTCCATGATCCCGGGCACGAACACGTCCCGCCCGTCGCAGATGGCGTCCACCTCCACCTCCTTGCCCTGGATATACTTGTCCACCAGCACGGGCCTGTCCGCGTCGATCTCCACGGCGGTCTTGAGGTAGCGGCGAAGCTGCTCCTCGTCCCCCACGATCTGCATGGCCCGGCCCCCCAGCACGAAGCTGGGCCGCACCAGCACCGGGTAGCCGATCTCCCCCGCGGCCTTCACGCCGTCGTCGATGTTGGTGACCGCCCGGCCGGCGGGCTGGGGGATGTCAAGGGCTTTCAGCAGCCGCTCGAAAGCGTCCCTGTCCTCCGCCCGCTCGATGGCCGCGCAGTCCGTCCCGATGATCTTCACGCCCCGCTCCATCAGCGGCTGGGCCAGGTTGATGGCCGTCTGACCGCCCAGAGAGGCAATGACGCCCTCCGGCTTTTCAAAGTCGATGATAGCCATGGCGTCCTCCGGGGTGAGCGGCTCAAAGTACAGCTTATCGGCGGTGGTGTAATCGGTGGAGACCGTCTCCGGGTTGTTGTTGATGATGATAGCCTCATACCCGGCCTTTTTGATGGTCTGCACCGCGTGGACGGTGGAATAGTCGAATTCCACTCCCTGGCCGATACGGATGGGCCCAGCCCCCAGCACCACGATCTTCTTTTTATCCGTCAGCCGCGAAGCGTTCTCGCCGGTATAGGAGGAATAGAGGTAGGCGATGTATTTGCCCGTGTGCAGGGTGTCCACCATCCTGAAAACAGGCGTGATACCGCGGGCCTTCCGCTTTTCGTACACCTCCGCCTCGGTCAGGTTCCAGAGCCGGGCGATATATTTGTCGGAAAAGCCCATCTGCTTGGCGGCCTTCAGGGTGTCCACGTCGTTGACGCGGGCCGCCAGCGTCTTTTCCATGTCCACGATCTTCTTCACCGACTCCAGGAACAGTTCCGTGATCATGGTGACCTCATGGAGCTTTTCAATACTGACGCCCCGGCGCAGAAGCTCCGCCACAGCGAAGATGCCGTCGTCCCGGAACTCGCCGATATATCCCAGCAGCTCGCTCTCGCCCATATCGTCGAATTTGGCCATATGGAAGTGGCACACGCCGGTCTCCAGAGAGCGGACGGACTTGAGGAAGCACTCCTCCAGCGTGGAGCCTATGCCCATGACCTCGCCGGTGGCCTTCATCTGGGTCCCCAGGATATTGGGCGCGTCGGCAAACTTGTCAAAGGGGAAGCGGGGAAATTTGGCCACGATATAGTCCAGACTGGGCTCGATGGCGGCGGTGCCGCCGGCCACGGGGATATCCTCCAGCGCCATGCCCATGGCGATCTTGGCGGTGACCCGGGCGATAGGATAGCCGCTGGCCTTACTGGCCAGGGCCGAGGAACGGCTGACCCGGGGATTGACCTCGATGAGGTAATACTCGCTGGTCTCCGGGTGGAGCGCGAACTGCACGTTGCAGCCCCCCTCGATCTTCAGCTCCCGGATGATCCTGATGGCGCTGTCGTTGAGCATTTTCAGATCGTGGTCGTTCAGCGACAGGATGGGCGCCACCACGATGGAGTCGCCGGTGTGCACGCCCACCGGGTCCACGTTCTCCATGCCGCAGATGGT
>CANQMO010000009.1 GCA_947624985.1 uncultured Oscillospiraceae bacterium | reverse complement strand
TCCTCGTTGGCCTTTTTGATGATCTTGTCGTCCACGTCGGTGAAGTTCTGCACGAACGTCACCTCATAGCCCCGGTACTCCAGATACCGGCGCAGCACGTCGAACATGATGATGGGCCGGGCGTTGCCCACATGGATGTAGTTGTACACCGTGGGGCCGCAGCTGTACATGGTGACCTTTCCCTCGGTGATGGGGACAAAGTCCTCCTTCTGCATGGTCAGGTCGTTGTAAAAGCGCATAGGTCACTTCTCCTCCGTTGCTTTTGACGCGGCTGCCTGTTCCAGCCGTATGACGCGCCCACGCAGGGCGCAGAGTTCCTGAGAGACCGGGTCGGACACGCTGATCTGATCCACCCGTCCGGCGTAGTCGGTCCGCTCCCCGGCCAGCCGCACCACCCGGGCGGGCACGCCCACGGCGGTGGAGTCGGGGGGTATCTCGCTCAGCACCACGGCGTTGGCCGCGATACGGCTGTTGTCCCCCACGGTGAAGGGCCCCAGCACCTTGGCCCCCGCGCCGATGAGCACGTTGCTGCCAATGGTGGGGTGGCGCTTGCCGTGGTCCTTGCCGGTGCCGCCCAGGGTCACGCCCTGATAGATGAGCACATCGTCGCCGATCTCCGCCGTCTCCCCGATCACCACGCCCATGCCGTGGTCGATGACCAGACGGCGGCCGATGGTGGCGCCGGGGTGTATCTCGATACCGGTCACCCTGCGGGCGTGCTGGGAGATGGCCCGGCCAAGAAATTTCATCCCGTGGGTCCAGAACCAGTGGGCCCGGCGGTAGCGCAGCACCGCCTTCACCCCGGGGTATAAAAGGTATATCTCCAGAGCGCTCCGTGCCGCCGGGTCCCGGGCCTGATAGGCCCGGATGGTCTCTTTCAGATGATCAAACATATGCCAATGGTCCTTACCGTCTTATTTTACACAGCTTTTCCTGTGAGGCAGCCGTCCTCCAGAGCCTCTATGCGCACCCGGACGAATTCGCCCGGGACGGCGTCGCCGGTGAACAGCACCTGTTCGTCGATATCCGGCGAGTCGGCGTAACGCCGGCCCGCCCAGCGCCCGTCCTCCGCCCGGCCCTCGCACAGCACGGGGAAGGTCTTGCCGATCTGGGCGCGGTCATACTCGTCCATGACGGCGTTTTGCAGCTCCGTCACGATCCGGCGGCGGTCCTCCGCCTCCTCCGGGCCGCACCGGTCCGGCATCTCCGCCGCGGCGGTCCCCTCCTGGGGGGAGTAGGCGAACACCCCTGCCCGGGGCAGCTTCTGTTCCCGGAGGAAGGCAAGAAGCTCCGCGAATTCCGCCTCGCCCTCGCCGGGCAGCCCCACGATCAGGCTGGTGCGCAGCACCACGCCGGGGATACGCTCCCGCAGTTTGGCGAACAGCGCCTCGATAGAGGCCCGCGTCTCCGGCCGGCGCATTCGCCGCAGTATGGCGTCGTTCACATGCTGGATGGGCACGTCCAGATACTTGACCACCTTGCTCTCGCCGGCGATAACGTCTATGAGTTCGTCCGTTATCTCGTTGGGATAGAGATAGTGCAGGCGTATCCATTGTATGCCGTCCACCGCCGTCAGGTCCCGCAAAAGGGAGGCCAGATCGGTCCCGTCCCGGAGATCGCGGCCATAGCGCGTCACGTCCTGGGCCACCAGGATGAGCTCCTTCACGCCCCGGGCGGCCAGGCCCTCCGCCTCCGCCAGCACGGCGGCTTTGGGCCGGGACCGGTAGCGGCCCCGGATGGAGGGGATCACACAGTAGGCGCAGCGGTTGTCGCACCCGTCGGCGATCTTGACGTAGGCCCAGGCGGGGCCCGTGGTCACCACCCGGTCCAGCTCCGGCAGGGGCGCGTTTTTGTCCAGGAACCGGGCGAAGTGGCGCTCGCCGGACTCCAGCGCCGCCACCACGTCGGGAAAACTGCCCACGCCCAGCACCGCGTCTATCTCCGGTATCTCCCTGAGGATATCCCCCTGATACCGCTGGGGCAGGCACCCTGTCACCACCAGCCGTTGCAGCGGGCCGGTCTTTTTCAGCTCCGCCAGCTCCAGTATGGCGTCGATGGCCTCCTGCTGAGCCGCCTCGATGAAGGCGCAGGTATTGACCACCGCGGCGTCCGCCTGGGCGGGGTCCGCGACGATCTCATGGCCGGCCCCGGTGATGAGAGCCAGCATTTGTTCGGAATCTATCAGATTCTTGGCACAGCCAAGGGAGGTGAAATGTACTTTCATTCTTCTGTGTCCGCGCCGAGGCGGTTCAAAGCCCCGCGGATGTCGTCCCAGGAATAGCCCTTGCGAAACAGGGCCGCGGCGGCCTTGTCCCGCTCTTTCCGGTCCCGGGGGTCCTTGCCCCGGAGCTTCGCCGCCAGGAGCCGGTCGATGGCCGGCGCGCTGTCCGGAAGCTCCGAGAGCGCCTGCTCCCAGTACTCCTGGGGCACCCCCCGGCGGCGCAGCTCCGTCCGGACCCGGCCCGGGCCGTAGCCAGCCTGGGCGTAGTGCCGGGCGATCTGACCGGCATACTCCGCGTCGTTGACGAATCCGTAGTCGATACAAAGGGCCGTCACCGTGTCGATATCCGCTTCCGAACAGCCCTTGTCCGCCAGCTTTTTGCGAAGCTCCTGCTCCGAATGGGGCCGGGCCAGATAGTCCATGGCCCACTTTTTCGCCCGCTCCAGAGGGTCGTCGGGAGTCCGGCGTTTTTTGGGCGGCTCCAGCTCTCCGGCGGGGTCGTTCATCACCGACCGGACGGTGTGTTTATATTCGTTATCGGAGGACATTTAGTCGTCTGCACCATCATCGAAATCTTCCGCGGACACGTCCACCGCCCGGCCGGCGGCTTTGGCGGCTTTCAGGGCCTGGGGGCTCATGAGCCGGTGGGCGTTGGCCCGTATCTCGGCCTCGATCTGGGCGGCCTTGTCGGGATTCTCGATGAGGTATTCCCGCACGCCGTCCCGGCCCTGTATCCGCTCGCCGCAGACGGTGAACCAGGCGCCGGCCTTCTCGATGATGTCCAGCTTCACGCCCAGATCGATGATCTCGCCTACCTTGGAGATACCCTCGCCATAGATGATGTCGAACTGGGCCTCCTTGAAGGGGGGAGCCACCTTGTTCTTCACGATCTTCACCCGGGTCCGGTTGCCGATCATCTCGTCGCCGGATTTCAGGGTCTCCACCCGCCGCACGTCCAGACGGACGCTGGAATAATACTTCAGCGCCCGGCCGCCGGGGGTGGTCTCCGGGTTGCCGTACATGACGCCGATCTTTTCCCGCAGCTGGTTGATGAACACCACGATACAGTTGGTCTTGCTGACGATGCCGGCCAGCTTGCGCAGGGCCTGGCTCATGAGCCGGGCCAGCACGCCCACGGTTGAGTCGCCCATCTCGCCCTCCAGCTCGCTGCGGGGCAGCAGCGCCGCCACGGAGTCCACCACGATCACGTCGATGGCGCCGGAGCGGACCAGCGCCTCGGTGATCTGCAACGCCTGCTCGGCGGTGTCCGGCTGGGAGATGAGCAGGTTGTCGATGTCCACGCCCACGGCCCGGGCATAGGCGGGCTCCAGGGCGTGCTCCACGTCGATGTAGGCCACCTCGCCGCCGCCCTTCTGGGCGGAGGCCACCAGGTGCAGGGCCAGAGTGGTCTTGCCGCTGGCCTCGGGACCGTAGATTTCCACGATACGGCCCCGGGGCACGCCGCCGATACCCAGCGCCAGGTCCAGCCCCAGCGAGCCTGTGGAAATGCTCTCCACGTTCACGGGGATGTCCTCACCCAGGCGCATGATGGCGCCCTTGCCATAATTTTTCTCGATCTGCGCCAGAGCCGTCTCCAGGGCCTTCTTTTTGTCCGCCGCCTGGCCCACCGGGGCCACGGGCGCCGCCGTCTTTTTCGCTGCCATATCTTCTCTCCTATCTCGCCGCGCGGATACGCGCGTATATTACCGTTTCAGCCGTCCGGCGATGACCCGCTCCGTGCCGGCCGCGTCCTTTATGGTGCTGACGCCGGTGAACCCGGCCTTTTCCAGCAGCTGCCGCACCGCGGGGGCCTGTCCCTCGCCGATCTCCAGCATAAGCACGCCGTTGTCCTTTAAAACGGACTTCCAATGCCATATCACCGGACGGATGATGTCCAGCCCGTCCGCGCCGCCGTCCAGAGCGGACACCGGCTCATAGTCCCGCACGGAGGCGTCCAGGGTCTCCAGTTCCGCCGTGGGCACATAAGGGGCGTTGCAGGTGATGAGATCGAAGTTGCCCAGCAGCATGGGAGGCTTTTCGGTCACGTCCGCCTCCACGCACATCACCCGCACGTCCAGATCGTTCCGGCTGATGTTCCGCCGGCACAGACTCAGGGCCCGGGGGCTGTTGTCCACCATGACGATCCGGGCGCCGGGCATGTGCACGCCCATGGCTACGCCCACACAGCCGGAGCCAGCGCACAGATCCAGTATCCGGGGCCGGCCGTTGCGGCCCTCGAAAAGCTGTATGGCCGCCTTCACCAGCAGCTCCGTATCCGCCCGGGGGATCAGCGCGTCCCGGGTGATGTACAGCGGCACCCCGTAAAACTCCCAGGTGCCGGTGATGTAGGCCACCGGCTCGCCGGCGATCCGCCGGTCCACCATCTGGCGCACCTTCCGGGCCAGCTCGTCCGAGGAATACAGCGGCAGGTCCTGCAAGAGCTTTTCCATGGTCTTGTCCGCCGCCCGGGCCACGATCAGCCGGGCCTCCAGACCGTAGGCCTCTATGCCCGCGTCCTTCAGCCGTTTCCGGGCCTGGATATAGATGTCATTGTACGTTTTAGCCATGACTGTTATCCCACTCCCTGTTTGGGGTCACGGGCTGATCTGCGCATGGCGGCGTTGTCCTCCTCGACGTGCCCTGTGCACGCCTTCGTCGCTCCGTCCCGCCCTGCGCGGATCATCCTCGAAAGGGTCATCTTACGCTTATTTATATCGTTTTTACCAGGCGTCCGCGCCCTTTTGGTCCGGGATGACCAGCTTCAAGGACGTGATAGCCACCTCCATCATACCCTCGTCCGGCTCCCGGGTAGTCAAATGCTGTAGCTGGCGGCCGGGCCAGGACAGGATCTTGGAGATGGTCAGATCGTCGTGCCTGCCCAGCCACCGGTTCAGCTCATAGGCCAGACTGACCACCACCGGCAGCAGCAGCAGCTTTACCAGCATCCGCAGCAGCACGTTGTCGATATGCAAAAAGGCGTTGGCCACGATGAACACCAGGATACTCAGTATGATGACCACCAGCAGGAAGCTGGTGCCGCAGCGGGGGTGGAAGCGGCTCTCCCGGCGCACGTTCTCCACGGTCAGGTCATGGCCGTGCTCGTAGCAGTAGATGGTCTTGTGCTCCGCGCCGTGGTAGGCCCACATGCGCTTCATCTCCTTCATCCGGCTCACGGCGGCCATATAGGCCAGAAAGATGGCCAGCTTCAAAATGCCCTCCAGCAGGGTCCGCAGCCCGTCGTGACCGTGGTGCAGGGCGGGGATGAGCCCCACCAGGAACGTGGGCAGCACGATGAAAAGCCCTACCGCCAGCGCCAGGCCCAGCACTACCGCCACGCCGATGATGACCTTCTCCGCCTTGTCAGAGCTGAATTTGGACTCGATCCATTTGTCCAGCTTGCTGGGCTCTTCCTGCTCCTCATCCGGGAGGAACTGGGCGGAGTAGGTGACGGCCTTCATGCCTTTGACCATACTGTCCAGAAAATTGACTACGCCCCGGACCAGCGGCCAGCCGAAGAAGGGGTGCTTCTCCCGGAGGGGGTGGAGCGGCTCTACCTTCGTTACCAGCTCCCCGTTCTGGTCGCGGATCACGATGGCCTGTTTGTCCACGCCCCGCATCAATATGCCCTCGATGAGCGCCTGCCCGCCGATGGACGTGCGGAACGTGCAGCTTTCGTTGTTTTGGGATGGTTTTACAAGCTTTGTCATTCCTGTGCCTTTCATAATGATATGCCGTGGGAGGGAAGCTCCTAGATGGTCAGTTCGTTTTCGTTCATCACGGGGAGCATGACGGTCACGATCAGGCCGGAGCGCCCGTCGGCGGCGTTCTCCAGCTCCAGCCTGCCCTTGTGCCGGGCCACGATCTCGTCACAGACGGACAGCCCGATACCGCTGCCCCGCTCTTTGCCGCTGCCCTTGTAAAATTTCTTTTTCACGAAGGGGAGCTCTTCCGGGGGTATGCCTGGGCCGAAGTCCCGGAACCGGATGATGACCCAGCCGCCGGCGGCGCCGATGGTCACCAGAATGCGCCCGGCGGCCCGGCCGTACTTGGCGGCGTTGTCCATGATGTTCAAAAACACCTGTTTCAGCCGGGAGCCGTCCCCCAGGACATAGGGGATGTCCTCATCCGGCGGGGTGTATTCCACGTTCATGCCCTCCTGACGCATGAGGTTGCCGTAGGTGTAGATGGCCTCCTCCAATTCCCCCGCCACGTCCAGAGCCTCCACGTTCAGATTGAACCGGCCGTCCTGGATACGGGTGAACTCCAGAAGCTCCTCCACCATCTTGGTGAGCCGCCCGGACTCCTTGGAGATGATGGCGATACCCCGCTGGGCGTCGTCGGAAATGGTGTCGTCATAGGTCAGGGTCTCCGCCCAGCCGGTGATGGCCGTGAGGGGAGTGCGCAGCTCGTGGGAGACCGTGGAGATGAACTGGGTCTGCACCCGTTCGGACTCGCCGATCTTGGCGCTCATCTCGTTGATGGCGTCGGTCAGGTCCCCGATCTCGTCATCGTATTTCTTCTGGGCCTGGATGCCATAGCTGCCCTCGGAGATACGGTGGGCCAGAGCGGTCAACTCCACCAGCGGCTCCGTGACCGTGCGGATGAAGTAGAGGTTCGACAGCACCACGGCCAAAATGACCAGCAGCCCCACCCCGGCGGCCACGGCCGATACGGTGGCGATCTGGCGGGTGACCAGCCGCAGACTGGTCACATACCGCATGGCGCCCACCACGGCCCCGTCCGGGCTCACCAGCGGGGCGGACACGGCCATGATCCGTTCGCCGGTGCCGTTGCGCCGTCCGTGCCAGGACTGGGTCCGGCCCTCGCCCAGGGCGCCGTCTACGTCCGGCGTGCCCGGCACGGTCCCGGCGGAGATACCGTAGCTGGACGCCTCCACCACGCCCCGGGCGTTGATGAATTGCAGCTCCAGAAAGTCCTTGTCCTCAAAGTTCTCCGTGTACCGGTAGGCGCTCTGGTAATACTGGCTGTAAGTACGGGAAAGATAGCCGGTGAAGAAGTTGGCGGCGGACTGGGCCTTGGTGCTCAGGCCCGTACGCACGGCGCTGTAATAGTAGCTGCGCACGCCAAGAGAGAACACCACCGTGAACAGCACCACCACGCCTACCGTCAGCAAAATGCCTGACCGCAGCCAGCGGCGCTTCAGTCCACGCAGATGTGTTTTTCCCAGCAGCTTGCCCATAAAATAATAATAATAGCCTCGCAGAGTTCGCGCCCGCGGGCGCAAATAAATTCAGATCGTTTTTTCCGAGGACATGTGCCTCGGAAAAAACTCTTATCGGCTCACGAAGTGTGCGAGCGCAAGCGAGTGCGCGTATGTGAGCCGTAGCCTTCTCGTTTGAATGCTTGCATTCAAACGACTGTTAAAATCCCCACTTATAGCCGTAGCCCCAGACCGTGGTTATATATGTGGGTATGGTGCTGTTGTCCTCGATCTTGATACGCAGCCGGCGGATGTTCACGTCCACGATCTTCAGCTCCCCGAAGTAGTCCCGGCCCCAGACGGCGTTCAGGATATCCTCCCGGGACAGGGCCCGGCCGGGGTTGTCCATGAACAGCTTCATGATGGAGTATTCGATCTGAGTCAGTTTTATGCGCTCGCCGTTCTTCTCCAGGGTCCGGTTGCGGGTGTTCAGCCGGAAGGGGCCGTGGTGCAGCTCTCCCTTGTCCTCCTGGGGGTCCTCGGCGCCCGTGCGGCGAAACAGCGCGTCGATCCGGGCGGTCAGCTCCGCCGGGGAGAAGGGCTTGGTCACATAGTCGTCCGCCCCCGTCATCAGGCCGGTCACCTTGTCCATCTCCTGGGCCTTGGCCGTCAGCATGATGATGCCGATCTTCGAGTCGGAGGCCCGGATACGCCGGCAGACCTCAAAACCGTCGATGTCCGGCAGCATCACATCCAGCAGCGCCACCTTGATGTCCGGGTTCTGCTTCAGCTGCTCCAGCGCCTGCTCGCCGGTCTCCGCCTCGATGGGCTCATAGCCGGACCGCCGCAGATTGATGACCACAAAGCTGCGGATGCTGGACTCGTCCTCCAAAACCAGTACTTTCTTCATTTTCGTTGCCTCCTTGTCAAAGGTCGCCCGTCTGCCATTCGGCGTACAGCAAATAGAAGTTGTCTCTTATATCCTGTTCGGTCAGCTCGTCGGTGAGAAGCTGGGCGGCATATACCGCGCTGTCCGTCTGCTCCAGGATGAACCGCCCGCCGCTCTCCGCCCGGTCCAGCCGGTTGTCGCCGGTGAGGCGGCTGATGATGAGCACGCTCCGCTGGGGCGTGGTGTCGTCTCCGGACACGGTGAACACCAGTGAGCTCTCATCCCCGGGGATCACGCTCCGCTCCGGGATCAGTTCCTCCGTCAGCAGCCCCGTGAGCACCATATACCAGCCGTCAGACGGGCAGTAATAAGATGTGAGCGCCGGGGTGAGCCCCCCGCCGGCGTCGAGATGGTACCAGTCCAGATACTCGCTCTCGCCGCCCATGGGTAGCTCCAGCGCCCCGTCCCCGTCCAGGTCCGTCGCGTAAAGCCCGTCCGGACGGAGGGTGTTGCTGCGGCCCAGAGGCGTCATGGTTATGTTTTGAAGCGCCCCGTCCGGGGCGGTGAACACGTCCGTCACCAGACCCTCGCTGCCAAGCTCGCTCTCCACGAACACGGCCGCCGTCCCGTCGGAGAGGGCGCAGGCCGCCGTGCGCTCCAGAGCGGTGATCCCGGCGGAGAAGGCCGCCGAGGATGACCGGGGCTCCCCTCCGGTCAGATCGTACAGGTCCAGACCGCTCCGGCTGCCGGAGATGTGCACGTCCAGCAGATCCTCCACGCCGTCGCCGGTCAGATCACACACGAGAAAATCCGTGCAGTCCACGCTGAGAAGCTCCCGCTGGTCCGCCTGGTCCGGCCCGCCCAGGGAGTGGACCGTCAAAAGCCGGATGTCTCCGCCGCCCTGCCAGACGATGATCAGTTCCGCCGAGCCGTCTCCGGTCAGGTCCGCGTAGTCCACGCTGGCCACCGCCGAGCCGTAGCCGGAGATGATGACGAAGGGGTAAAACGTCCCGTCCGCGTCCTGGCGATAGACGCATACGGTGGGGGTGCGGGTCTCGTCCACCAGAAAGGCCAGAGCCTCCGCCGTGCCGTCGCCGTCCATGTCCCGCAGCTGGATGGACTGACGGTTGCTGCCGCCGGTGGGGGCGGCGTAGGCGCTGCCCGCGTCGATACGCTCCGCGATCAGTTCCTGTAGCTGGACGTACTCCTCCGACACCTGCGGCAGGGAGTAAAGCTCCTCCACGCTGGCCATACAGCCGGGAAGCACGATGAGAAACAGTGCGGCCGAGATCAGCGCCGTGAAGCGCCGCGCCGGGTTTTTCATCGTATCACCTCGCCTGTAACTTTTTGCCCCATCTTTTACATTATATCACATTAGTTACTAAATTCCTAGAGAAAAGTTACAAAACCGGCGAGAACTTTTTCCGTTCCCGTCGAAGTGGTCCGGGAAAGGCTTGCAGCCGGAGGGAAAAGAGGCTATAATGGAGCGAATGAACTGTAAGCAAAGGAGTGCGAACCATGACCATCCTGCTCACCGGCGCCGCCGGTTACATAGGCTCCCACACCGCCGTCGCCCTGGCCCAGGCCGGGTACGACGTGGTCATCGTGGACGACTTTTCTAATTCCAGCCCCGAGGCGATCCGCCGCTGTGAAGAGCTCACCGGTAAGAAAATGCCTCTTTACGAGGCGGACGTGGCGGACAAAGACGCCATGCGCCGTATCTTTGCCGAGACGAAGCCCGCGGCGGTGATGCATTTCGCCGGCTTCAAGGCGGTGGGCGAGAGCGTGGCAAAGCCCCTCATGTACTACCGCAACAATCTGGACACCACCCTGACTCTGCTGGAGTGCATGGCCGAGGCGGGCTGCGGGCGGTTCATCTTCTCCTCCTCCGCCACGGTGTACGGCGCCAAGGCCGCCGTGCCCTATACGGAGCAGAGCGAGACCGGCGGCTGCACCAACCCCTATGGCTGGACCAAATTCATGATCGAGCAGATCGCCGCCGGCGCGGCCAAGGCCGACCCGACTATGAGCGTGGTGCTGCTGCGCTACTTCAACCCCGTGGGCGCCCATGAGAGCGGGCGTATCGGCGAGAACCCCGCCGGTATCCCCAACAATCT
The DNA here is from genome assembly GCA_947624985.1 of uncultured Oscillospiraceae bacterium. Classification (GTDB taxonomy): domain Bacteria; phylum Bacillota; class Clostridia; order Oscillospirales; family Oscillospiraceae; genus CAJOIG01. The sequence continues at coordinate 81,987 of CANQMO010000009.1, read as the reverse complement.
TATGCCCTATATCACCCAGGTGGCCGTGGGCAGGCTGCCCCATCTGAACGTGTTCGGCAACGACTACGACACCCCTGACGGCACCGGCGTGCGGGACTATATCCATGTGGTGGACCTGGCCAACGGCCACGTCAAGGCGCTGGAGTACGCGCTGGGGCACACGGGCACGGAGGTGTTCAACCTGGGCACCGGCAAGGGCGTGAGCGTGCTGGAGCTGGTCCACGCCTTCGAGGACGCCACGGGCGTAAAGATCCCCTATGAGATCGCGCCCCGCCGGGCCGGGGACCTGGCCACGGTGTACGCCGACTGCTCCAAGGCGGAGCGGGTCCTGGGCTGGAAGGCGGAGCGGTCCGTCCGGGACATGTGCGCCGATGCCTGGCGCTGGCAGAGCGCCAATCCCAACGGCTACTGAGTTTTGACAAAATAGGTGGCGGGCGCGGCATTCGCGCCCGCCTTTTTGTGCGGCGCGACGGTTGCAATAGGCGCGGCGGCGTGATAAAATACCGATTTGTGCCAGAAACTATATTAGAAGTGAGTTTGTCATGGAAGATCTGAGAAATATCGCCATCATCGCCCATGTGGACCACGGCAAGACCACGCTGGTGGACGCCATGCTCCGTCAGTCCGGCGCTTTCCGCATGAACCAGCAGGTCCAGGAGCGGATCATGGACTCCGGCGACCTGGAGCGGGAGAGGGGTATCACCATCCTGGCCAAGAACACCGCCATCCACTACAAGGATGTGAAGATCAACATCGTGGACACCCCGGGCCACGCTGACTTCGGCGGCGAGGTGGAGCGCATATTGAAGATGGTCAACGGCGTGCTGCTGCTGGTGGACGCCGCCGAGGGGCCCATGCCCCAGACCCGGTTCGTGCTGGAGCACGCCCTACAGCTGGGCCACAAGGTGATCGTGGTGGTCAACAAGATCGACCGGCCCGACCAGCGTATCTATGAGGTCATCGACGAGGTATTGGAGCTTCTGATGGATCTGGGCTGTACGGACGAGCAGCTGGACAGCCCCATGCTCTTCGCTTCCGCCCGGCAGGGCACCTGCTCCGTCAGCCCGGACGAGGCGGGCACGGACCTGACGCCGCTTTTCGAGGCGATCGTCAACTACATCCCCGCCCCGGAGCGGCCCGTGGACGAGCCGTTCCAAATGCTGGTCAGCTCTCTGGATTACAACGAGTATGTGGGCCGTATCGCCATCGGGCGTATCGAGCGGGGCCGGGTGGCCCAGAACCAGGAGATCGTGGTCTGCGACTACCACAACGAGCGGCCCGTCCGCAAGGCCAAGGCCGTGAGCATGTATGAGTACGAGCCTCTGGGCCGCCAGCCGGTCACCCAGGCGGAGGCGGGCAGTATCATCGCCATGAGCGGTATCGGTGACGTGACCATCGGGGACACCATATGCGCCCCGGAGGCCCCGGAGCCGCTGCCCTTTGTGAAGATATCCGCCCCCACCATCGAGATGACTTTTTCGGTGAACGACAGTCCCTACGCCGGCCGGGAGGGCAAGTATGTCACCAGCCGGAACATCCGCCAGCGTCTGGAGCAGGAGACCCTCCGGGACGTGTCCCTGCGGGTCACGGAGACCGACTCCACCGACGCCTTCAACGTGGCGGGCCGGGGCGAGATGCACCTGTCCATCCTCATCGAGACCATGCGCCGGGAGGGGTACGAGTTTTCCGTGTCCCCGGCTCGGGTGCTGTATAAGCAGATCGACGGCAGGCAGTGCGAGCCCATGGAGCGGGTGGTGCTGGACGTGCCGGCGGAGAGCATGGGCGCGGTCATGGAAAAGCTGGGCCAGCGCAAGGGCGAGTTCATCCAGATGACCCCGGTAGGGGAGCGGATGAAGCTGGAATTCCTGGTGCCCACCCGGGGGCTTTTCGGCTACCGGAGCGAATTTCTCACCGACACCCGGGGCGAGGGGATCATGGCCTCCGTCTTTGACAGCTACGCCCCTGTGAAGGGAGAGCTCAAGCGCCGCAACACCGGCTCGCTGATCGCCTTCGAGACCGGCGAGGCGGTGGCCTACGGCCTGTGGAACGCTCAGGACCGGGGCGCGCTGTTCATCAGTCCCGGCACGGCGGTCTACGCCGGTATGATCGTGGGGGAGAGCCCGAAAAAAGAGGACATCGTGGTGAATGTGTGCCGGTCCAAGCACCTGACCAACACCCGGGCCTCCGGCTCCGACGAGGCCCTGCGCCTCATCCCGCCCAGACAGATGAGTCTGGAGCAGTGCCTGGAATTCATGGCCGACGACGAGCTTCTGGAGGTCACGCCGGACCATCTGCGCCTGCGCAAGGCCATTTTGAACCACGAAAAGCGCATGAAAAGCCAGTTCAGGAAGTGAGATACACGGCCCGGCAAATATATTTTGACAAACCGGGCAATCTGTGTTATAGTCATACGGCTTGGGACCCGCGGACTTGGTCTGGGGCGCAGCCCCTTACTCAGACGCCGGGATTAGTATGACCGAAAGGAAGGGCAAAGACCATGATCACCAAGGATCAAAAAACCGCTATCATCGAAGCCAACAAGACCCACGAGGGCGACACCGGTTCTCCGGAAGTCCAGATCGCCATCCTCACCGAGCGTATCAACCAGCTCACCGAGCACCTGAAGGTGCACAAGAAGGACAATCACAGCCGTATGGGCCTGTTCAAGATGATCGGCAAGCGCCGCCGTCTGCTGGACTATGTGGCCAAAAACGACATCGAGCGCTACCGCGCTATCATCGCCAAGCTTGGCATTCGTAAGTGACCATTCGCTTACACTGAGGGGTATGAAGGTTTTTGAGTGGGACAAGTTCATACTGTCCCACTCTTTTTTCCAATAATGACGTGATTTACGCAGGGAGCTCATACCAAATCGTCCCCGCGTCCCAACTCAAATCGCAGCCCAGCGAAGCGGGTGCGATTTGAAGAGGAGGAGCAGCGGAACGGACGAGCTCTGCCATATATGGCGTAGCGAGGGATGTGTAGCTTGCGACGACGAAAGAAAGGAACGTACAAATGATCATCAAACACAAACGATTCGACAACCTCCACCGCTGGGAGACGGACTTCTGCGGCCGGCCCCTGAAGATGGAGGTGGGCCGCATGGCGGAGCTGTGCAACGCCTCCGTGCTGGTGCAGTACGGCGAGACCACCGTGCTGTGCACCGTCACCGCCTCCGCCCGCCCCAAGGACGGTATCGACTACTTCCCCCTCGCCGTGGACTTCAACGAGAAACTCTATGCCGTGGGCCGTATCCCCGGCTCCTTCCTGCGCCGGGAGGGCCGCCCCTCTCTGCCCGCGGTGCTGGCCAGCCGCCTCATCGACCGGCCCATGCGCCCCCTGTTCCCCTCCGACCTGCGCAATGACGTGGTCATCGCCTGCGAGGTCATGAACGTGGACAAGGACTGCTCCCCCGAGATCACCGCCATGATCGGCGCGGCCGCCGCCGTGTCCATCTCCGACGTGCCCTTCAACGGCCCCATCGCCGGTATCGTGCTGGGCTGGGACGGGGAGAAGTACCTGTTCAACCCCACCCACGCCGAGAAGGAAGTCAACCAGATGACCGTCACCGTGGCCGCCACCCATAAGAAGATCGTCATGATCGAGGCCGAGGCCAAGGAGATCCCCGACGACGTGATGTATGAGGGTATCGTTCAGGCCCACGAGAAGCTCCAGGGCGTGCTGGACCTGATCGACCAGATGGTGGCCGAGGTGGGCAAGCCCAAGTTCGAGTATGAGCACGCCGCCTTTGACGACGAGCTCTTCCAGACCCTTGTGGACAACGAGTTCGAGGGCATGGAGCACTGCATGGACACCGACGACAAGAACGTCCGGGAGGCCCGTGTCAACGAGTGGGTCACCGCCATGCAGGAAAAGTACGGCGAGGATCATCCCGACATGATGAACTACATGGACGAGATCCTCTACAAGCTGCAAAAGAAGGTCGTAAAAAAGTGGCTGCTGGCCGGCAAGCGTGTGGATGGCCGGGCCATGAACGAGATCCGGCCTCTGGACAGCCAGATCGACGTGATACCCGGGGTCCACGGCTCCGCGCTCTTCACCCGGGGCCAGACCCAGGTGCTGTCCATCACCACCCTGAACACCCTCTCCGCCGCCCAGAAGCTGGACACCATCTGGGACGAGACCGAGAAGCGGTTCATGCACCACTACAACATGCCCAGCTACTCCACCGGCGAGGCCCGGGCCAGCCGGTCCGTCAGCCGCCGGGAGCAGGGCCACGGCGCCCTGGTGGAGAAGGCTCTGGAGGCCGTTATCCCGCCCATCGAGGAGTTCCCTTATGCCATCCGCGTGGTCAGCGAGGTCCTCAGCTCCAACGGCTCCACCTCCCAGGGCTCCATCTGCGGCACCACCTTGAGCCTGATGGCCGCCGGCGTGCCCATCAAGGCCCCCGTGGCCGGTATCAGCTGCGGCCTCATCCAGGACGGGGATGACTTCACCACCTTCATCGACATCCAGGGCGTGGAGGACTTCCACGGCGAGATGGACTTCAAGGTGGCCGGGACCAAGAAGGGTATCACCGCCATCCAGATGGACCTGAAAAACGACGGCCTGAAGCACGAGATCGTGAAAAACGCGCTGGAGATCACCCATGAGGCCCGTATCCAGATCCTGGACGAGATCATGCTGCCCGTAATCAGCGAGCCCCGCAAGGAGCTGGCCCCCACCGCCCCCAAGATGATCAAGATGACCATCGATCCGGACAAGATCCGTGAGGTCATCGGCTCCGGCGGCAAGGTCATCCAGAAGATCACCGCCGACACCGGCTGCAAGATCGACATCGAGGACGACGGCACCATCTATATCGCCTCCGAGGATATCGAGGCCTGCCGCGCCGCCAAGAAGACCATCGACAACATCGTCTTCGTGCCCGAGGTGGGGCAGCTCTACTATGGTAAGTGCGTGCGTATCATCCCCATCGGCGCTTTCGTGGAGCTGGTGCCCGGCAAGGACGGCATGGTCCACATCAAGGACCTGGAGTTCAAGCGCACCGAGAAGGTGGAGGACGTGCTGAACGTGGGCGACTGGACCTGGGTCAAGGTCACCGAGATCGACGACCGGGGCCGGGTCAACCTCAGCCGCAAGGACGCCATCAAGGAGCGCCAGCAGGCGGGCCTGCCCATCGACAAGGGCGACGAGTAAGCAAAGAGCATAACAAAAGACCGCGCAGGATAAGCCTGCGCGGTCTTTTTGCGCGCTTTAGGCGCAACGGATCGTGTAGAAGATCAGTCTTTGACAAAATACCGCCGGCACCACAGGGCGATGACGGCCGCGCACACAAGGCACACCCCGGCGCACAGCGTGAACGCCCCGTTCAGAGACACGTCCGCCACCTGACCGATGACAAGACTTCCTCCGGCGGAGACGGCCTCGTCCAGCACCGCGTAGATGCTTAGCTGGGTGGCCCGGTGGCTGCTCGTCACCTGCCGGTTCCACACTTGGACCAGGAGGGGACCTGTGAGGGCGTAACAGCCTTCCATGAGAAGGATACACGCCGCGCTCAGCACCGCCGAGCGGGTCAGCGCCAGCGTAAGACACGCCCCCGCCGCCAGCGCCAGCGCCCCGATCACGGACCGGGACCGGCCCAGCGCGTCCGTGACCCGGTGGGAAAATGCGCTCACGAGGCCCGCCGCCGTCACCAGGATGTAGACCCAGCCCATGGCGGCGCTGTCCATCCCGCAGCGCAGGTACTGGTTCTGGTTCAGCCATGTACACACGGAGCTCAGCACCTGGCCGTAAAGAGCCCAGCAGACGATCAGAAGCAGAAACCGCCGCTGCCGCAGGGTGCTTCGCAGCAGCCGCAGAAATTCCCGCGCCGGCTCCCGCCGCTCCCGTTCCGGGGGCCGGACCTCCTTCAGGCCCAGGGCCAGCACCGCCGCCAGAGCGTAGCTTATGAAAGTCGCCAGCGCGGCCAGGGCGTAGTCGTCGGCCATAAACAGGGAAAAAGCCCCGGAGCAGGTCAGCACCCCCGCCGTATCGAGGGCACTCCACCGCCCGAACGCCTTCTGGCTGTCCTCGCCGGCGCAGCTTAAATACAAAATGCTCTCGTCCACCCCGGACAGGGCGGCGATGGCGGCGCTGATGAGGACCCGCTCCCAGAAAAAGTCCATAAAGCTGTCCGCCCGCCAGAGCGCCAGCTTGGAAAGGGCAAAGATGCCGCACCCGGCGACCATGGTCTTTTTGTACCCGATCCGGTCCGCCACGACGCCCCAGGGAAGCTCCATGGCCAGGGAAACGATAAAGGATATGCTCTCGATCAGAGCGATCTGCCCCAGGGTGAGGCCCCGGGCCTGCCGGTACAGGGACGCCACGGGGGCGTAGAACACCATGCCCTGCAAAAAGGCGATGGCGTAAAGGATATAGATATTCTGTTTTATTTTCATGGTGTCAAAACCTCTCAGATCAACAAAATGAAGGGGAAATGGGCGCAAAAAGACCACGACGACAGGACAAGCCGCAGCTTGCCTTCAACCGTGGTCCATTTTGTTTTTCTAAGAGTTGAATGCCATGATAAACATACCTCTGCCGCTTATATTACCTCGTGCGCGGGCGACTGTCAAGCCCGGCGATCAGCGCCTCGGCGCACTTGAGGCCGTCTACCGCCGCGCTCATGATACCCCCGGCCCAGCCGGCCCCCTCCCCGCAGGGGTACAGCCCCGCCACCGCCGGGGACTGGAGCGCGTCCGTGCGCAGCATACGCACCGGACTGGAGGACCGGGTCTCCGGCCCGGTGAGCACCGCGTCGTCCGCCGCGAAGCCCCGCAGCTTCCGGTCAAAGACCGGCAGCGCCCCGGAAAGCGTGTCCGTGATGACCGGAGGGAGAATATTATGTAAATCACAAGCTGTCACGCCGGGCTCGTAGGAGGGTGTCACCCGGCCAAAACGGGAGACGCCGCCCCGAAGGAGGCTCCCCACGGTCTGGACCGGGGCCCGGAAGCCGCCTCCCGCGGCCTCGAAGGCCCGCCGCTCCAATTCCCGCTGCCACGCCACCCCGCCCAGAACGCCCCCATAGGGGAAGTCCTCCGGGGCCAGCGCCGTCAGCAGAGCGGCGTTAGAGTTGACATAATTTCTTTTGCTGGGGCTGGCCCCATTGGTGCAGACCATCCCCGGCTCGCTGGCGGCGGGGACCACCTGCCCCCCTGGGCACATGCAGAAGGTGTAGCACCGGCGGCCGTTGGGAAGCTGGCAGGCAAGGGCGTAATCCGCCGGTCCCAGAGACGGATGGCCGGCGAAGGGACCGTACTGGGCCCGGTCCGTGTCCGCTTGCAGGTGCTCGATACGTACCCCCATGGCGAAGGGCTTGGGGGCCATGGGGGTAAGTTTACATAACATTTCAAACGTGTCCCGGGCGCTGTGGCCGATGGCCAATATCAGCGCCGAACAGGGGATGGTCTCCCGGGCGGTGACGGCCCCGGTGAGCCGGCCGCCCGCCATTTCCAGACCCACAAGGGCCGTGGAAAAGAGCACCTGGCCACCCAGGGCCACGATACGCCGGCGGATACCGGCGCAGACGCCCGGCAGCAGGTCCGTGCCGATATGGGGCTTGGCGTCAAAAGTTATGTCGACCGGAGCGCCAGCTGCTGCCAGTTGCTCCAGCACCCAGGGGATACGCCGGTCCTTCACGCCGGTGGACAGCTTGCCGTCGGAGAAGGCCCCGGCGCCGCCCTCGCCGAACTGGATGTTGCTCTCGCTGTCCAGTACGCCCTCCCGGCGCAGCCGTTCCACCTTTTCGGCCCGGCTGGCCGCGTCCTGGCCCCGCTCCAGCACGACGGGCCGCAGCCCCGCCATGGCCAGGGCCAGCGCCGCGAACATCCCGGCGGGACCGAAGCCCACCACCACGGGCCGTTCCGCCGGGATATGGGCCGGTACCGGCGGGGTGTAGCCGTTCACCGGGGCGGGAGCCGCGTCCCGGCAGCGGGCCAGGGCCGTGGCCTGATCCCGGACGGCCACGTCCAGGGTGTAGACAAAATGCACGTCCCCCTTGACCCGGGCGTCCACCGCCTTGCGGACCACCCGCAGGGCGGTCACTTTCGTCCGGAGCTTCTGCTCGGCCCGGTCCCGGAGCAGGCTCTCGTCCTCGTCCAGGGCCAGCGGCACGTTCCGCAGCCGGATCATGGCATCGCCTCCAGAAGCCCGCCGGCGGCCAGTCCCGCCAGCCGCCCGCTGGACCAGGCCCACTGTAGGTTATAGCCCCCGCAGTCCCCGTCTACGTCCAGCACCTCGCCGCAGGCGTACAGCCCCGGCACCAGCCGGCTCTCCATGGTCTCGGGGTCGAAGCCCACAGTCTCCACGCCCCCCGCGGTCACCTGGGCGTCGTCAAAGCCCAGCGTGCCATGCAGAGGAAGCTCGAACCGGCACAGCACGTCCGCGATCTGCTCCAGCGCCCCGTCCGACAGAGCCCACAGCCGGGCCTCCTGGGGGATCTGGGCCCGGCGAAGGACCGTACGGGATATGGCGTTATGTAAGGCACCGCTCAAAATATTCTCCGCCTTGTAATCGGAAAAATTATCCCGCTTGGTCGCCATATAATCAATTATGTCAACTTTATCCATCTCCGGCAGCAGCCGCAGGCAGACGGTGCAGCCGTCTCCGGCCAGAGAGGCGGCCCGGGACAGGTCGTAGGCCCCGGGGCCGGTCAGGCCGTAGTCGGTGAACTGGACCTCTCCGAAGGCGGCGTCCAGCACGGTCCCGTCCCGCTCCAGAGTCAGGGCGGCCTGGGTGCGCACGCCCTTCATGGGCCGGGTCCAGAGGTTGTCGGTCTTCAGCTGGACCAGGGCGGGGCGCAGAGCCGTGCAGCCGTGGCCGAAGGCGCGCAGGAGCTCGTAGCCGGAACAGACGCCGCCCACCCGGGCCCCCGCCGCGCCGCCGCAGGCGATGATGAGCCGGTCGGCCTGAAAGGTCTCCCCCAGCGGGCCGGTCAGCAGGAACTTGTCCCCTTTCTTTTCCGCCGCGGCGATGGGCAGCGCGCAGTTTATCTCTCCGCCCCGGGCCTCCAGAGCCAGACGCAGCACGTCCGCCACGCTGAGCGCCGTGTCGGACAGGGGGTACACCCGGCCCGAGGGCTCCGTGCGGGTCACCAGACCGAGGGAGGCGAACCAGCGCAGGGTGTCCTCCGGACCGAACCGGTACAGGGCCGGACCGGCAAAGGCCGGGTCGGCGCCGTGGTAATCGTCCGGCGAGGCGTTCCGATTGGTCAGGTTGCACCGGCCGTTGCCTGTGACCAGCAGCTTCCGGGCCACCCGGTTCTGCCGCTCGAAAACGGTGACGCGGTTATCCAGACTCTCCCGGGCGGAGAGCGCTGCGGCCAGGCCCGACGCGCCCCCGCCGATGATGGCGATGAACATGGTGCGCTCCTTTTCAAGTCAAAACACGGACGAAGGGGAACCCTCGTCCGTGGTGGTGTCGTGTGTCACTGTTCGCCGTGATAGCTGTCCAAATGCTGCTGCTCGTCGTTGACCAGCCAGCGGGCGGCCAGAAGGTACCGGTCGTAGTAGTATCCCACCCGGACCCGGTGAAAATACTGCTTGGGGTCGTTGAGAAAATCGGCTACCTTTTCGCCGCGGACGATCTTTTTCGCGTCCTTTAAGATGCGCTCTCTTGTTTTCAGGGCCATGGGGCGTCACCTCCCGAACGAAAATATGATAGCACAGCGGGACGGGCTTTGTCAACGGACCGGGCCGGAGGGGGACAGTTGTAAAGTTTGTAAAATACTGTTAAATAAAGTATTTTCCGTCCGGTTTCTTGACATTTCTAATGGCCGGCGTTATCATTTAGAAAGTGTGTCGCCGTGTAAGAGCGAGGCGAGCGGCAAAGAAGTACGATCGAGGGGTACATATTTGATGAGACGGATCTTGAGCATGCTCCTGGCGTCGGTGATCCTGCTTTCCTGCCTGGGGATACCGGCCTGGGCGGAGGAAGGACAGGACCAGGAACAGTTGACCTCGCAGACGCAGCCGGTATCGGCTGACGGGCCTGAGGAGACGGAGGGAAAGATCCCGGCGTCCGGTGTGAAGGAGAACGACGCGGCGGAGCCTGTGGGAGACGGCGCCGGAGCGGACGATACCGTTGTGGGCGAGACCGGCGACGGCACGGCGCAGCCGTCCGGGGAGGACACCACCGGCCAGCCGGACGTGACCGGCGGCGAGCCCGGTGAGAGCGACCCGGTGGATGAGACCGCCGGCGAGCCCAGTGAGAGCGACCCGGTGGATGAGACCGCCGGCGGCCAGCCCGACACGACGGAGGACACGGAGCAGCCGCCCGAGGAGCAGCTGCCCGCCGGCCAGCCGGATCAGCAGCCGGACGAAGCGGCTGACTCCGCCCCCAGTGCCCAGGAGCCGATGAGCGAGGGCTGGAACAAAGAGGGGAACGCCTATTATTACGTTAAAAACGGCGTTCTTGTGACCGGCTGGGTGCGTGTTGACGGCCACCGGTACTATCTTGACCCGGCCAGCGGCGCCATGGTCGTGGGCTGGCAGACGATAGGCGGGAAGAACTATTACTTCAACGCCAGCGGCGTGATGGTCACCGGCTGGTTGAAACAGGGCAGCGACTATTTCTGGCTCACCTCGTCCGGTGAGATGGCCAGCAACTGCTGGCTGTATGTGGAGGGACACTGGTATCTGCTGGGCGTGGACGGCGCCATGCTCAGAGGCTGGCAGACGGTGGGCCGGTACCGGTATTATCTGAACGCTACGGGCGCGATGGTCACCGGCTGGCTCCTGAATGGCGGCAGGTGGTATTACCTGAACCCGGACGGCATCATGCTCCGGGGCTGGGTGTATGTGGACGGCCACTGGTATCTGATGGACGACGACGGCGCCATGGTCGTGGGCTGGCAGACGATAGGCGGGAAGAACTATTACTTCAACGCCAGCGGCGTGATGGTCACCGGCTGGGTAAAGACCGGCGACAAGTGGTACTATACCGACCCGAGCGGCGCTATGGCCAGCAACTGCTGGGTGCGTGTGGACGGCCAGTGGTATCTGCTGGGCGAGGACGGCGTTATGCTGACCGGCTGGCAGCAGGTGAACGGCCACTGGTTTTACCTGAACGGCAGCGGGGCCATGGTCACCGGCTGGCTCCTGAATGGCGGCAGGTGGTATTACCTGAACCCGGACGGCGTTATGCTCCGGGGCTGGGTGTATGTGGACGGCCACTGGTATCTGATGGACGAGAACGGCGTCATGCTGACCGGCTGGCAGACGGTGAACAGCGTCAAATACTACCTGAACGGCAGCGGCGCCATGGCCGTGGGCTGGGCCAGGATCGGCGGCGTTTGGTACTACTTTGGCAGCAGCGGCGGCCAGCTGTATGGCTGGCAGCTGATCGGCGGCAGGTGGTATTATCTGGACCGGGCCAGCGACGGCGCCATGGTCACCGGCTGGCAGCTGATCGGCGGCAAGTGGTATTATCTGGACGCCACCGGCGCCATGGCCAACGGCGCCACCTGTATCGACAACGCCTGGTATTTCTTCAACGGCGACGGCATCCAGCTGACCGGCTGGCAGATGGTGGACGGCGCCTGGTATTACTTTGACCCGGTACAGGGCGGCATTATGGTCACCGGCTGGCAGAACATCAACGGCAAGACCTATTATCTCGGCGCCAGCGGCGCCATGGCCACCGGTTGCACCTACATTGACGGACAGATGTATTACTTCGATCCCTCCGGCGCCCTGCAGCGGGGCGGCACCATCACCCGGGCGGGAAAGACCTATGATGTGAACGCCGACGGCGTGATCGTGGGCTATGTGACCGAGGCGGGCCGGAAGGCCGCCGCCATCAACGCCCAGATCGGTCCCAGCCTCTGGAACGCCTATAACTGGGCCTCCAGACTGACCTATTACGACCGCTATTTCGGCTACGGCGGCACCTACACGGTGGAGAGGTACGCCAACCGGGGCTTCGACGAAGGCCACGGCAACTGCTATGTGATGAACTCCTGCATGTTCCAGCTGGCGAAAATGCAGGGCTATGACGTGAAGTTCGTCTACGGCGGCGTGAAAAACTCCCACGGCGGCGTGGCCCCTCACGGCTGGTGCGAGGTCTATGTGGACGGCGGCTGGTACATATTCGACTCCAATTTCCACAACGAGACCGGCTTGAACGGATACCATATCCGCTACGGTCAGGGCGGCACCTGGCAGTATGTGATCGACGGCTATAAATACGAGTAACGAGCAGAGGGAAAGGGAGAGATGAGCGTGAAAAAGCGGATCGCCAAGCTTCTGGCGCTGACCGTCGCGGCGGCGCTGTGCGCGGGCCTGACCGTGACGGCGCAGGCCGCCGGGACGGAGACGGACCCGGCTGTGGAGGCAGAGGACTACGAGGGCCTGGACAGGATCGGTCAGGAGACGGAGGAGGGCTATAAGGTCAAGCTCACCAACGCCACCGGCACGGACATCATGGGAATGAATATCCAGCTCACGACCGACGACACCTGGACCTGGTCCGACGAGCTTCTGGCGGAAGAGGATATGTTTGAGAAGGAGGAGACGGCCCTGTTCTGCTACACCCCCGGCGAGGACGAGGGTGAGGCCGAGACGGAGGCGCAGGCGCAGGACGAGCAGACCCTCTACAACATCCAGATCGTCTTTTCCGACTGGACGGTGGGCTATCTGCACAACGTGCTTCTGTCGGACATGAAGGAAGCGGAGATCCAGCGGGCGGCCAACAGCCTGCCCTATCTGGTCTACACCAGCCTGGCCAGCCAGGAGGAGATCGACACCTCCGAGGCGGAGCAGGCGGTCTTTGAGGGCGAGCTGGCCAGCGGCTTCTGGGATTCGGTCATCGGCGGCGGTTCTTCCTCCGGCGGCAGCGGCTCCGGCGGCTCCTCCGGCGGCAGTAGCTCCGGCGGTGGGAATACCGAAGGCTGCGTGGGCGGCGACGCGCTGTTCAACTGATGGACGAGATGAAGACAAACGGCTGCGCCGAGGCAAAAATGCCCCGGCGCAGCGCGGCGTTTGACTGTCTGCGGGCAACGGCGTGCCTGTTCATCATCCTCATGCACACCGCCCGCTCCACCCAGCTGATGTACCCGGCGCGGATGACCGTTTTGGCCAATATGGCGGTCAGCCAGATCCTGATCAACGTCCAGTACTGGGCGGTGCCCTGCTTCATCATGGTGACCGGCGCGCTGCTGTTGCAGCCGGGAAAGCAGATCGGCTACAGGAAGCTCTTTTCCAAATACATCGCCCGGGTGGTCAAAGCTATCGTGGTGTTCGGCATTCTGTTCGCGGTGCTGGAGGCCGTCTTTAACCCGCAAATGCGCTCCTGGCCCGTGTTTCTGGGCGGGGTGGCGGAGGTGTTCACCGGCGGGACCTGGTCACATATGTGGTATCTGTACTGCCTGCTGGGACTGTATCTGCTGCTGCCGGCCTACAAAAAGATCGCGACGGCGTCCGGCGAGCGGGATATCCGATACCTGCTGATCGTGTACGGCGTTTTTCAGTCATTGCTGCCGCTGCTGGGCATATGGAACATCCCCTGCGGGTTTTACATCCACGTCTCCACCATCTATCCCTTCTGGCTGTTTCTGGGCTATTACCTGTACACCTGGGGGGGCAAGGTCCCCCGGGGCGTTTACGGGGCCGCGGCGCTGCTGGGCACGGCCGTGCTGGGGGCGCTGACCTATGTGCGCGTCCGGTACCAGATCCCGGCGCTGGACAGCCTGTTCGCCTATTCCTCCGTGCTGGTGATCGTTCAGGCGGCGGGCGTGGCCGGGTGGTTCTTCCGCTGCTCCGGAGACGGCTTCCCACGGGTGAAGAAGGCGCTGGCCAATATCGACAGCCACTCCTTCGGTATCTACCTTATCCATATGGCCTATGTGCGGCTGCTGTACAAATACCTGCACTTCGACCCCTATACGCTGGGGCTGGCGGGCGTGCCGGGCATGCTGGCCGTGGTGGCCTTTGCTTTCGTGATGGCCTATGTCACCGACATGGCGATGAAAAAGCTGCCGGTGTTCCGCTCCATCGTCTGACGAAAAAACGCCGGCCGGGAGGCGTCGCCTCCCGGCCGGTAGCTTTTTTCTTTTATAAATGCAGAATGCCCGTTGCGAAGCGGAAGTAGATGAGCAGGGAGAGCGCGTCCACGATGGTGGTGATGAACGGGGAGCTCATCACCGCCGGGTCGAAGCCCAGCTTCTCCGCCAGCATGGGCAGCGTGCAGCCCACCAGCTTGGCGCACAGGATGGTACACACCATCGTCAGACATATCACCGCCGCCACGGGCACCGTGATGGCCTCGTTGTGAAAGAGCATCCCGTCCACCAGCAGCAGCTTTACGAAGTTCACCGCCGCCAGAGCCACGCCGCAGACCACGGCCACCCGTATCTCCTTCCAGACCACCCGGAAGAAATCGGAAAACTCGATGTCGTTCAGGGAGATACCGCGGATCACGGTGACGCTGGCCTGGGAGCCGGAGTTGCCGCCGGTGTCCATGAGCATGGGGATGTAGGCGGTGAGTACCGCCGCGGCGGCCAGGGCGTTCTCGAAGCTGGTGATGATCTGACCGGTGAAGGTGGCGGAGATCATCAGCAGCAGCAGCCAGGGGAACCGGGCCTTGAAGGTCTCCCACACGCTGGTCTTCAGATAGGGCTTGTCGGTGGGCGTCATACCGCCCATGATCTCGATGTCCTCGGTGGTCTCCGTCTCCAGCACGTCCAGAGCGTCGTCCACGGTGATGATGCCCACCAGGCGGTTTTCGTTGTCCACCACCGGCAGCACCGTCAGGTCGTATTTGGAAAACAGCGCCGTGGCGTCCTCCTGGTCCGTGACAGTGCCCACGGAGATCACGTTTTCGTCCATCACGTCCGAGACGGCCTCGTCCTCCTCCGAGAGGATCAGGGTCCGGATGGAGACCGTGCCCAGCAGGTGCCGCCCGTCGTCGATGACATAGCAGATGTTGATGGTCTCCTTGTCGGTGCCGGTCCGGCGGATACGCTTGATGGCGTCGGCCACGGTCATGGTGGGCAGCAGGTCCACGAACTCCGTGGTCATCAGCGACCCGGCGCTGTCGTCCGGGTACTTGAGGATGTTGTTGATGAGCCGCCGGGTCTCCGGGTCCGCTTGGACCAGAATGCGCCGGACCACGTTGGCGGGCATTTCCTCCACCAGGTCCACCGCGTCGTCCACATACAGCTCGTCCACGACTTCCTTCAGCTCGCTGTCGGAAAAGCCGCGGATGAGAAGTTCTTGGCTGTCCGGCTCCATCTCCACAAAGGTCTCCGCCGCCTCGTCCTTGGGCAGCAGGCGGAACAGAAGCGGCAGCAGATGTTCGTCCAGCTCCTCGAACAGGGCCGCCGTGTCCGCCGGATTCATGGTCACCAGGATATCCCGCAGCGCGGGGTATTTTTTTTGCTCCGCCAGAGCGACGATGGTGTCCTCCAGCGACAAATTGTGTTCAGCCATAGTCGTCCTTCCTCCTTTTTTGTATTCGGAAGGCACAAAAAGGCCGTGTCAGACTAGCGGGCGATGGGCGCCCGCCCCGTTCGGCCTCGTTCTGTGCCGGTACTGTTACCAGCGTCCATCGTCTCACTTCCTTTCGGCAGCGGGTCTGTTTCCGCGATGCCGCGTCAGGCGGCTTGGCAATACACAAGTATTCCCCGCGCCGCCTTCCTCGCCTCGCAAAAGCATCCCACGCCGCGGTCTATCAGGGATCTCGGTCAAAGCTCCGTATCAGGCCAGCAGCAGCGCCCGCAGGTCCTCCACCGTGTCGGCCAGAAAGTCCGCGCCGGCAGCTTCCAGCTCCGCCCGGCCTCCATAGCCGTAGCAGACCCCGATACAGGGGATGGCGCATTCATGGGCGCCCTCCACGTCGTAGAGCCTGTCGCCCACCATCACGGCCCTGGACATATCCACGCCGCAGGCGGTCTGCGCGTGGCGGATGACCTCCGCCTTGGTGTTGTCGCCGCTGGGCTGGCTGCCGGAGATGATCTCAAAATACGGCAGCAGCCCGAACCGTTCCGCGATCTGCCGGGAAAAACCCGTGGGTTTGGTGGTGGCGACATACAGCTTGCAGCCCGCGGCCCGCAACGCCGCCAGCAGGTCCGGGATACCGGGGTAGACCTGGTTTTCAAAAAGACCCGCCGTGCCGAAGTATTCCCTGTATGTCTCCAGGAACCGGACGGCGCTGTCATGGTCCATGCCCCAGAACTGCTCGTAGCTTTTGGGCATGGGAGGGCCGATGAATTTATAATAATCCTCATTCCGCCCCGGGTCAAGCCCCCACTTTTTCCGGGCGTAGATAATGGCGTTGGTGATACCAAGGGCGGGATCCGTCAGGGTCCCGTCCAGGTCGAAGAATATGTGTTCGTATCTCAATTATCGTT
This sequence comes from uncultured Oscillospiraceae bacterium, assembly GCA_947624985.1. GTDB lineage: Bacteria > Bacillota > Clostridia > Oscillospirales > Oscillospiraceae > CAJOIG01. The sequence continues at coordinate 65,639 of CANQMO010000009.1, read as the reverse complement.
CCTCTCTGAAGTAGCTCAGACCCAGGCTCCTGGGGGGCTGGGCCTCTCTGGAGTGGCGCATGCTCACCGCTACCAGCACCAGGATGGTGACCACATAGGGCAGCATTTTGAAAAGCTCGATGGTGGCCCGGCTCAGGCCCGCGATGTAGTTGTAGGCCCAGTAGAGCACGCCGAACAGATATGCCGACCAGATGGCCCGGGCGGGCTTCCAGGTGGCGAAGATCACCAGCGCCACGGCCAGCCAGCCCAGCGCCTCGATGGTGCCGTCGGTGGACCAGGTGCCTTTGATGTAGTCCATGGCGTAGTAGAGCCCGCCCATGCCGGAGATACCCGCGCCCACGCAGGTGGCCAGGTATTTGTACAGTGTCACGTTGATACCGGCGGCGTCCGCCGTGGCGGGGTCCTCGCCCACCGCCCGCAGGTTCAGCCCCACCCGGGAGCGGTTCAAAAACCAGCTGGCCAGCAGCGCCACCACGATGGCGAGATACGCCATGAAGCCGAAGGAGAACAGGAGCTGTCCCACCCAGCCCAGACCGGCCAGGGTGTGGGAATAGGCCCGGTAGGCCCGGCTGGTCACGGCAACGCTGATCTGGCCCACGCCTCCGGCCAGGGCGTTGAGACTGCCGCCGAACAGGTTGGCCAGGCCCGCCCCGAAGATGGTCAGCGTCAGGCCCGTCACGTTCTGGTTTGCCCGGAGGGTGATGGTGAGGAAGGCATACACCAGCCCGCCCAGAGCCGAGGCCAGAAAGGCCGCCAGGAAGCTGAGGATCAGGCCCACCGCGCCGATAGGCTCCGCCGCGTACATCTCATAAAAGAACGCCGTGGCTATCCCCGCGATGCCGCCCAGATACATGATACCGGGCACGCCCAGATTCAGGTTGCCGGATTTCTCCGTGATGATCTCGCCAAGCGCGCCGTACAGGATGACCGTGCCGAATACGATGGCGCTGGTGAGAAGGGAAATAAGCTGCGTCATGCCTCCACCTCCTGCGTCTTATGGGCGTGGGAACGGAAACGGACGGTGTATTGGATGAAGAACTCGCTGCCCAGCAGGAAGAACAGGATGATACCCGTGACCACGTCGGAGGCGTAGTCGTTCAGGTTGAACTGGGAGGCGATCTGGATGGCGCCCTTTTCCAGGAACACAAGCAGCAGGGCGATGAGGATCATGACGAAGGTGTTGAACTTGGCCATCCAGGCCACGATGATGGCGGTGAAGCCGCGGCCGCCGGCGGTGGCGGTGGAGATGGTGTGGCTGGAGCCCGCCACGGCGATGAAGCCGGACAGTCCGCATACCGCGCCGGACAGGACCATGGTGCGTATGATCACCCGCCGGACCGAAATGCCCGCGTACCGGGCGGTGTTCTCGCTCTCGCCCACCACGGAGATCTCATAGCCGTGCTTGGTGTATTTGAGGTACAGGTACATGACCACCGCGATGGTCAGCACGATGATCACGTTCAGCAGGTACTGTTTGCCAAACAGGGCGGGGAGCCACCCGGCCTGGGTCTGCTGGTTGATGATACCCACGGAGTTGGAGCCCTTGGGGTTCTCCCAGATGGCCACCAGAAAGCAGGTGATCTGGATGGCGATGTAGTTCATCATCAGGGTGAACAGCGTCTCGTTGGTGTTCCAGCGGGCCTTGAACAGGGCCGGGATCAGGCCCCAGACCGCCCCGGCGACGAGACTGACGATCACGCTGAGCGTGAGAAGCTGCGCGGTGGGGAGGGTCCTGCCCAGATAGATGAGCACCGCCGCCGTGGCGCAGCCGCCCATCAGCACCTGGCCCTCCGCCCCCACGTTCCAGAACCGCATCATGAACGCCGGGGCCAGGCCCACGCCGATACACAGCAGTATGGACGCGTCCCGGGCGGTGATCCAGGCCCGGCGGGCGGAGCCGAAGGCCCCCTCCCACATGGCGGCGTATACCTTCACCGGGTTCAGCTTCGTGATCGAGTAGATGAACAGCGCGCTCGCCAGCAGAGCCAGAGCCGCGCCGATGAGCCGGATACACCAGGCCCGCCACCAGACGAGCCCGTCCCGTCTGGCGATATGGATGAGAGGTTCGTGATCGGTCATGCGCTCGCCTCCTTGCCCATGTTGGTCATGAGATAACCTACCTGCTCCTTGGTGGCGGTGCGGCCGTCCACGATGTCGCTGAGCCTGCCGCCGCACAGCACCGCGATCCGGTCGCAGAGCTGGAGCAGTACGTCCAGATCCTCGCCCACATAGATCACCGCCACGCCGGCCTTCTTCTGCTCGTTCAGCAGCCGGTAGATGGTGTAGGACGTGTTGATGTCCAGGCCCCGGACCGCGTAGGCGCTCATGAGCACCGTGGGATGCATGGCGATCTCCCGGCCCACCAGCACCTTCTGTACGTTGCCGCCGGAAAGCTGCCGCACCGGCGTCTCGATACTGGGGGTCACCACCTCCAGCTCCCGGACGATGTTCCGGGCCATGTCATAGGGATGGCGGCGCTCCACCAGAGGGCTTTTGCCGGCGCGGTATTCCTTGAGCATCATGTTGCCGGCGATGTTCATGCTGGCCACCAGGCCCATGCCCAGCCGGTCCTCCGGCACGAAGGCCAGCCGGATCCCCCTGTCGCTGACAGCCCGGGGGCCAAGGCCCAGAAGCTCCTCCGCCGGTCCCGACCGACCGGTGGGCCGGTATTTGATACTGGAGCCGGATACGGCGGGCTGCAAGCCCGCGATGGCCTCCAGAAGCTCCTTCTGACCGCAGCCGGATACGCCCGCCACGCCCAGGATCTCCCCGGCGTACACGTCCAGATTGATGTCGTCCAGGCGGACCACTCCGTCGGCGTCCTTCACGGTCAGATTCCGTATCTCGAGCCGCCGCTGGGGGTCCACAGGCAGGTCCCGCTGGATGTTCAGCGTCACGGTCCGGCCCACCATCATGTCGGTCAGGGCCCGGGCGTCCGCCTTGGCGGTGTCCATGTCGCCGATGTACTCGCCCTTGCGCAGCACCGTCACCCGGTCCGATATCTCCAGCACCTCGTTCAGCTTGTGGGTGATGATGATTATGCTCTTGCCGTCGGCGCGCATGTTGCGCATGACCGCGAAGAGCGTTTCCGTCTCCTGGGGGGTCAGCACGGCGGTGGGCTCGTCCAGAATGAGGATGTCCGCCCCCCGGTACAGGGTCTTGACGATCTCCAGTGTCTGCTTTTCCGATACGGACATGTCGTAGACCTTCTTGTCCGGGTCCACGGAGAAGCCGTAGCGGTCGCATATCTCCCGGACCCTGGCGCCGATGGCCTTCCGGTCCACCACCAGGCCGCCGGGCAGGCCCAGAGCGATGTTCTCCGCCGCCGTCAGCACGTCCACCAGCTTGAAGTGCTGGTGCACCATGCCGATACCCAGCCGGTAGGCGTCGTGGGGGGAGGAGATGGTCACCTCGCGGCCGTTGATGTAGATCTGTCCGCTGTCGGGAAAATAGATACCGGAGAGCATGTTCATGAGCGTGGTCTTGCCGCTGCCGTTCTCGCCCAGCAGGGAGAGTATCTCGCCTCTGTGCAGTTCCAGGTACACCTTGTCGTTGGCGGTCACATGGCCGAAGGTCTTGGTGATGTTCACCATGCGGACGGCAAATTCCTCTGCCATAAGCGTTCCTCCATTAACGAACACAGGGGCGCCCGGAGACGCCCCTATGTTTTACTTTTGCCTCGCAGAGTTCGCGCCCGCAGGCGCGAACAAAATCGGATCATTTTTTCCGGGGGCGTGTACCTCGGAAAAAATTCTCTTCGGCCTGCAAACGTGCGAGCGCCTCCGGGGTCCCCAAAAGGCATACTTGCCTTTTGGGGAGAGGAGGAACCGCGAACCACTCGAGTTTTGCCGCTTGCGGCAAAAGGAGACCTGGTTTGCATGTTCCGACGAAGTGCGCTGCAGCAGGCCGCGACCCTCTCGTTTGAAAGGCTCTGCCTTTCAAACGACTTAGCTTAGCTCGGTGATACCGTCGATACGCAGGCTGAAGTAAGGAGCGGAGCGCAGCTCGGGGTCGGACTCATAGAAGATACCGTCCCGGATGGCCTCGCCCTCGTCGCCCTCAAAGTCGCCGTCCAGATCAATGGCCAGGAAGCTGGTGGGGTGCTCGCCCTCCACGGTGAAGGTGGAGCAGTCGAACACCTGCAGGGAGCCGTCCTTGAGAGCGGCCTCCACTTCCTCCACCTTCTCAGCGGTGCCCTCGGGGCAGCAGGGGTTCAGGTCGAAGATGAAGTTGGCGTCCTCGCTGTAGCCGGCGGACCAGTCGTGGGGGATGTCCTCGCCGTCGATCATGCACTGGAGGGCGTAGGTGTAGAATTTGCTCCAGTCGTTGCCGGCGGAGGTCAGAGCGGTGTCGGGAGCCACGGACTGCATGTCGATGTTGTAACCCACGCAGTAGACGGTGTGGCCTGCCTCGTAGTAGGCCTGGACAGCGGCGGGAGCGCCGGTGGAGTCGGCGTGCTGGCTGATGATGACGCAGCCGTCGGCCATCAGGGCATTGGCGGCCTCGGCCTCGGCGATGGGATCATACCAGGAGTTGGTGTAGCGCACGTCCATGTGCACATTCTCCACGATAGAGCGAATGCCCAGGAAGAAGGCGGTGTAGCCGCTGACCACCTCGGCAAAGTTGAAAGCGCCCACATAGCCGATCTTGACGTTGCCGTCGGCGTCGTAATTCTCGTCGGCCAGCTCGCCGTTTTCAATGAGCTCGGCCAGCTTCATGCCGGCCACCACGCCGGACACATAGCGGGACTCGAAGGTGTGGTTGAAGGCATTGGCCAGATTGGTCAGCCCGGACAGACCGGCCTGGTCGCCGGTCATGGCGCAGAACTGGATCTCGGGATACTCGCTGGCCACCTGCTGGGTGTAGGACTGATGGCCGTAGGAGTCGGTGAAGATGATCTGGCAGCCGTTCTCAGCCAGGTCATAGCAGGCGTCGGCGGCCTCCTCGCTCTCGCCTACGTTATACTTGGGGATCATGTTGCCCTCGGGCACGCCCAGGGTCTCCATGGCGGTCTTGAGGCCGGTCAGGTGGGCGATGTCGTAGCCGGAGTTGTCGTCGCCGATGCAGACCATGCCGATCTTCAGGTCCTCGGGGGCGATGCCGTCGGCGGCAAAGGCGGCGGAGCACAGGCTCAGCACCAGAGCCAGGGCCAGGAGCAGGGAAGAGAGCTTTTTCATTTTGTTCCTCCTAAATAAAATGTGGTCGGAAAATAAATAAACGGGCAGCCCGGCAGCGGGCTTGTCCGTCATTTACCTAACAAAAGTCAGACTGTCCTCCGACATGGCCGCGATCCGGGCCAGGGACTCGATACGCAGGCCCTGGGCGCGCAGCCGCGCTCCGCCGGGCTGGAACGCCTTCTCCACCGCGATACCCGCGCCTACCAGCGTGGCCCCGGCCTGGCGCACCAGGTCGCAAAGCCCCTCCAGCGCCGCGCCATTGGCCAGGAAATCGTCGATGAGCAGCACCCGGTCCGTGGGGCGCAGGTACTCCTTCGCCACGATCACGTCATATACGTTGCCATGGGTGTAGCTCATCACCCGGGTGGTGTAGACCGAGCCGTCGATGTTTTTCGTCTTTGTCTTTTTAGCGAATAAAACAGGGCACCCGAACTCCTGGGCCGCGATACACGCGAGCCCTATGCCGGATGCCTCTATGGTCAGGATCTTATTTACATCATCGTCCCTGAACGCGGCGTGCCACGCCTTGGCAAGCTCCGCGAACAGCCCCACGTCCATCTGGTGGTTCAGAAAGCCGTCTACTTTCAAAATACCCCCGGCGCGCACTTTCCCATCCCGCAGGATACGCTCCTCCAGCAGCTGCATGGGAAACCCACCTCCAACGGCCAACGGCCCTCGATGACTCATTCTACTACGCCGCCGGACAGGTTTTCAATTGACAGATAATCAGAGCTTTTTCCATTTTTCCACCAATTTTTATGCACTTCCACAAGCAAACGAATTATGTAATCCACCGTGGATATGAAAAGCGGCCCCCTCACCAGGGGACCGCCTTGCCCTTGTCCACCAGCCAGGCGTGAGCCGCCAGACGGGCCATAGGGGTATCGGAGCGGGAGTCGGACCAAAACCCCTCCACCGGGGCGTCGCCGTAAACGGCCCGGAACCGGCGGACCTTCTCGTCCCCGTGGCAGTTCTCCCCGTGGTACCGGCCCGTGGCCTGGTCCACGGGGGAGGCCAGCAGGGCAAAGCCCACCGCCTCCGCCGCCGGGCGCAGCAGAAATTCCGGCGAGGCGGAGATGACAAGGTCGTCCGCCCGCTTCTGGGCCAGGTACCAGGGGCACATGTCTTTGATGTGCTCTTTCCAGAAGCGCTCCGGCGCGTCCGCCGGCACATGGCGCAAAAACCGGTAGAATATCTGCTTGCATTGGGTCTTTGGCTTCAGGCGCAGGCCCAGGCAGAAAAAGGCCCAGGCGGTGCAGGGCAGGGTCAGCCAGGTACCCGGGAAGCGCCGCAGGCACCAGAGATAAAACTGGGCGGTGCTGTCCCGGGGGTATATGGTCTTGTCAAAGTCGTAGACGTTCATTTGAGGTCCTTCGTTTTTTCCACCGCGTCGATGACGGCGCCGGCGGCGGCGGCCCGGAAGGCGGACCGCTCCAGGGTCAGCACGCCCCGGATGGTGGTGCCGCCGGGGGAGCACACCGCGTCCTTCAGCGCCTCGGGGTGGCGGCCGTCCAGCCGGGCCAGCGCCCCGGCCCCCTCCACCGCCGCGGCGGCGTACTTCAGCGCCCGGGCCCGGGGCATGCCGCAGGCCACGGCCCCGTCGGCCAGAGCCTCGATGAACATATAGGCGAAGGCCGGGGTGCAGCCGCCGATGGTGCCGGCGACGTCCATCTGCTCCTCCGGGCAGGCGTCCCAGAGCCCCGCTCCGGCCATGGCCGCGATGAGCTCGTCGGTCTCCGACGGCTCTGTGTCTCGGGCGCACCAGGCGATCAGGCCTCGGCCCGCCGCCACCGGCGTATTGGGGCAAAGGCGGATCACCGGGTAGGGAGCGCCCGCCATGGACTGGATGGCGGCGGTGTCCAGCCCGGCGGCGATGGACACCAGCACGAACCGGTCCTGCCGGGAGGCCAGGACCGGGGCGATCTGAGCAAGGAGCGCCCCCATATCCTTGGGCTTCACGCCCAGAAAGACGTATCTGGCCGTACCGGCCACCGTCTCCACCGTGGCGGGCGCGGCCCCGATCTCCGCGGCCAGGGCCACCGCCTTGTCCGCCGTGCGGTTGGCCAGCAGTATCTGCTTGGGACTGGTGGTCTCCGCCGCGGCCCGGGCCAGGGCCCCGCCCATATTTCCTGTGCCGATGAACCCTAAAAGATACATATCTCTATTCTCCTTCCGGATCGATCGTCTGTCCCATTCATGGGACAGACGCGGTTGCGCAAAGCGTGTGGATATGGTATACTTTCGTCATTACCAGGGATCGGGCGCCGCCGGTTCTCCGCCGGCGGCCTTTACCGCCGCCAGGGCCAGCGCCCGGGTGGCGTCCAGACAGTCCGCCGTCAGGCCGAGCGCCCCGAAGGCGATGGGAAGCTCCGTGCAGGCCAGCAGGAACTTCTCCGCGCCCCGGCTCCGCAGGTCCCGCAGGACGTCCTCCACGGGGATGGCGTCCAGCGGTACGGTCCGGCCCTTCACCCCGTCATAGATGAGGCGCATGACCTGCCGCTGCATTGCCGGGGAGGGGTACACGGCCCGGACGCCCGCCTGCTTCAGCGCCTTGTCGTAGACGCCGCTCCGGACGGTGCCGTCCGTGGCCAGCACGCCGACGGCGCGTATGTCCGCTTCCCGCAGCGCCGCCGCCGCCAGACGGGGCATGTGCAGGAGCGGGACGGATACGGACGCGGCCACCTGGTCGTAAAAACAATGGGCGGTGTTGCAGGGCATGATGAGCAGATCCGCTCCCGCCGATACCAGCAGCCGGGCGCTTTTTACGAGCTCCGGCACCGGGTCCGGGCCCCCGTGCAGTATGGCGGCGGTCCGGTCCGGGATGGCGGTGTTGCTGTCGGCGATCACATGCAGGTGGTCCTGATCCCGGGCGGCCCGGGTGAGAGCGACGATCTTCTCCATCAGGTCGCAGGTGGCCGAGGGGCCCATGCCGCCGATGACGCCGATCGTCTTTTTCATGCTCCCGCCTCCCGCTGTGCGCGTTTTTCCTTATTTTAGGGCAGGGCGCGCGCCGCGTCAAGCACGATTTGCGGAAAGGAACCGTTTTATGGATACGCGACCCATCGGTATTTTCGACTCCGGACTGGGCGGGCTCACCGCCGTAAAGGCCCTGACCCAGGCGGCGCCCTGGGAGAGCTTCGTCTATCTGGGAGACACGAAAAACGCCCCCTACGGCGACAGGACCCGGGAGCAGATTCAGGCTCTGTCCCGGCGGAACGTCCGGTTTTTGCGGGGCCGGGGCGTGAAGGCCCTGCTGGTGGCCTGCAACACCTCCACCGCCAACGCCATGGACGTGATGCGCGCCGAGGCCGGGGACCTGCCGGTGGTGGGAGTCATCGAGCCGGCGGCGGCGGCGGCCGTGTCCGTGACGGGATCGGGCCGCATAGGCGTGCTGGCCACGGCGGCCACGGTGGCCAGCGGGGCTTATGTGCAGGCCGTCCGGCGTCTGGCGCGGCAGGCTACGGTCACGGCGGTGCCCTGCCCCCGGCTGGTGCCCCTGGTGGAGAGCGGCCGGACGGACATAGCGGACCCGGAGCTGGCGGAGGCGGTAAGGACATACTGCGCGCCGCTTCTGGCGGCGGGGGTGGACACGGTGGTGCTGGGCTGCACCCACTATCCCATCATCCGCCAGGTCATCCGGCAGGCCCTGGGAGCGGATATCGCCCTCATCGACTCCGGGGCGGCCAGCGTAGGCTCGCTGCTGAAGGAGCTGGAGGACCGGGACGCGCTGGGGGACAGGAGCAAGGACGGCCGCCGGCAGTATATATGCAGCGGCGGCGCGGAGCGGTTCGCGGCGCTGGGCTCCGCGTTCCTGGGCCGGGATATCCGCCCGGACACGGTCCGGGCCGCGCTGTGAGAGGAGAGGGTCATGGCGAGGACCGCGAATCAGAAATTAAAGCTCCTGTACCTGTGCCGGTACCTGCTGCGCCGGTCCGACGAGGAGCACCCGGTCACCGTGGCACGGATGATCGACTACCTGGCCCGGCAGGACATCGCCGCCGAGCGCAAGAGCGTTTATGACGACATGGAGGCCCTGCGGCTGTTCGGTCTGGACGTGCAGACCGTGCGGGTGGGCTCCGCCACCGGGTATTTCATCGGGGAGCGGGACTTCCAGCTGCCGGAGCTGAAGCTGCTGGTGGACAGCGTCCAGTCCTCCCGGTTCATCACCGAGCGCAAATCGCTGGAGCTCATCTCCAAGCTGGAGGGCCTGGCCAGCGAGTATCAGGCCCGGGATCTGAACCGGCAGGTATACGTCCGGGGCCGGATCAAGACCATGAACGAGTCCATCTACTACAATGTGGACGAGATCCATGCCGCCATCGACGGCGACAGGGCCATCACCTTCCGGTACTTTGCCTGGAACGCGGCCAAGGAGCGGGTGTGGCGCCGGGACGGGGCCCGGTATGAGGTCAGCCCCTGGGCGCTGATGTGGGACGACGAGAATTATTACATGGTGGCCTACGACCACGCTGCGGGGGCCGTCAAGCACTACCGGGTGGACAAGATGGCCTCCATCGCCCAGACGGACAAGCCCCGGCAGGGGGCGGAGGCCTTTTCCAAATTCGACATGACCGCCTACTCCAACACCCACTTCGGCATGTTTTCCGGGGATGTGCAGCCGGTGCGGCTCTGCTTTGAAAACGACCTGGCCGGACCGGTCATAGACCAGTTCGGCCAGGATGTGAGTCTGGTGCCTCTGGACGGGGACCACTTCTCCGTCACGGTGAACGTGGCGGTGAACGTGCAGTTTTTCGGCTGGCTCAGCGGCTTCGGTACCCGGGCCCGTATCCTGGCCCCCGCCTCCGCCGTGGAGCAAATGCGCGACCACCTGCGGACCGTGGCGGCGCTGTATGATTAGAAAATAACACGGCACAGAAGGTCCATCCAGCCCTCCGCCGTCAGGGCCAGACCCAGCACGCCCCAGAACACCACATGACCGAGTACATTCTTTTTCTTTGACATGAAGCTTTATCTCCTTTCTTTTTCTGAGGAGAGGATACCTCCGCGGCTGAGCCATAAAACGGACAGCCGTGGGGACGGAGGAAAGATCTATGGACATTATGCAGACCGAGAACGGCTACGGCGTGCTGTTCATCGTGGCCACGCCCATCGGCAACGCCCGGGACATGTCCCCCCGGGGCGCGGATATCCTGGAGCGGGTGGACGTGATCGCTGCGGAGGACACCCGCCGGAGCGTGGTGCTTCTCAATAAGCTGGGTATCCGGGGCAAGCTGGCCAGCAACCATAAGTTCAACGAACACGGCAAGGCCCGGTACTTCATCGACCTTCTCAGGGCCGGTCAGAGCGTGGCGGTCATCACCGACGCGGGGACCCCCTGTATCTCCGACCCGGGCAATGAGCTCATCCGGTCCGCGGTGGCCGAGGGCGTCAGGGTGGTGGGCGTGCCGGGGCCGTGCGCCGCGGTGACGGCCCTGTCCGTCAGCGGGTTCGATCTGGGCGCGTTCGTGTTCCGGGGCTTCTTCCCCCGGGAGAACGCGGACCGGGGAAGGCTTCTGGAGCAAATGCGCCGGGGCGCGGTGCGGACATATGTGTTTTACGAGTCCCCCAAGCGGGTGATGGACGCGGTGGAGTATTTTATCCGGGAGGCCGTCCCCTGCCGGATGTGCCTTTGCAACGATCTGACAAAGCTCCACGAGACGGCGTTCCGGGGCGCGCCGGAGGAGGTCCGGGATCAGCTTCTGGCCAAGGGCGGCTATGATAAGGGCGAGTTCTGCCTGGTGGTGGAGCTGGACGGGAGCTTTCTCGCCCCCCGGCAGGAGCATGTGGTCTCCGCTGAGGCCCTGCTGGTGGACGCCATGGTCCGCGACGGCTGCCGGGCCAAGGACGCCATCAAAAAAGTGCTGGCCGACCAGGCCAACACTTACAGCAAAAACGAGCTTTATGCCGCGAGTCTCAATCTGAAAGAATTGTTCGGATAAAGGAAAAGATATTTCAGACGGCGCTGTGAGGAACACGGGCGCCGTCTGTTTTTTATGGGTGCCGTGTGACATCCGGCCGGGCCGGGTCGTCTACCATAATGTCCGGACGATTTGATGCGGAAGAGGTGAGGCAACTTGGATATATTGGCTCTGTACGATGAGCACAAGAACATGGTCTACCGGCTGGCGCTGAGCTTTCTCCGGTCGGTGCCTGACGCGGAGGACGCGGTACAGCAGGTGTTTTTACGGCTGCTGGAGCACCGTGGCAGGGCCGTGACCCCGGGCAGGGAACGGGCATATCTGGCGGCGATGACGGCCAACCTCTGCCGGGATATGCTCCGCTCCGCCGCCCGGCGGCGCACGGAGCCGCTTGATGAGAGCATTCCCTGTCAGCCGCCGGAGCGGTCCCACGAGCTGCTGGAGCAGGTCATGGCCCTGCCGGAGACGGAACGGGCCGCGGTGTATCTCTACTATTACGAGGGCTACGACACCGCCGAGATCGGGCGGATCCTGGGCATATCCCGCACCGCCGTGACCAGCCGGCTGGACCGGGCCCGGCGGCGGCTGAGACTGAAACTGGAGGATGAACGGTATGGATCATAACACGCTTCACGATATGTACGAGCAGATAGCCCTCTCTCCAGCGGCGGACGAGCGCATCCGGGCCGCGCTGGTCCGGGCGCAGGGTGGACAAAACCGGGTGATCACATTGCATATGGAGGATGAGAAAAGCGTGAAGCATAAACGGCATAAAATACCCATGGCCGCCCTCATCGCGGCGGCGATGGTGCTGGCGCTGTCGGTGACGGCCCTGGCGGTGGGGGTCGCCCGCATCGGCCTGAAGGAGGACCCGATCACCGTCGGGCTGGAGGACGGCACCGAGGAGCAGCAGATACAGGTGGGCTTCGACAGGACAGAGGAGGGCCCCATCGCCCCCATGGGCGTCTGGATACTGGACGTGCCCGATGGCTATGAGCAGACAGCCAGCATCACCACGGCGAACTATGCCAGAAATATGTGGGAAAACAGCGAGGGAAGCGCCTTTTCCCTTGATTACAAGAAAGCCGGCGTGCAGCTGGGGGACGTGAGCATCCCGGCGGACAGCCAGCGGCAGGAGGTGACGGTGAACGGTGTGGACGGCGTACTGTATCAGTACCAGGCCGGAGAGGACGAGGAATATCTCCTGCTGGCCTGGACGGACGAGGAGGCGGGCATCGGCTTTACGCTGTCGGCCAACGATCCCTCCCTCGATCTGACCGCGCTGGCGCAAACCGTCCGGCAGACCGGCGACAGGCCGGAGCCGGACGAGAACGCCCGGGAAGCCCTGGCGGAGCTGGGGGACTGGACCGTCACGGACCTGCCGGAGGGCTACAGCGAATACGCCGTGCAGGGCATGCCCTCCAAATTCGGCGGAGAGAGCAAGTACGCCTATGTGCGCCGGTTCTATTCCGACGACGCCGGCCACACCATCGAGCTGGACCATGAGGTCAGCTACGGCGTGACCTACGATAGCTACGTGCAGTATTACCGGGACAACGCGGACATCTCCCAGGAGGAGCTGGACGTCATCGCCGAGATGGGCGAGACGGTCCATGGACTGGGCTGCACCGTCACGGATGTAGAGGTCCAGAGCCGGCCGGCGGGCCTGGTGGTGGACCCGGAGGGCGTGGCCATCCGTCTGGCGTGGATCAGCGAGGACGGCCAGACCGCCTTCATCCTGTCCTCTGACAGTCTCACCGGGCCGGAGATGCTGTCTCTGGCGGAAACGGTGGCGCAACAGTAAAATAAGATGGGCGCGGTCTTTCAGGCCGCGCCCATCTATGTAATGTAACGTCAGGACCGGATCACATTGTCCGGGCCGATGTCCGCCAGGGTGGGGGTGCCGCACATGGTCATGGTGTCGCGCAGCTCCGCCACGATCTTGTCCAGATACACCTTGAGCCCCTCGGCCCCGGCGGCGTAGACGAAGGGCACCACGGGCCGGCCCAGCAGCACCGCGTCCGCCCCCAGCGCCAGAGCCCGGAACACGTCCACGCCGGAGCGGATGCCGCCGTCCACCAGCACCGGCACCCGGCCATCCACCGCCCTGGCGATGGCCGGCAGCACCTCCGCCGTGGCCGGCACGCCGCCCAGCACCCGCCCGCCGTGGTTCGACACCACGATGGCCGCCGCGCCGCCCTCGATGGCCTTCTCCGCGCCTTTGGGCGTCATGATCCCCTTCACGATAAAGGGCATTTTCGCGTAAGAGGTGATCTCCCGCAATTCCGCAACGGACTTGCTGCCCGCATTGGGGTTCATGGCCTTCAAAAAGGGCAGGCCGGCCCCGTCCACGTCCATGGCCGCGGCAAAAATGCCCTTCTCATTCAGGATGTCCAGCTTCTCAAATACGGCCTCCTTGTTCCAGGGCTTGATGGTCGGCACGCCGATACCCTGGACCTTCACCATGTCCTCCACGGACCGCTTCATGATCTCCGGGTCCACCCCGTCGCCGGTGAAGGCGGCGACACCGTATTCCGCGCAGGCCGGCACCAGGATACTGTTGTAGGCAAAGTCGTCGTACTTGTCCCCGTAGTGCAGCTTCAGCGAGCCCAGGGGCGCGATGAAGATCGGGGCCTTGAAGTCCCAGCCGAACAGCCGGAAGGCGGTGTCCACGGGCCGGTTCTCGCACAGCGTGTCCATGTTGACCAGCACCTCCTGCCACTTGGCGTAGTTGCGGGCGGCGGTGTTATTGGGGGCCTTGCAGCCAGGGCCGGGGATGATATTGGCACAGGCTTTGCCGTCGCACACCGGGCACGCCTTGCACACCGGACCCACCTGGCCCCGGGCGGCGGCGAGGATCTCGTTATAGGTCATAGTCGCAGACTCCTTTTTATGTATATGATTTATGCATTTTATTATAGCTGTCCCGGTGAAAAAGTCAATGCGTCCCGGACCGGGCCGACCGGGCCGGACAGGATCCGACAGAGGGGCTTTGTACAGGATGACAAAAAAATGGCCGCAGGCCGGACGGTAACTGGGCAAATATTATGATTCTGAAATTTTATACGTCTAAACTTTCATTTTGCCCTTGATATTTTAAAGTAAGGCAAGTATAATAGCAACATCTTGCAGAATCAAATTCCAAATTTTGCAAAGAAATGATTTTTTCGCATTGGAGGACAAAACCATGAAAAGACTTCTTGCACTGCTTCTGGCGCTGCTGATGGTCATGAGCCTGGCCGCCTGCGGCGGCTCCAAGACCGAGGAGGCCCCCGCTGACGAGCCCGAGGCCACCGAGGCCGCCGAGGACGCTGGGGACGCCGATGAGGCTGAGGGCGCTGCCGATGAGGCCGAAGCTCCCGCTGATGAGGCCGAGGACGCTGCTGACGAGGCTGAGGAGCCTGCCGATGAGGCTGAGGCCCCCGCTTCCGGCGAGAGCCTGGCTATGGGCACCGGCGGCGAGTCCGGCACCTATTACGCCTACGGCGGCGTGCTGGCCACATACCTGAAGCAGGAGACCGGCCTGGACATCACCGTCAACGCCACCGGCGGCTCCGCTGCCAACATCACCGGCATCGACCAGGGCATGTACGACCTGGCCACCGTCCAGTCCGACGTGCTGGGCTATGCCTACAACGGCACCAACACCTTTGAGGAGACCGGCGCTGTCACCTCCTTTGTGTCCCTGGGCGCCCTGTACGCCGAGACCGTGCAGCTGGTCACCTGCGACCCGGACATCAAGTCCGTGGCTGACATGAAGGGCAAGAACGTGTGCGTGGGCGACGTGGGCTCCGGCACCTACTACAACACCGTGGACATCCTGGCCGCCTATGACATGACCCTGGACGACATCACCCCCGTGTATCAGTCCTTCGGCGACTCCGCTGAGAGCCTGAAGGACGGCAAGATCGACGTGGCTGTGCAGACCGCCGGCGCTCCCACTCCCGCCATCACCGACCTGGCCGCCACCAAGGATGTGTACCTGGTCTCCATCGACGAGGAGCATATGGAGAAGCTGCTGGCCGACGCCCCCTGGTACGCCTCTTACACCATCCCCGCCGGCACCTACAAGGGCTGCGACGAGGACTGCACCACCATCACCACCAAGGCGACCCTGATCGCCCGGGCGGACATCGACGAGGATACGGCCTACACCATCGTGTCCACCATCTTTGACAACAAGGACGCCATCACCGAGCTGCACGCCAAGGGCGCTGAGCTGGATCTGACCTTCGCCACCGAGGGCATCGCCGCTCCCTTTGCCGCCGGCGCTGCCAAGTACTACGCTGAACACGACATCGAGGTCCAGGTCGCCGAGTAAGGCCTCCGACCCGTCAACAAGGCAGGAGTGCCGCTTTCCCAGCGGCACTCCTTGATTGAAACTACCGGAAAGCAGAGGCCGCAGGGACGGCTGTGTCCCACAGCCGTCCCTATGGCTTCTGGGGTCGTTATTCACACCGATGGAGGTCATTGCCCATGGACAAGGAAAAGAAGCTGGAGATGGAAAAGGAGATCGCCGAGGAGCGGGCTGAGGAGCACATGTTCGACCAGGCCGCGGTGGACGAGGTCATGAAAAAATATGACCGGGAGTCCAATACCCGGGTCTGGGAGGGCTGGCAGAAGTGGGTCGTGAGCGCGGTGCTGGCCGCCTTCTCCCTGTTCTCCATTTATGTGACGCTGTTCGCCACCTGGCTGGACCTGATCCGCTACCCCTCTTTCCTGGGGTGCATCATCGTCATCGGCTACCTGACGTTCCCCATCAAAAAGGGCGAGCAGAAGGTCAACTCCATGCCCTGGTATGACTGGCTCATCATGCTCCTGGGAGCAGGCGCCTTTTTCTATGTGGTGGTCAACGCCCAGAGCCTGACGGTCCGCCTGGGGACCATGAACATCAAAAGCTATGAGATCGCCATCGGCGTCATCGGCATCCTGTCGGTGGTGGAGCTGTGCCGGCGGAGCGTGGGTCTGCCCATCCTGTGCGTGGCGGGCGTGTTCCTGATCTACGCACTGTACTATTACTGGTTCGGCCGGGGCTTCGGTCCGGCCCGGGCCGTGCGGCAGGTGACCATCGGGCTGTTCTTCCAGACCACCGGCGTACTCACTACCCCCATCCAGGTCTGCGCCAAGTTCATCGTGGTGTTCATCATCTTCGGCGCGTTTCTGGAGCGGACCGGTATCAGCGATTTCTTCATCAACCTGGCCAACTGCGTGGCCGGATCCTCCTCCGGCGGCCCGGCCAAGGTGGCGGTCATCTCCTCCGCCCTGTGCGGCATGGTGTCCGGCTCCTCCGTGGGCAACACGGTCACCACCGGCTCCGTCACCATCCCCATGATGAAAAAGACCGGCTACAAGGGCGAGTTCGCCGGGGCCGTGGAGGCGGCCGCCTCCACCGGCGGGCAGATCATGCCCCCCATCATGGGCGCGGCGGCTTTCCTGATGGCGGAGTATGTGGGCGTGCCCTATTCCAACATCATCGTCCGGGCCATCCTGCCGGCGGTGCTGTACTTCTTGGGCATATTCATCTGCGTCCACCTGGAGGCCAGGAAGCTGGGTCTGAAGGGCATCCCCCGCAGCGAGCTGCCCAAGTTCAGCCACCTGATCGGCAAGATCTATCTGCTGCTGCCACTGGTCATCCTGGTGTGGCTGGTGTCCAGCGGCACCCGGACCATGGCCTTCGCCGCGGCTATCTCCATCGTGGCGGCTGTGGTGGTCAGCCTGTTCAACAAGGAACACCGCATGACCCCGCTGTCCTTCTTTGACGCGCTGGCGGCGGGCGCCAAGAGCTGTATCACCGTGGCGGCCGCCTGTGGCATGGCGGGGGTCATCGCCGGGTGTATCAACATGACGGGTCTGGCCTCCAAGCTCATCACCGCCATCGTATCCGTGTCCGGCGGGCACCTGATCATCGCGCTGTTTTTGACCATGCTGTGCTGTATCATACTGGGCATGGGCGTGCCCACCACCGCCAACTACTGCATTATGGCCTCCACCTGCGCCCCCATCCTCATCCAGATGGGCGTGCCCCAGATGGCAGCCCACTTCTTCGTGTTCTATTTCGGTATCGTGGCCGATATCACCCCGCCGGTGGCCCTGGCGGCCTACGCCGGGTCCGCCATCGCCAAGGCCCCGCCTATGAAAACGGCCTTCAACGCCACAAAGCTGGCCATCGCCGCGTTCGTGGTGCCCTACATCCTGGCGATGAACCCGGCCATGGTGCTGGTGGATACCACCGCCTTCGAGGTGGTGCAGGTGGCCATTACGTCCATATTGGGCATACTGGCCCTGGGGATCGGTCTGGAGGGCTACTTCAAGGGGACGGTCCCCTGGCCGCTGCGCGTCGTGGCTCTGGCCGCGGGATTGTTCCTTATCTATCCGGGCACCGTCAGCGATGTGGTGGGTCTCGCCGTGGTGGCGGGTATCTACCTGTTCCAGAGCTTCGTTCACAAAAAGGACGCCCCCACAGCGGCGTGACACATCTGTATACGCCAAGTTTTGGCAGCCGGATCACCGGCTGCCAAAACTTTTTTCCGCGCAAAATTTGCCATGCTATTTTCCCGTCCTACGGACACGATAGTAATGATGCGGCGAAGTCAGATCAAATGGAAAAAATCGCCTTTGCCTGAAAACCGGTCTGCGGGCGCGTGTGCGGGGCCGGTGGAAGCAAAGAGATATTTTAGCGCGGTTTCGTGACCCGCTTTCTCGCATACTGAATGGGCCGGCAGAAAGACGGGAGGATGAAAAATGGCAAAGCGATGGTTTTTGCGGCTGCAAACAGCCGTGACGATAATCATGACGACGGCTGTCTGTACGGTGACAGCCTTTGCGAACGGCGCTCTGATCCCCGTGGGAGAGACCGTCGGGATACAGATACAAATGAAGGGCGTTTTGGTGGCGGGCCTTACCCAGGTGCAGACGGACCATGGCACGGTCAGCCCCGCGGCTGACGCGGGGTTGCAGGCGGGCGACGTGATCGTGGCGGTGGAGGGCCGGCAGGTGGAAAACGCAGCGGAGCTCATCGACGCCGTGGAGGCGCTGGACGGCTGCCCCGCCCAGGTGACGGTGCAGCGAAACGGCCAGTCCCTGTGCGTCAGCGTGACGCCGGCCCGGGAGGAAAACGGCGGGCTGCGGCTGGGGCTCTGGCTGCGCGACGGCGTGGCGGGCATTGGCACGGTGACGTATATAGACCCGGCCACAGGCGCCTTCGGCGCTCTGGGGCACGGGGTGAACGATGTGGATACGGGCGTGCTGCTGCCGGTGTCCAGCGGCAGCGTATGCCGGGCGCAGATCGTGGACATCAAGCGGGGCGCCTCCGGCGCGCCGGGCGAATTGGCCGGCAGCTTTGACCCGGGCGATGTGGTCGGGTGCATAAACCGCAACACGACCTGCGGCATTTTCGGCGCCATCAGCGGCAGCCTGGGCCCGCTGCGCCCGGCCATGCCGGTGGGCTCGCCGTCGGAGGTGCAGAAGGGCCCGGCCACCATCCTTGCCTGCGTGGCGGGGCAGGAGACGGAGGAATATGAGGTGGAGATCGCCCGCAGCGGCATGGCCGCCGGCAGCGGGCGGGACCTGACCGTGCATGTGACGGACCCGGAGCTTCTGGAAAAGACCGGCGGCATCGTCCAGGGCATGAGCGGCAGCCCCATCATCCAAAACGGCAAGCTCGTCGGCGCGGTGACACACGTGCTGGTCAACGACCCCACGCGGGGGTACGGCGTGTTCATCGACACCATGCTGGACGCGGCCGCATAGACAGGACACCGCGCGCTGCGGCGAGGAAGAAGTCCCCGGACAGGGGGCTTCTTTTTTTGCCGGTGATGGAGGGATGTCGAAGGACCTTGTAATCAGAGGGATTATATGGTAAAATGCCCTGAATACGCGAAAGGGCGTTTTACGGGCCTTCGTGTCAACGGACGAAAGGCCGGACACCACAGTGATCAAGGAGCGGAGAATGGGGCTTCAACGAGATCGATCTGACAGAAAGTTTTGGATGACGGCACTGATCCTCTGCGCGGTCTGTTTCGCCGTTCATATTTTTGGCGTGCAGAAACTGTATAGTCCGTTTTTGTATCCCGAGGAGATGGGCTATTGGTCCGGTGCGGCTTTGCTGACCGGCCATGATTGGAGCCAAGTGATCCGCGAGAGCGCGGCGCCCTGGTATACTTATGGGTACAGTCTGATCCTGGCGCCCCTTTTCCTGCTGTTTGACGATATGCCCAGCATGTATCGGGCGGCGATCGCTCTGAACGCCCTGTGGGCGACGCTGAGCCTTCTGCTCTGCTTCTCCATAGCCAAACGGTTCGGCAGGGGGATCGACCGCTACAGGCTGTTGTTCGCGTCGTTCGTCGTCGCGCTGTATTCCTCTTATATCCATCAGGCCAAGATCGCCGTCGTGGAGACGTTCCTGTACTTTTTGATCTGGGTGCTGTTCCTGTCATTCGTCCGCTACGAGGAAAAGCCCTCCTATGGCAGAGGCGTGTGGCTGGGCTGTATCGTGTCGGTCGTGTATATCGCCCACAACAGGGCGGTAGGCATTCTGATCGCTTTTGGGATAACGGTCGTCGTGATGTTGGCCAGACGGAAGATAGGGTGGAAGGATCTGGTATTCCTGCTGGCTCCGGTGCTGGTATTTTTTGTGATAAACCAGCAGATGGCCGGATACTTCTCCGGGGCTCTTTGGGGGGAGGACGATATGTCCGGCGCCGATTATTCCCGTCGGATCAACTATGTCGCCCGGCTGTTCACAGGCACTATATACCTGGTGGGGCTCGTGAAATCCGTTATCGGCAAGCTCTGGTATGCGTTCACGGCCTCGTTCATGCTGTGCCTGTGGGGGCTGGTCTACGCGGTGCAGAAGCTGTGGAGGTATTTCAAAGACAGGGACAGCGACGGCCTGCCGTTTTCTATATGCTTTTTCCTGCTTGCCTATATGGGCGTCACGGCGATCAGCGCGCTGACCATGAACAACACTCTGCCGGACATACCCGGTTTGTCAAAGCGGATCGACGGTATCGTATATGGGCGGTACGCGGAGTGTGCCGTGGGCGTGTTCCTGTTGTTTGGCATTTTAAAACTCTTTGATCTGAAGGATGAGCCTAAACGGCAGACCGCGCTGATGGCCGGAGGCGCGTTTTTGGCATATGCGGTCTTCTCGGTGGTGGTGGTCCGGTATGCGGACCAGCTGGTGGCGCTCAACCATGGAAAGGTGAATTGGCCGACGGTACAGGTGAATTCAACGCCGGGACTGTTTTTCTACAGGCTGATGGGAGGGTTTTCCTTTATAAACTGCTCCCTGTTTGCCGCGGCCGTGTCGGCGCTGATCTTCTTGGCGTTCACGGTCAACAGGCGCAAGGATGAACTCAGGGCGTTTGCCGGGATCCTTGTCATCGCCTGCTTTGTGTTCACGGGATACTATTCGAGCAAAGTATATACGTTTACCGCACAGGCGGCAAACGGGAGCAAAAACTTCCGGGAACTGGTAGACGCGGTGGAATCGAGCTTAAGAGGAAAGAACGTGTTTGTGGATAGCGAAGACCATTATGTGTATTATGATTTTCAGAATAACATGATCCACAACGCTATATATGTGGGGGGGGTGCGCAGTGAGCAGGCCAACCGACCACGATACGATGTGATCATTTCGGCGCTGGACAACTATGGCGAGCTTCCCAAAGATGATTACAGGGTGTGGCTGTACAACAGCGACTATGTGATGCTGTGTGAAAATAGCCTGGCAGAGGAGATCCATCTTCCCCAGGTCGAGATAGATGATCTGACCTATGATCTCGGCGAGCTTGAGTTTTTCGATCTCTCCGGCTTTGGCGGCGTTGAAAATGGAACACGATGGAGCACGACATCTCCCGCCACGATAAGCCTGCCCACATTGGAGAGCGGGGAGGACTACGTTTGCACGCTCTATCTCGGCACGACGATCCCTTTCGTCGAATCGGGAGAAGGGTCCGTTGAGGGGAGCGTCGTCATAAATGGCCGGACTGAGGACGGTTTTGACTTCACGCTGGAAAAAGGACAGACGGAGCTCTCCTTCAAACTGGATGGGGACCTGCTGGACGACCACGGAGACAACGTGATGAGCATATACTCCTCCCTTTGGAGCCCGGCGGATCTGGGCTTGACTGACACCCGCACGCTCGGCATCTCTATCGACAAAATAGTGTTTGAGAAAACGGAATGATCAGGCCGTGGTACAGTCGGCCCAATTCTTTGGAAAAGGATCGACGCGGACCGACCAGGGCCGCAGTCTCCATGCGGCCCGCATATTTTCGCGCAGAAAGGCGATGCGACGTTATATGAGAAAAAAGAATATCGATCCTTGCACCGCGCTCACGGCTGTTCTGGCCGTGGTTATCTTCCTGTTCAATATCAGGAATATCGGCGCTCTCTACGGGCCGCATATATTTGATGACGAATTGGGATATCTTGCACACGCGGCGTCGTTCGCCGGACTGGACTGGCACGAGGTCATGCGCCACAGCAACTGGTACAGCTATGGGTGGAGCCTGGTCCTGGCGCCGCTGTTTTTTCTGTTTTCGGATATGACGGTGATCTACCGCTGCGTCAATGTCATAAACGCACTGTTGATAGCGGCGGTATTTCTCATGCAACGGCGATTGCTGAGAGGATGGTTTAAAACAGCAGACGGTTTTTTGGTCACGGCGGTCTCCGCCTGCGTATGCTTTTACCCGTCTGTTCTGATACACGCGTGCATTGCGTGGAGCGAGACATGGGTGCTGTTCATATTTACTGCCGTTACGCTGCTGCTACAGCAGATTCTACAGGAAGCGAAGGTAAGCCGGGTCGTTCTATTCGGGGCGCTTTTGAATTATCTGTACATCTGCCACAACAGAATGCTGCCGGTTCTGATCACAGGCGTCATTATATTTGCGATCCTGTTTTTCAAGAAAAAGATCAATGGAAAGCTCTTGGCGATATTTATAGCGACGTTCGTCGTGTTTGCAGTCGCTTTCAGGATATTTAACCGCGTTGCCATATCC
The DNA here is from genome assembly GCA_947624985.1 of uncultured Oscillospiraceae bacterium. Taxonomy (GTDB): domain Bacteria; phylum Bacillota; class Clostridia; order Oscillospirales; family Oscillospiraceae; genus CAJOIG01. The sequence continues at coordinate 43,535 of CANQMO010000009.1, read as the reverse complement.
ATCACCTGGAAGGGCGAAGCGCCTACCGGCAACAGCGCGGGAGCGGTCTTTGAAAGACTGTGGCCCCTCTCTGTGAAAGTCGTTTTGAATTTTCTTGGCGTTCTGTGCTGCCAATCCTTCAACATGTGTATATCTTCCTTCGGTATCGTTCCGGTGGGGCTGTTTTATATGTTCCGGCGGATCGTCCAAAAGGCGAGAGCCCGCAGCATTCAAGACGCGGCGATGGAAATCTGGTTCACGCTGTCGTTTTGCGGGGTGTTGGCCGTTTCGGCTATGTTCATGGGGATGAGGCAAGATATCAGCCGGCTGCGGATCGACAATATCTTTTACGGAAGATATGTTGAACCTTTGACGATAATCATGATCGGATACGGATTGTTGCGCATGCTTTCGGATAAAGAGGAGGCGACGGGCCGCTCATATATGCCGGCGTATATGTTCACTGTGGCGGTTTGCGCGTTGGCCGCGAGGTGCACGGTCAAGAGCGTTGCCGAGCCGCTTTTCCACAGGATAAACGCACCCGGCCTCTCTCCCTACGTCAACGGCTTTTTTCCGGATTTTGTTTTCGCGGCCGCTTTTTTCGGCATATTGGGATTTTATGCCATATGGCGTTCGATGAGAAGCCGCCGGGCGGTGAGTTATATCGCGATGACGCTGCTCGCTGTGTTCGGGATCGTAAATGCGGGTTTTCCGATCCGGGATATCGTCGGTGTGCAGAGCCGGTACAGAGAAGAGTCCGAGCTTATTGATACGATCGAAAACTATGACGTCGGCGAATGTCCGGTGTACGTCCTGGATAACGGGAACTGGCAGTCCTTTTTTCAGTCTATGCTCATGGATATGACTTTGAAGTATGACCGTGATCATACGCTGGAAACGATACCGGATGAAGAGTACTATGCTATCGTTACGCTTGAGGATTACGCCGGACAGAGCGCCGGCGTGGACAGCCGGATCGTTGCGGAAAGCGTGGACAATGCCTTTATACATGTTACGCACAAAAATATCGAAGCAGATACGGTCTCTTAGGAGGCGGATCCATACGGCATGGCGAGGAAGAAACCCCCGGACAGGGGGCTTCTTCCTCGCGCTGGTGATGAAGTGAGGCCAAAGAGCCTTGTAATCGGAGAAAATATATGGTAAAATGCTCTAAATGCCTATGGACAAGGAACGGATCGTCCGCCGTGTGACGGGATATGTGAAAACAGGCGCCGGCGGACCGGGGCATGATCGTACAGGAGGGGCACATGAGAAAGTCAATAGATAAGACCAGCTTCGATAAGATACTCACAGCGCTTTTGTGTGTCGTTATCTTTTTGATCAATATCAGGTACATCTCCGATCTCAATGGCCCGCATATGCTTGACGATGAGCTGGGGTATTTGGGACACGCCGCGTCCTTTGCCGGGAAAGACTGGCATGAGGTCATGTCGCACAGCCCCTGGTTCAGCTATGGATGGAGCATAGTCCTGGTGCCGCTGTTTTTGCTGTTCTCGGATATGACGGTCATTTACCGCTCCGTCAACGTCATAAACGCGCTTCTGGTCGTGGCGGTATTTCTCATGCAGCGGCATATGCTGAGGTCGATCTTTAAGTCGGTGGATAAGATCCTGATCACCGCGGTCTCGGCATGCGTGTGTTTCTATCCGTCGGTCGTGCTGCATACGCGCATGGCCTGGAGCGAGACATACCTTCTGTTTGTTTTCACGCTCGCAACGCTCCTGCTCTACCGGTTCCTGCAAAAGAAAACGGTATGCCGGGCGATCCTGTTCGGCGCCGCGCTCTGTTATCTCTATACATGCCACAACAGGATGATCGCTGTCGTCATCGCCGGCGTCATCGTCGTTGCGGCGCTGTTTTTTGCCAAAGCGACCGACAGAAAGAGCTTTGCCGCGTTTCTGGCGGCTTTGGTTGCCTGCTTCGTCATTTCCAATGTCTTGAAAAGGTGCGCCATGGAGATCACGTGGAAGGGAGCGCCTTTAGCCGGTAATGATCTGGGGAGTATTTTCGTGAACGCGCGTCAGATGACGTTTTGGTCAGGACTTGAGAATCTGTTCTGCGTTTTTTGCAGCCAGTTTTTCTATTTTTGCGTGGCGTCTTTCGGAATGCTCCCTCTGACGCTGTATTATATGATCCGGCGGATCGTAAAGGCTGTCGCTTCCCATGACATGGAAAACGTGTCGATGGAGATGTGGCTCTTGCTGTCGTTCTGTGGAACGCTGGCGGTCTCGTCTATATTTATAGGATCGCAACCGATCAGCGTAGTGCGGATCGACTGTATTTTTTACGGAAGATACACAGAGCCTGTGGTCATTATGACGATCGGATACGGCTTTTTGAGCGCGTTCGTCAATAAGGATGAGGCCGTAAGCTGCTGGCAGGTCCTGGCGTGGGCGACGGGCGCGATACTGCTGGCCCTGATCGCAGATCAAACATTGCAGAAGGCCAGCAATTCGATATTCTCGGTGATCAATGCTCCGGGCCTGTCATTTTTCCAGCATACATTTTCCGACTATATTTATTCGGGGATGCTTTTTTGCGTTGCCGGGGCATTTGCGGTGCGGTGCTTTATGAGGAACCGCCGCGCGCTCAATTATGCGGTCCTGATACTGTTCGCGGCGCTGTGGCTCGGGCCGGCACTCGGTCTGGTTGCCGGTATGATGAGCACCCATATCAGTTACAGCAAGGAAAACGATCTGATCGAGTCCATCAAGGAATTCGATACCGGGGATACGCCTCTATATGTTTTGAGGGGGGGGAACTGGCAATCCTATTTCCAGACGATGCTCATCGATATCCCGCTGCAATACGACAATGCTTATACGCTGGAAAGTATCCCGGAGGATGAATACTATGCCATCATTTCGCTCAACGACTATCTGAGACAGGGCTTCAGTGTGGACAGCGAGATCGTCCTTGCCGGAAGCGACTGTGTAATGATCCATGTGACCGGCAAAGCCGTTGGGACCGTGGCGGTCCCCCTGGACCGGTTCAATCTGGGAGAAGGAGCCAGTCTGGCTCCGGACCATATCCACGTCGAGGCTGTGAACGAGGGCTACGCGATCTCCGGACCCTTTATAAGTCTGGGCGCCGGTAGCTATGAGTTGGAGGCGGAGATCTCCATAAGCGGCGCGGAGGGCCTTAATGATTATGGCGCGTTACAGGTCTATTCCGGCGGCCATGAGGCGTTTTTCGGGGAGACTGTTCTCACAGAGGACATGGTAAACAGCGGGCGCCTGCATGTGACGGTCCCTGTTACGCTGGACGAAACGGTGGCGGGTCTTGAGTTCCTTTTGCAGACCCGCAGCGGTATCACATATGACGTATACGGGTTTACACTGGCGAAAGAGACATCTCTTGAATACTCTCTTGGCACGGACGGCGGGACCTTTGCGACGACGGGATTTTCCTTTGTGGAGGGTATAGGCCGGTGGATGAATCAGACCACCGCGACGGTGGACTGCTTCCTGCCGGAGGGGGATCATGTTCTGACCGTGGATATAAGCAATGTGCTCCCAGCGGGCGTCATTGCGGAGAGGGGCAGTTATCTGGCAGACGTGTACCTAAACGATCACAAGCTTGGAAGCATTGTGATCGACAGTGACACGGCAGGAACGGCCAGCTATCGTTTTGACATCCCGGAGACGTATGAATATGCCGGCACGAATACAGTCTCCATCACCTGCGAGGAACTGTGGTCGCCGGCGGATTACGGCGGCGGCGACACCCGCCAGCTGGGTCTTTTCATAGATAAGATCACATTTGAAAGAACGGACGGGTAAGAGAGACATGAAACTCATCATTCAGATCCCCTGCTACAACGAGGAGGAGACCTTAGGCGTGACCGTCCGGGACCTGCCCCGGCATATCGACGGTATCGACGAGATAGAGTATCTCATCATCAACGACGGCAGCCGCGACCGCACGGTGGAGGTGGCCCGGCAGCTCGGCGTCCACCATGTGGTGTCCTTCAAGCAGAACAAGGGCCTGGCCAAAGGGTTCATGGCGGGGCTGGACGCCTGCCTGCACCTGGGCGCGGACATCATCGTCAACACCGACGCGGACAACCAGTACTGCGGTGCCGACATCGAAAAGCTGGTGCGGCCCATTCTGGACGGGGAGGCGGACATCGTGGTGGGCGAGCGGCCCATCGACCAGACGGAACACTTCTCCTGGAAGAAGAAAAAATTCCAGCACCTGGGAAGCTGGGTGGTCCGGGTGGCCAGCGGGACGAAAATACCCGACGCGCCCAGCGGCTTTAGGGCTTACTCCCGGGAGGCGGCGCTGCGCCTGAATGTGACGAACGCGTACACCTACACCCTGGAGACCATCATCCAGGCGGGCAACGACCGGCTGGCCATGACGTCCGTGCCCATCCGCACGAACGGGGAGACCCGGCCGTCCCGGCTGTTCACCAGCATGTGGCGGTATATGAAGCGGTCCGCCTCGGTGATCGTGCGGTCCTTCCTCATGTACCGGCCCTTGAAATTCTTCACGATCCTGGGCGGCATACTGTTCACCATGGGCGGGCTGATCGGCATAAGGTTTTTGTGCTATGCCGCGTCCGGCTCCGGCGGCGGCCATATCCAGTCGCTGATCCTGGCGGCCATTTTGATCGTCATCGGCTTCCAGACCATCGTGATGGGCCTTTTGTCCGATCTCATCGCCTCTAACCGGAAGATACTGGAGGACGTGCAGTACCGGGTGCGGAAGATGGACTGCGGCAGCGGCGAGCCCACTGGCGAGATGCTGCCGGACCGGGAGGAGAAGAATTGAAGATCGTGGTCATAGGGCCGGTGTATCCCTATCGGGGCGGTATCGCCCAGTACACGGGGCTTATGAGCCAGAACCTGGCCAGGGACCACCAGGTGGTGAACGTATCGTTCTGCCTGCAATATCCGAAGCTTTTGTATAAAAACGAGCAGAAGGACTTTGCCAATGACACGTTCAAGGCTCCCGACGCGCGGTACTGGATCAACACCGTCAACCCGTTCAGCTGGATATCCGCCGCCCGGCGCGTCAACGCGCTGGAGCCCGAGCTCGTGATCGTGCAGTGGTGGCACCCCTTTTTCGCGCCGGCCTACTGGAGCATATTGAAAATGCTGAAACGGCGCATAAAGGTGATCTTCTGCTGCCACAACGTGCTGCCCCACGAGGGCTTCCCCTGCAAGAAGCTGCTGTCCCGGATGGTACTGCGGCAGGGGGACGGATTCATCGTGCAGTCGGCCCAGGACGAGCGGGACCTGCGCTCGCTGGTGAGAGCGGAGCATATCCGCCGGGTGGTACACCCGACATACAACGCCTTCCGGCTGCGGGGCATGAGCCGGGCCCAGGCCCGGGAGCAGCTTGGCCTGGGGGCCGATGAGGAGATACTGCTTTTCTTCGGCTTCATCCGAAGCTACAAGGGCCTGAAACACCTGCTGCGGGCCATGCCCGCCATACTGGCGGCCAGGCCAAAGGCTCATCTTCTGGTGGTGGGTGAGTTCTTCGAGGGGGACAAGCAGGATTATCTGGACCTGATCGGCCAGACCGGCATCCCACAGGAGGCGCTGACCATCGTGGACGGCTATCTGCCGGACCGGGAGGTGGAGCCCTATTTCGCGGCCAGCGATGTGGTGGTGCTGCCCTATGAGAGCGCCACCCAGAGCGGTATCGTCCAGATAGCTTACGGCTTTGAAAAGCCGGTGGTGGCCACGGCGGTGGGCGGTCTGCCGGAGGTGGTCCTGGACGGGGTAACCGGCTTCGTGACGCCGCCCGGAGACGACGAAGCGCTGGGGGCGGCGGTGGTCCGCTTCTTCGCGGAGGATAAGGCGGAGACGTTCCGGGAGGGTATCCGAAAAGAGGCGTACAAATACTCCTGGGACCGGATGAACGAGACGGTCGAGGGGTTGAAAGGGACGATATGATATGAGCCTTGTTTATGACCCGGCAAAAGGCGGTGTGTTCAACGACGCCGCGCAGTTCGCGCCCGGGCCGGGTACGATATTCCGCCGTCAGGCGGTGCTTGACGCCGTTGCCCGGTGTGGACCGGCGGCTGCGGATCGAAATGACCCGGTGGTACGCTCTTATCTGGGTGTGGGCTGCGGGACGGCGGCGATCGACTATGAGTTTTTCCAGATGGGGTATTCGTGTACGGTCACGGACTGGTCCCGGGAAGCGCTGGACAATGTTGAAAAGATCTATAACGAGGAAGAGACCGTGTTTGCCTGCAAGTCGGACACGGATGAGTCGGACATCGGACGCTATGACGTTTTAGGAGCGTATGAAGTCCTTGAGCACGCGCAGGATGATGAGGCCACGCTTCGGGAGTGGGCGGCGCTGTTGAAAAGTGGAGGTATGATCGTTTTGTCCGTACCGGCTCACATGAAACACTGGAGCCGATTGGACGAAGTCGGCGGGCATTACCGGCGCTATGAGGGGGATGACCTGAAGGCGCTATTGGAGCGGTGCGGATTTGAGGATATCTGTATCGAGAGCGTCGGTTATCCTGTGCTGACGCTATTTTGGCCCCTGGGCATACGATCGCGCTTTAAGCTTTTTCGGAAGAATAAGGCGATGACCATGGAAGCGAAAACCAGAGAGACGGGACTTATCGTTTCCAAACAGTACCGTTTACACCGCTTTATCCCCTATCGGATCATCACTGCGCTTGCAAAGACACAGCGACCATTTTATAATAAGGATACAACGTTTGATTATGTTGTAGCTGCAAAAAAGAAGTAATTGTCTGCATAGGAGGTATTTTCAATGGCGATCAGGACAGTTCTGCACCTGGAGCTGACGGATAACTGCAATTTCAATTGTTCATTCTGCAAGAGCGTGCGCCGGCAGAACAAAGCGACATTGGATTATGACGTGGCGCTGCGGTGCCTGGACGTTATGAAGGATCAGACGATCCACGGCATCTATTTGAATTCCGTTCAATTCAACGGCAGCGGCGAGGCGCTGCTCTATCCCCGGCTGGATGAGATGATCGTTGAGGCCCGCAAGCGGTTTTCCATGGCGGAGTTCGTCACGAACGGCTCACTTTTGACGGAAGAACGTATCGAGAGGCTTCTGAACACGGATATCGACATGATAGAGATATCCCTGACCGGCGTCATCCCCGAGGTCTACCAGTATTTCCAGGGGTCGGGGATCCCCTATGAGCAGTGCGTCAAGCAGCTGGATCGGGTCATCAACAATGTTAAGACCCTCCTTCGGAAGCGGGACGAGATGGGCAAGAACACCTATATCCGCCTGCGGTACATCCGGGACCGGAAACTGGGCAGCTACCAGCACTTCAAGGACTATGTGAAGTATTGGAAGGACAGCGGTGTGGACGAGATATTTGTCACGGCCCTGTGGGATATGGCCCGCCATCCAAAAGCCAACTCGAAAAACTTCAAGGTCATCCGCTGCCACTGCATGAACTCTCCTATGAAGATAAACGCCGACGGTAACGTGTTCTCCTGCGCGAATAACCACGACATACATCGTTATTCTTTCGGCAATGTTAATGATACGCCCCTGGAGGAGATCGTCAATTCCGAGGCGTTCATTCAGGATAAAGCCAATAAGATGACCTGCGATCTGAATCGCGTTCCCAAGACGTGTCTCTCCTGTGAGGCGCGCGCTTACCGCAAGTTTTCAGAAGAGATACGCAATATGCGCCGGAGGATATTCTTTAAAAAGCCGGTCAAGAGTTTCTTTTACCGGTTCTTTGGCATTATGGATATCTGTTACGAGCGGTTTAACCGCAACGACACGTTCCACAAGTATTTCTGGGCTTATATGTGCAGGATGACCAAGAAAAAGCATGACGAATTCCAACAGCAGCACCTCCGGACCGAGGGCGAGCATCGATAATGACGAGGGAGAACGGTTTGATGGACCTTACAACGCTGAAAAGAAAGATCAGCAGTTACGGCTGGAGCAAAAGACTGGCGGAGCCCCTTCTCAACGGGTATGTCCGCGGGCGGTATCTGGTCAAAAAACAGTATACGGCGGACGGGGCGGACCGGGAGGCCCTTGCCATACTGAAAGAACGCTTCGGGCTGGCGGGCCCGCAGGTACGGTATTTTGATATCGGAGCGAACCACTATCTGCGGGGCAGCAATTCCTATCTGTCCTACCGGCAGGGAGGCCGGGGCGTACTGATGGAGGCGGACCCGCTGCTGTGCGAAGGGCTGCGGAAGAAGCGGCCCGGGGACCAGGTACTGGCGGCGGCCATCGTGGACCGGCACCCCGCTGAGAGTCCACGGGGGGGGGAACACTATGGACTTTTATGTCTGTTCCCTGGGAACAAGAAGTACGCTTGACTCGGAGCAGGCGGAGGAACTGAAACGGCAGGGCTTCAGGATCGAGCGGGTGATACAGATCCCGTGCCTGACCTTTGAGGAGATCGTGGAAAGGACGGGCGTGACGCCGGACCTTTTGTCCATCGATGTGGAGGGATACGATCTGCGCGTTTTGAAGACTGTCGATTTTGAGAAATACCCCGTCAAGGCCATCATCGCCGAATATGACGGCAAGTGCGGACAGAACGAGGAGGATATGGCCGAGTATCTTGCGGGACAGGGGTATGAGCTGTACAGAAGCTACAGCGCCAACGGCCTTTTTGTCCGCGGGATATGAGCCCGCTTTGTCTGCGCCCGCGAACGGGCAGGCCGGAAAGCGGCCGCAACGAAACATCGGGAGGTTGATCTGATGAGTGATGAAGAATTGAGATTCGTGCCCATGCCCCGCTATATCATGCGGAAAAACGCGCTGAGCATGCTCCTGCGCCGGGACAACTGTGCCGGGAAAAAGCTGCTGGAGATCGGATACGGCGCCGGCGAGATATTCAATCTGTATGAGAAACTGGGCGTTTCCGCGGACGGGTATGACTACTCGGAGACGGCCTATGAATATGCGCGGGAGCACTATAAGAGCGCTCATGTCATCAGGGAAAAGGAACAGATCGAAAAAGGCCGGTACGACTATGTGGTGGCCTGTGAAGTGCTGGAGCACGCGGAGGATGACGTCGGGCAGCTAAAGGAATGGTGCGAGTATATCAAGAAAAATGAATCAGGGGGGGTAAGATGATCATTTCCGTCCCGGCACACCAGAGCCGCTGGGATGACAATGACACTTATGCCGGACATTTCCGCAGATATGAACGGGAGGAGCTCAGAGAGAAGCTTGACGCGGCGGGATTGCAGCTTAAAAAAATATATACCTATGATTTCCCGTCTTGTCTGGTCCTTGACAACCTGCGGGGCATATCCCGAAAAAAGAAGATCGAAAGGGACAACCTTTCCCTTGATAAAGAGCAGCGGACGAAATACAGCGGTGTGCAGAGGGACTATAATCCCCTTGTATTGGCGCTGTCCCACCCCGCTATCCAGGTCCCGATCAGCAAGTTTGAACAGTTGTTTTATAAAACAGATTGGGGCTCCGCCTATATTCTCATAGCAGATAAGAAATAAAGGGGATAAGCGCGACAGCGCGAAGGAGCAGTCGATAGTTGAGCAAAAGACGTATCATTGACATAGTCGGACTGGCCCTGATGGCCGTGGCGGCGGTGTTTCTGGTCCGGCGGGTCATATCTCTGGACGTGGACATGAGCGCCATACTGGAGGCGAAAAACGCGGCGCTGATCGGGGCGGTCGCCCTGGTCGGTGTGGTGGCGATCATGAATAACGCCTTTGGCTGGCGGCTGTGCCTGGGGCTTTTCGCCGACAGAAAGATACCCTTCTGCCCCGCGTTTTCCGCCTATGCGAAAGCAAACGTCATGAAGTATCTGCCCGGCAATGTGGGGCACTACGCGGGACGGCAGCTTTTCGGCGCGCAGATGGGGCTGGGCCAGATGGATCTGGCGATGGCCTCGGTCATGGAGCTGGGTTACAGCGCGCTGGCCATGGTGCTTTGCGCCACGGTGTTTTCCGCCGGAGAGACGCTTGCGATCATACGGGAGCGGGTCTCCTGGGGCGTGCTGCTGGGGGCGGGCGCCGCCATGCTGGCGGTGGTGTGCGCCCTGGCGTTCCTGCTCAGGAAAAACCGGTATGTCCAGTCACTGCTGAAGCTTTTCAAGACGGGCCGGTTCTGGGGCACGCTTGCCCTCTGCGCGGCGCTGAATATACTGGGCTCCCTTGTGGTCGTGTCAGGATATGTGGCGCTGATGGGGCTGCACACGCCGCTGGAGATACATATGCTCCCGCGGCTCATATCCGCAAACTTTGTGGCCATTTTTGCCGGGTATATCGTTCCCGGGGTCCCCGGCGGCCTCGGCGTGCGGGAGGCGGTGCTGACAGCGCTGCTGTCGCCCTATATCCCGGAGAAGAGCGTGCTGATCGCGGCGTTTTCCAGCCGCATAGCCATGATCCTGACGGATCTGCTGACAGTGCCGGTCAGCGGCTTTTTCGCCGCAAGGGCAAAAGGGAGCAAAGAGGTCAAGCCGGATGAAACGGCGGAATGACGCCGCCATCCGCCGGCAGAGAAAAAGGAGCGGGGGTTTATGAAAATAGCCGTAGCGGGTCTGGGATATGTGGGCCTGTCCAATGCGATCCTGCTGGCGCAGCACCATCATGTGACGGCCACAGCCGTTCACGCGCGCAGGGTGGATATGGTCAACGCCCGGAAGTCCCCACTGGTGGACAGGGAGATCGAGGAATATCTGGCGGAGAAGGACCTGGACCTGACCGCCACTACCGACTGGGAGAGCGCCTATCGGGACGTTGACTTTGTGGTCATCGCCACGCCCACCAATTATGACCCGGAGAAAAATTACTTCGACACGTCCTCCGTGGAGACGGTCATCGGTCAGGTCATGGCCGTGAACCCCGGGGCGGTCATCGTCATCAAATCCACGGTGCCCGTGGGCTACACCAGCGCCATTCGGGAGAAAATGGACTGCCGGCGGCTGATATTCTCCCCGGAGTTCCTGCGGGAGGGGAAGGCCCTGTACGACAACCTGTACCCGTCCCGGATCATCGTCGGTTCGACGCCCGAGCTGCGGGACGAGGCCCATACCTTCGCCGGACTGATGATGGAGGGCGCCGCCAAAAAGGACGTGCCCGTCATACTGATGGACACCACCGAGGCCGAGGCGGTCAAGCTCTTTGCCAATACATATCTGGCGCTGCGGGTGGCCTTTTTCAACGAACTGGACACCTACGCGGAGGTGCGGGGCCTGAATACCAGGCAGATCATCGAGGGCATTGGCTACGACCCGCGGATCGGCAACTTCTACAACAATCCCTCCTTCGGCTACGGCGGTTACTGCCTGCCCAAGGATACCAAGCAGCTGCGGGCCAACTTTGAGAACGTGCCCAACAACATCATCGGGGCCATCGTGGACGCCAACCGGACCCGAAAGGACTTCATCGCCGAGCAGATACTGGAAAAGGCCGGATACTACGGGCCCAACGGGCAGGGGCGCAACGGAACGCCCGGCAACCCCTGCACGGTGGGCATCTACCGGCTGACCATGAAGGCCGCGTCGGACAACTTCCGTCAGTCCAGTATCCAGGGCGTCATGAAACGGCTGCGCGCCAAAGGCGCGGAGGTGGTCATCTATGAGCCCATGCTGAAAGAGGACAGCTTCTTCGGCAGCAGGGTCGTCCGGGATTGGGACGAGTTCGTGGCCATGAGCCAGGTGATCGTGGCCAACCGCATGGATGAAAAGCTGGCGGAAGTGAAAGACCGGGTCTATACCCGGGATATCTACGCCAGAGACTGAAGACAAAACGCAAAAAGACCCGGTCCTACGGACCGGGTCTTTTGTTGCGCCTGCCAAAGGCGGCGCCTTATTCATAAACGGGATTTTCCACGTTCACCTTGTCCACTTCCTGATAGGGGGCCAGCGTGGAGACCATCTTGACGGGCGCGTCATACGCGTTTTTCACATAGTGTATCTCCCCCGGCTCGATGTGGATCAGCTGCCCCGCCGTCAGTACATGCTTCACCCCATCCACAACGATATCGACCTTGCCCTCCAGTATGTAGAAGTTTTCCTCCATCACGTTGTGATAATGGGCCTGAAAGTCCTCGCCGGGAAGAAAACGCACCAGAGCAAAATTCATCCGGGGCCCCTTCATCAGATACTTGGGCCCGCTCTCGCCAAAGCGGTACTCCCGCTCGTTTTCGCTGATAATAAACATGTCTTTCCCTCCTTGTATGGTATTTTACAGGCCCGGGGCGATCCACATGTTGCGGGTCAGTCCCTGGTCGCACAGGGCAAGCTGAGCGGGGTACAGCTTGCGCCAGGTGTCGTAAAGGCTGTCGTATACCGGCTTGACGGCGCTGTTCGGCGCGTAGGTCTTATCCCACTTGACCGTCCGGGCCACCGCCTCCTCCACGGAGGGGTACAGCCCCACGCCTACGCCGGCCAGGATGGCCGCGCCCAGCGCCGTGGCCTCCTTCACCACCGGCACCTTCACGCGCTTGCCCGTCACGTCCGCCACGATCTGGCTCCAGAGCGGGCTCTTGGCCGCGCCGCCGGCAAAGATCAGTTCCTCCGGCTCGTTGCCGGTGGCCTCCTTCACCAGCTCGATGTGGCTGCGCACGATCAGCGCCGTGTTCTCCAAAATGGCCCGGTAGAAGGTGTAACGGTTGAATTTCTCCGGCTCCAGCAGGAAGTTCGTGAAGGTGGGGCTGGCGTGCTTCCAGTTGATAAAGTTCATCCTGTCGCTGAAGCAGCACTGCATGCCGTAGCTGCCGGCGGGGATGTCCTTCGCCTTCTCGTTCATCAGATCGTAGGGGTCCCGGCCGGTCCTGGCCGCCTCGGCCACCTCCTGCTGGCAAAAGCCGTCCCGGAACCAGCGCATGACCAGCCCCGGCTTGAAGGCCAGCGCCTCGTACTGCCACAGGTCGGGCACCGCGTGGCAGTTGACGCGCACCCGGCAGAGCGGGTCCGTCTTGCCGGAGGCGGTGTTGAATTCATACTGCCAGAAGCTGCCGCCGAATACCGCCGCCTGGCCCGCCTTGCAGGCGCCCACGCCGATGGCGCCAAGCTGGCAGTCGCCGCCGCCCACTACCACGGGCGTGCCCTCGGCCAGACCCGTGTCCGCCGCGCCTTTGGCGCTGACCGTGGCAAAGAGCGTGCCGCACTCCACCACCGGCGGGAAAATGTCCGAGCGCAGGCCGCATTGGGCCGCGATCTCCGGCAGCCACTGGCGGCTTTGCAGGTCCATGATACCCGTGGTGCTGCCGTTGCTGGGCTCTACCGCCAGCTTGCCCGTCAGCCTGTAGATGAGCCAGTCGTTGAACATGCCCACCGCCGCGGTCTTTTCATAGACCTCCGGCATGTTGTCCCGCACCCACAGGATACGGGGCAGCGCCCCAAGGGCATAGGTCTGGCCCGAGCGGGCGTATATCTTCTTCTCCAGGTCCGGGTCGAGCCGGATGAGCTGCCCTACCTGGGCGTCGCTGCGGGCGTCCACATTGGCGCAGGCCCACAGCTCGTTGCCGTCCTTGTCGTACAGCAGGATCCCCTCCCGCATGCAGGTGGTGGACACGGCGGCGATCTGGTCCGGCCCGATCCCCGTCTCCGCCAGGACACGCCTGACGCAGCCCCGGGCCAGGTCCCAGTTGTGGGTCCAGTCAAAGTCCATGCTGCCCGGCCAGCGGGGGTCCTCCCGGTGGCTCCACTCCTCCTGGGCGCAGCCTACCTGCTCGCCGTCCAGCGAAAATACCACCGCACGGACGCTGCCAGTGCCGGCGTCGATGGCCATGAGATATTTTGCCATGGATGATACCTCCTGTTTTCCTTGTATATAGTCTCGGGAGCGCTGCCGCCCCGATGATACCCGCCGCTACGGCCGGGACGCCTGAAGCAGACTGAGAGCGGTGTCCTCGTCCGTGATGAGAACGTCCAGATACCGGCCCCGCAGAGCCGCCAATATCGCGTCCACCTTGCCGGTGCCGCCCGCCACGCCGATCACGTTCTCCAGCCGGCGCAGCTCCTCCAACGGAAGGCACATCAGCCTCTCCTCCAGGTCCGGGGACACGAGCTCGCCGTTCCGGTCGATGAAATGGCTCAGCAGATCGCCTACCGCGCCCTGCATTTTCAGGACCATGAAGTCGTTTTTGCTCAAAATGCCGTTGCTGATGATGGTGGCGTCGTCCTCCATGGAGCCGATACCCACCACCGTCATGCCGGACAGAGGGATCATGCGGAATATCTCCGACACGTCCGGCTCCTCCCGCAGCGCGTCCCGCAGGCTCCGGGAGGAGACCAGCAGCGGCGACGGCGCCAGATACAGCCGGGCGTTGAATACGCCGGAGAGCATATTGGGCAGATAGCAGTTCACCCCGCCGGAGAGGCTGACGATGTTCAGCGGCGTCTGGGCCGTGGTGGCCAGATGGTTCAGGATACGGCTGGTGGTGTCCCCGTAGCCAATGTTGATGAAGGCGTTCTCCTCCACCCGGTTCAGAATGTACATGGCCGCGGCCTGGGCAATGCTCTCATTGGGGGAGGGCAGCGTGGACGCCCCCGGCACGATGAACGCGTCGCTCAGATGGAACTGGTCGATCAGCTCCCGCTCCGCCTGCATGCGGACGCTGTCGTCCTGACAGACGCTGAACTGGATGACCCCCGTCCGGCGGGCACGCTCCAGCAGCGCGATCACCTTTGACCGGCTCACCCCAAGAAGATTTGAAATGCTCTGCTGGGTGTAGTTTTCAATATAATAATACCAGACAGCCTTGACCATCAGGGCGCGGTCGTGATCCATCTTGCCCTGCCGGTCCAGTGAGTTGTCCATATGCAGCTCCTTCGGTTAAAACAAAAGTTTTGAACGCTGTCAAATGTTTTTCTTCCATAGTATAGCACCGGGCGCCGAGCTCTGTCAAATGAAAGAATACAATTTGTGGGAAATCTTGAAATTTCATCAGATTAGATAATATTTTGGTCTGGTTTTTATAACTAACGCACAATTATAACCTTGTATTTTTTGCAAAAAGAGTACTTTTGACGAAAAAAATCAAAATAACCCGGTCAAAATTGCCATATTGCTGTTGACAAAACGAAAAAATTCCTTATACTTACATAGTAACGGTAAAAAGTATTTATCGGGGACATTTGTGCAGCCAGACGGAAATGGGGGAATGGTCGTGACAAACAGCCAAACGAGAGAAAACCAGACGGCGCTGCTTTCGGTCCGGGGCATTTACAAGTCGTTCGGCCTGAACCAGGTGCTGAAGGGCATCGATCTGGACGTGTCCTCCGGAGAGGTGCTGGCGCTGATCGGCGGCAACGGCGCCGGAAAATCCACGCTGATGAAGATCATCATGGGCATTTACACCCATGACAGGGGCGACCTGCTTTTGCGGGGCGAGCCGGTGACGGTGGCCAACACCGCCGCGGCCCTGGCCCGGGGGATCTACATGGTGCCGCAGGAGCCGCTGCTGTTCCCCAACATGAACGTGGAGGAGAACGTGGTCATCGGCTTCACCCAGAGCAAGGCGGAGCTGCATAAGGAGCTTGTCGCCGTCATGGAGGATGTGGGCTGGGACCTGGACCTGTCCCGGAAGGCCAGCGGACTGTCCATCGCCGAGCAGCAGATGGTGGAGATCCTCCGGGGTATCCTGCGTCACGCGGATCTGCTCATTCTGGATGAGCCCACCTCCGCGCTGACCTTCGACGAGGTGAAGAGCCTTTTCAAGGTCATCCGCGATCTACAGCAGAAGGGTATCGGGATCATATACATAACCCACCGGCTGGCGGAGGTCTTTGATATCGCCACCGACGTTGCCATCATGCGCGACGGCATCATCACCATCCACGGGCCGGTGTCGGATTTCACCCGGGAGGATCTGGTCCGGGGCCTGCTGCCGCCGGACGCGGAGGAGGCCGTGAAGGCGACCGGGTCCGTCAGCGCGGTGGATTACAGCGCCGAGCCTGTCCTGGAGCTGCGGGATTTCAGCGGCTACGGCTTTTCCGACGTGGACCTGAAGGTATGGCCCGGCGAGGTGCTGGGCGTGGCCGGCGTCGTGGGCGCCGGGCGGACGGAAATGGCCACCACCATCTTCGGCATGGACAGGGTGCTGGGCGGCAAGGTGCTGCTGAGCGGCGTGGACATCACCGGCAAAAAGACCAGACAGGTCATCCAGGCCGGTCTGAACTATGTGCCCGAGGACCGGCATCTCAACGGACTGTTCAAAATATGTGACGTGGCGGCCAACACCACCAGCGCCAGCCTTTACAGCAGAGCCCTGGGCAGCGTGTTTCTCAACCGCCGCGCCGAGCGGGAGGTGACGGACGGCTACGTCAAAAGCTTCCGCACCAAGATCACCGGGCAGGAGCAGCTCGCGGGCAGTCTGTCCGGCGGCAACCAGCAGAAGGTGGTCATCGGCCGGTCCCTGGCGTCGGGACCGAAGATCGTGGTGCTGGACGAACCCACCCGCGGTATCGACGCCGCCGCCCGCGGCGATGTGTACAGTATCATCCATCAGCTCCGGGACAAGGGCGTCAGCGTCCTGCTCATCTCCAGCGATATGGAGGAGATCGTGGAGCTGGCGGATCGGGCCGTGACCATGTATCAGGGCCGTATCAACGCGGAATTCAAAAAAGAGGATATCAACCAGGACAATCTGATGGCTGCCGCCTTCGGCATTGCCGGAAAGGAGGAGATCGGGGCGTGAGCGTGATCAAAAAAGTCCTCAAGGCCCGGGAGGCGTCCAGCTTCTGCTTCCTGGTGGCCCTGTTCCTGGTGGTGGGCGTGATCAACCCCAGCTTCCTGCGGGCGGAGAACATCACGGCCTGCTTCAACACCTCGGTGGTGTACACCCTCATCGCCGTGGGCATGGCCTTCGCCATCTTCGTCGGGGAGATCGACGTGTCCGTGGGCTCCAACCTGGGCTTCGTGGCCGCCGTGGTGGGCACCATGATCCAAAACGGGCAGAACTGGTTCCTGGCCTTCGGCGTGGGGCTCGTCATCGGGCTGATCGTGGGCATCATCAACGGCTGGGGCGTGGCCATCATGAAGGTACCGTCGCTGATCTTCACCCTGGGCACCAACGGCATTTTGCGGGGCCTGATGTACCTGACCGTGGGCGTGCAGCAGGTCAACCAGCTGCCCAAAAGCTTCAAGGACATCTCCTCTATGACGCTCATCGGCAATTTCACCATCTATTACTGCTGCGCGGTGCTGCTGACGGTGATCATCCACTTCCTTCTGACGCGCACCCGCCGGGGCCGGTACTTCATCGCCGTGGGGGACAACGCCGGCGGCGCGGAGCTGGTGGGTATCCCCGCTACGGCCACGAAGATATGGGCCTATGTGATCTGCGGCGTGATGGCCGCTATCGGCGGGATCATCTTTGCCAGCCGTATCGGTATCGTCACGTCGCTGAGCGGCAACGGCTATGAGATGAAGGCGGTGGCCGCCTGCGTGCTGGGCGGTATCAGCCTGTCCGGCGGCGTGGGCTCCGTCATCGGCGCCGGGATCGGCGCGATCATCATGGCCTCCATCAGCTACCTGCTGGTGTTCATGGGCTTCTCCTCCAACTACGACAACGCCATCACCGGCGTGATCCTGATGACCATCGTGGTGGCCGACTCCCTGCTGCAAAAGCGGGCCGCGGTGAAAAACCGCCACGCCCGTCTGGCCGCCCGGACCGAGAAAGTTACGAAGGAGGGGGCGGTACGATGAAAAAGCTGTTCAAAGGCCCCAACGCCGGGTGGAACCTCTTCCTGGTGTTCCTGCTGGTCATGGAGTTCGTGGTGTTCGGCTCCGCCAACCCCAAGTTCCTTCGCATCCCCCTGTTGATGACCGCCTCCAACGACTTTATCTCCATCTGTATCATCTCCATCTTCGTCACCATGGTCATGATCACCGGCGGTATCGACATCCAGGTGTCCTCCATCGTGGGGCTCACCTCCATCATCATCGGCGTGTCCTGGCAGGACTTCGGCCTGAACATCTGGGCGGCGGTGGCGCTGGCGGTGTTCTGCGCGGCCCTGTGCGGGGCGCTGAGCGGGTTCTTCGTGGCCTACTGCGGCGTGCAGGCCATGGTGGTCACCCTGGGCGGCAGCTTCCTGTATTCCGGACTGGCCCTGCTGGTGTCTACCCTGTCCAGCACGGAGGCGTACAAGGGCATAAGCGGCTTCCCGGACGCCTTCAAGGCCATCAGCAAGACCAAGGTGTTCGGCGTGGTCCCCATGCAGATCGTCATCTTCCTGGCGCTGGCGGTGATCGCCTACTTCCTGCTGCACCGGACCAAATATGGCCGGAAGATCTACCTTGTGGGCGTGAACCAGACCGCCGCGGAGTATTCCGGTATCAACAGCCGGCTGATCATCATGAGCACCTACATACTGGCGGCTGTGTCCGCCGCCGTGGCCGGTATCGTCATGACCGCCTATCTTGGCACCTCCAAGAGCGACATCGGCGGCAACCTGACCATGAACATCATCACCGCCTGCGTGCTGGGTGGCACCCTTTCCACCGGCGGCAAGGGCTCCATCCTGGGCACGGCCCTGGCCTCCATCGCCATCGGGCTGCTCCGGTTCGGCATGCCTTTGTGCTTCAAGGTGAACACCCAGTATCTGGACATCCCCATCGGCGTGTTGCTGGTGGTGGTCGTGGTGGGCCGGGCCCTCGTCAACCTGCCCTCAGTCCAGGCCAGACTGGGCAGGCTCCGTCCCCGGAAGGACAAGGCCGGGGCGGGCACATGACAATCATCTCGGTATTCAGGGGAGAGAGCTAGCCCCCGGATATAAAATTTTAAGGAGGAACATACGCATGAAAAAGTTCGCAGCACTTATCCTCGCACTCATCATGGTCCTCAGCCTGGGCGCCGTCGCCTTTGCTGACGCCGAGCCTGTCGAGGGCATGACCGTCGCCTTCATCCCCAAGGTGACCGGCAACGCGTTCTTCGAGGTCGCCAACCAGGGCGCCCAGGAGTTCGCCGAGGATTGGGGTATCACCGTGGAGTACATGGGCGACGCCACCGCTTCCGCAGCCGCGCAGGTCGCCGTCATCAACCAGGCTGTCGCTTCCGGTGTGGACGCCATCTGCATTTCCACCGTTGACGCCGCCGGTGTGTCCGACGCGCTGCAGGAAGCCCGCGCCGCTGGCGTGGTCGTGACCACCTGGGACTCCGACGCCCTGGTCGCCGACCGTGACCTGATGGTCTCTCAGGGCACGCCCGAGGTCCTGGGCCAGATGCTGGTGGACCTGGCTGTTGCCGGTCTGGAGGATCGCGGTGTCGATCCCGCCGCTGACGAGGTCAACTACTGCTGGCACTACTCTCAGGCCACTGTGACCGACCAGAACTCCTGGCAGGTCGAGGGCGAGAAAATCATCGCCGAGAATTATCCAAACTGGACCAATGTGGAGCCCGACAACTACTACTCCGAGCAGGATGCTGAGAAGTCCATCACCGTGGGCGAGGCTGTTCTGGACGCGCACCCCGACATCGACCTCATCATCTGCAACGACTCCACCGCTCTGCCCGGCCAGCTCCAGGCCGCTGAGAACAAGGGTCTGACCAAGGACGACGTGACCATCACCGGTTTCGCCACCCCCAACGCCATCAAGGGCTACTGCACCAACGGCACCCTGTTCAACTGGGGCCTGTGGGACTGCAAGATCCAGGGCGCTCTGGGCTGCTATGTGGCCGCTTACCTGGCCGCCGGCAATGAGGTCACCGTGGGCGACGTCATCAGCGTGCCCGGTATCGGCGACGTGGAGGTCATGGCCAACGATTGCCTGAACCCCGACGACGAGACCGCCGAGACCAACAACGGTGTTGTGCTGCTGCCTGAGCGCGCGGTCTTCAATGCCGAGAACATGGACGACTACGACTTCTGAGTTTTTCCTTCCAGGCAAACCATCTCCCCCGCCGTTCGCGGCGGGGGAGACCCTGTAAAACAAACGCGGCAAGGGTATTTGCGGCTATCTTTCGACTAAAGGAGATTATTATCATGGCTGATCTAGAGGGCCTGAAGGTCTCAAAGGACTATCATGTGGACGTTCCCTTTGCCAACCAGAAGGGCTTTTTCCTCAAGGGGATCAACAGCCTGGACTGGGGCATGAAGCGTCATATGGCCAATATTTTTGATCCCGAGAGCGGCAACACCGTCATGTTCGCCTTTGACCACGGCTACTTTATGGGCTCCACCGCCGGCCTGGAACGGCTGGATCTGCTGCTGCCCCGGCTGGCGCCCTATGTGGACTGCTTCATGGGCACCCGCGGCGCCATCCGCACCTGCGTGCCCCCGGAGACGGTCAAGAGCGTGGCCCTGCGCGTCACCTCCGGCTCCTCTATGGTCCAGGAGGACCTGAGCCATGAGGTGGTGGCGGTGGATATCGAGGACGCCATCCGCATGGGCGCCGACTGCATGGCTGTGCAGACCTTCATCGGCGCGGATGGACAGCTGTCCAGTCTGGACAATCTGAACAAGGTCATCAACGCCGGTATGCGCTACTCTATCCCCACCATGGGCGTTTGCGCCGTGGGCAAGGATATGGCCCGCACGGACCGGTTTTTCAAGCTTGCCACCCGTATCATCGCCGAGATGGGCGTGCAGGTGGTCAAGACCTATGACTGTGAAAACTTCGAGGAAGTGGTGGCGGCCTGCCCAGTGCCCATCGTGGTGGCCGGCGGCAAGAAACTGTCCGAGCCGGACGCGCTGAAGATGGCCTACGGGGTCATGCAGAAGGGCGCCCACGGCGTGGATATGGGCCGGAACATCTTCCAGAGCGAACACCCGGAGGCCATGGCCCAGGCGGTGGCCATGATCGTCCACAAGGGCGCTACCGACAAGGAGGCCCTGGAGTTCTATCGGGACACGGTCAAGGAATAAGGCGAGATACATCGCGCCAAAAGACCGGGCGCCGGGCGCGCCCGGTCTTTGAGCGTATATTTTGACGGTTTTGGGAAGGAGAGAACACGCCAATGGTCGCTTCCGTCGTACGCATCCTGCTGCCGATCATGACCGCGTTCGTGTGCGGCATGATCTGCCGGCGGCTGCATATCCTGGACGCCGCGGGCTGCCAGACGCTGAAAAACCTCGTCAGCTATATCATGCTGCCCGTGGTGCTGCTGAACGCGTTCCTGTTCGCGGATTATACCGTTCAGTCCCTGAGCGTGATCATCGTGGTATTCGTGGCCGTCACGGCGGAGTTTGCCCTGGGTTTCGCGCTGCGCCGCTTTTTCCCCGGCCGGGGCGGGGCCATGCCCTTCCTCTTCGCCACCATGGAGTGCGGCTCCATAGGCTATCCGCTGATCGCCATGCTGTTCGGCCAGCAGGGAACCAGCGATATGGCCATCATCGACGTGGGGCACACGGTGTTCCTGTTCCTGCTGGTGGTCCCGGTCCTGAAGATCACGGAGGGGGAGAGCCCCAAGCTGAAGGACGTGGCCCGCCAGGCCCTCACGTCCCCCGCCTTCGACGCCATGCTCATCGGTATCGCACTGGGGCTGGCGGGGGTGGACGAGTGGCTCCAGTCCAACGCCGGATACGACATATACGCCGCCGTCATCAACTATATCACCGCCCCGACGGGCGTGCTGGTGCTGCTGACGCTGGGCCACGACGCCGCGCTGGACAAAAAGCTGATGAAGCCGGTGGCGATGACCGCCGTCGGACGGCTGGTGGTCATGTGGGCGTTTTGCGCCGTGAGCGTTTTCGTGATCGGCCTGTTCGGACCGATCTCCCGCTCCATGCTGTTCGCGCTTATGCTGGCGTTCTCTCTGCCGGCATCCTTCGTGATCCCGGTGACGGGGCGGTTCGAGGGCCAGCGGGACTATGTGTCGGCGACCATGTCGCTCAGTACGCTGCTGACGCTGGGCGCTTTCGCGGTGCTGGCCGTGTTCGCCATGCGATGAGACTGCCGGGCAGCGATATAGGCGAACAGCGGCCGCGGGCGTTCGTCTACGGCGGAGGGATATGCGCATGAGAAGGAGGCACGAAATGTGCCTCCTTCTCATGAGTTGTCGATGCATTCCCGCGTTACGTCTTGTCGCTCATAGCCCGGATCACTTGCAGCGCGGCCGTTTTCTGTGTGGGAGAAAGAGTGCGCCAGGCGTCAAACAGCTCCTTGAGGTCCGGCGTGAGCTCCACCATTTCATCCTCCGCGAAGAACTGCGACAGGGTGATACCCAAGCCGTTGCAGATGGCCTCCAGCGTCGGGAATGACGGCATGGTGTTGCGGCGGACGATATTAGCGATCGTCGATTCGGAAAGCCCGCTGTTCTTCGCCAGACGGTATGCGGTCCATCCGCGATCTTCCATGAGCCGATCCAGCTTCTCCAGTATGTCCATCTGTAGCACCACCCTTCCTTACCAGTATTGTACCGTTTGGCTGAATGGTATGTTACAGTTGACTTGTAATATTATTACCGTTATAATTAGCGGTATAGTTTTTCTTTTCCGGAGGTATTGCCATGGTGGACTATCAGCAGATGTATTACAAGATGAACCGGGCCATGGAGAAGGCCATCAATATTTTGATCGAGGCCCAGCGCGAATGCGAGGAGGACTATCTGAAACAGACGGACCCGCCGGCTGACGGCGAGGCGCGGGAAGAGGAGCCGTGAAGCCGGGAGACGGTCAGTCCGGCGCCCGCCGCTTCGGCGCCTGGGGCACCCATGAATAAAGCGCCGCGCCCTTTCCCGAGGGAAAGGGCGCGGAATGTTTTTTTTAGCTTCTTCCCGGAGGGCTTTTGCGCCGTCAGAACAGGCCGCAGACCAGATCCGTGTAGGCGGCGGGGTCGTCCAGAGGCAGGCCCGCGATCAGCTGGGCCTGGGCCAGCAGGACCATGGCCAGCCTTGCCGCACGGGGCCGGTCCTCTTTGTACGCCTTCTCCAGAGCCGCGAAGGCGGGGTGGGAGCCGTTCAGCTCCAGAACCCGGCGGGCCTTGATACGCTCCGTCTCCGGCACGCCAGGTAGGCCCTGGAAATACTTCTCCATCTCCAGGGTCACCTCGCCCTCCGTGGTCAGAAACACCGGCTGGCTTTTCAGCTTGTGGCTGAGACGCACTGTCTCTACCGCGCCGCCAAGGCTCTCTTTCACAAAGTCCAGAAGCTCTTTGGACTGCTCCTGCTTCTGCTCGGTGTCCTTCTTCTCGTCCTCGCTCTCCAGACCAAGGTCACCGCTGGTCACGTTGCAGAACTCCTTCTCCTCATAGCTGCCCAGGATCTGCATGACGAATTCGTCCACGCTGTCCGTCAGGCACAGCATGTCGCAGCCCGCCGCCTTCACCGTCTCGGCCTGGGGCAGGGCGGAAGCGCGCTTCACCGTCTCGGCGCAGGCGTAGTATATCTTCTTCTGGCTGTCGGGCATGGCGTCCGCGTACTCTTTCAGGCTCACCAGCTTGTCCCTGTCCACGCTGTGGAACAGCAGCAGGTCCTTCAGCTGGTCCTTGTGCATGCCGTAGTCGCCCACCACGCCGTACTTCAGCTGGGGCGCGAAGGCCTTGTAAAAGGTCTCGTACTTCTCCCGGTCCTCGTCCAGCAGCCGCTTCAGCTCGCTCTGGATCTTCTTTTCCAGATTGCCCGCGATGATCTTCAGCTGCCGGTCGTGCTGCAAAAGCTCCCGGGAGATGTTCAGGCTCAGGTCCGGAGAGTCCACCACGCCCCGGACGAACCGGAAGTGCTCCGGCACCAGGTCCGGGCACTTGTCCATGATCATCACGCCGGCGGAATAAAGCTGAAGGCCCGGCTGATAGTCGCGGGTGTAGTAATCGTAAGGCGCCTGGGACGGGATGAACAGCATGGCCCGATAGCTGGTCAGGCCCTCCGCGTTCACGCGGATCACGGCCACCGGGTCGGCGGCGTCGTGGAAGTGCTCTTTGTAATACGCCTTGCAGTCCTCGTCCGACACCTCGCTCTTGGGCCGCTGCCAGATGGGGACCATGGTGTTGACAACCTGGTCCTCCGTGACGGTGTTGTAGGCGCCCTTGCCGTCCTCGCCGCCTTTTTCGTCCCACTCCCGGCGCTCCACCAGCATCCGGATGGGCCAGCGGACATAGTCAGAGTACTTCTTGATGAGCTCTTTCAGCCGCCAGCTCTCCAGGTATGTGCCGTAATCCTCCCCGTCCGCGTCGGGCTTGATGTGCATGATCACGTCCGTGCCTACCGTGTCCTTGTCGCAGGCCGTGACGGTGTAGCCGTCCGCGCCGGAGGACTCCCACTTCCAGCCGCCGTCCTCGCCGAAGGCCCGGCTGATCACCGTCACCTTGTCGGAGACCATGAAGGCGGAATAAAAGCCTACGCCGAACTGGCCGATCACGTCCACGTCCGCGGCCTTCTCCTCCTCGGCCAAAGCGTCCCGGAAATGGCGGGTGCCGCTGGAGGCGATCACGCCCAGGTTGCTCTCCAGCTCCTCCCGGGTCATGCCAATGCCGTTGTCCCGGACCGTCAGGGTCCGGGCCTGCTTGTCCGCCTCCACCCGGATGAGAAAGTCCTCCCGGGTCATGCCTACCGTCTCGTCCGTCAGGGACTTGTAGCACAGCTTGTCGATGGCGTCCGAGGCGTTGGAGATGATCTCCCGGAGAAAGATCTCCTTGTGGGTGTAGATGGAGTTGATCATCAGGTCCAGCAGCCGCTTGGACTCCGCTTTGAACTGCTTCTTCGCCATGATGTGATAACGCTTCCTTTCTGGGTTTAGCACTCTTTTTAACTGAGTGCTAATTTACCACATGCGCGCCCGCTTGTCAAGCCCCGGCAGAAAGTTCTTCCCAGATATTACAAGTTATTACAGTTTTCACGGCCCCCTTTACATTTTTGCATAGGAGTGGATATAATACATAATATAATTTACATAATTCTGGAGAGGTGAGGATGATGCGGCGAATGGGCGTGTTTATCACGGCAGCGGCCCTGCTCCTGAGCGCGGTCCTGCTCTGTGGCGCCGCGCCGGCGCGGGACCCCGATTCGGAAATGCTCATCCTGCCCCGGCCCGCGGATGGCTGGCAGGATACGTACCTCGGCTTTCTGGAGAACAACTATGATGTGTTCACCGCCCTGTGGCCGGACGGCATGAGCGGTGTGGGGTTCATCGATCTGGATCTGGACGGGACGCCGGAGATGGCCGTGTTCGACCAGGGCGCGTCCGCCGCCATGGGCGTGCAGCTATTTGATATCGTGGACGGACAGGTCTGCTGCGTGTCCAGTACGCTGGACAGCGCCGGCGGCGCTTTCGGCAGCGAGCATTTGTCCCCGGTGAGCGTGTGCACCGGCTTTTTTGAGTCGTTCCGGCTCAGCCGGACCGTCAATGGCTGGTGCTTTTGGGTCAACAGCGCCAACGGCACCATGGAGACCGCCTGGGACGAGATCGTCCGGTTCGACAATGTGGACGGTGTGCTGACCACGGTGAGCGTCTGTGACCGGTATCTGGAATTCGACCCCTCCAGCGGGCTGGTGGTGACCGAGCGGTATGCCGTGGGGGGCGCCGCCGCCGATGGGGCGGCGCATGCCCGGGCGGCCGAGGTGTATATGGACGGCCAGGACACGGGATATGACGCGGCGGGCAGGTTTTTGTGGGACGATCTTGAGCGCTACGACACCTCCCTGGAGGGGTTCATGACCATGGCGCGGGACGCGGCCGGCGCCTATCGCCCCATCACCGACTATGTGGCGATGGCCGCTTTGCAGCCGTGAATCGGAGCATGTCATAAGAGAATATGGCCGCCGGACCTCTCCGCGAGGTCCGGCGCTTTTATCCGCCTCGGCAGAAACGATAAATTTGCGCCGCTGATTTGAGCAAAAGTCCATAGGATATGACAAAATACACAAATCCGGCGCAAAAAACTGGTCATCATGCCTTGACAATCGAACCGGGCGGGGGTATAGTGCGTACAATGAAACGGCAAGGACGTCGCGACAGGTATGTCGGGCGTCCTTGCCGTTTTTAGTTTTTTTCAGAGGAGGAAAGGAAAAATGGAGGAGTTGATGGAGAGCCTGTCGGGGGAGATATTTGCCGTATGGTTTCTGATCGGCGCGGCGCTGGTGTTCTGGATGCAGGCGGGCTTCGCCATGGTGGAGAGCGGCTTCGCCCGGGCGAAAAACGCGGGCAACATCCTGATGAAGAATCTGATGGACTTCTGTATCGGAACGTGCGTGTTCATCCTGATCGGCTTCAGTCTGCTGCTGGGAGAGGACCTGGCCGGCTTCATCGGTAGGCCCGGGTTCGACATTTTTACGGCCTATGAGAGCTTCGACTGGTCCAACTTCGTGTTCAATCTGGTGTTCTGCGCCACCACGGCCACCATTGTGTCCGGGGCTATGGCGGAGCGGACGAGATTTCTGTCCTACTGTATCTATTCCGGCGTGATCTCGGCGCTCATCTATCCCATCGAGGCACACTGGATCTGGGGCGGCGGCTGGCTCAGCCAGATGGGTTTCCACGATTTTGCCGGGTCTGTGGCCATCCACATGGTGGGCGGCGTGTGCGCCTTCATTGGCGCGGCCCTGGTGGGGCCACGGATCGGCAAGTTCACGAGAGATGACAAGGGCAAGGTGGTGAAGGTGAACGCCTTCCCCGGCCATAACATCCCCCTGGGGGAGCTGGGCGTGTTCATCCTTTGGCTGGGCTGGTATGGCTTCAACGGCGCCGCCTGCACCAGCGTGGAGCAGCTGGGCTCCGTGTTCCTGACCACCACCGTGTCCCCCGCCGTGGCCACAACCGTGTGCATGGTCTTTACATGGCTGAAATACGGCAAGCCGGACGTGTCCATGTGCCTGAACGCCTCCCTGGCGGGGCTGGTGGCCATCACGGCCCCCTGCGATGTGACCGACTGCTCCGGCGCTATCGTCATCGGCGCGGTGTCCGGGCTGCTGGTGGTGTTCGGGGTGTGGGTCCTGGACAACAAGCTGCGGGTGGACGACCCGGTAGGCGCGGTGGCGGTCCACTGCCTGAACGGCGTCTGGGGCGGCGTCGCCGTGGGGCTGTTCGCCACCACCTCCGCCCCCGGGAACGACACGCTGAGCGGGCTTTTCTACGGCGGCGGGCTGCACCTGCTGGGGGTCCAGCTTCTGGGTATCGCGGCGGTGATCGGCTGGACGGCGGTGACCATCACCGTTTTCTTTCTGATCATCCGGGCCACTGTCGGTCTGCGGGTGAAGCCGGAGGAGGAGCTGATGGGACTGGACGTGACGGAGCACGGTCTGGTCAGCGCCTACGCGGACTTCATGCCCGCTCTGGGCATGCCCGCCACGGCTCCGGCGGGGGAGGACCATCCGGGCGCTGTGCCCGCCGCGCCGATCGACGACGCGGTCCCCGTACAGGTCCGCTCCCCCAGAACGGTGGCCTCCGACGGGGCGGTGAAGATGAGCAACGTGACCATCCTGCTGCACATGGAGAAGTTCGAGGCCCTGAAGGCGGCTATGCTGGACATCGGCGTCACCGGCATGACAGTGACCAACGTGATGGGCTGCGGCGTACAGAAGGGCAAGCCGGAGTATTACCGGGGCGTGGTACAGGACATCACCCTGCTGCCCCGTATCCAGGTGGAGATCGTGGTCAGCAAGATCCCGGTCCGGACCGTTATCGAGACGGCCAAGAAGGTGCTGTACACCGGCCACATAGGCGACGGAAAGATCTTCGTCTACGACGTGGAGAACGTGGTCAAGGTGCGCACCGGCGAGGAGGGCTACGACGCCTTGCAGGACGTGGAGCAGTACTGACGATTTCGTTTGCGTGTAAACACGCAAACGAGAAAGCTGCGGCTCACATACGCGCATAAACGCTCCTGCCAATGGCAGGAGCGTTTCCACACTTCGTGAGCCGATAAGTGTTTTTTCCAAGGCGCATGTCCTTGGAAAAAACGATCTGAATTTATTTGCGCCTGCGGGCGCAAACTCTGCGAGGCTTTTTGCGGCGGTCGGCTACTTGCCTACGCAGAAGCGGGAGAAGATGCCGTTCGTCACGTCCTCCCGGACCGTGCGTCCGGAGAGTTCGCCCAGGGCCGACAGGGCCCCTTCCACCTCCGTCAGCACCGCGTCGGGGGCAAAGCCCGCCGTCATGGCCTCTTTGGCGGCCTTCACATAGTCCAGCGCCCGGCCCACCGCGTCCGCCTGGCGGGGGTTCGTCAAAGTCTCTCCGGCGGGCAGAGGGTCCGCCTCCTTGAAAAGGGCCGCCACGGCGGCCTCCAGCTCGTCCAGGCCCGCGCCGGTGAGGGCGCTCACGGTCACGGCCCCGTCCATATCCCAGACGGCGGGCAGGTCGGATTTGCTTTTGACGACGATATGATGGGGGGCGGCTCCGGCGGCGGCAAGCACCGCCTCGTCCTCCGCCGTGCGGGGCGCGGAGCCGTCCAGCACCGCCAGGATCAGGTCCGCGGACTCGGCCGCCGTCTTTGCCCGGGCCACGCCCTCCCGCTCCACCGGGTCCGACGTGTCCCGCAGGCCGGCGGTGTCCAAAAGCCGCAGCAGCGTCCCGCCCAGCACCGCCTTTTCTTCGATGGTGTCCCGGGTGGTGCCGGGAACGTCCGTCACGATGGCCCGGTCATAGCCCAGCAGGGCGTTGAGAAGGGAGCTCTTGCCCGCGTTGGGCCGGCCGACGATGGCGCAGGGGACCCCGTTTTTCAGCACGTTCCCACGCCGGAAGGTGGCCAGCAGCCGGGCCAGCCGCTCCTCCGCGCCGGAGAGCGCGGCGGCATATCGCTCCAGAGTGAAGGGCTCGATGTCCTCGTCCGGGTAGTCGATCACCGCGTGGTAGTGAGAACAGATGGCGGTAAGGCTCTCATAGACCGCGTCGGTCTTTTTGCGGATGGCCCCGTCCAGCTGGGCGGCGGCATTTTCCGCGATCCGGGGGGTCTCGGCGTCTATGAGGTCGATGACGGCCTCCGCCTGGGTCAGGTCCATGCGCCCGTTCAGGAAGGCCCGGCGGGTGAATTCCCCGGCCTTGGCCTGACGGGCCCCGGCGGCGAAGAGGCTGTCCAGCGCCGCGCGCAAAACGACAGGGGAGCCGTGGCACTGCAATTCCGCCGTGTCCTCCCCTGTGTAGCTGTTCGGGCCCCGGGAGACGGTGGCCAGACACATGTCCAGCACCGCCCCGTCCACGGCCATCAATTTTCCCAGCACCAGCTTCCGGTCCGGCCTCTCGCTCATGGGCGCGCCGGAAAGAGGCGTGAATACCCGGTCCAGTACCGTCAGCGCCGACGGCCCGCTCATGCGCACTATGCCGATGGCCGACAGGACCTGGCCGGTGGAGATGGCGGCGATGGTGTCCGCGCCGGGCATGCGTTCAGGCTCCATCTTTCCTCCTGTCGTCCGCCTGGGCCAGGTGGTACGTCAGCACCAGCAGGCTATCGGAGAAGTGGATGCTCTCCACCAGCGGGCCGCCCTCCGGGACGTCCAGCTCCGTATTGGTGAAGTTCCAGATGGCCCGGATACCCGCCTGCACCAGCGCGTCCGTCATCTCCTGGGCCGCGCTGCGGGGGACGGTCAGGATGGCGATGTCCACCTTCTTCTCCCGGACGAAGGCGCCCAGGTCCTTCACGTCGTAGATGGGGAACCCGTCTACGTCCGTGCCGATCACCGCCGGGTCCACGTCGAACGCGCCCAGAAACGAGTACCCCTCGATGATGAAGTCGAAGTTCTGGATCAGGGCGGTGCCCAGGTTGCCCGCGCCTACCAAAATGGCGGAATAGCCCCGATAGGTGCCAAGTATCTGGCCGATCTCCTGGCGCAGAAAGTCCACGTTGTAGCCGTAGCCCTGCTGCCCGAATTCGCCAAAGCATGAGAAGTCCTGCCGGATCTGCGACGGCGTGAGTCCCATCTGGCGGCCCAGCTTGTCCGAGGAGATCCGCTCCTCGCCCTTGCTGGCCAGGTCGTCCAGCTTGCGCAGATAGCGGGGAAGACGGTGGATCACGTTGTTGGATACATTGCCGCGCTTCAAAGGTCTTCCTCCTTTTTTCATTGCCGCTGATAATAATGATTATCTGATGGCGAAACGCCGCAAGGCGTTTCGCCGAGCCGCTTTGCGGCTTAGCAAAACAGCGTGGCTGTTTTGCCAGATATTCCTTGCAATGAGCACCGGGCAAATGATCCTTGGATCATTTGCCGCCAAACGTGTCGTTTGGCGGCGAAAACATTTGTTTTCGCCTTGCGATGACCATTATCGTACAATACTCTCTGTATTGTGAATTTACCACATTTTTGGTAAACTTGCAAATGATATTGTAAGCGGCGATAAAAATATGATATAATGACTATATTGGCGCCGGAGCGGGACAGCATTATGCCCAAATAAATTTTGCCGGCTCCGTAAAAGATGCAGAGCGCACTATGGCTGAAAGACGTTTATCCCATGCGTATATGCTGACGGGCCCAGAGGGCCGGGAGAGGGAGGACGCCGCCCGCCGTCTGGCGGCGGCGCTGGTGTGCTCCGCGCCCGAGCCTCCCTGCGGCCGGTGCCGGGACTGCCGGAAGGCGCTGGCAGGCGTCCACCCGGACGTGATATGGGTGGGCCGGGAAAAACGGGACGGCGACCTGCGCCGGGAGATACTGGTGGGGCAGGTGCGCCGGATGACCGCAGACGCGGTGCTGGCCCCCAATGAGGCGGAGAGAAAGGTCTATATCATCGACCAGGCCGACAGGATGAACCAGCAGGCCCAAAACGCCCTGCTCAAAGCCCTGGAGGACCCTCCCGGCCACGCCTGCTTCATCCTGTGCGCCGCGTCCACCGACGCGCTGCTGCCCACGGTCCGGTCCCGGTGCGTCCGGGCGGAGGACCCGGGCCGGAGGACGGATGAAGGCGCGGCGCTTTCCGACCTGGCCGGAGGATATCTGGAGGCGGCTGCCTCCGGCGACCCGGCCCGGACCGTGCTCTTCTGCATGAATCGGGTCAAGCTCAGCCGGGAGGAGACGGAGGCCTTCGCCGGACAGGTGCGGGACGCGGTGTGCGAGATACTGTGCGGGCGGGCCCCCGATCCGGGCCTGGGCCGGGACAGGCTCTTTCATCTGGCGGCGCTCATGGACAAAACGGAAGACTATCTGCGGCACAATGTGCAGCCGAAGCAGATCTTCGGCCTGCTGGCTGCGGAGACATTGAGGTAACGATCACTATGCAGGAAGTTGTGAGTATCAAATTCAGAAACCGGGGCAAGAGCTATTTCTTCGACCCGGCGGGCCTGACGCTGAAGGCCGGCGACATGGCCGTGGTGGAGACGTCCAAGGGCCTGGAGATCGGCACGGTCATCCAGGGAAACCATTCGGTGGAGGACGAACAGGTGGTGGCGCCGCTGCGCCCCGTGGCCCGGGCTGCCACTGAGGACGACAGGCGTATCGAAGAGCTGTGCCGCAAACGGGAGCGGGAGGCCTACGCCATCGGCAGGCAGAAGATCGAGGCACACGGCCTGGATATGAAGCTGGTGGATGTGGAGTGCGCCTTCGAGGGCAACAAGATCATTTTCTTCTTTTCCAGCGACGGACGGGTGGATTTCCGGGAGCTGGTGAAGGATCTGGCGGGGGTGTTCCGCACCCGGATCGAGCTGCGGCAGATCGGCGTCCGGGACGAGGCCCGGATGCTGGGGGGCCTGGGTATATGCGGGCGGCCCTTCTGCTGCGGCAGCTTTATGGACGAGTTCAAGCCCGTGTCCACCAAGATGGCCAAGGTACAGGCCCTGAGCCTGAACCCGGCCAAGATATCCGGCTGCTGCGGCAGGCTCATGTGCTGTTTGCGCTACGAGCAGCCCGCCTATGAGGAGCTGGTGAAAAACGTGCCGAAAAACGGCGCGTTCGTGGAGACCCCGGACGGGTACGGCAATGTGACCCAGGTCAATATCCTGCGGCAGACCGTGCGGGTGAAGCTGGACGGAGAGGGGGACGACGCCTACCGTCAGTACGACGCGGACGAGGTGGCCGCCATCCCCGGCGGCAGGCCCCGGGACGGCAGCCAGCCGCCCCATGTGCTGGTCCTGAAGCCCAAGAAGGAAAAAGAGCCGGAGGAGGACCCGTGGGAGATGCCGGAGCTTCTCATCACCGTGCCGGGCGAGGAGAAGAGCGGCGAGACGCGCAGACAGACCGCGCCTTCCCGGGAGGAGCGGCAGGACAGCGGCTCCCGCCGGAACCGCCGCCGCCACAGGGGCGGGGACAGGCCCAAAGGGGAGAAGCCGGAGGGGGAGCGGCCCGCCCAGGAGAAGAGCAGGTCCGGGAAGAACCAACAGCGGGCCCCGCGGCCCAAGACCGACGCCCCCACTCCCCAGGAGCAGAGCCAGAAGGCCAAGAGCAAGAACTATTACAGCCGCCGCCGGCCCCACAACCGCCGGCCCAAAAGCGAGGGTGGCGGAAAGTCCGCCGCCGAATAAGACAAACGCGACAGGCCCGCTGCAAAACGAGGTTTTGCAGCGGGCCTGAGTTTGTCACGCCGCCCGGAAATAGTTCACGCCGGCGGTCAGGGTGAATCGATCGGCGGCCTCGCCGTCGGTCTCCCCGCCGTCGGGCGGCTGGGGGTCGTTGCCTGGGTCTGTGCCATCGGGAGGCTGAGGGGCGTCGCCCGGCTCCGTGCCGTCGGGGGGCTGAGGGGCGTCGTCCGGCTCCGTGCCGTCGGGGGGCTGAGGGGCGTCGCCCGGCTCCGTGCCGTCGGGGGGCTGGGGGGCGTCGCCTGGGTCTGTGCCATCGGGAGGCTGAGGGGCGTCGCCCGGGCCTGTGCCATCGGGAGGCTGGGGGGCGTCGTCCGGCTCCATGCCGTCGGGAGGCTGAGGGGCGCCAGCGCCCATCATACCCTTCTGGGCGACGGAGACCGCGATGGGGCTGCTGTCTGCCAGAAGGGTGTAGCTCTCGCCCTCTGTTAGGGCGGGGTCGGACAGGACCAGCGTGGTGAAGCGGTTGACCGGTGTGAAAGAGAGCAGCTCGTCCCCGTCCTCGCCGGCAAGGAGGGCGTAGCGGACGCCGCCGGTCTGGGCCTGGGAGAAGGTGAACACGGCGCAGCACGCCTCCGTGGCGGTGATGGGGTCCAGCATGGAGCCGGTGGCGGCCACGGTCCCGCCGCGCAGGAAGATGCCGTTTTCCGCGTCGATCCCCGCGTCCGCGCTGGTGGAGCATGCCTGGGCCGTCAGGCTGCCGCCGTTCAGCACCAGCCAGCCGTTGGAATCGACGCCGTCCCCCTCGCCGGTCTCGCCGGAGACGGTTATGCTGACGGCGCCGCCGTTCAGTGTCACTACGGACACGCCGTCCTCGTTGCAGTTTATCCCGTCGTTGCCGGAGGTGATGTGGATGTTGCCGCCGTCGATGGCCAGGTGCATTTCGGTGTCCAGCCCCTCGTTTTCGGCGGTGATGTTCAGCGCGCCAGTGCCCTGGCCGTCGCCGGTGACGGTCATGCTCATCCTGGAGTAGAACGCGCCGTCATATTTGTGCAGCTTCTTGCTGTCCGTCACGGCGGTGCCGTCCTCGTTGAGCGTGTAGGACTTGTAAATGCGGGCCACATAGGACCCGGCGATGTTGTTCTCACTGCCGTCGGAGAGGATCACCCGGGCCCCGGCACCGGACAGGTCCGGCTCGGGACCGGCTGTCCCATCCGGGTCGCACTCGTATACGTTATAAAATATCACCGCCGGGGCCACGGTGCACGTCACGTCCACCCCGTCCAGAATGAGCGTGACCACCGCCTCCGGGTCGTCGGGGGCGTCCTCCCCCAGGTCTACCGCGATCTGCCCCCGGGTCAGGGAGCCTTGCAGCACATAGGTCCCGGGCTGGGCGATGTGGACCACCGTGTGGGCGGCCGCCTCCTGCTCGGTGTGTTCGTCGCCGGCGGTCCCCTCGCCATAGGTGAAGTCGTGGCCCGCCTGGTAGTACACGATGTCATGGGCGGTGTAGACGGGGCCGGCGGCGTCCTCCGGCGCCGGCTGGCCGTCCACCGTGACGCCGCCGTCTGAAAGGGCGACGGTCACCGCGCCGGGGTACGGGCCCCCGGCCGCGCCGTCTGCCAGCGCCACCGGGGAGGCCCCCAGAAGTATCAGGGCGCTCAGGGCGCCGCAAAGCCATTTTTTCCTGTGCATGATACGGTCCTCCGTTTCCTCAGATGGGGGCATTATAACGGCCAGTCATGAACAGTTCATGTTGATCCTGTGTAAAAACTGTAAACTCGAAAGTCCGGCAAAAAAGTGCTTTTCGGGGCAAAATATACAGGTTTTGCCGCATTTTTTGTCTATTTTGACGTAGACAAGGGGAAATTTGTCTGCTACAATGTGGGGCAATTTTGGGTCAGGCCGAGAGAGCGCCTGACCGTGACAGGAGGCGGGAGCACGAAACAGCCGACGATATTACAGGATTTCGAGTGGTATCTGCCCGAGGACGGGCAGTTTTGGAATAAAACGGCGCGGGAAGCCGGGCGCCTTTCAAAGCTGGGATTCACCAGCGTGTGGCTGCCGCCTGCCTGCAAAGGGCAGGCCGGTATCCGGGACGTGGGCTATGGCGTCTATGACCAGTACGATCTGGGCGAGTTCGACCAGAAGGGGAGCGTGCCCACCAAGTACGGCACGAAGGACGAGTACCTGGCCGCCGTCCGGGCCTTCCATGACCAGGGGATGGAGGTGCTGGCCGATATGGTGCTGAACCACCGGATGGGCGCCGACGAGACGGAGACTGTACAGGCCATCCGGGACGACGAGCACGACCGGAACATACAGCTGGAGCAGACCAGTATCCGGGCCTGGACCAAATTCACCTTCCCGGGCCGGGCGGGGAAATACTCCGATCTCCAATGGGATCATACCCACTTCAGCGGCGTGGACTGGGACGACAGCACCGGCCGGGAGGCCGTGTATCAGCTCGCGGGCAAGTCCTGGGCCGAGAAGGTGGACCGGGAAAACGGCAACTTCGACTATCTGATGGGGGCCGATCTGGACATGTCCAACCCGGACGTCGTTCGGGAATTGGACCGCTGGGGCCGGTGGTATCTGGACTTCACCGGCGTGGACGGGTTCCGTATGGACGCGGTCAAGCACATAGACTTCCCCTTTTTTGCCCACTGGCTCACCAAGCTCCGGGACGAAACCGGACTGGCCCTGCCCACCGTGGGAGAGTACTGGAGCGCGGACACCGGGGCGCTCTGCGAGTTTTCGGACCGGTCCGGCCAGGTGATGAGCCTGTTCGACGTGCCGCTGCACCAGCGCTTTTTTGAGGCGTCGGAGCAGGGGGCGGCCTTCGATATGAGCGGCCTTGCCCGGGACACGCTGTCAGAGCGGCAGCCGGATCTGGCCGTCACCTTCGTGGATAACCACGACACCCAGCCCGGTCAAGCCCTCCAGTCCTGGGTCAGGGAATGGTTCAAGCCCCTGGCATACGCCATGATCCTGCTGCGGGAGTCCGGGGTCCCATGCGTGTTTTACGGGGATCTTTACGGTATCCCCCACGACGGGATCGGGCCGACGCCGGGGCTGGAGACTTTGCTGATGGCCCGGCAGAAATACGCCCTGGGCCGGCAGACCAGCTACTTTGACCGGCCTGACGTGGTGGGCTGGACCCGCTCGGGGGAGCCGGACGTCCCCGGTTCCGGACTGGCGGCGGTCATGTCAGGCGGCGAGGGCGGCGCAAGGCTCATGTGCGTCGGCGCCCGGCACGCCGGAGAGACCTTTGTGGACATCCTGGGCGGCAGACCCGAGCGGGTGACGCTGGACGGGACAGGCAGCGCGGAATTCCCCGTGGACGGCGGAGCCGTCAGCGTGTGGGTGACGGAAGCGGCGGCGTAAGTGCATATGGACATACAAAGACCCCGGAGCCGTGCGGCTCCGGGGTCCTGGTCTTTTTGTGGGTATCAGCGCTTGCTGAACTGCGGAGCGCGGCGGGCGGCTTTGAGGCCGTACTTCTTCCGCTCCTTCATGCGCGGGTCGCGGGTCAGGAAACCGGCGGCCTTCAGGGGGGCGCGGTATTCCTCGTTCACCTGCAACAGCGCCCGGGCGATGCCGTGGCGGATGGCGCCGGCCTGACCGGTCACGCCGCCGCCGGTCACGGTGGCCTCCACGTCCACCTTGTCGGTGGTGCCCGTGGTCACCAGAGGCTGACGGACGATCAGCTTCAGGGTCTCCAGACCAAAGTAGTCGTCGATACTGCGGCCGTTCACGGTGATGACACCGGTGCCGCCGGGGATCAGGTGGACCCGGGCAACAGAGCTCTTACGCCGGCCCGTGCCGTAAAGATACGGACGCTTGGACTGATAGGTAGCCATTAGTTGTTGCCTCCTTCCACATACATCTCAGGCTTCTGGGCCTGGTGGGTGTGCTCGCCGCCCCGGAAAATGCGCAGGCGGGTCAGCTGGTTCTTCGCCATCGCGTTCTTTTGCAGCATGCCCCGCACCGCCAGGCGCATGGCAAGCTCGGGCTTCTCCGCCATCAGACGGCTGTACTGGGTCTCATGCAGGCCGCCGGGATACCCGGAATGGGTCCGGTAGTACTTCTGCTCCAGCTTCTTGCCGGTCAGCACCGCCTGCTCAGCATTGATGATGATGACGTAATCCCCGCAGTCGACGTGGGGCGTGTAGTCCACCTTCCGCTTGCCCCGCAGCAGGTCCGCCGCGATCACAGCCGTCTTGCCCATGGGCTTGCCGGCCGCGTCCAGCACATACCACTTGCGGACGACATCGGCAGGCTTTACCATTGTCGTGCTCATTCGTGTTCCTCCGCATATTGTTAGTTGTTATTTCTCTCTTGCGCGCCTTTCAAGGCGCTTTCTCTTTATAGCACAAGTGGAAAGGACTGTCAACAGGTTTTTTGAAAATAACATAATTTACTCAATATATTTCATGATATCTCTTGAATACTCCTGTTTTTTCGATTTCGATTTTACTTCTTTCGGGATTGGACAGTGTGCGAATTATATGGTATACTGTCAAAAAACGCGCACAGGAGGACCCGATATGAGCGAGAGCAAGACCAGACTGCTGTTTTTCCAGCACGAGGATAACTGGCAGGACATCAAAAACGCCACCATGAACACCATCGGCAAGACCAGGGGCGCTTACCCCGACTCCCAGTGGAAACGGGCGATCATCCTGGCGGAGCACTCCCCCATCCGGAAGATGAAGTTTTCGTGGCGGTGGGTGGATCTGCCCTACTGGGTCAGCGTCCACTTCGTGCGCCATAAGTTCGGTATCGAGCATTTCGTCAAGACCCAGCGGACCGACAGGACCGGTACGGACCGGACCGAGCTGCCCCAGGGCGCGCCCGTGAACCACGAGTGCGAGGCCGACGCCCAGGCCCTCATCAACATCAGCCGCAAACGCCTTTGCAGCTGCGCCAGCCCCGAGACCCGCCAGGCGTGGCAGATGGTCAAGGACGCGGTGGCGGAGGTGGAGCCCGAGCTCGCCTCCTGCATGGTCCGGGAGTGCGTGTACAGAGGCTTTTGCCCCGAGATGTTCTCCTGTGGCTTCGACAAGACCGACGAGTTTAAGAAAGAGCGAGCCGCCTATATCAGCGGCGAATGACAGGCCATGGACGGACCTCCCCGGAAACGGGGAGGTTTTTTGTCGAAAATTAATGGTTTACCGCGAATAATGTATTGCCAACCGGCTGTATATATGTTACAATGTGATGACAAGAAGTAAAAAGAAGATACTTTTGCGCAAGCGCGCGCTTTCGGATGTGAGGGGAGACAGATGGTCAAAACAGCGATCCTTGTTTCAGGCGGTGGAACGAATCTACAGGCGGTCATGGATTCCCATCTGTTCGGGGAGATCCCCAACTGTGAACTGACGGCGGTCATCTCCTCCGACCCGGACGCGTACGCCCTTATCCGCGCCAAGAGCGCCAATCTGCCCACCTATGTGGTGGACAGATCCCTGTTCCCCAACGCCCAGAGCTTCAACACCGCCGTGGAGCAGAAGCTCCAGGATGTGGACACGGAACTGGTGGTGCTGGCCGGATATATCCACCCGCTGGGCCAGAGCGTGCTGAAGGCCTATGAAAACCGTATCATCAACGTATGCCCCAGCCTGCTGCCCGCCTTCGGCGAGTGCGATATGAACTCCATGGAGCCCTATGACCAGGCCATCCGCGCCGGCGTCAAGCTGTCCGGCGCCACGGCCTATTTCGTCACAGAGGGACACACCGGGCCCATCATCCTTCAGCAGGCCGTGGAGGTCTGGGAAGGGGATACGCCCAAGACCCTCCAGCGGCGCATTATGGAGGAGGCGGAGTGGAAGCTGCTGCCCAGAGCCATCGCCATGTTCTGTCAGGATCTGCTCCGGGTGGAGGACGGCGTGGTGCATGTGGCGGGCGAGCGCAAGTGACGGCAGGGAATTCACGATTTTTTAGATAAAGGGGATACAGCCTATGAGCAAGATCACACGCAAGTGCCCTAACTGCGGCGCCACGGTCCAGGGGGACGTGAAATACTGTAGGAGATGTCACGCCAAGCTGGACTCCGGCAGGGTGGAGACGCTGCGGGACGCCGACGGCGGCAAGCCGGAAAAGCAGGGGAAAAAAGTGCCCTGGAAAAAGCGCTCCGACGACGACGCTCTGCGCAATCTGCCCCGGCCCGTGCGGCCTGCCGAGGATGTACCGCCGGAGGGGACGGAGCAGTCCCCGGAGAAGAAGGACGGCTTCTTTGCGCCCGCCTACGCGGGAGAGAACGGAGCCAAGGGCGCCGCGCACCACACCAAGGCCATGGCCCCGGACGGCACGCCCCGGCCTGTGTCCACCGCCAGAGGCGCGGACGACGCCATGCGGGCCAAGAACAAGGATAAGAGCCTTTGGCAGATCATCGCTGTGCTGGCCGTCATCCTGGTCATCATCGTGATCGCCATCGTTATGGTCGTCCGTCTCAACCGGCCCGCCGACGAGGCGGCCAAGCCCTCGGACCCCTTCAAAAGCCCCGCCGCCGTCGTGGATACCGACGCCTCCGCTTCCCCGGAGCCCACGACGATCCCCACGGTGACGGCGCCGCCTACGGCGTCGCCTACCCCGACCCCGGCTGTCACCCCCACGCCCGTGCCTACCCCCAGCGTCACGCCGGCGCCCTCGCCCAGCGCCACGCCGGTCTCGCAGAATTATTCCGTCGCGAGTACCAACGACACGGTCTATGTCAGCGGCAACGGCGTCAATATCCGCTCCGGTCCCAGCACCAGCGACTCTATCCTGGGCACGGAGAACAGCGGCTATCAGCTTCAGCGCACCGGTACCACCAATAACGGCTGGAGCCGGGTGACCTATAAGGGCGGAGAAGCCTATATCAGTAGCAACCTTATCAGCACCGCCAAGCCCGGCGGCACCGGCACCACGACGGGGACCACGACCGGTACCACGACGGGGACCACCGGTTCGACCACCAGCGTCACCAGCGCCAGCGGCACCGTGACCGTCACAGGCAATGGCGTGAACATCCGCTCCGGCCCGAGCACCGGCTATGGCGTCATCGGCACCGCCAGCAGCGGCACCACGCTGACCCGCACCGGCACCACCAACGGCTGGACCCAGGTCAGCTACAACGGCCAGACCGGTTATATCTCCAGCCAGTATGTCTCCGACGGCAGCGGCACCACCAGCGGCACTACTGCCGGCACGACCAGCGGAACCACTACGGGCACCACCTCCGGCACCGCCGGCGTGGTGGCCGACAGCGGCACCGTGACCGTCACCGGCAACAGCGTGAACATCCGCTCCGGCCCGGGCACCGGCTACGGCGCCATCGGCTCGGCCAACAGTGGGCAGACCTTTACCGTGACCGGCAAGAGCGGAGACTGGTATCAGATCAGCTACAACGGCCAGACCGGCTATATCATCTCCACTTACGCTTCAAAAAGCTGAATACCGACATCCGACAGGATACAAAACGACAGCGGGCGGCCTTGTGCCGCCCGCTGTGCGCTATGAGAAACGATCACGCCCGCTGCCGCCGGGACCACTTCATAACGGCGAAGGGGATACAGATAAGACCGATCAGCACCGGGACGGTGATGAGCAGGTATGGGGACCAGATGTACTTCCCGAAGATATGGAATGTGTTCGTGCGGAATATGTCCGTGCCGCTGCCCACCAGAGGGAGCAGCCCGAGGGCGCTTTGCAGGCCGTAGGGAAGATACTGGGCGATCATCATGGGCCCGTAAGCGGCCGCCAGGCTCAGAAGCAGCGCCAGCACGTTGCTCTTTACCAGCGCCGACAGGAGCATGACCACTCCGGTAAAGCCAATGGCGCCCAGCAGCGCGAAGGCGTACTCGTATATCTCCGCTTGCAGCATATTCATAGGCGCCACGGCCAGGAGCTTCATGGTCTGGATGGGCATATCCCACCCGGCCGTGCCCAGGTAGACAAGCTGCGCCGCGACGCCTCCCGCGGCCAGCAGCGCAAATAACTCTATCGCAAAGGCCAGCCCGCTGAGAACCTTCACCCGCGCCAGACGCCGCCACCCTCCATCGGTGGTCAGCAGCAGCGGCGCGGTGTTGCTGTGCCATTCTCCCGAAAAGGTAGGCGCCAGGACGACGGCCAGAAAGAGCGCCATTATGACACCCAGGTCCGCTAGGGAGTTGCCTAAAACGAATTGCCAGCCACGTACCCACCCGTATCGGAAGGGCTCGTCTACTTTGCCGTTCATGGCCAGCAGCATTGCCCTCTCCTCGCCGGTCCCCTGGCCCTGAAGGTGCAGAAACTGTTCCAGCGCCGCCTGCCGCCGCCCGTAAAAGTCGGTCAGCCTGGCGCTGTCCACATAGTATTCCATCAGGGTGGGATAGGCGTTGTCCGCATCCTCCAGCTCCGGGTATAGCTGCGAAAGATAGCCGCTGACCGTGGAGCGGCTGTCCGCGTTTTGCCAATATATCCCCCGGTCGTTGTCCTGCTGGATATCCCGCACCATCCGCTGGAGCGCTCCGTCGGTGAGATACGCCCCGTAGCTGTCCGCACGCGCCTGATAGGAGCGGATCATGGCATAACCGTCGAAGTTGTTGCCGAAAGCGCTGGTGACGTCATGGGAGCTTCCAAACTCGAACCACTGGTAGGAGAGAACGCCCCCGAATATGACCACATAGGCAAAGCACAGCAGCACACTGATCCTCACGCTGGTCTTTCGCCACAGCTTTTTGTGTTCCAGACGAAAAAGTTCCATATCACGCCTCCTCGCCAAAATGATAGAGATACAGATCCTCCATGGTGGGCCGGCAGGGCACGGCCTGCGACCCGGGCCGCTCGTCGGAAATGATGCGCAGCACCACCCGGTCCCCCTCGTGGCGGAAGTTGGCCACCGTGGCCCGCGCCTGCCAGGCCCTGGCCCGGGCCGCCGGGACGGTGAGCTCCCAGACCTTGCCCTCGGCCTGGCGGACAAGCTCCGGGACGGCGCCCCGCAGAATGAAGCTTCCGGCTTTCATCATGAGCACCTCGTCCGCGATGGCCTCCACGTCGGACACGATGTGGGTGGAGAGGATCACGATCCGGTCCCCGGCATAGTCCGCCAGAAGATTGCGCAGATGTACCCTTTCTTTCGGGTCCAGGCCGGAGGTGGGCTCGTCCAGAATGAGCACCTGGGGGTCGTTCAAAAGGGCCTGGGCAATGCCCACCCGCTGCTTCATGCCCCCGGAAAAGGTCCGCAGCTTCTTCCCGGCGGCGCCCCGCAGCCCCACGGTGTCCAGAAGCTCACGGATACGCCTTTGGACCGTGTCCCGGGGCAGCCCTTTCAGCACGGCGATGTAGGAGAGAAACTCGGCGGCGGTGTAATGGGGGTAGCAGCCAAAGTCCTGGGGCAGATAGCCCAGTACGTTCCGGTACGCCGCCCCCAGGCCCGTCACCTCCTTGCCGTCCCAGAAAACCTCCCCGGAGGTGGGCTCTAAAATGCCGCACAGCATGCGCATGAGAGTGGTCTTGCCCGCGCCGTTGGCGCCCAGCAGACCGTAGACCCCGGGGGTGAGCGTGGCGCTGACACGGTCCACGGCGATCTTGCCGCCGTAGTGCTTCGTCAGGCGGTCAAACGACAGGTCCATACATTTTGCCCTCCTTATCTGCTTTGACGATAAAGCATATTTCTCTTGCGAAAAACGCCGCGAAGAGCGTGAACGCGGCGATCCATACCCCTACCGCCGACAGTTCATACAGTCCCGGCACCAGACGGGAGGAAACGCGCCAGAAAAGGCACGAGCCCAGCGACATGGCGGCGGCCAGCGGCATGCTGTCCTTTTTGCGGCTCCGAATGAGGTGCAGCAGGACGGTCATGCAGACCAGATACGGTACCAGACAGTACAGGATCATCCGTCCCAGGTCCGGCCGGCCGCCGGTCAGATGGATCTCCAGCCACAGCAGCACGGTCATGCAGACCAGGTTTGCCGCCCCCGACAAAAGCAGCCTGGCCAGGACGATCTGTGCCCCGGAGGAGCGGGTGACCGCCTCCAGCTCGCCGGTCCCGAAGTACTGCTCCTGAAAGAGTACGGGGATAACGGCCAGAACGAACAGGGGTATATAGACCGGGACGTATCGCAGGTCTCTCGGCGCGCCGTATAAGAACAGCCCCACAAGGAGCAGAGCGACGGTTTGGAAAAACACGATGGGCGGCCATTCAAAGCGGAACACGCCCGACAGAAACTGCCAAAAGTTCGATCGCGGCTCCGCCGGGACGTCTGCCTGCCCGCGCATGATCTCCGCGCACAGCCGGATCGTCTCGTCCTTTCGCGCAAAATGGTCATCCTGGCCGAGCAGCTCCTGAATATATCCTGTCAGGCCCTTTTTCAACTGTCCTTTATTCATGGCGCACCCTCTTTCGCATATTTTTCAGCGCGTACACCACGCGGCTCTGGGCCGTGCGAACATTGCAGCCCGTGGCTTTTGCGATCTCCCGATAGCTGAACCCCATGCCAAATCGCAGAAAAACCGCCTCCCGCTGCTCCGGGGGAAGCCGCTCCATAAGGCGGCGGATCACATCCCGGTCGTCCAGACGGTCCAGTTCATTTGGCGTATTTATGAGGTTTTCTTTGTCCTCCAGCGAATATGTGGGAGCTTTTTTGCTCTCATTTATGCACAGGCGTCTGGCGATCAAAAAAAGGTATGCCCTGAATCGCCCCTCTTCCCTGTAGCCGGGGAGAGATCTGAACAGCCGGAAAAAGGTCTCCTGCGTCAGGTCCTCCGCCGTCTCCCGGTTACCACAGTAATATCTGCAATAGTGGAAAACGGAGGAGTAGTAGCGGTCGATCAGCGCTTCCCCGGCGGCTGTGTCGCCCTGGCGTATTCTTTTGACCAACTCTTCATCGCCCATGAGATACCCGCTTTCTTTTTCTACTGAGGATAACAGGAAAAAACGCGAAATGATTTAAGGCGCTTCGATTTTTCAAAAAACTTTTTCTGCGTTACCAATTATAGTGCGCCGGCCTGCTCTCCGCCAGCCTGTCCCAGGAAAATGGCAAGGCTGAGAGCAGGAGCGGAAAACAGACGGCGCGGAGCGGTCTGACCGGCAAGCACGCCGATATGGAAGGAATGGCATGGCCCCATAGCCATGCCATTCCCCCAAAAAACCGATGTCGCACTGTTTTACGACGGCGGGCCTTTAGTCCGTCTTTTTTACAAGGCGCTCCGTCAGCTCTCCAGCCCGCCGTAGAGGGCCAGCGTGAAGCGCTTCAGGGCCCGGTCCCGACGGCGGTATACCTGGGCCTTCTCCCGGTCCAGCTCCTCGCACAGCCGCTCGCAGGCGCCCTTGTGCCGGTGGACGTAGAACCGGTC
>CANQMO010000008.1 GCA_947624985.1 uncultured Oscillospiraceae bacterium | reverse complement strand
TCTGGTTATTTCCCGCCTTTATACAAAAACGTGCCGTTCTCGCTCCCTGAAAACAACTCGTTCTTTGACAGATTGAAAAGGGCGCGGTGCCGAGCACCGCGCCCTTTCCTTATGTACGTTTAGCTATATCGTCTTTCAGTATCTGGTACAGCGCCGCCACCAAAGGCACGCCCACCAGCATGCCCAGCACGCCGAACATGGCGCCGCCCACCGTCACCGCCGCCAGCACGAAGATACCCGGCAGGCCGATGGAGGACCCCACTACCCGGGGATAGATCAGATTCCCCTCCAGCTGCTGGAGCACCACGATGAACACCAAAAACCATATGGCCTTTTCCGGGGATACGGACAGGATCATGAACGCGCCCACGCCCGCGCCGATATAGGCCCCGGCCACGGGTATCAGCGCCGTCACCCCCACCAGCGTGCCGATCATGGTGGCGTATGGGAACTTGAAGAGCATCATGCCCCCTATGCACAGGCACCCCAGCACCACCGCCTCGGTGCACTGGCCCACCACATAGCTGTGGAAGCTGCTGTTCAGCACCCCCAGGGCGTAGCGGACCTTTTCCCGCCAGGCGGGCTTTAAGTAGCTGTCCAGCACCCGGCCGCACTGACGGCTCAGGGTGTCCTTGCCCAGCAGCAGATAGATGGCGAAGATCAGCGCGAACAGCGCCGTCACGATCCCGGAGAAGATGGAGCTGACCGCATTGGCCGCCCCGGAGAAGCCCGACAGCAGCACCTTGCGGGCATGCACCACCGCGCTGTTCCAGTCGATGGCCGCGATCCGCTCCTCGATATCCGCCGGGATCATCTTCTGCACGGCGGGATTGCGCAGCAGCCGGTCCACCGCCGCCGGCGC
Source organism: uncultured Oscillospiraceae bacterium (assembly GCA_947624985.1). Lineage (GTDB taxonomy): Bacteria > Bacillota > Clostridia > Oscillospirales > Oscillospiraceae > CAJOIG01. The sequence goes on along the minus strand of CANQMO010000008.1, from coordinate 98,547 downwards.
CTGGCTCACCAGCGCGTTCAGGCAGGACAGCAGCTCCGGCACCACCAGCCGCACCACGAATACCAGCACGAACACCACCGTCAGCATAGCGCCAAGCATGCACACCGGCCGCCGCAGTCCCGCCAGTTTCCCGCTCTTGGGCAGGATGTAGTGCTTCTCGTAAAAGGTCATCAGAATGTTAATGACGTAGGCGATGGCGCCGCCCAGGATCAGCGGCACGCAGGCCCCCACGAACACCCGCAGCAGCCGGGCCACGGACTGCCAGTAGTAGATGGCCAGATACAGTAAAAACGCGGACGCGCCTATCCGCCAGCAGGTCTTTCTCGTCAGTTTCATTTCCCGCCCCTCCTCACAGGACCCGGCCGAAAACCCGCAGTTGGGCCGGCTCCGATATCGCGATATCCTCATAGGCCGGGTTCAGGCTGTGCAGCCGCACGCCCCCGGGCCGGTCATACATCTGCTTGATATAGCCGCTTCCCTGCCAGAAAAACAGCCCTATCTCCCCGTCCGCCACCGTGGGCGACGCCTTCACATACACCACCTGCCCGTCCCGGTACCGGGGCTCCATGCTGTCCCCCGCTACCCGCACGGCAAAGTCCGCCTGTCTGGGCGCGCTGGCGGCGTCTATCCAGCGGAAATCCCCGTCGTCCAGAAACTGGCCGGGACCCGCGCTGGCCGCCAGGGTGTACAGCCGGATGGCCCGACCACCCTCCGGCCTGGGCTCATACAGGCCGCTGCGCCGCAGAAGCTCCGCGTACTCGTTCAGCTTCCGCCGCCCCGCCGCGTCCAGTCCCCGGGCAAGGCCCGCGCCCATGAACTCCCCGGAAAGGTCCTCCACCTCCAGCGCCCGGCACACCAGCAAAAACTGACGGGCTGACGGGAGCGTGGCCCCCTTCTCCCATTTGGAGAGCGCCTTGTCCGTGACAGGCTCCCCCAGCGCCGTCAGCTTTTGGGCCAGCTGCTTCTGGCTCAGCCCCGCCTGCCGCCGCAGCGCCGCCAGCTTCGCCCCGATATCGTCAAACACAGCACTTCGCCCCCCTTTGAAAAACAGTATATAGCATGGAGAGACGCTTTGCAATAGTTTTCTCTTTTTGGGAGAAATTTACTCTTTACATCTCCATTTAAGAGATTTATAATGGACCCATGGAGAGAGTGATATTGCATTCGGATATCAACGCCTGCTATGTGAGCATCGAGCTTCTGGACAGGCCGGAGCTGCGGGGACTGCCGGTGGCGGTAGGCGGGGACGAGACGGCCCGTCACGGCATCATCCTGGCCAAGAGCGACCAGGCCAAGCGCTGCGGCGTTAAGACCGGCATGGTCCTGTGGCAGGCCCGGCAGCTTTGCCCGGAGCTCATCGTCCTGCGGCCCCACTACGACAAGTATGAGAAGGTCTCCCACGCCGCCCGGGCCATATACAGCGAGTTCACGGACCGGCAGGAGCCCTTCGGTCTGGACGAGAGCTGGCTGGACCTCACCGGCTGCCATGCCTACCGGGACGGGTATCTGGCCGCACAGGAGATACGCCGGCGGATACGGCGGGATCTGGGCGTCACGGTCAGCGTAGGGGTCAGTTGGAACAAGCCCTTCGCCAAGCTGGGCTCCGACTACCGCAAGCCCGACGCGGTGACGGTGTTCGATCGGGACAATTTCCGCCAGGCCGTGTGGCCGCTGCCGGTGAGCGATCTGCTGTTCGCCGGGCCCGCCTCCACCCGGACGCTGGGGGCCATGGGCATCCGCACCATCGGCCAGCTTGCCGCGGCGGACCCGGAGGCGCTCCGGCTCCGGATGGGCAAGAGCGGTCTCACCCTCTACCGGTACGCCAATGGCTGGGACGACAGTCCCGTCCGCCGGTTCGACCGCCCGTCTCCGCCGAAAAGCATTGGCAACTCCACCACCCCGCCCCGGGACCTGCTCTGCGAGGCGGACGTGCGCGCTGTCATGCTGGCGCTGGCGGAGGAGGTGGGCGGCCGGCTCCGGCAGGGACGGTACCGGGCGGGGCTGCTGGAGGTCTCCGTCCGGGACGCGGCCTCGCTGGGCTGGGCCAGCCGCCAGACCCTTCTCCGCCGCCCAGCGGACGGGACCCGGGAGCTGTACCGGCTGGCCATGGACCTTTTCCGGCAGCTGCACGCCTGGCCCGCGCCCCTGCGGGGCCTTGGCCTGCGGGCCGGGGCTCTCGCCTCCGCCGACGCTCCGGAGCAGATGGATATGTTCACCGATCACCGCCGGCTGGACGGCCAGCGGCGCATTGACGCCGCCGTGGACGCCATCCGGGAAAAGTACGGGACCCGCTCCATCCGCTATATGGGCGCCGCCCTGCCGGAAGAACTGCCCCGGGAGAAATGTTCCTTTGCGGATCGGTAAAAAGCGCGGAAACAACGCCGCGCTGCGCCTAAGTTTACCGGGGTATAATAGCGCCGCCGGTGTTATTGACCCAAAAAGCGCAGGATAAATATCCTCTTGAAATCCCATATCCACTCATGTTATACTTGCCTCATCCTAATGAAAGGAGGGCGCAGGGATGCGGCGGGTGCACAGCGGCGTGGGTCTGCATTTTCTCAGATATGATATGGCCATCCACAGGATCAGTGCGCCCTTTTTTCGGTGACTGCGTGTCACAGTGATTGGTCGCGCCGGTCCTTTTCTTATGACAAAAAGAAAGGATGGCGCTATTTTTATGCCCAAAACAAAAAAACAGTTTTCTATTTCCAGACAAAAACTGGCCCTTCTGATCCTGGAATGGTCGGTAGGCTTCCGTCCGGCGGGAAGCGTGTGGGTCCTGCTGCTGGCGCTGCGCGGGTTCTCCCTGGTGGAGATCGGCCTGGCGGAAACGGTGTTCCATGTCATGAGCCTGTGCTGTGAACTGCCTTCCGGACTTCTGGCGGACGTGCTGGGGCGAAAATGGACCCTGACGGCCAGCCATGTGATGTTTGTGCTCTCTGCCCTGCTGATGGCAGTCTCCCAAGGGATGGCCGGGGTATGTCTGTCTCTGGCTGTTTCCGCCCTGGGGTACAACCTGGAGTCCGGCACGCGGGAGGCCGTTACCTATGAATCCATGCTGCAAGCGGGACAGGAGGCGGACTATCTGAAATTCTCCTCCCTACAAAACGGGGTATACCGGTTCAGCGACGGCGGCGCCATGCTGCTGGCAGGGGCCACGGTGCTCCTGGGCTGGCGGCGGGCGTACCTGCTGGACGCGGGGATCGAACTCATCGGTCTGGCGGCTGCGCTGACCGTCACTGAACCGGAGCGGGACGCCCCTGCGATAACGCTGCGGACGCTGCCCGCCGCCCTGGCGGAGACGGTCCGGGGCGCCTGGACGCTCCTTAGATCGGATGGCGCGGCTGTCCGGATCATGGTGCTCAACTCCCTGGTAGGGGCATGCGCGACGCTGACGGGATTTTACCTGCAGGAGAAGGTAGAGGCGGCGGTGACGGTCCCAGCGCTGCTGGGACCGGCGCTGTTCACGCTGGGGCTGGGCGGCGGTCTAGCAGGGCTGCTGACGGGCAGGCTGGACCGCCTGTCCTATCCAAAGGCGGTATCCTTCACCGGAGGCGGCGTTCTGCTCTGCGCCCTGGCGGCGCAGGGGACATGCCTGCCGGTGCTGATGGCCTCCGGCCTGCTGGCGGGGCTGCTGGACGACAGCCTCCAGCTTATCAGCGACGAGAAACTGAATGACCGATTCCCGTCCGCCCAGCGGGCCACGCTGATCTCCGTCTCCTCCATGATCTTTTCGGTATTTATGATACCGCTGTCGCCGCTTTTCGGCTGGTGGTTCTCATAAGCTGCCATCGGTGACAGAGGATTTCCATTATGCAAAAAAGCTCTCCGGCCATAGACCGGGGAGCTTTTTGATCTTTAGTAGTACCGCTTATGTTTGTTCTTGCGAGCCGCCTCGGACTTCTTCCGGCGCTTCACGCTGGGACTCTGGTAATACTCCTTACGGCGGAGGTCGTTCATGACGCCAGCCTTGGCGCAGCTGCGCTTGAACCGCTTGAGCGCGTTATCGAGAGATTCGTTCTCCTTGACGTAGATTTCCGACATTCTGTTTTCCCTCCCTCCGAATACGCCTCATAGGTGCTTTTTATGTGCTTTCTTGCGGACCTTGCATATTATAAAGGTTTTGCGCGGTGTTGTCAAGAAATTCTTATTTTTTCACGATCAGATTCACCAGGCGGTTTTTCACCACGATGGTCTTGACGATCTGCATGCCATCCAGGGCCCGGGATACCTTGCTGTCCGCCTTCGCGGCGGCCACCACGGTCTCGTCGTCCGCGTCCGCCGGGACGGTGACGGTGCTTTTCAGCTTGCCGTTCACCTGCACCGCCAGCTCCCTGGTCCGCTCCACCATCTTGGCCTCGTCATATTCCGGCCAGGGCTGGTTCATGGCCCGGCCCTCAAAGCCGAGCATTTCCCACATCTCCTCCACCACATGCGGAGCGAAGGGGCTCAGAAGCTCCAGCAGCACCTTCATGTCCCCCCGGCTGGGCCTGGTCTTGTAAAGCTCGTTCACCAGGGTCATCATGGCGGCGATGGCAGTATTGAATTTCATCTCCTCGATGTCGTCGGAGACCTTCTTGACGGTCCGGTGCAGCAGCGCCTCTGTGGCGGGGCTGATCTCGTCCCCGGTGGGACCGGCTTCCGCCAGGGCCCAGACACGGTCCAGGAATTTCTTGCAGCCCTTCACCGCCTCGTCAGACCAGGCGGCCGCCTTCTCGAAGTCGCCGATGAACATGGTGTACAGCCGCAGAGTGTCCGCGCCGTATTTGGCCACCACATCGTTGGGGTTGACCACGTTGCCCCGGCTCTTGGACATCTTCACGCCGCCCTCGCCCAGGATCATGCCGTGGCTGGTGCGCTTGGCGTAGGGCTCCTTGGTGGGCACCACGCCGATGTCATAGAGGAATTTGTGCCAGAACCGGGAATACAGCAGGTGCAGCGTGGTGTGCTCCATGCCGCCGTTGTACCAGTCCACGGGAGACCAGTATTCCAGCGCCTCCCGGGAGGCCAGGGCCTTGTCGTTATGGGGGTCCATATACCGCAGGAAGTACCAGCTGGACCCGGCCCACTGGGGCATGGTGTCCGTCTCCCGCTGGGCGGGGCCGCCGCACCGGGGGCACTTGCACTCCACCCAGTCCCGCATTTTGGAAAGCGGGCTCTCGCCGGTGTCGGTGGGCTCATAGCTGTCCACCTCCGGCAGCAGCACGGGCAGCTCCTCCTCCGGCACGGGCACCCAGCCGCATTTCGGGCAGTTCACCATGGGGATGGGCTCGCCCCAGTACCGCTGGCGGGAGAATACCCAGTCCCGGAGCTTGTAGTTGACCTTGCGCTCGCCTACGCCGTGCTCCTCCAGCCAGGCGATCATCTTCTCCTTGGCCTCCTCCACGGGCAGGCCGTTCAAAAAGCCGGAGTTGACAAGCATGCCGGTCTCGCAGTCGGTGTAGGCGGCCTCGGCCACGTTGCCGCCGGCCACCACCTCGACGATAGGCAGCCCGAAGGCTTTGGCGAAGTCCCAGTCCCGGCTGTCGTGGCCGGGCACGGCCATGATGGCGCCGGTGCCGTAGGTAGCCAGCACATAGTCGGATATAAAAATGGGTATCCGCTCCCCGTTCACCGGGTTGACAGCCTCCACGCCCTCCAGCCGCACGCCGGTCTTTTCCTTGGAAAGCTCCGTGCGCTCCAGCTCGGACTTGTGGGCCGCCGCGTCCTGGTAGGCGCGCACCGCGTCCGCGTTTTTGAGAAGGGGCATCCACTTGCTCAAAAGCGCGTGCTCCGGGCTCATGACCATGTAGGTCACGCCGAAAAGGGTGTCGCACCGGGTGGTGAAGATACGCATGCTGTCCCCGGCGGTGGTGGCGAAGTCCACCTCCGCGCCCTCGCTGCGGCCGATCCAGTTGCGCTGCTGGATCTTCACCCGCTCGATGAAGTCCACGTCGTCCAGATCGTCGATCAGCCGCTGGGCATAGGCCGTGATACGCAGCATCCACTGGCTCTTTTCCTTCTGGATGACCGGCGAGCCGCACCGCTCGCACACGCCCTCCACCACTTCCTCGTTGGCCAGCACGCACTTGCAGGAGGTGCACCAGTTCACCGGCATGGTGGCCTTGTAGGCCAGGCCCTTTTTCCACATTTGCAGGAAGATCCACTGGGTCCATTTATAGTATGTAGGATCAGTGGTGTCCACCATCCGGTCCCAGTCGAACCCAAAGCCCAGCATTTTCAGCTGCGCGGTGAAGTTGGCCACGTTGCGCTTCGTGACCTGGCGGGGGTGCATATGGTTTTTGATGGCGTAATTCTCCGTGGGCAGGCCAAAGGCGTCGTACCCGATGGGGAACAGCACGTTATACCCCTGCATCCGGCGCTTGCGGGCCACGATGTCCATGGCGGTATAGGGCCGGGGATGACCCACATGCAGGCCCTGGCCGGAGGGGTACGGAAACTCGATGAGCCCATACCACTTGGGCCGGGGGTCGCCGGTCTTGGCGGCGTAGGGCTTCTCCTTCTCCCAAATGCCCTGCCACTTTTTCTCTATGCGGTCAAAATCGTATGCCATGATGTTTACGCCTCTACTATCTCCGTGATGTCCACGTCCAGAGCGTCGTTCCAAAGCCGCTCCAGACTGTAAAATTCCCGAGCCTCCCGCTGGAAGATGTGTACCACAAGGCAGCCGAAGTCCAGCAGCAGCCAGGTGCTGTTACGGCTGCCCTCCCGGCGCAGCGGGGGCATTCCCGCCTCCGAGAGCTTCCGGTCCACCTCGTCGTACAATGTCCGCACATGGGGCGTGGAGTTGGCCGTGCAGATCAGAAAGTAGTCCGCCAGCACGGTCAGGTCCGTGGTCTTCAAAAGGCGGATATCCGTGGCCTGCTTGTCGGAAAGGGCCTTCACCGCCAGCTTCGCCGCTTCAAAAGGTTCCATTTTTTTCTCCCCCCATTTTTATTCCGCTGCCCAGGGCACCGGCGGGACGCCTTTTTCTTTCAGCCTCCGGGCATAATACCGCTGGGCGCCGACGGAGTCTTTGTGGGGCTGCCGCCCCTTGCCCCGGACCTCCGCCAGACTCATGCGCAGAGCAAGCTCCATGGCCGCGTCCAGATCCTCATAGGCCGTCTTGCGCAGTTCCGCCAGACCGGAAAAACCGCTGCGCCCCGGCTCTATGTAGTCGGCCAGGTACACCACCCGCTCCAGATCCGTCATGCCGGGCCGGCCTGTGGTGTGCCAGCGCACCGCCTGAAAAATATCCTCCGGGATGCCGAAGTGCTCCCGCGCGAAACAGCACCCCGTTATGGCGTGGAGCAGCTTTTCGCTCTCCCGTTGGCAGTCATCCAGTATGATACCATATTTTTCACAAAGGCACAACTGCTCTTCATAAGTGCGGTTTTTCGTGATGTCGTGGACGATGGCGGCCTCCGCCGCGTCCGCCGGGTCCACGCCCCAGCGCGCCGCGAGAGTCCGGGCCTCGGTCTCCGTGCCCCGGACGTGAGGCACCCGGGAGGGCTTTAAGTAGGCGTATGCCTTCTCCCGCAGCCAGTCGAAGTCCGGTCTCGCCCCGTAGAGCCGCTTTTGGATGATGTATCCATATACCGCCTCCGGGAGCAGCTCTCGTCCCTGCCGCTCCGGCAGGAGCTCCCGCACCCGGGTGGAGGATACCTCCTCCGGCTCTCCCGTCAGCACATATACCGTGGCGCCGTACTGCTCCCGCAGCCGGGCCGCTCCGGCCTCAATCTCCGCCCCACTGTCCCGCTCCCGGGCGAATACCGCCAGACTCGCCAGAGACAGGATCTCTGCCGGCTCATGCCAGCTTTCCAGCGTCAGCAGCATGTCCGTGCCCACCAGGAACACGATCTCCGCCCGGGGATACCGCGCGCGTATCTGCCGTAGCGTGTCGGACGTGTAGCTGGGGCCCGTGCGGGCGAGCTCTATGTCCAGCGCCTCGCAGTCCGGCGCCTCCGCCGCCGCCAGCCGCGTCATGGCCAGCCGGTCCTCCGGCGCCGGGCTCCCCGCCGCCAGCCGCTTGTGAGGCGGCATGGCCGCCGGGATGAGAAACGCCCGCTCCGGCCTTAGCTGCTCCACCGCCTGCCGCACAGCGTGGATATGTCCGATATGGGGCGGATTGAAGCTGCCCCCGTAGATCAAAACACGCATGGTCACGCCTTCGGTAAAATTATTCTGGCCCCGTCCGGCCTCTGTTTATACAGCACGAACACCTTGCCGATGACCTGCACGCCCTCGGCGTCCAGCGCCTGGCACAGCATCCGCTGGACCTCGGCGGCGGTGTACAGACAATTCTCCTGCACCCGGCCCTTCACCAGTTCCCGGGCGGCCAGCGCCTCCCGCGCCTGGGCGATCACCGGCTCCGTCAGGCCCGCCTTGCCCACATATAGTATGGCCTCCTCCTTCTGCGCCAGAGAGCGCAGCCAGGCCCGCTGCTTACCTGTCAACATAGCTTTCAAGCTCCTTCCGAAAGGCCGCCAGGGCTCTGGCCCGATGGGAGATGGCATTTTTCACCGCCGGACCCAGCTGGCCGAAGGACCGGTCGTACCCATCCGGGGCGAACACAGGATCGTACCCGAAGCCACCGTCCCCCGCCGCGGCCCGCAATATGCGGCCCGGGCACTCGCCCTGGGCGCGCAGCGTGTCCCCGTTTGGGAACACGCAGCAGATACAGCTGACGAATTTTGCCGCCCGGTCCGTCTTTCCCGCCATCTGCTCCAGCAGGTATTCGTATTTCTGCCGGTCCGTCCACGCCTTACCGCCTCCGTAGCGGGCGGAACGCACCCCGGGCGCGCCGCCCAGGGCGGCCACGCACAGCCCCGAGTCGTCCGCCACCGCGGGCAGGCCCGACGCGGCGCATATGGCGCTGGCCTTCAAAAAGGCGTTGGCCTCGAAGCTCTCGCCGGTCTCGGCCACGTCCAGATCATACCCCGCCTCCCTCTGGGAGACGATCTCAACGCCAAGGGGCCCCAATATCTCCCGGAATTCCCGGAGCTTGCCCCCGTTGCCGGACGCCAGGATCAGCTTCATTGGACCATGGCCTCCGCAAACTCCCGGGCGTCGAACACCCGCAGATCGTCCACGCCCTCGCCCACACCGGCGAATTTCACCGGCACGCCCAGCCGCCGGGCGATGGAGAACACCACCCCGCCCTTGGCCGTGCCGTCCAGCTTTGTCAGCACGATACCGGTCACCCCGGCGGCTTTGGCGAACTGCTCCGCCTGGATGAGCCCGTTCTGGCCCGTGGTGGCGTCCAGCACCAGCAGTATCTCACAGTCCGCCCCGGGCAGTTCCCGGCTCAGTATCTTCGTCAGCTTCGTCAGCTCGTTCATGAGATTCTGCTTGTTGTGCAGCCGGCCGGCTGTGTCCACGATGATCAGGTCGCTGCCCCGGGCCTTCGCCGCGTTGCAGGCGTCGAACACCACCGCGCCGGGGTCGCCCCCCTCCCCGTGGCGGACGATGTCCGCCCCGGTGCGCTCCGCCCAGACGCCAAGCTGCTCCGCCGCCGCCGCCCGGAACGTGTCCGCCGCGCACAGCAGCACCTTTTTGCCCTGATTCGTGAAGAGCTTCGCCAGCTTTCCGATGGTGGTGGTCTTGCCCACGCCGTTCACGCCCACCATCAATATGACGGAGGGCCTGGTGGTCAGACGCAGCTCCGGCGTCCCGGCCTGCTCCATCTGCGCCGTGAGGATGTCCACCAGCTTCGCCTGAACGGCGTCGCCCTTCAGACCCTTCTCCTGGCGCAGGGCCTCCACGGCCGCCTCCGCCGTCTCCACCCCCGCGTCCGCCAGGATCAGCCGCTCCTCCAGCTCGTCCAGAAAGTCCTCGTCCACTCGGGAAAAGGCGGAAAACATGCCCCCGAACAGGCCCTTTTTCTTCTCCTTGAATAACGCCATATCGTCTCTCCCAGATCCTTTTGCAGAATTGTCCTCTCCAAAGCCGTCACCGCGGCGCGGCGAGCGCCGCGATCAAAAATATGACCTCCCGGTGCACCGGGTAATACCAATAGAAAAACCACTTGCAGGGCCGGCCACGCCGGCCGTTATATAGCAGCATAAAGGGCAGCGCCCAAACCATCCGGTTCTGGAGGTAGTCGAAAAACGTATCGAAAAAGCCGAAGCTCGGGATGCTGTCAAGATCAAATCCCAGCCGCGCCGCGTACCGCCCCGCAATGCACAGCACACAAAACGCGGCGTACACCAGACATTGGCGCTTTTTCGTCCCGGCCAGATACATGGCCACGCCCAAAATGATCACGCCGATGCCGTAATCCACGGAATAGAACGACGGGACTATGCTGTTCAAAAGGCCCTCCAGCAGAAACCTCACACGGTCAGACCCATTGATGGAATACATCCCATCCAGCAGCGGCAGATAGATCGCCGTCGGCACAAGGGACAGCGCCAGTCCCAGCGCATACAGCCCCGCCTTCCGCCGGTCCTTCTCCCGCACGCACCTGATCAGTCCCTCGATGAGCACCGCATACAGGGCAGTATAGAAAAACGTGAAGATAATGTTCCCCGGGGTGAAGTAGTGGAACCGTTCCCCAAAGAGCTGGTTCATGACCGTGACGAACATCTCTGTCCCCATTCCCGCCAGGTACAGTCGCAGGATGAACCGCTTTTTGTCCCGGGTGTGCCGGATGCTCTGCACCAGCAGAAACAGGAAGATGGGCATGGCCAGCCGCCCGATGAGCCGCAGATAGCCCCGGTACTCCATCACGATGGGTATCTCAAAGGCAATGCCCCCGATGTGGTCGATGGTCATGAAGACCACCGCCAGGAGCTTCAGTTGAAAAGCCGTGAGACCTGTAAACCTTCTCTCCAGGGCGTTCTCTTTCATCTTCCGCCTTTCATTCTCTCTTGAGGGTCAGTTCTCCGCCGTCTTTTGGGCCTCCGCAAGATCCAGCTCGATGACCCGGGACACGCCCTTCTCCTGCATGGTGACCCCCAAAAGCACGTCCGCCTTCTCCATGGTGCCCCGCCGGTGGGTGATGACCACGAACTGGGTCTTGTCAAGCCGGTGCAGGTATTCCGCGAACCGCAGCACGTTCTCCTCGTCCAGCGCCGCCTCGATCTCGTCCATGACGCAAAACGGCGTGGGCTTCAGCTTCAAAATGGAGAAGTACAGCGCGATGGCCACGAACGCCTTTTCGCCGCCGGACAGAAGGCTGATGTTGCTCACCGCCTTGCCGGGCGGCTGGACCTTGATCTCGATACCGCAACCCAGCACATCGCTCTCATCCTCCAGCCGCAGACTGGCCCGTCCGCCGCCAAAAAGCTCCAGGAACGTGGAGCGGAAGCTTTCGTTGATGGCGTTGAACTCCCGGGTGAATATCTCCTCCATCTGGCCGGTGATATCCCCGATGATCCCCAAAAGCTCGCTCTTGGCCTTGGCGATGTCGTCCCGCTGCTCGGTCAGGTAATCGTACCGCTCGCCCACCCGCTTGCTCTCCTCGATGGCGCCCAGATTGGGCGTCCCCAGATCCCGTATCTGCCGGCGGAGCTCCGCGATACGGCGGTTGGCCGCCGCCAGGCTCTCAATGCTCTGCCGCTGGGCCTGGGCCGCCGTGCGGGTCAACTCATAGTTGTCCCAGAGCCGGTCGATGATCTGCTTTTCCTCCATCTCGGCGGCCAGGGTCTGCCGCTCGATGGACGCCACCAGCCGCTCCTGGGCGATCAGCGCGTCGTTCTGCCGCTGGGCCTCCTTGTCTGCCTGGGTACGGGTGGCCTCCAGTTCCAGCTTCTGGGCGGTGATGGTGCGAAGCTTCTCCCGCATGGCCTCCGCCTGCTTCAAAAGCTCCCGGCCCCGGGCCTCGTTCTCCTCCAGCGCTTTGTCGATACCGTCGTTTTTCTTCTCATAGGCCGTCATCAGCGTCCGGCGCTGCTCGCCGCCGGCGGTCATGGCCTGCTTCACGTCCTCCAGCTGCCCGGCGCTGGTGGCTTTCGCGTCACGCTCCGCCTGGAGCGACGCCGCCTGCTGCTGGACCTGGGACAGCTCCTGTCCCGCCACGTCCATGTCGTACCGGGCCGCGGCCAGCTCCCGCTCCGCGCTCTCCAGCGCCTGGGCCTTCTCCTGCTGGCGCTTCAAAAGCCCCACCCGCTCGCTGCGCAGCCGGGCCAGCTCGTTTGCCCGGGAGATCACGCCCGTGCCTCTGGCGGCGCTGCCGCCGGTCATGGAGCCGCCCGCGTGGATCATCTGTCCGTCCAGGGACACGATGCGGAACTGGTTTTTATGCCGCCGGGCGATGGCCACCGCGTCGCCAAGGGTCTCCGCAATCACCGTCCTGCCCAGCAGATTCTCAAATATGCTCTTGTAACGCTCATCGAACTGCACGAGCTCCAGCGCCAGACCCAGACAGCCCGCCTCGTCCTGCGGCACCCGGTCCAGCACATTGCCCCGGATGGAGCTCAGGGGCAGGAACGTGCCCCGGCCCGCGTCCCGGCGCTTCAAAAACTCGATGGCCGCCTTGCCGTCCTCCGGCTCGTCCACCACGATATTCTGGGCCGCCGCGCCCAGAGCCGTCTCGATGGCAAGCGCGTACCGGTCGGAGGTGTGCACCAGATTGGCCACAGGGCCGTGAACGCCCCGCAGGGCGCCGCCCCGGCTCTCCCGCATGACGGTCTTGACCGCCCGGTTGAAGCCCTCATAATCTTTTTCCATCTCCGCGAGCATGTTGATCCGTCCGTCCATGCTCCGGCCGTCCACCGTCAGGCGGGTCACCTCGTCCCGCAGGGCGGATACCCGGTTCTCCCGGCCGGACATCTTCATCCGGTGGCCGCTGACGATATTGGAAAGCTGCCCGATCCTGGCGGACAGCTCCTGATACTGCCCGTCTATCTCCGCCATGCGGGCGCGCAGTCCGTCTATCTGCCCGTCCAGAGCCTGAATGCGGCCCTGATCCTCGCTCATGTCCGTGCGGAGCCGCTCCATGGCGTCCAGATTGCCGCGCTTCTCCGACGAGAGCACCGCCGCGGCCTGCTTGTTCTCCCCGATCTGGGCCTCCTTGTCGCTCAGCCGCTCCCGGACCGATTCCATCTCCAGATCCTTTTCACGCATTTTCTCCGTGATGGACTCGCTGCGGCGGTAATTCTCCGTGACGCCGGAGCGGACCTGTTCAAGCTCCGTCTTGGCCGCGTCATAGCTGGCGCGGATAGACTCCGTCTGACCGGAGAGCTTGTCCAGCGTCTCCATCCAGGCGGAGACCTCCAGCCCCTTCAGTTCCCCCTGTAGGGCCAGGTATTTTTCCGCCACCTCCGCCTGCTTGCGCAGGGGCGTGAGCTGGAGCTCCAGTTCGTCGATCTTGTCCCCCACCCGCACCAGCGCGTCGTCCGTGGCGGTGAGCTTGCGCTCCGCCTCCTCCTTCCGGAAGCGGAAGCGGGAGATACCGGCGGCCTGCTCGAATATCTCACGCCGGTCCGTGCTCTTGGCGGAGACGATCTCCGCGATACGGCCCTGGCCGATGATGGAATAGCCGTCCCGGCCCAGACCGGTGTCCATAAGCAGTTCGTTCACGTCCCGGAGCCGGACCGATTCTTTGTTTATGTAGTATTCGCTCTCGCCGCTGCGGTAATACCGCCGGGAGATGGCCAGTTCGTCGCTGTCCACGGGGAAAATACGGGCGGAGTTGTCCAGAACGAGCGTCACCTGGGCAAAGCCCAGCTTGCCCCGCTTCTCCGTCCCGCCGAAGATCACGTCCTCCATCTTGCCGCCGCGCAGCGCCCGGGTCCGCTGTTCGCCCATGACCCACAGCACCGCGTCGGATATGTTGGACTTGCCGGACCCGTTGGGGCCCACGATCATGGTCACGTCCTTTTCAAAGAGGATCGTGGTCTTGTCGGGAAAGGATTTGAAGCCCTGAATCTCGAGCGCCTTTAAGTACAAAATCTTATACCTCAGTACCTGTTCTATGCCTGAAAAAACACAACATGTAGTATAACCCAATCATCGCCCCACGTCAACAAGAGAAATGTCCTCTCCCGCCGTTTCCGCGGGTATCACCGTGAGGGAGGAAAGGCCGAACGCCTCCGTCAGCACGGCGATGTTCCGCCGGTGCTGGCCGATCATGGCGGATACCCGCCCCGGGGCCACGGCCAGGGTCACCCGGGCCCCCGCCGGTACGGTCCGCAAAAGCGCCGCCGCCCGGCGGCGCAGCACCTCCGAGCGGACGAGCTCTCCCAGCGCCGGGTGATAGGCCCCCGCCACCGCGTCCCCCGCGGACAGCGCGTCCGTGGGGTTCAGGCCCAGACGGATCACGGGGATATGGGCCGCTTCAAACAGCGGCAGGATGTCCGCGCACACCGCCACCGCGTCGGCCACCGTGTGTTCCCGGTATGTCCCGGAGCGCCACATGTCCTCCAGCGGCGTATTTTTCACGATCACCGTGGGATAGATACGGACCCCGTCCGGGGCAAGGTCTATGATCCTTTTCGCCGTGTCTGTGTCCTTCGTCCGGTCGGAGCCGGGCAAGCCCGTCATCATCTGCAATATGAGCTTCAGGCCCGCTGCCTTCACCAGCGCCGCCGCCCGGGCCGTGTCCGCGGCGGTGTGGCCTCTGCCGGAGGCGGTCAGCACGGCGTCGTCCATAGACTGGGCGCCAAGCTCCACGGTGGCCGCGCCGTGGCTTTTGAGCATGGCGAGCCCCTCCTCCGTCACCGCGTCGGGCCGGGTGGACAGCCGTATGGACGAGACGGTCCCGTCCGCCAGATACGGCCCGGCGGCGGCCAGCAGCTCCTTTTGCAGCGCCGGGCGCACCGCCGTGAAGCTGCCCCCGTAAAAGGCGAGCTCCACGCCGGACAGGCCCCGGTCCCGGGCGCTCTCCAGCGCGGCGGTCACGTCCTTGCCGGAGGCAGGCAAAAGGCTGCCGGAGATGCGCTTCTGGTCGCAGAAAACGCAGTCGTTCGGGCAGCCCAGGTGGGGGACGAATACCGGTATGATCTTCGCCCGCGCCATCAGTTATCCAGCAGAGCCAGGGCGGCCCGCGCCGCCGCCTGCTCCGCCTCCTTTTTGCTCTTGCCCTCGCCGCTGGCGGTGGCTCCGTCGTGGAGCAGCACACAGGCCGTGAAGGTCTTGTCGTGATCCGGGCCGGTCTCGCCGACGATGGAGTACACCGGCGCGGCGCCGCCGGCGCGCTGCAAAAGCTCCTGTAGCTGGGTCTTGTAGTCCGTCCGGGCGGGGCGCCGGCCGGCGCGCAGGTCCTTGAGGATACGCTCGGCGATGAACCGCTCCGCCGGTCCCAGCCCGCCGTCCAGAAAGATGGCGGCGATGATGGCCTCCACGCAGTCGGCCAGAATGGACGTGCGCTCCCGGCCCCCGTTGCATTCCTCGTTCTTGCCCAGATGGATATAGCTGCCGAGCTCCAGAGAGAGGGCCACCTGGTGCAGGCTCGCCTCGCAGACGAGCTCCGCCCGCAGGCGGGTCAGACCCCCCTCCGGCATGTCCGGGAACAGGCGGAACAACGTTTTCGCCGCGCAGAAGCCGAGCACCGCGTCGCCCAGAAATTCCAGGCGCTCGTTGCTCTGTCTCGTCTGTGGTTGTTCATTGGCGTAGGAGCTGTGGTTCAGGGCAGTTTCCAGATAGGAGCGGTCGGAGAACGTGTACCCCAGCCGCTTTTCCAGCTGCTCCATCACTCCTCTGTGTGGGCGCTCACATACGCGGCCAGATCTCCGATGGTCCGCAGTTGCTTCAGGTCCTCCTCGGGAATCTCGTCCAGACCGAACTCGGTCTCCAATTCCACCACCAGCTCCACCACGTCCACGGAGTCGATGCCCATGTCGTCGATGAAAGAGGTGTTCTCGTTGAGCTGGTCCGGCTCCATGCCGAACTGCTCGCAGATCATGCTGACGATCTTGTCGTATACCATAGTTTTATTCCTCCCTGGTTTTTTCAAGCTTCATGAATCCTATATTGGCGGCGATGGCGCCGGCCACGTCCGCGTCCGCGCAGGCGACGGCCTGCCGCACCGCGTTGAAAATTGCCCGGTCGTCCGAGCTGCCGTGGGCCTTGATGACGGGCTTTGAGATACCCAGAAGCGCCGTGCCCCCCACCTCCGAGGGGTCCAGCATGGCCTTCATGCCGGTAAGGTCATTTTTTATGAGCAGGGCGCCCAGCTTGTTTTTCGTGCTTTTGTACATGACGCCCTTCAGCTGTTTGAACAGGAATTTGGCGGCGCCCTCCACGGTCTTGAGCATCACGTTGCCCGCCAGACCGTCCGTCACCAGCACGTCCATCCGGCCTGTGAACAGCTCGCTGCCCTCGGCGTTGCCCACAAAGTTGATACGCCCGGCGTCGGACGCCTGTTTCAGAAGGGCAAAGGCCGCCTTTTGCAGCTCGCCGCCCTTGGTGTCCTCGGTGCCCACGTTCAGCAGGGCCACCCGGGGCTCCTGCACGCCCATGATCTTCCTGGCGTAAAAAGCGCCCATATACGCGAATTGCAGAAGATATTCCGGCGTGGAGTCCACATTGGCGCCGCAGTCGATGAGCAGCACGCCCCTCTCCCCGTTGGGGATCACGGGACCGAGCGCCGCCCGGCGGATGCCTTTGACCCGCTTGACGAATTGGGTGGCCCCGGCCAGGAGCGCCCCGGTGCTGCCGGCGGACACCACCGCGTCGCCCTCGCCTTCCCTGAGCATTTTCAGCGCCACGGTCATAGACGAGTCCCGCTTTTTGTAGCAGGCCATGCCGGGCTCATCCTCCATGGTCACCACCTCCGTGGCGTTGACCACGCGGATACGTGGCTCGCTCTCCCCGCCGCAGGCGGCGAGGGCCGCTCTCACTTCCTCTTCCCGGCCCACCAGCACCACGTCCGTGTCCAGCTCCCGGACGGCCCGCACGGCCCCTTTGACCACCGCGTTGGGGGCGTTATCGCCGCCCATGGCGTCCAAAATGATCCTCATACGCCCGCCCTCTCTCTTTCTATGATCTTCTCCAGGTCGGCCAGCGACCGCTCCGCCACCCGCAGGTTCCGCTCCCGCTTGCCGCGGATACGCTCCCCCGCCGGCTCGATGATACCGAAGTTCACGTTCATAGGCTGGAAGTCCCCGCTGGCCGGCCCGCCGGACACATACAGCGCCAGCGCGCCGATGGCCGTGGTACGGGGGAAGTCCAGGGGCGGCAGGCCCCGGTACCGGCGGGCCGCCTCCAGCGCCGCCAGCATGCCGGAGGCGCAGCTCTCCACATACCCCTCCACGCCGGTCACCTGCCCGGCAAAGCCGATCCTGGGCTCCGTCCGCAGCCGGTAGTACCGGTCCAGCAGCCTGGGTCCGTTCAAAAACGTGTTGCGGTGCATTTTCCCGTAGCGCAGATACTCCGCGTCCGCCAGCGCCGGTATCATGCCGAACACCCGCCGCTGCTCCGGGAACGTGAGGTGGGTCTGAAAGCCCACCAGGTTGTACACCGTGCCCTCGTCGTTGTCCCGGCGAAGCTGCACGACGGCGTAAGCGCTCTCCCCGGTCCGGGGGTCCGTTAGCCCCACGGGCTTCAACGGCCCGTAGCGCAGCGTGTCGCGTCCCCGCCGGGCCATGACCTCCACCGGCATGCACCCTTCAAACACGCCCTTGTCCTCAAAGCCGTGGACCGGCGCCTCCTTGGCGGAGGCGAGCTCGGTGACGAAGGCGTCGTACTGCTCCCTGTCCATGGGGCAGTTGATATAGTCCGCGGTGCCCTTGCCGTAGCGGGAGCCGAACCAGGCTTTCGTCATGTCGATGCTCTCCGTGGCGATCAGGGGCGCGGCGGCGTCAAAAAAGTGAAGAAAATCCGCCTCGCCGCAGGCCCTGGATATGGCGGGGATCAGCCCGTCGCTGGTCAGCGGGCCCGTCGCCACGATACACTCCCCGTCGGGAAAATCCGTGACCTCCCCCTCCACGATCTCGATGTTTGGTTGGCTGCGGATGGCCTCGGTGATGGTCCGGGCAAACGCCTCCCGGTCCACCGCCAGAGCGCCGCCCGCCGGGACACGGTGCTTTTCCGCGCTCATCATGATAAGACTGTCCAGCCGGCGAAGCTCCTCTTTCAAAAGCCCCACCGCGTTGGAGAGGTCGTCCCCCCGCAGGGAGTTGGAGCAGACGAGCTCCGAAAACAGCGGCGACGTGTGGGCCGGGGTCATCTTCTCAGGCTTCATCTCGTAAAGCCGGACCTTCATGCCGCGTTTCGCAAGCTGCCAGGCGGCCTCGCTTCCGGCCAGGCCCGCCCCGATAACGGAGATGTCCGCCATCACGCACTCCCCTTCCTCGTCCGGGAGGCGGCGGACTTCTTCGCGGCGGGCTTCTTCGCGGCCGCTTTCTTTGCGGCGGGCTTTCCGGCAGCCGCCTTTTTGGCGGTGGACTTGCCCTCCGCCGTCCCGGCGGCGGTCTCGCCGCCCTCTTTGGCGGCGGACGCGGCGGCGCTGCTCCGGCGGTAGCGGTAGCCCCGCTTGTCCTCCGGCAGGAAGTCGGCGCATTCCTCGTTGATACAGAAGGGTTTACGCTGGCCCTTGCCCGCCAGCTTGAACATGGTCTTGCCGCAGGACGGGCACACATCCTTCGTGGGCACGTCCCAGCTCATGAAGCCGCAGGCGGCCCCCTTCTCACAGGCGTAGTAGGTGTAGCCCTTCTTGCTGGTGCGCTTGAAGATCCGGCTGCCGCACTTGGGGCAGCGGCCCGGCATCTCCACCACCAGCGGCATGGTGAAGCTGCATTCGGGATAGCCGGGGCAGGCCAAAAAGCGCCCGAAGCGCCCGGACTTGACCACCAGGTTCCGCCCGCAGTTGGGACATATCTCCGCCGAGACCTCGTCCGGGACCTTGATCCGCACCCCCTGCAAGGCCGTCTCCGCCTGCTCCAGATCCTTCTCAAAGCCGCCGTAGAAGTCGCTCAGCACGCCCTTCCAGTCGGCCTTGCCCTCTTCCACCTTGTCCAGCGTATCCTCCATACGGGCGGTGAATTTCACGTCCACGATGTCGGGGAAGCGCTCCTCCATAAGCTCCGTCACCGTCTCGCCCAGAGGCGTGGGCTTCAGGTATTTCCCCTCCTTGACCACATACTCCCGGGCGGTGATGGTGGTGATGGTGGGGGCATAGGTGCTGGGCCGGCCGATACCCTTCTCCTCCATGGCCCGGATCAGCGTGGCCTCGGAATAGCGGGAGGGCGGCGCGGTGAAGTGCTGCTCCGGGTCCAGCTTATCCAAGGTCACGCTCTGGCCCTTGGAAAGCTCCGGCAGGGGCTTTTTCCCGCTCCCCTCCTCCGCCTCGTCCTCCTCCCGGTTGTCCTCGTATACGGCGGTATAGCCGGGGAAGGCGATCTTGGAATGATAGGCCCGGAAAACATAGCCCTCGCACACCGCGTCGGCGGTGATGTTGTCATAAACCGCGTTGGACATCTGGCTGGCCGTAAAGCGGCCCCAGATGAGCCGGTAGAGCCGGTACTGCTCTCCGGTCAGGCTCTTTTTCACCCGCTCGGGGGTCAGGCTGGGGATACTGGGCCGGATGGCCTCATGGGCGTCCTGGGCGTTGGAGCCGGTCTTGTACCGGCGGGGCTTGCCGTAATAATACTCCTCTCCGTAGTGGCCGCGGATGAACTGGGCCGCGGCGGAAAGCGCGTCCTCGGAAAGGCGCAGGGAGTCGGTACGCATGTAGGTGATCAGGCCCACGGTGCCCTCTCCCTCCACGTCCACGCCCTCATAAAGCTGCTGGGCGATGGACATGGTCCGCCGGGGGGTCATGCCAAGACGCCGGCTGGCCTCCTGCTGGAGGGTGGAGGTGATGAACGGAGGCGACGGACTGCGCTTTTTTGTGCCGTGGGTCACGGAGGCGACGGTGAAGCTCTTTCCGGTCACCGCGTCCGCCACCGCCCGCATATCTTCCTCGCTGCGCAGGTCCATCTTCTTCTCTTCCGTGCCGTGGAACAGCGCCCGGAACGTCTCTCCCTTTTCGGTCCGCAAGAAGGCGTTCAGATACCAGAACTCCTCCGGCTGGAACGCCTCGATCTCCCGCTCCCGGTCCAGGACCATGCGGGTGGCCACAGACTGGACCCGGCCCGCCGAAAGGCCCTTGCGTATCTTCCGCCAAAGCAGCGGGCTCAGCTTGTAGCCCACGATCCGGTCCAGAATGCGCCGGGCCTGCTGGGCGTCCACCAGGTCCTGGTCGATGTCCCGGGGATGGGCGATACCCTCCTGGACCACGTTCTTCGTTATCTCGTTGAACGTCACCCGGCGGGCCTTCTCGTCGGGGATGGCCAAAAGCTCCTTCAAATGCCAGGAGATGGCCTCGCCCTCCCGGTCCGGGTCCGTCGCCAGATATACAGTTTCCGCCTTTTTGGACGCCTTGCGCAGCTTGTCGATCACGTCCTCCCGGCCCTTCACAGGCTGGTAGTCCGGCTCAAAGCCGTGCTCGATGTCCACGCCCATGGTGCTCTTGGGCAGGTCCCGCAGGTGGCCCATGGAGGCCACGACTTTGTACCCGCCGCCCAGGTACCGCTCGATCGTCTTGGCCTTAGCCGGTGACTCCACTATGACAAGGTCGCTTTTCGTTGCTGCCATCGTTATCCTCACTTACTCATTTTTTGCGCGTATACCGCTTTCCGGCGCCCTGGGCCACATAGCCCCCGATCTGAAGCATGGTCAGCGCCGCCAGCGCCGCCGGAGCGGGCAGGTCCGCCGCCCGGATGATCTCGTCGGCCAGCATGTCCGGTCCCGTCAGTGCGGCCAGGACCTTCCGCTGGTCCTCCGGGAGGCTCTCGGGAACATCTTCCCACCTGTCCGTGAGGTCAATATAAACTATGTCCTTGGGCTTGTCAATCTCTTTTTTAATATGTATGGGCGTCGATTCCCGGCGCAAAAGGTCACTACGCCCCTCATAGGAGCGCAAAACGTCGGCGCCGGACGTAACGGGCACGGCGCCCTGGGCGATGAGCCCGTTGCAGCCCGCGCTGGCGCGGGCGTCCGCTGCGCCCGGCACGGCGAACACGTCCCGGCCCTGGTCCAGAGCGTGATCGGCGGTGATGAGAGCGCCGCTCTTCCGGGGCGCCTCCACCACCACGACCCCCAGGGACAGCCCTGAGATGATACGGTTGCGCGCCACGAAATCCCCCGCGAAGGTCCGCGTTTTCGGCGGATACTCGCTGACCAGCGCGCCCCGGGACCGGACCGCCTCGAACAGCCGCCGGTTCTCCCTGGGGTACACCTGGTCGATGGCGGTGCCCAGCACGCCCACGGTCACGCCGCCGGCCCGAAGGGCTGCCTCCATGGCCGCCCCGTCGCAGCCCGCCGCCAGGCCGGATACCACGATCCCGCCCCCTGCGGCGATGTCCCGGCCAATGGCCCCGGACATCTTCAGACCGTAGGGCGTGGCGTGGCGCGTGCCCACCACCGCCACATACAGGCTCTCGTCCACCGCCGGCAGATGGCCCCAAACATACAGCACCGCCGGCGGGTCCGGTATCTGCCGCAGCCGCTCCGGGTACAGCGCGTCCTGGATCGTCAGGACCGACACGCCGTTTTCCTCACACCAGGAGAGGGCCCGGGCGGCGGGCTCCATGCTCTTGTCCATGAGCCTGTCCGCCTCGTGAGGCCGCAGGCCCGCGTCCGCGCCCATGAGCTCCTCCCGCCCGGCGAAAAAGACCGCCTCCGGTCCGCCCATGGCCTCCGCCAGCCGCACCCGGGCGATCGGACGCACGCCGGAGATACAACTCAGCCACACCCAGTATTTCAGGCTCGCCATGGCACTTCTCCCCTCACCATTGCATAAATACGCCGGTCCCGTTCAAGGCGGGGCTCCCGTCCCTCTCGTACCGCCGCTCGCATATCCCGATCATATCCGCTCCCGCACCATTTCCCACATGACCAGCGCCGCCGCCACCCCCGCGTTCAGGCTCTCCGCCCGGGGCTGCATGGGTATGCGGCAGGTGCCGGCGCACTTCTCCAGCAGCGGCGCCGTGAGCCCCTGCCCCTCGTTGCCGATGGCCACGGCCAGCGGCCCGGCGGGGAGGGCGCGCACATCCGTGCCCCCGGGAGCCAGCGCCGCCCCATACAGAGGCAGCCCCCGGAGCGCGCCGTCCAGACCGTCCACATCCGTTTTCACCACGCTCTGACGGAACACGGCCCCCATGGAGGCCCGGACCGTCTTGGGGTTATAGGGGTCCGCGCAGGCCCCGCACAGGACCACCAGATCCATGCCGAAGGCGTCCGCCGTCCGCAGCACCGTGCCCACGTTGCCCGGGTCCTGCACGTTTTCCAGCACGATGACCCGGCAAAGCGCCTCCCCGGGCGGGATCGGGCGCATCCGCACCGTGAATACGGGGCCGGAAGAGTCCTGAAGGGGCGACACGGCTTTCAGTATCTCCGGCGTCACCAGCCGCACGGGCTGCCCGGGGATGTCCCCGGCCGCCAGCACGCATGTCACCTCCGCGCCGGACGCGACCGCCTCCCGCAGAAGCGTTCCCCCGGCGCAGACGTACTCCCCCGCCTCCTGGCGGGCCCGGGCGTCGGAGCGCAGAGCGACGAAGCGCTTTATCAGTTCATTTTGCCGTGACCGTATCGCTTCCATTTCCTTCTCCCCGGTTTTTTACACAGTATAGAGCTTCCCCGCCCCTTTGTCAATTTTCCCTCCATATATAAAGAAGCCTGTCTGCGCGTCGCGCAGACAGGCTCGGACTGTGTCTCAGCTTTTTCTTCGGTGGGAATAGATGTTCACCACCATGATCAGGATCAGGATCAGCCCCTTGACGATGAGTCTGACCCCCTCCTGCACGTTCAGCGCCTGGAGGATCGTAGTCAGGACCGTGAGCACCAGCGCGCCCACGAGACAGCTCACATAGCTGCCCTTGCCCCCCGCCAGATCGGTGCCGCCTATCGCCACGGCCGCCACGGACAGGAGCGTGTAGCTGCTGCCCATGCTCATGGTGGTGGCCCCGGCGTAGCCCGCCAGGAACAGTCCCATGATACCGGCGAAGCCCCCGGAGATGGCGTAGGCCGCGCCGCCGACGAGCTTCGTGTTGATACCGCAGATGGCGGCGGCGCCGGGGTTGTCCCCTGTCAGCAGCAGCGCCCGGCCGAACCGGGACCGGTGCAGCATCAGTTCCGCCAGAACGACCATTATCACCGCAAATATCGTCAAGATACGAAACGGCTGTATCACCGGGTCGCTGACAGATTGCAGGATGGGGCTGATACGGGTGGCGGGAGACCCCTTCGTCACGAACAACTTCGCCCCGTCCACCACGGAGCCCATGATGAGCGTCATGATCAGCGGCGGGATACGGAACGCCTGGATACCCACACTGTTCATCAGCCCGATCGCCACGCCGATGAGCATCGCGACCAGAAAGGCGAACAGCAGCTCGCCCACCGTGTCGGACACCAGGAGCGGGCAGACCACCGCCGTCAGAGAGGCGACGGAGCCCACCGACAGATCGATCCCGTTGTTGCCGGACATGATGGCCGTGTTCTGGGCGATCGTCATAATGCCCAGCAGTCCGGTAGTCATGAGGATACTGCTGATGTTGTTGATGGACATGAACCCGGGCACGATCAGCTGACCGATCACGATCAGAACGATCGACGCTCCCACAGAGGGCAGGAACATGGCGAGCCTGTCCATTCCGGCTCTCCCCAGCGTTTTCCTACTGTCCTTCACGCTTCAGCCCTCCTTTGAGCGACATGCTCCTGTTGCGCACCGCAATGGCCATCAGCACCCCCGCCAGAAGGATCAGCGCCTCCAGCAGGTTCTGGGTAAAGACGTTGACCTTGAAAGAGACGATCATATTGGTCAACATCCCGAAAAACAGGCAGCCGAATATCCCCCCGGCCACGTCTCCGTAGCCGCCGGAGAGGGACACGCCCCCGATGACCGCGGCGGAGATGGCCCGCATATCCAGAGAGTTGCCCAGATCCGGGTCGCCCGCGCTCACATAAAACGTGTAGGCTATGGCGCCCATGCCGGCGCAGAAGCCCGCGAAGCAGTATGCAAACATCCGGCAGCGCTCCACATTGATCCCCGACAGGAACGCCTTCCCCTCGTCACAGCCCACGGCGTACAGCCGCGTCCCCTCCGGGGAGCGCCTGTATATCTTCCAGATCACCACCGGCACCAGGATGAACAGTATGGTGGGCGGCAGGAAGCCGAACAGTTTTCCGTAATAAAAGCTGGTGCACTCTCCGGCGATCCTGCCCCCCGGCACCCGCATGACCGTCAGGGCCAGACCGGCGAAGACCGTTTGGGTGGCGAAGGTGGTCAGCAGTGGCGGGACATGCAGATAGGATACCACCGCGCCGTTGACCGCGCCGGCCGCCACCGCCATCAGGAGCACGATGATCAGCGCCGGCAGATAGTGCACCCCATGCATCATCAGCTGCACCGCCACCACATTGCACAGAGAGACCAGCGCCCCCAGCGATATGTCGATACCCCCCGTCAGGATCACCGCCGTCACGCCGATACTCATGCATATGACCGCCGTGTTGGTGTTGAGAAAGCTCGTGATATAGGAGGCGTTGATGTTGGTCCCCGTGATGAGATACTTCACGATGAGAAAGGACGCGGCCATCAGCAGAAACGCCGGCAGCGCGGACCATTTCAACAGCTTCCGCAGATAGTATGAAAGCGGTCTTCTCATCCGTTCTTCCCCCCGTTCGCAAGTGTGGCCGCCGTGATGTTCTGTCTTGTGACCTCGGCGCCCCGCAGAGTCCGCACGATCTGCCCCTCGTACATGACGATGACCTTCGCGTTGCTCCTGTCGGCGCACAGCAGGGCCAGCTCCTCTTCATCGCTGGAGACGATGATCATCGCCGTGCCCTGGTCGGCCATGGAGTACAGCAGCGAGCGCATTTCACCGCGCGCCTGCATATCGATACCCTTGGAGGGGTCGTCCGCCAGCAGCAGCTGCGGCTGCGTCTGCATCCAGCGTCCGAACAGCACCTTCTGCTGATTGCCGCCGGACAGGGACGTGATGTTCTGCTGCTCGGAGTCATATTTCGTGTTGACGCTCCTGAGCGCCTCCTCCACGCTGTTCAGCCGCCGGCGCAGGACGATATCGCACACCGCGGAGATATTAGCCGCCAGATCGTGTCTTTTGAACGCGCCCTCGTTCTCCCGGTCCCCGGACACGAAGGCGATGCCGTGCTTCACGGCCTGGATCGGATCTTTTATCGTGACGGGGCTGCCGTTCATGGTGATACGCACCGGGCCGTTCATACCGTGCAACGCGCGGACGATATCGGACTGTCCATGCCCCTGCAGGCCCGCCACGCCGATGATCTCCCCTTTTCTGACCGTCAGGTCCACCGCCGTGCCATACTTGGGGATGGGCAGGCCGGAAACGGTGATGAACGCCTCCTGTGACAGCTCTCCGGCGTGTTCGGACCGGTCGCTCTCACGAACGCCGCGGTAGTCCTCGCCGATCATGAGGGACAGCAGATATTGCTCGTCGGCGGTCTGAAGATCGCATGTTTCGATGATCTCACCGTTGCGCATGACCGTGACGCTGTCGCACATATCATATATCTCCTGAAGCCGGTGAGAGATCAGAAGGATAATCTTTCCCTGGGCCCTGTATTCGTTCAGAATGCTCCTGACGACCGCCACATCCTCCCGGTACAGAGCCGATGTGATCTCGTCGATGAGCAGGATGTCAAAGCTCTGATACATTGCCTTGGCAAACTCTATGAGGTACTGCTTGTTCACCGGCAGACTTCCCACCGGCGTGTCGATGACGTCGGCGATACCCAGCTTCTCCAGCACCGCCAGGCTCCTGGCCCGGATCGCTCCCCGGTCCACCAGACCGGTCCTCCGCCTTGGGATCGAGCACAGGGTGATGTTCTCTCCCACCGTCAGGTTGGGCAGGATGCTCAGCTCCTGGGCCGTGGACACGATCCCCAGCCGCTTGGACGCCTTGGGCGACGTGATCTTCGCCGGCTTGCCGTCAATGAATATCTCCCCCGCGTCGGCACGGATCAGGCCGGACGCAACTTTGATCAGAGTCGATTTCCCGGACCCGTTCCCGCCCAGGAGCGCCCTGATCTCTCCGTCGTTCAGTGTCAGGCTCGCATTTTTCAATGCGTGGATGCCGCCAAATGATTTGGAAATATTCCTGCATTCTACGATCATATCGAATTTCCTTTCGCCGGTGCGTAGGTCCCGGGGATCGCGGGAATACCCGCGACCCCCTTGCCGGGATACCGCCGTTACTCGAACAGCGCGTTGACTTCCTCCGTTGACAGGCCGCCGTCCAGAGCCGCCGTGTCGTCCTTGTCCTCCAAAAGCTCAAGCGCCTCGTCCAGGGTGATAGCCTTGCTGGTCAGACCCTCCATCCAGGGAGCGTCCTGATCCCCTTCCAGCGTGACCACATACGCCGGGTCAACGACGATGGAATTGATGAGAGAGGGGTCGGCCGGGTTGGCCTGCAGGACCTCATCCTTGAAGGTCTTTCCCTGCAACAGGTTGATGGCCACGTCCAGAGCCGTGCAGCCGATATACGCGTCATAGGTCACAGAGCAGGACCGCAGCCCGGGAGTCTCCTTCCACGCCTTCAGATAGCTCTTCAGATAGTCGCCCGTCATCAGGGTGGGCGTGACGCCGGCGTTCTTGTAAGCCTTGAGGATGCCGTCGCCCATCACATCCTGCGCCAAAACGCCGTCGATCTTGTCGCCGTAAGTGGACAGATAGGTGGTCATGACCTCCTGGGCGACCGTCTGGGAATAGTTGCCGTTGCCGCTGGCCAGGGTCACGATGTCGGGATACTCGGCCAGGACCTCGTCCTCCACGGGCACGCGCAGCTCGTTGCTGTTGTTGCCGGCCATGCCCTCGATGCGGACGATGTTGCCCTTCCCGTCAAGCTCCGTGGCCAGCCACCTGGTCAGGATCTCGCTGAACTTGGTGGTGTTGCCGCAGACGCAGTAGGTGCCCTCAAAAGCCGCCGGGTCGTTGTTGATGATCACCAGAACATCGTTGGCCTTGGCGAGCTCGATGATGGGCTGCACACCGCTGGTGGAGGCGGGCCACAGGATCAGGCAGTCTATGCCGCTGTTGATCAGAGCCGTGCACTGGTTGATCTGCTCGGTCAGGTCGGCGTTGGTGTTGACGATCTGATAGTCGGAGACCAGACCCATCTCCTTGTACTCCTCGCAATGCTGGGTGAAGTCCTCGTTGTACTGCGCCACCCAGGTGTTGCCGCCCATGCCTGTACTACAGGCGATCTTGAATCCGCCCTCAGGGACCCTGGTGTCTTCCGCGTCCCGTGCGGCGGTGAAGCCGGTGCACAGGGACATCACGGCGATCACGGCAAGCACCAGACTAAGTAGTTTGACTCGTTTCATCACTTCGTTCTCCTTTTAAAATGTATTTTCTTTATAGACAGCTCTGTCCTGTCTATTTCAGAACAAACCCTCCGTGCGAGTATTCCCGCAGACGGTAATCGTGGCCGGGGATCACCTGATCGGCGCGCCGGCGTATCTCCGCGTAGCTTTTCAGGCTCTGCTCCGGATCGACATGGATGCTTGTCACCACATCCTCCGTGAGATTCTCCAGCACGGAGACCGCGTCGCCCACATAGCAAAGGGCCCCGTCCCCGGTGCTGAGCAGAACGCTCTGATGTCCCGGCGTGTGCCCCGGCGTCGGGAACACCCGCAGACCCGGAAGCAGCTCCTTCTCCCCATCCAATAATACCCACCGCTCCGGGGGCATATCGGGTCCGGACAAATACTTGGGCCAGTACAGGTAGGCCGTGTCCCCCTTGGGGTCCTTCGCCGCCTCCCACTCCCGGCGCTGCACATAGAACCTGGCGTTGCTGAAAAGGCGGTTGCCGCCGCAGTGATCGTAGTGCAGGTGTGTGTTGATCACTATGTCCACATCCTCCGGTCCCCAGCCCACGGCCCGCTTCAGCGCCGCGGCCGTATGCTCGCCGGGCTCCTGCAAGCAGTTGGGCTCCGGACCGGCGACGATCTCGTCCAGGTCCTCTCCGATACCGGTGTCGATCAGTACCCTGACCTTCCCGTCCGTCACAGCCCCCATCCAGATCGGCAGCTCTACCGGCGCGCCGGGCTCCCGTCCCAGAAGCGGCGCGTTGGTGTTGGCCGTGATACGTCCGCACTGGATCAACGTCAGTTCCCACTGATCTTCCATGACCGCTCCTCCTTTCGCTCACTCACCCTCGCGGAGCTTTCCAAGCGCTCCGCCCGGGTGCCATTTCACATACTGCTGCGGTGTAATGCCATAGTGCGCCTGCAACACCACGCTGAGCGCCTGGATCACAAAGGTCTCGCTCAGCACCGACAGGCGGGGCGCCCGGTCAAGCGGGCCGCCCTCCTCCTTGACGCCCGCGAAGAGGAACGAATCGCTCTCCCGGGCCAGCCAGGAATCATTCCGGCTGCTCACGCCAATGATCTGGCAGCCGTTTGCCTTGAGGGTGGTCACCGTGGCCTTCATCTCCGCCGTCTCGCCGCTGTTGGAGATGACAACGACCACATCCCCGGGCAGCGTCTGCCCGGACGACCCGTGCACCGCCTCCGTCCCGTCCAGCACATAGCTGGGCGTGCCGGTGGACGAGAGCAGAGAGGCGGCGTATCCGGCCACATGGCCGGGCTTTCCGATACCAGAGACGTGAACGCGGCCTCCTCTTTCCCGGCAGGCGATGATCCGATCCGCCGCCGCCAGGATATCCTCGGTGGATATATCCTCTATCATCCTGCCCATTTCGCTGCCGGCAGCAACCAGAAAGTGCTCCAGCGCCGCGTTTTTTTCAGTCCTCGGCATGATCTTCCCTCCCGCAAAGCTGTTCAAATGAGAGGCCTCTGCTCTCCAGCAGAGCCTTCACCGCCGCCAGATCCGGCAGCGACGGCATGGACCCGGCCGCCGACACGGTGATGGCCGCCGCGTGGCTGGCGAAGATCACCGCCGCCTCGTCCGGCATCCCTATACATTTGGCGTAGCAGAACGAACCTACGAAGGAGTCTCCGGCCGCCGTGGGGTCCACCGCGGTGACGCCGCTGACGCAGGGCTGGATAAAGCTCCTGCCCCCGCCGGCGAAACAGGCGCCGTCTTCCCCCAGCGTGATGATGACGTTCTCCGCGCCCGTCCGCATGAGCGCCGCCGCCGCGGACATCACCCTGTCCGGGTCCAGGCCGTTCGCGTCCCGCAGCTTCTCTCCCCCTGTCAGAGCCGCTGCCTCCGTCTCATTGGGCGATATGTACGTCAGCTTTTGCAGGATCTCCGGGGGGATGCTGTCGCTGGGCGCCGGGTTGAGCATGACCGGCACGCCGGCCGCATGGGCACACTCGACCACGAACCGGTTGACCTCCATCGGGATCTCCAGCTGGAGCAGCACCATATCATAGCCGCCTATCTCCTGCCGGAGAAAGGCCACGTCCTCCCTGGTGATCGTCATATTGGAGCCGGGCAGGACGATGATACAGTTTTGCCGCTGTCCATCCTCATCCTCCTTCAGGATGATGAACCCGCAGCCGGAGGCCTCCTCCGGGTCGACCATCACATGGCTCACATCGACGCCCTCCCGCTCACAGGCGCCGCGCAGCACGCCGCCATTGATGTCGCGGCCCACCTTGCCGACCATCGTCACGCGCGCGCCCAGGCGCGCCAGCTGCACGGCCTGATTGGCGCCCTTCCCGCCGGGCGAGGTCCTGTAACCGCGCCCCAGCACCGTCTGCCCCAGCTCGGGCAGAACGCCGGTCACCGCAAACTGATCCAATACAAAGCTGCCTACCACCAGGATACGCGGCTGGGTAATATTCACAATGAGACCCCCTATGTAAAATCGTTTCGACTAGCTAGTTTTACAATACTCCCCCTTTTCTTATTTGTCAATTTGGAATTGTCCATAAAATATCGAAACGTTTTTTGTTGATTTATCATAACGTTTTTACCAATTCCATCCTATTGCCCGCGATCCGCGGGGAAAGCTGGTTTCCCCCGTTGACAATTGGTTGAGCGTATGGTATTTTTATTCAAAGATAATGCGTATTTTGGTGGTGGATTTAGATACTATGGGCAGTCCGGTAACCATAAAAGACGTGGCCAACAGGGCCAATGTGGCGATATCGACCGTCTCTCGCGTGCTGAACGGCCGGGATCGCGTCAGTCTGCCGACCCGCCGGAAGGTGGAGGCGGCTATCGAGGAGCTCCATTTCGTCCATAACCCCGTTGCCGCCGCCATGATCACCAAGCGGACCCATATCGTGCTGGTCGTCGTTCCGGACTTCATCAACAGCTTCTATTCCAGCATCGTACAGGGCATTGAGGCCACGTTGAAATCCCACGGCTATTACGCCATGGTGTCCTCCACCGGTGACGAGCCCCACGAGGATATGGCCCTGTTCCGGCAGAAGTTCGACCCCCTCATCGACGGCGCCATCATTATCCCCTCCGGGGAGGATTTTCTCGACTTTCAGCAGTGGAACAAACCCTGCGTGGTCGTTGACCGGTATATCCCCGGCAGCGGTATGCACGCCGTCATGGCCGACAACTTCGGCGGTACTTATCAGCTCACGCAGACGCTCATCGACGCCGGCCACCGGAAGATCGCCATGATCACAGGCACTACGAAGCTCTGCGTCGGCGCGGAGCGGCTCCGGGGCTTTCGGACCGCGCTGCTGGATCACGGTATCGCACCGGAGGACCGGTACATCCGCTGCGGCTCGATGTACCAGTCCAGCGGCAGAGGCTTTTTCCGTTCTCTGATGAGCTCCCCCGACCCCCCTACCGCTATCGTGGCCGGCAACAACCTGATCTGCGAGGGCTGCCTGACCGAGGCAAAGGATCTGGGCGTGCGCATTGGCGAGGACCTCTCTCTGGTGGGCTTTGACGACCATCTGATGGCGCAGATCTCCATCCCCGGCGTCACCGTGGTGCAGGCCCCCTCCATCATCATGGGCAAGCTCGCCGCGAAGCGGCTGGTGGATCTTCTGAACGGTCATGATATCCCGGAGGATCAGCGGGAGCTCATCCTGGACGTGAAGCTCATTTTGCGCGACTCGGTCAAAGTCCTGTAAAGCCCGTTCATCTCTTCCTTTTCATATGACAAGACCCGGACGTATTCACGTCCGGGTCTTGAGCTTGTCAGAAAAAGCGGAGATGTTCCGGGTCAGCCGCCGCTCATGGGGCCTCTGTCCGCTCCGCGGGACGATGCCGGGACCGGAAGGCCGGAAGAGCCGCCATGCCCTGCTCCGTCACGGGCCGCACCCACTTGCCGGAGTAGAAATGCCGCTGCATGAGCACATAGCGGATGGGCTCGTCGATGTAGCAGCACAGAAAGATGGCCCAATAGGGCAGCTTCAGCACGAACCCGCTCACCAGCACACAGGGCAGCACCATCGCGTACATGAACAGGATCTCCAGCACCGTGCCGGTCACCGCGTCCCCGGAGGCCCGGTAGGTGTCGTTTTGTATCCAGTTGCCCATGCGGATCACCGACACGGCGATGTAGATGGACAAAAGCCGCACCCCGACGGTATAGGACTCTCCGGAAAGGCTCATGCCCGTCAAAATGGGCCGCCGCAGGGCCAGCACGCACAGACCCACGGACAGGATGAAGCCGCTGCAAAGATACACCAGCCGCTTGGCCCGCTCATAAGCCGTGTCCAGCTCCCCCGCGCCCACACAGGTGCCCACCAGCACCGACGCGGCATTGGAAAAGCCCGCGAAAAATCCGATGATGAGCCCCTCCAGCGTCCGGAACACCGCCAGCGCCGCGATGACCTGCTCTGGCTGGCGGCCCAGCGTCACGTTGATGAGCATGTTCCCCACGCCAATGAGCACCTCGTTGCACAGGATGGGAAAGCACTTGACAAAGTAGTTTTTCAGATGTTCCCGGCTCCAGCGGAAGTGGCCCCGGACATGGAATAGATAGGGGTACTTCACGGCGCGGGCCATGAGGCATATCGCCAGCAGGTTCACCGCCGCGGCAACGGTGGTGGCCAGAGCGGCCCCCCGAATGCCCATGGCGGGCGCGCCCAGGTGGCCGTAGATGAACACCCAGTTCAAAAACAGATTCGTCCCCACCGACGCGATGGAGGCCGTCATGGGGATACGCACCCGCTCCGTGGCCCGGAGAAGGCTGCTCATGGCCATGGAGAACACCTGCATGACGTAGGCAAAGCCCACGATACGCAGGTATTGCACCCCGATATCCTGTATGGCCGTCTTGTCCGTATAAAGGCGCATGACCGCCCCCGGGGCGAACACCGCCAGGCACCCGAACGCCACGGCCACGGTCATCATGCACACCAGCGTCATGCCATAGGACCGCTCGACGCCCTCGTCGTCCTTCGCGCCCCAGTACTGGGCAAAGAACAGCATGCCGCCGCCCACGAAGCCCCAGTATCCGGAGAACATCAGCGACGAAAACTGGGCGCAAAGACCCAGCGCCCCCACGGACATCTCCCCCAGGGGCGCCACCATCATGGTGTCCACCATGCTGGCCGTGGTGGTCAGCAGGTTTTGCAGGGCTACCGGGATGCCGATGGCCGCCAGCTTTTTCAAAAACGGCCCCCAGGGAAAGGGGGCTTTGACGCCCTTCATCTCTGTCATATCCCACATCGAATGACGCCTCCGCTTCCGCTGGGCGCCCCGCTATTCACTCCGTCCCTTCCCCAAACCAGTAGTAGACTGCCGTATCGTCAAGCCACCCGACATTCTCCTGTAGGATCTCAAATCTTATGCCGTTTCCTTCTGCGGCATATGCCGCCAGGTCCGTCAATTCTATTTCCACCGGCTGGGACTCACCGCTTTTCAGTATTCCCGCGCTCTTGATAGCGGTGTGCAAATAGTCCTGTTCGATCATATTCCCGTCCGCGTCCACAACGCTTATACCCAAATTGATCGGACGCGCCCCGGTGGACGGCGCCAGGATAGGCTCTCCGTCGTTCGTGACGGTGACCGTTCCTGTCAAAAGCCCGTCAGTATACGCCACATCCGCTTCCAGATGAAAATCAAGCTCCTCGACCCGTACAAGATCGGCATTCAGAGGCCGGATCCAATAATGCTCTCTGACCACGCAGTTCACCAGGCTGAAGTATATAACGGCGCCTATGAGGACATACTTTGCGACCTTCCTCATAGATGGCGAAGATGGCCTCTCCGTGCTCTCGCTGTTTTCCGGGATACTGAAACGCAGTCCGTCGTCGATCTTCCGGCACATCGCTCCATACCAGGCCCTGGATTCGATCACCGCGCCGGAAAGGCGGCTTCTGATAAGCTCAATGACAGTCCCGCACAGCCACACCGTCAGAATACTGCCCAGTGTATAGAGCATCCTCAGCTTCCCATGGAGGATCGAGGTGAAAAACGGCGTATGAAAAATGTTCTTCCACAGGTAGCCATACCATACGGGGACCTGATGGAAGCAATATACGCCCAGAGTGGCGCTGGCCGCAGTATTGATGAGCTTCGAGTTCTTCAGCTTTATCCCCTTGAAGGCAAAGAAAAGGCAGTATGCCTGCGCCAGATTGGGAAGCGTCTGTAATCTGGCGCGATAGACCTCCCCATATTCGCCGATCAGCGTCCAGATATAGAGCCGGGAAGAGCCGTTGATCCGCGCCAGCGCCCGGAGTACCGTCAACGACCCCCATACGGCAAAAAAAACGGCCATGCATTTTTTTGCGTTCGGAAGATCGTCCCTGTATTTTTTTATGTATCCGGTCAAAAGATACAGGAAGATGAGAGCAAACAGATCATTGGAGAAAAATCCCAGCCGCGCCGTTATGGTCGGATAGAGCACATTGAGAACAAGCAAAACGAATATCACATATTCGGCGATACGCCTGTTCTCTTTGCGCAGCAACAGATTGAGGACCGGCGATGTGAGGATCAGCAGAATATAATACCCCGCGAACCACAGGGGGCTCTCTTCAACGGGCAGCAGCGCCCGCAGCAGATCCTCTTTCCCCGCAAGGCCGATATAATACATATAGGCCATGATCGGGACCGTATACATCACGACGGTCAGCCAGACATGGAACACTCTCTTTATCTGAACGTCCCGGTCCACCAAAAACCACGCGCTTATGATGATATACACACTGCACGCGACGCGCGACAGGCTGATGACCGCCGTATAGAAAAAAGCGCCGGGGAGCGAGCCGCTCTCCGCGATACCGGATTGCCCTACAAAATGATCGCCAATGATCGCCAGTATGCAAAGTATGCGCAGCAGCTCCAGGCTGGAATTGCGCTCTGCCTGCTTTTTCCTCATATCCTACTCTCCTATACGATCACCAATGATATCCCGGAAAGCGCGTAACGCCTCCCGGACTCCCGCAAAGGGAGCCCTCGCATTCTATTTCCCCCGCGTCATTTGAGCTCTATCCAGCAGCTCCGTCAATTTACCGACCAGCTTCCGGTCCAGCAAATAATAAGAAGCGCTGGCGATGACCAGATGCAGGACCGTGACAAGGATAAAAAACGGCGCGGACGTGACGTCCAGCGGCATATGGCCGGAGACCACCAGCATGTGCAGCCCCAGATAGATGGGGAAGTTCCACAGATACATGCCAAAGGATATGTTCCCCATCCACCTGACCAGGCCCGTAGAACAGAGCCTGTTCAGCCAATGGCAGTCATAGCACAGGAAGATCACGCTGGGAAATACCAGAAACGCATAAAAGTTGGCTATGTTCTTGATGAGCAGTCCGTGCCAGGGGCAAAGCCTCACAAAGACCGCAGCGGCCAGCTCCAGACCGGCCGCCAGCCGTATCAGCCGGCAGGTTCGCGGGGTAAATCTCTCCCGGTATACCGCAAGGAACATCCCCAGCAGCACGCCGATGAAAAACGCTATGAGCCCCCGGGCGACCGAGTTGTTCCAAATAACGAACCCGACGCCGGAATACTGTATCATCAGGCCGATCAGGATAGGGAGCGCGTAAAGGAAAACGGACCGCTGCCTTTTGTAAGAGCGCGTCAGGATATAGGCGAAAACATAGCACACCATCAGCACGTTTATGTACCAGATGGGGCCGTTCAGCGTATTGGCGGCGCCAAAAACGGGCTTCCCGCCGAACAGGACGTCGAAACACAGCTCCATCAGATCCAGCGTCCCGCAGCTCCAAAGCGTCCCGTTATACTTATACAGCAGGGCGTTGCCCAGATACATGACAACGCTCGTTATTACAGCCGGCGGGAAGATACGCAAAATGCGCTTTCCGATGAAGGGATCGAACCTCCCCCCGGCTATGATCCGGTCTTTATACACCCACGCGAACAGCGCGCCGGAAATGATGAAATACATCTCCACCAGCACAAAGCTGTTATGGGAGATATCCCAGAGAAGCGCGTTTCCCGCGAAGGGGTTCTCCATGCCCAGCCTCGGCAGAAAGTGGTCGTTATAGTGCAAAAAGACGACGATACAAAACGAACCCACGAACTTCATCAGGCTGAAGTATGCCGCCGGCTCTGTCCGGCCTTTCTGTTCCGACATGGCCTTTTTCAGTCCTGCGGCTTCATCGTCGGGAACAGGATGACGTCCCGGATGGAGTCCACGCCCGCCAGGAGCATGACCGCCCGGTCAATGCCCACGCCCAGACCGCCTGTGGGCGGCATGCCGTATTCCAGCGCCTCGCAGTAATCCACGTCCATGTCGCTGGCCTCGTCGTCGCCCTTGGCCTTCAGGGCCATCTGGGCCTCGAAACGCAGCCGCTGGTCCAGCGGGTCGTTCAACTCCGAAAAGGCGTTGCCCATCTCGCAGGCGCCGATAAAAGCCTCGAACCGCTCCGTCAGCCGTCCGTCAGCCGGACTGCGCTTGGCCAGCGGCGACACCTCCACCGGGTACATGGTGATAAAGGTGGGCTGGATCAGCCTCTCCTCCACCTTCTGGTCAAAGGTCTCGTAAAGGGCGTTGCCCCAGGTGGGCTCCTTCCCGTCCATATCCACCCCGGCGGCCCTGGCTGCGGCCGCGGCCTCGTTGTCGCCGGATATGGCGCCGAAGTCCACGCCCGCATATTCCTTCACCGCGTCGATCATGGTCATGCGCCGCCAGCCGGGGGACATGTCGATCTCATTACCGCCCCAGGTGAGATGGTAGGTGCCCCGCAGCTTCATGGCGGCGGAGGAGAGCATCCCCTCCACATAGTCCATCATGGTCTCAAAGTTGGCGTAGCTCTCATACATCTCCAGCGTGGTGAACTCCGGGTTGTGCTTGGTGTCCATGCCCTCGTTGCGGAAGATCCGCCCGATCTCATAGACCCGCTCCATGCCGCCCACGATGAGCCGCTTCAGGTTCAGCTCTGTGGCGATACGCATGTACATATCCAGGTCCAGGGTGTTGTGGTGGGTGACGAAGGGCCGGGCCGTGGCGCCGCCCTGGATGGTGCCCAGCACCGGGGTCTCCACCTCCAGATACCCCCGCTGGTCCAGATACTGGCGTATATGGCTGATAAACCTGGTCCGCAGCTCGAACACCCGGCGGGACTCCCCGTTGGTGATCAGGTCAAGATACCGGCGGCGGTAGCGCTGGTCCGTGTCAGTCAGACCGTGGAATTTCTCCGGCAGGGGCCGCAGGCTCTTGGCGAGGAGCCGTATGTCCTTCACATGGACGGAGACGGCCTCCGTGCGGGTCTTGAACACGAAGCCCTCCGCCCCCACGATGTCGCCCACGTCCCAGGTCTTGACCGCCGCCAGACCCTCCGGCCCCAGATCGTTCACGCTCACATAAAGCTGGATACGGCCCCGGTCATCCTGTAGGTCCATGAAGCCCGCCTTGCCCTGCACCCGTTTGGCCATAACGCGCCCGGCTACCCGCACGTCCTTCTCCTCCAGGGCGTCGAAATCCTTCACGATGTCGGATGAGAAGTGGGTGCGGTCGAATTTGGTGATATGATACGGGTTGTGCCCGGCGTCCTGGAGCTTGAAAAGCTTCTCCCGGCGCACGCGCATTTCGTCGGACAGGCCCTCCGGCTCCGTCCGGTACCCCGGCGCATATTGGCTCATAGCTATATTCCTTCCTGTGTATAAGATCAGAATGTGACGTTCAGTATCTCGAATCTCAGTTCCCCGGCGGGCGCTTCCACGGTGACGGTCTCGCCGATCCTGTGGCCGATCAGCCCCTTGCCGAAGGGAGAGTCGTCGGAGATACGCCCGGTCATGGGGTTGGCCTCCTGGCTGCCCACGATCTGGTACTCCAGCTGCTCGTTCATCTCCAGGTCCATCACCGTGACCCGGCTGCCGATACCCACGACGCCGGCCCGGTGGGTGTGCTCCACGATCTCCGCGTTCTCCAGCAGATTTTTCATCTCCGCGATCTTGGAATACAGCTTGCCCTGCTCGGTCTTGGCCTCGTCATACTCGCTGTTCTCCGAAAGGTCGCCGTAGCTCCTGGCCTCCTTGATGAGTTCGGAAACCTCCTTCTCGCGGACGGTCTGAAGATAATCCAGCTCCTTCTGGATCTCCTCGTACCGCTCACGGCTCATCTTGTACTTTGTCTCCGCCATCGTATTGCCTCCCTCAAGATTTGTAAGTCCGCGAATATTATAGTGATCCGGGCCCCGCCTGTCAAGCGCCCAGAAGCTCTATGGCCGCCTGTACTCCGCAGGAATTTCAATAAGGCGCAGAAAAAGACAGCGAACAGGGAAAAAGCCTGCGTAAAACTCACAGACTGAGACCGCCCGAAAGCGATCTCAGTCTGCACTTTGCTGTTTGTGAATCTCCGGGCAGCCCCGATGACGAATCGGTCCGGCTCATTATCCGCCATAA
Organism: uncultured Oscillospiraceae bacterium; assembly: GCA_947624985.1. Classification (GTDB taxonomy): domain Bacteria; phylum Bacillota; class Clostridia; order Oscillospirales; family Oscillospiraceae; genus CAJOIG01. Next base: position 60,899 of record CANQMO010000008.1, on the reverse strand, counting down.
ACCGCTTGTTTACAGCGCAACGGAGAGCGGATCAGCCGGCCAGCCCCGCCAAACGCGGCAGGAAAAGCGAAATTTCCGGGATATAAGTAGTAATAAACAGAACTATGACCAGTCCAAACAAATAGGGCAAAATCGCTCTGGCCTCTCTGCCGACAGATACTTTACCGATTTTGCATCCGACAAACAGACTCTGGCCCAAGGGCGGCGTCGCATTTCCAATCGTAAGATTGATGCACGAGATCAGGCCAAAATGGATGGGATTGATACCATACCTGGAGGCTATCGGAGCCAGGATAGGTCCAAACATCAGCAGCGCAGCGGCAGGGTCCATAAAACAGCCCAGAAAGAGATACAGCAGATTGACGATAAGCAGAAACGCTACGCCGCTGTTGATATGCGATGTAATAAAGGCAGCCAGTCCGTCTTGTACCCGCAAAAGAGTGAGCGTCCAGCTCAGTGTCTTGGAACATCCGAGTATGATCAGAACGGTACCTGTGAGTTTTACAGTATTGAGCAGCATATGGGGCAGTTCGGACAACTTAACCGTCCTCATGATGAAGCAGGAGGCTATGACCGCGTATAAGCACGCAATGGCGCCCGCTTCGGTGGCCGTAAATATCCCGCCCAGAATACCCCCCATAATGATGATTGGCATTCCCAGGGGGATGATCGCGTTGATCAGTATGCTTCGCACTTGCGCGGGCGTATACTTTTCGGTCCTTCTGGGAAATCCGTATTTTTTGTTGCGGAGGAAAACCACCAGGGCCAGAGAGGCCGCGACCAGTATTCCCGGAATGATACCTCCCATAAAAAGAGCGCCCACAGAGACATTCATGTTGCTCCCATATATCACCATAATGATGCTGGGGGGAATAATGGGTCCCATGATGGAGGACGTGACCGTAACGGCGACCGCTTCTTCAGACGAATACCCCTGTTCTTTCATGGCCGGAATGATCCAGGCGCCCTCTGAGGAAACGTCGGCCACCGAAGACCCTGTAATACCGCCCAAAAACATGCTGCAAACAACATTGACATAGGCAAGAGACCCGGCAACGCGCCCAACAAGAAGCGAGGACAGATCAATAAGTCTTTTGGTGATACCGCCTTTATTCATCAACTCTCCGGCAAAAAAGAAAAACGGTATCGCCATCAACGGGAAATATGATACGCCGCTGTATATTGATTGAGGAACAATGGTAAATGGATCTCCGCCAAGAATAAAAAGTCCTACCGTACCGGATATCCCAAGCGCCCAGGCGATCGGAACGCCCAGAACGATCAATGCAAACAGTACTGCTACCAAAATTAGAATAGACATACTCCACCTCTTTTCTGGAAATGGACCGGCTTCAGCAACTTATGACTGCGCCTTGTCGGTTCGTGCCGCACAGGCGCCGGTCAAACGCTCTGGGTAAACTCCGTTTCACGCTCCATCTGTTCTTCCATGGTGATAAAACGGCATTCCTTCTGCGCGACAGCCTCAATGGTACTAAGAATGTTTTCAATAAACGCCAGAAGGCATCCAAAAACGACAAAGCTGTACATAATGCTTATCGGCCATGGCAGAATGATCATTTTCTGCCCTTTTACAGACGCCAGCCAACGAAATCCGCCCCAGGTAGCAATACCCAAAAACGCGCCGACTACCGCCCGGTCAAAAATGTAAACGACTTTCTGTATGGATCTGGGCAATCTGCAAACAAAGCTTTCCAGGGCGCTGTGTAAGTTTTCCTTAACGCCGATGGACATTCCCAGCATGGCGAGCAGCACGATCAAAAAGGTTATAAACTCATCCATCCAGAGCGCGCTCTTATGAAAAATACTCCGCGCAAACACGATATACAGTTCAAGAAGGATGATCATCACTGCCGACGTAACTGCCACAGTATTTTCAATCTTATAAAATAGCCTGAGTGCCTTGCATTGCCGAATATTCGTCAGTTTTTCCATAGCTGTATCCCCTTTATGTACAGTTACGATACTGGTCAACTCATTATGATGAGTTGACCAGTACGGCTTACCTTCAACTCATTTTACCCGTTCGATCGTCTCCTGGATCTGGTTGTAGAATTCTTCGGTCTCCGGGACCTCACTGAACATGGTCTCCTTCAGACTGGAAATGCTGTCGATAAAGACATTGATCTCGTCTTCGGTGAGTTCGGTGACTTCCACGCCCTTTTCAATCATTGTCTCCTGAGCAGAGGCATCATATTCGGCAAATTCGCTCCATTCCTTGGCCATGGCCTCTTTGCACGCCTCGTCCACCGCGGCCTGAAGATCGTCGGGGAGGTCATCGTAGAACTTGCGATCCATCACTATGGCCTCGCTGCCGATGAGAGCGTTGATCACGGAATAATACTTGCCAAAGTCTGTCAGCTGGTTATCCAGCAAAAGCGCGGCGCTGTTTTCCGCTCCGTCCACCACACCCTGCTGCATGGCGGAATAGACCTCGCTCCAGCCAAGGGAAACAGGCGTGAATCCCATCGCCTCATAGGTTTTTGCCAGATACTCATTTTGAACGACCCGGAGGCGGATACCCTTGGCATCCTCGGGGGTATGGATCGGGCGAACGCTGTTCAGAGGATTTCTGAAACCCGCGGTGAAAAACACCATAAGCTTCAGACCGGATTGCTCCAGCGTAGAATCAAGGAACTCAAAAAACTCCTCGTCCTGATAGCAGGCCAGTTCTGTTTCCAGGCTCCCCTCGAAAACATAGGGCAGGGAGAAAACAGACCAGCCGGGAGAATATATCGCCAGATCGGTCTCGCTGACCGCGCCGGCCGTAATGGTATGCGTGCGCATACCCTCCATATTGGCCTGCTTTTCTCCAAGCACGCCGCTGAAGTAGTATTCGGGCTGGATCCTACCGTCCGTCTTTTCCTCGATCAGATCAAACAGGTATTTTACAGCCTGCCCCAAAAAGGCCTCCTCATTGTTCGTGGTCGTGATGCGGGCGGCATAGACCTCGCCGGCGTCTTCATCTTCAGCAGAGGTACTTGCGCCGGCAAAGGCACACAGAGAGAAAACCATCGTCAATGCAAGTGCGAGGACGAGCAAGCGCTTCATGAAGTGATTCATAATTGCCTCCTTATTCATATTGTGATTTAATAATTTCCCCACGGTTACAGAGTCCAAATAACGCCTGAAAAGCAAGTCATTCCGGGCTGGGAACGCTTTTTCTGTAACAGAAACAGCGTTAATTGATCCCTTCCAGATTGACACCCTGCTCTATCAGGGCTTTCTGCAGCTTATCAGAGGGGATATCTCTCGGTTCGACGCCCAGTTCAATGGCCAGGGAGGCGGCGATCGCCGCGCCCTGTCCCATGGCGAGACACGGGCCGATCGTTCTTACAGTTCCCATCGCCACATGATTAGCGGAGAGGCAGCGGCCGGCGACGATAAGTCCGTTGATCTTAACAGGCAGCATGGATCTGAGCGGTATATCATAGGAAGTTCCGGAAGGAGGCGCACTCATATCCACCCACTGGCCATCGCTGGTATGGACACCTATACCGCCGCTTATCGAGCAGAGCGCGTCAGCAAATCTGTGATAGCCAAAGATATCATCCTCCGTGATGGTGTATTCGCCAACGATCTGCCGGGATTCTCTGACGCCCAGCATGGAGGCCGTCGCGTAGACATAGCCGTTTTCCCATCCGGGAACGACTTTCTTCATGACCTCAAGACATTCGCTGATCCTTTTTCTCGACGTAATAATGGATTTCGATATCTCCTCGGCATTGGTACCGTCCACCTGCGCTTCGCCGGTCATGTTCAGGTGCATCACATTTTCCACAGGGCTGTCGTGAATAATGATGCACCAATGGCGCAGATATTCAAGTTCCGGCGGAAGCTCAACGCCCTCTACCTCATTGTCGATCCCAAGCTTATGGAAAACGCCCGGCTCCCACGCGGTGTCGGTGGGGAAGGTATCCCGCCACTCCGGATGCTCATTATAGAAATCGAAAAAGGCCTCTTTATCGATTCCGCCGATTTGAGCGATAAGCGAGACAGGATGGACTTCCTCGGGAGAAAAGGGCATAAACTCCGCGCCCGCGAACGCACACACATCAGCGTCGGCTGTGGCGTCGATTATGCATTTGCCATAGTATGCGCTTCGTCCACTCTTGTTTTCAACAACGATGCCAACGACTTTGTCGCCGTCCATAATGGCGTCTGCCACCCATGTCTCAAGTAAAACGGTGAGATTTTTTTCTCTGAGGATATAGTCGTTGACCAATCCTTTGGCGATCTCAGGATCGTAGTTGATGAATTCCGCTTTCGTGAAATCCCGTTCGTTGACCGGTTTGTTTTCCTTGTCACGCTTGTTTATTCCGCCTCTGTCCCACAGATCGTTGACGAACTCCAGAGGAATACCCTTGATGATGATCTTTTCCTGGTCGTTGATATCGCAGATTATCCCCATGATACCCGCTGTTATCTGACCGCCAAGACAAGCCATACGTTCAACGACAAGTGTTTTTGACCCCCTTCTGGCCGCCGCAATGGCAGCGGCGAAGCCAGCCGTGCCGCCTCCCGCGACAATCACATCGTAATGTCCGCGGACCGGTATCTCTTTAGCCTTCTCAAAATAAGTTTCCATCTGTTTTACCTCCCTTTTTTTGAAATCTTCCGTTTACCCTGTGTACACCGTCTGCTGTCTCACTCCATATTCTGCCCTCCTTTTCCAGGTCGAATGGTTATGCGCTTTTTATCGCACGGGCTTTTTCACGCGTTCCGGCGGATTCCTCGGTCTGGGGCCGCAGATAGCCCAGCATATCCCGGCCGGCCTGGTTTACCGCGCTGATATCGTCCACACAGCTGATCATGGACACCCCCCGGCTTATCCACCGGTCGATGACTTGCCTGTCCCCCGGCCCGAGGGAGACGCCGAAGGGCATGTTCGCCCGCTGGCAGCAGGCCGCGATGTAGTCGTACATGGCCGTCATCTCCGGCAGTTCCGTATCGCCAAGATGCCCGCAGGACGCCGAAAGATCATTGGGACCCACGATCAGGGCGTCGATACCGGGAACAGTGAGTATCTCCTCCAGATTCTCCACCGCCTGCCGGTGTTCGATCTGCAGCAGGCGCAAAAAGGAGCGGTGGACATTTTTCAGATACTCCTCGTTGGACAGCACCCCGTATTGGTTGGCCCGACGGGGTCCGAAACTGCGGATACCGCCGGGGGGATAGGTGCAGGCCGCCACGGCTGCCCGGGCCTGCTCAGCCGTGCATACCATAGGTACGATTAGCCCGTCCACGCCCATCTCCAGAACCGGCTTGATGAGGGCCGGGTCGTTCCACTCCACACGGACGAAAGACGCAGTCCCTCCCGCATAGGCCCCCACCACATGGGACAGGAGCGCCTGCTTGTCAAAGGCGCAGTGTTCACCGTCGATCCACACATAGTCAAAACCGATATAACCGAAGGTCTCGGTGATCGCCGCATCGTTATAAAACACATGAGCGCCTACCAATAAATCACCCTCCGCCATCCGCCGGCGCAGATCATTTGCTTTGTCCTGTATCGGGTTCATACGATCACATCCATTCTGTTTAATGTCGCGTCCGGTACGCGTTTTATTATCTGCGACAATTTTACCGCCATTTTTTAAAATTGTCAACAATTTTATAGTATTGTCTACAATACTGAGTGACCAAAATCACATCGAACCAATTGTGCATATTGCTTAAATTCTGTTCTGTTGAACTGCCATCTTTTGACCAGTATGGGATGAAAAAGATAGAAAACGCCGGAGGTGGCAGCCCATGACAGACTGCCGCCCCCGGCGGCGGTCAATATGATCTTTTCCCTGACAGGACTCAGACGATGGGCGGCGCCATCAGTTCACCATCCTGCACCCGGCGCATCACCTGCAGGGAGATGTCCCGCCCCTCCTCAATATGCCGCTCGAACAGGTCCACGGCATCCCCCTTCTTCGACACCAGGGACAGGGTCATCTCCGTATGTAGCGCGGTCAATTCCGACAGAAAGCGGGCCTTGTACTCCGGATGCAGTTCCACGTTCAACTCGAAAAAGGCGATCTCCAAACCCTTAAATACCGAGTAGATCTGCGAATAGATCCGGTTGCCGCACAAGTCCACCATGGCCGCGTGGAAATTCATGTCCGCCCGGAGCACGCTGCGCAGGTCGTCGCTGCCAAGGCTCTCCACCAGCAGACCCAGCGCCCGGAGCAGATGGCTCTGGTCAAAGCTGTCCATGACCAGTATGCGCCGAACGGCGTTCACCTCGACGTATTCGCGCATATCATAGAGGTTGTTCACATCCTTCAGCGTCATCGGCACCACACACTTGGTCCCGTTGTCCATGGTCTTGATCAGCCCTTCGGCCTCCAGTACGGGCAGCACGCCCCGAATGGTCGCGCGGCTGACGCCATAATGGTCCGCCAGACGGAGTTCCGTGATCTTTCCATTGTGCTTATAGCGACCCATCAGGATGTCGATCCGCAACTGGTCCAGGACCGGCACCGTTGCCGAGCTGCGGAGAATGGCGCTGTACATGCGAGTAGCCTCCTTGTCGCTTCTTTCCCCCAAGGATAAACGATTCCGCAAAAAATGTCAACAGTAATATATAATGTTAACATTCCGGGTCATCCAGAAGCTCTATGGCCGCCTGTACCTGGGGGTCGTCCTCCGGGGCCAGCCAGCCGGTCTGATACCGGACCGTCTCCTCCTCCGAAAGCTCCGCCGTACTGTCCGGCTCCAGACCCCCCTCGTCGTACAGGTCGATACGGTCGGGGGTCAGATAGCTGTACTTTGAGATATGCACCGCGCTGCCGTCCCACAGAGAGTACGTCACCTGGCTGCGGGCCTTGCCCGTGGTGGGCTGGCCGGCGATCTTCGCCCAGTCATAGTCCCGCAGCGCCGCGGCAAAAAACTCCGCCGCGCTGTAGCTGTCGGCGTTCACCACTACGGCCATGGGAAGCTCGACGCACGTCTCGTCGGACCTCTCCACGACCTCGCGGCCCCGCTTGTCCGCCCGGATGAACAGGTCCCCCTCCGGCAGCAGCCGGTCCAGGATCGTCACCATCTCCGACACCTGCCCGCCGGGATTGCTGCGCACGTCGAACACGAACCCGTCCGCCCCCTGCTCCAGCAGGGCCTCCACCGCGGCCACGGACTCCTCCCCCGCCCCCTGGCGGAAGTTGGCGATCCGCACATACCCCACGCGGCCGTCCAGCAGCTGGTAGGACACAGGGTTGGAATAGACCGCCTCGCAGGATACGGCCACGTCCTCCTCGGTCCCATCGGCGCGCCGCACCGTGATGAGGGCGTCCTTCCCGTAATCGGCCTGTATCAGCGCCCGCAGGTCCTCCGCGGCCTTGCCGCGCACAGAAATGCCGTCCACCGCCAGAATGACGTCCCCCACGGCCAGACCCGCCCGGTCCGCCGGGCCGTCCCGGTCGGTGGTCACGATGGCAAAGCCGCCAGTCTCCCCGTCCTGACTGATGGTGACGCCGATACCCTGATAGAGATTGGCGGAATAGTCCTGATAGGCGTCGTAGCTGTCCGCGTCCATGTAGTAGCTCCAGTCGTCGTCTATGCTGTCCACCGCCGCGGTCAGCGCCGCGTCCGTGGCCGCGTCAAGATCGTAGTCCCCTACGAACTGGCTGCGGATGATACGCATGACGGCGGCATACTTGGCGGCCCGGGCAAAGCCCTTTACCCCGCCAAAGCCCAAAATGATGATCGCAAACGCGGCCAGCGCGCCCGACATAGCGTACAGCGCCCCCTTGCCGGGACGCCTTCCCTTGGATGCCATATCTGTGCTTCCCCCTAGAAAAACCGGGCGACAGATAGTCGCCCGGTGCAGGTTGATCGACTGTCAATAGTAACCGTAGCCCAGCGGGTTCGTGGACGCGCCGGTGGCGCTCAGACGCACCTCAAAGTGCAGATGGGGTCCCGTGGAATTGCCGGTGGAACCCACATAGCCCAGCACCTGGCCCTGGCTCACGCTCTGGCCGCTGGACACGGCGATGGAGGACATATGCCCATAAAGGGTAGTATATCCATTGCCGTGGTTGACCATCACGCAGTTGCCATAGCCGCCGTTCCAGCCGGCCTGGATGACCGTGCCGCTGGCCGCCGCCCAGATATTGGCCCCATATCCCGCGCCGATGTCGCACCCGGCGTGCAGCTGATAGATGCCCGTCACCGGGTTGGTGCGCATGCCGTACTGGGAGTTGATGCTCCGGGCGCCGCAGGGCCACATCATCCAGGTCCCCGTGGCCTGCGCGTCGGAGGTGTCCTCCTCCGCCCCGCCGGCGCCTTCTCCTTCGCCCGTTCCGGCGCCGTCCTCAGAGGGAGGCACCTCCACGCCGTCCTCGGCGGCCTGGGCTGCGGCCGCCTGCGCCGCGGCCTGTTCCGCCGCCCGCTGGGCCGCCAGCGCCGCCAGACGCTCGGCCTCTTCCCGGGCGCGGGCCGCCTGGAATTCCTCCTCCTTCTGGACGATCAGCGCCTCCACCTGGGCCTGGGTCTTTGCCTCCTGCTCCAGAACGGCCTGATAGTCGTCGGTATCCTGGTCCATCTGGGCGATGAGCGCGCAGGCGGCGTCGATGTCCGTTTGCAGCTGGGCCCGCTTTGTCTCCAGCTCCTGCCGGCGGGCCTCGTTCTCCGCGAACATGGTCTCCGCCCGGGACTCCAGCGTCTCCACCCGCTCCCGGGCGGCGGCGTACTCCCGCTCCAGCCGCTCGTCATAGCCCATGACCTCGCTGACCATGTCCATCCGGGTCAGAAGGTCCGCCAGACTGCCGGCGCTGAATAGCACGTCCATATAACCGGCGTCGGTCTTTTCCTCCATGGCCCGGAGCCGGGTCAGGAACCGCTGGCGCTGGGTCAGCTCCTCCTCGCGGGCCTCGGCCAGGTCCGCCTGCATATTGGCGATCAGATTGTCGATGATGGTTATCTGCTCCTGGATGACGTCCAGCTCCTCCTGGGCCAGCTGGTTGCGCTGGTCAAGATACGCCTTCTTCTCCAGGGTATTGGCCTTTTCATAGTCCAGGCTGTCGATCTCCGCCTGGATGTCGTCCATCCGGCTCTGGATCTCGTCCTTCCGGCTGTTCAGGCTGTCGATCTCGCTCTGGATATCGTCGCTGGACGCCGCCAAAGCCGACGGCGCGATCACCATCAAGCTGATGGACAGCAGTATCAGTACCGCCAGAACGATACACACGGCCTGTATGAAAAGCTTACGTTTTTTCATAGATTCCTGCCTCGCAGAGTATGCGCCCATGGGCGCGAATGACGGCGCTCAGACCTCCAGATAATTCCGAATGGCGATGGAGCTTCCGAACACGCCCACCACCAGGCCCACGCCCAAAAATATCGCCAGGACCAGACCGCTGACGGAGGCGAAGGGGATCACGTTGATGAGCCTGCCCAGCATGCCGGTCATGATCCGGTTGGCCACCACGTCGTAAATGCCCCACTGGAGCACAAACGCCAGAAAACCGCCCAGCGCGCCCAGCACCAGTCCCTCCACCACAAAGGGGAAGCGGATGAAGCCGTTGGACGCGCCCACCATCTTCATGATGGCGATCTCGTCCCGGCGGCTCAGCGTGGCCAGCTTCACGGTATTGGACATGATGAACACGCACACCAGCACCAGCACCACGATCAGGATAACGCTCACGGCGCTGACCACGTTGCGCACGTTCACCAGCGCGTCCGCCACCTCCGTGTGGGCGCTGATGTCCGCAATGCCGATGATCTTGCCCAATTGATCCAGGGTCTCGTTCATCAGGGAGATGTCCTCAAAATAGATGACGTACCGGTCCCGGAGAACGCCCGCGTCCACATCCTGGAACAGGCTCTGGTCCTGAAACTGGGCCGCGTACTCCTCCATGGCCTGCTGACGTGGCACGAACTGACAGCTCTTCACGTTGTCCAGATATTCGATCTCCGACTGGAGAGCGCGGGCCTCCTCGTCTGTGAAGGTCTCCTCCACATAGGCCACTACCTCGATCTGGCTCTCCACCTCGTCCAGGATCCCGCCCACGTTCACGCCGATCAGGGTGAAACTGCCCATGATGACCAGACACGCCACCACGATGGTCACCGAGGCGAAGGACATGAAGCCGTGGGTGCCTATGCTCTTGAATCCCTCTTTGATGAGGTAGCCTATCTTAATGGATCTCATAGCTGTAATACCCGTCCATTCCGTCGGAGACGACCTGCCCCTCGTCGATGGCGATGACGCGCTTGGAGAAGGAGTTGACAAGCTCCTTCTCGTGGGTCACCACAAGAACGGTCGTTCCCATCTCGTTGTCGTTGATACGCTCCATGAGCAGCATCAGTTCCAGGCTCCGGGCCGGGTCCAGGTTGCCGGTGGGCTCGTCCGCGATCAGAAGCCGGGGGCTGTTCACGATGGCCCGGGCCACGGCCACCCGCTGCTGCTCGCCGCCGGAGACCTCCCGGGGATAGCGGTCCCCGCAGTCCTCCAGACCCACCAGCTCCAGCACATAGGGCACCCGCTCCCGGATGTCCCGGTTGGACGCGCCCACCACATGCATGGCAAAGGCCACGTTGTCGTAGATGGTCTTGTCCTCTATGAGCCGGAAATCCTGGAAGATGACGCCCACGGTCCGGCGCATGAGCGGCAGCTTCCGCCGCCGGATGTGGCGAAGGTCGAAGCCGTTCACGTTCAGCACGCCGCTGTCCGCCGGCACCTCCCCGGTGATCAGCTTGATGATGGACGTCTTGCCGCTCCCGGACGGGCCGACGAGAAAGACGAATTCCCCGTCGTCGATGGAAAAGGACATATCGTCTATGGCGGGGAAATCCCCGCCGGGATAGGTCATGGATACGTTTTCAAACAGGACCATAAAACAGGGCCTCCGTAGGGATCAATACCGGGTATTCTGGGAGTCCAGATACTGCTTGACCATCAGCGCCACTTTAAACACGATGGCGTGGTCGAACTCCCGCAGGTCCAGACCGGTGAGCTTTTTGATCTTCTCAAGCCGGTACACCAGTGTGTTGCGGTGTACGAACAGCTTCCGGCTGGTCTCCGACACGTTCAGGTTGTTCTCGAAGAATTTGTTGATGGTGTACAGAGTCTCCTGGTCAAGGCTCTCGATGGGGCTCTTTTTGAACACCTCCGCCAGGAACATCTCGCACAGGGTCGTGGGCAGCTGGTAAATGATACGCCCGATACCCAGGCTCTCATAACTGATGACCGTCTGGTCGTTCTCAAAGACCTTGCCCACCTCGATGGCGGTCTGGGCCTCCTTGTACCGGTCCGCAAGCTCCCGCAGGTGTAGCACCGGAGAGCCGATACCCACCACAGAGTGGATGCCCATGTCCTGCTCCAGGCTGTGCTGGATCTGCTGGGCCGTGTGCTCCAGCTCCACTGCGTCAAAGCCCGGCTGGAGCTCCCGGATCACCACCACGTCCGTCTCGCTCATGGACAGGACAAAGTCCTTGTCCCGGGCGGGGAAAAGGTTCTGCAGATACTCCAGGACCGCCATCTCCGCGCCGGCGTTCTGCCGGACCACGAACACGCCCCGGGGCATCTCCGCGTTGAAGCCCAACTCCTTGGCCCGGACGTACACGTCCCCCGGCAGGATGTTGTCGGAGATGATGTTCTTCACGAAGGTCGTGGTATCATGCTTGTCGTCATAGCTGCTCTTGGCCTCGGCCAGCGCGACCGACACAAGAATGCATATGCTCCGGGCCGTCTCGTCCTGGCCGTCCACGAAAGCGATATACGTCCCTCTGCCACCGGCGCCGATCACCCGGCAGGTCCGCCCCGCCGCGATAAACAGTTCCGTTCCCGCTTCCTGGGCCGCAAGGTGGATCTCACCGATGGAAAAGCCCATCAGCGAAAGATCGCTGCTGGCGATCACATTCCCCTGCTCGTCCACTACGCCAAAGCAGCGCTTGCTGGCGTCCTTCATCTGCAGGATAACGCTTTGGAAAATTCGGCTCGACATATGTCCTTACCCCCACAATATACAATATGGATATTGTAAATCATTCGCTGTCATTTTGCAATAGAAACAGCCCATAAAATTGTGAACTTTTTCATCGATTTTCAGAATGATTCCCAATTTGCACAAAAACTGGAACGCAAATTAGATAAAATTATAAAAGCAACTGGAAATTTCTTCCTCTGTCAGCCGTCGGATGGCGCCCGGGGCGAGCGTCCCGTCCAGTTTCAGCGCTCCGACGGACAGCCGGCGCATGGCCGTGACGCGCCGTCCGCAGGCGACTATCAGGTTTTTTACCTCGTGATATTTCCCCTCCGTGACCGTCACCAGGCACCGGCTGGGGTCCTCCCCGTCGACGTCGAGCTTTGCCGGGCGGTAGGCCGTCCCGTCCGGCATAGTGACCCCGGCGGCCAGCCGGGCGGCGTCCTCCGGTCCCAGGGGGCCGTCCGCTTGTACCTCGTATACCTTCCGTATCTCCGACCGGGGCGCGGTGACCCGGTGGGCGAAGGCGCCGTCGTCCGTCAGCAGCAGCAGGCCCGTCACGTCCGCGTCCAGCCGTCCCACGGGGAACAGTCCCCGGGCTTGCAGGTGCCGGGGCAGCAGGCCCGTCACCGCCGGGTAAGCACCGTCCTCGACGGCGCAGATAGTCCCCGCCGGCTTGTTCATCATATAGTACACGAATTCCGCCCCGTCCACGCTCTCGCCCCCGGCGGCGATATCCGCTGTCCGGCTCACCTTCGCCTCCGGGCGGCGGACAGGCCGGCCGTCCACCGTGACGGTCCCGGAGAGGATAGCGGACCGGGCCTGTGACCGGGTGAACCGGCCGGAACCGGCCAGGATCTTGTCAAGCCGTTCCAGCTTCATACATATGCCCTCCCGAACGTGAATACAATGTACCATGAAAAGATGGATCACACCAAAGACAAAGACCTTCTGCATCGTCCTTTGCGTGCTGGCGTTCATCGCCGTGCTGCTCATAACCGGCACTTCGGTAGGCGGCGTGAAGCTCCTGGCCAGGGACACGGCCTCCACCACGGAAAAGCGCGTCGCCTTTCTGGCTGAATTGGGCTGGCAGGCGGACGCCGGCTCCGAGAAGGCCCAGCAGATCCTCATCCCGGACCACTTCACCGCCGTTTATGAGCAGTACAACCAGCTCCAGCGCCAGCAGGGGTACGACCTCACCAAATTCGCCGGGCGCAACTGCACGCTGTACACCTACACGGTGGTCAATTACCCGGACAAGGAGCAAAACGTCATCGCGGACCTGTATGTTTACAAAAACCAGATCATCGGCGGCGACGTACACTCCACCAATCTGAACGGGTTCATGATCGGTCTGAAATGAGGCAGCCGCGCAGAAAAAAGAAAGCGCAAAACTCCCGCAGCAGACGCTGCGGGAGTTTTTACGCTTCAAATTACTCCTCGACCTCGATGACGACGCCGGAGCCCACGGTACGGCCACCCTCACGGATAGCGAAACGCAGGCCGACCTCGATGGCGATCGGGGTGATCAGTTCCACGTTCATGTCCACGTTGTCGCCGGGCATGCACATCTCAACGCCCTCGGGCAGGGAGATGACGCCGGTCACGTCGGTGGTACGGAAATAGAACTGGGGACGATAGTTGTTGAAGAACGGGGTGTGACGGCCGCCCTCTTCCTTGCTGAGGACGTAGACCTGGCCCTTGAACTTGGTGTGGGGATGGATGCTCTTGGGAGCAGCCAGCACCTGACCACGGACGACGGCCTTCTTGTCGATACCGCGCAGCAGGCAGCCCACGTTGTCGCCGGCCTCGGCGTACTCGAGGGTCTTGTGGAACATCTCGGTGCCGGTCACGACGGTCTCCTGGGTGTCACGGATACCGACGATCTCCACCTTGTCGCCGACCTTAACGGTGCCACGCTCCACACGGCCGGTGACCACGGTGCCACGGCCGGAGATGGTGAACACGTCCTCGATGGGCATAAGGAAGGGCTTGTCGGAAGCACGCTCGGGGGTCTTGACCCAAGTATCGACGGCGTCCATCAGCTCCCAAATGCAGTTGTACACGGGGGCGTGAGGATCGGTCTCGGTGCTCACCAGGCACTCCAGAGCGGAGCCCTTGATGATGGGGGTGTCGTCGCCGGGGAAGCCGTACTCGTTGAGCAGCTCGCGCACTTCCATCTCCACCAGCTCCAGCAGCTCGGGGTCGTCCACCTGGTCGCACTTGTTCAGGAACACCAGAACGTAGGGCACGTTCACCTGGCGGGCCAGCAGCAGGTGCTCACGGGTCTGAGCCATGGGGCCGTCGGAGGCGGCGATGACCAGGATAGCGCCGTCCATCTGCGCGGCGCCGGTGATCATGTTCTTGATATAGTCGGCGTGGCCCGGGCAGTCGACGTGGGCATAGTGGCGGGTAGCGGTCTGATACTCGACGTGGGCGGTGTTGATCGTGATGCCGCGAGCCTTCTCTTCGGGGGCCTTGTCGATCTGATCGTAAGCGGTATATTCGGCAGCGGTGGGGTCGGCCATGTTCAGGACCTTGGTGATGGCCGCCGTCAGGGTGGTCTTGCCGTGGTCGATATGACCGATGGTGCCGATGTTCACATGGGGCTTAGTGCGGTTGAACATTTGCTTTGCCATTGCATTGTCCTCCTAAAAAGTAGAAAAAATTAAATATTCTGCATACTGATGGGATTATACATGATATGGTGATATTTTGCAACTGTTTTCCTTACAGTTTGTGCCTGGCGCCCACGAGCTTCTCCCGCAGGCTCTGGGGCAGCTCGATATAGTGGCTGGGCTCCATGGAGTAGTTGGCCCGGCCCTGGGTCCTGCTGCGCAGGTCCGTGGCGTAGCCGAACATGCTCGACAGCGGCACGCTGCACTCGATGATCACGGCGCCATTGCGGAATTCCTGGCCGATCACCTGGCCACGGCGGGAGTTGATGTCGCCGATCACGTCGCCCATATACTCCTCCGGGGTCGTGACGACCACCTTCATGATGGGCTCCAGCAGCGTGGGACCGGCCTTCTCGCAGGCCTCCTTGAACGCCATGCTGCCGCAGATCTTGAAGGCCATCTCCGAGGAGTCCACCTCGTGGAACTGGCCGTCCAGCACCGTGGCCTTCACGTCCACCATCGGGTAGCCGGCCACCACACCGCCAAGCATGGCGCCCTGGATACCCGCATCCACGGCGGGGATATACTCCTTGGGGATCGCGCCGCCGGTGACGGCGTTGATGAACTCGTAGCCCTTGCCGGACTCGTTGGGTTCGATCATCAGCTTCACCTGGGCGAACTGGCCCTTGCCGCCGGTCTGGCGGGCGTAACGCACGTCCACCGTCGCCGGGCGGGTGATGGTCTCCTTGTAGGAGACCTGGGGCTTGCCCACGTTGGCCTCCACGCGAAATTCGCGCAGCAGCCTATCCACGATGATCTCCAGGTGCAGCTCGCCCATACCGGCGATGATGGTCTGGCCCGTCTCCTCATCGGTGTATGCCTTAAAGGTGGGGTCCTCCTCCGCCAGCTTGGCGAGAGCGATGGTCATCTTTTCCTCGCCGGCCTTGGTCTTGGGCTCGATGGCCACCCGGATCACCGGCTCGGGGAATTCCATGCTCTCCAGCACGATCTGGTGCTTGTCGTCGCTTAAAGTGTCGCCCGTGGTGGTGTTTTTCAGACCGACCAGCGCCACGATGTCGCCGGAATAGATGGTGTCCAGGTCCTGGCGGTGGTTGGCGTGCATAAGGAGCATCCGCGCCAGCCGCTCCCGCTTGCCCTTGGTGGAGTTCATGACCGTGGAGCCGGCGGTGGCCGTGCCGGAATAGACACGGGCGAAGGTCAGCTTGCCCACATAGGGGTCGGTCATGATCTTGAACGCCAGAGCGGAGAAGGGCGCGTCGTCAGAACTGGGCCGCTCCACTTCCTTATCCGTCCTGGGGTCGGTCCCCTTCACCGGGGGCACGTCCAGCGGCGACGGCAGAAAGTCCACGATGGCGTCCAGCAGCTTCTGCACGCCCTTGTTGCGGTAGCTGGTACCGCAGGTGACGCACACCAGCTTGCCGCTGATGGTGCCCTGCCGCAAGGCCGCGCGGATCATATCGGCGGGGATCTCCTCCCCCTCCAGATAGAGCATGGCGATGTCGTCGGAGAAATCCGAAGCGGCGTCGATCAGCTTTTCACGGTACGCCCTGGCCTGGTCCAGCATATCGGCGGGGATCTCCTCCACTTTCATGTCCTTGCCCAGGTCGTCATAGTACACGTCGGCCTTCATCTCCACCAGGTCGATGATACCGCGGAAGTCCGCCTCACGCCCGATGGGCAGCTGGATGGGCACGGCGTTGCACTTCAGCCGCTCCCGAACCATATCCACAACGTTGAAGAAATCCGCGCCGGTGATGTCCATCTTGTTGACGTAGATCAGCCGGGGGACGTTGTAGTTGTCCGCCTGACGCCACACGGTCTCCGTCTGGGGCTCCACGCCCCCCTTGGCACACAGCACGGTCACAGAGCCGTCCAGCACGCGCAGAGAGCGCTCCACCTCCACGGTGAAGTCCACATGACCCGGGGTGTCGATGATGTTTATGCGGTGGTCCCGCCAGTGGCAGGTGGTGGCGGCGCTGGTGATGGTTATGCCCCGCTCCTGCTCCTGCTCCATCCAGTCCATGGTGGCGTTGCCCTCATGGACCTCGCCAAGCTTGTAGTTGACGCCGGTGTAGAACAAGATACGCTCGGTAGTCGTTGTCTTGCCGGCGTCGATGTGGGCCATTATGCCGATATTTCTGGTTTTTTCAAGGGAATACTCTCTCGGCATGGTTTTCCTTCCTTAGGGTATCAATACCGGAAGTGCGCGAAGGCCTTATTGGACTCGGCCATCTTGTGGGTATCCTCGCGCTTCTTCACAGCGGCGCCGGTATTGTTGCAGGCGTCCATGATCTCGCCGGCCAGGCGCTCTTTCATGGTCTTCTCGCCGCGCTTGCGCGCATAACCCACCAGCCAGCGCAGGCCAAGGGTCTGCCGCCGGACAGGACGCACCTCGATGGGCACCTGGTAGGTGGCGCCGCCCACACGGCGGGCCTTCACTTCCAGGCTGGGCATGATGTTGTTCAGAGCTTCGGTGTAGGCCTCCATGGGGTCCTTGCCGCTCTTTTCCTTGATGATGTCAAAGGCGGAATACACGACCTTCTGGGCCACGCCCTTCTTGCCGTCCAGCATGATCTGGTTGACCAGCTTGGTCACCAGAACGGAGTGGTACACAGGATCCGGCAAGATCTCTCTTTTGGGAACGTTACCTCTTCTGGGCACTTTTACTTCCCTCCTTCATAAGAATGAATTCACCGGTACTCGAAAGTGTCTTTCGACTTCCGTTTGCGCCCTGACGTTCCCTACATTAATATATAGGAACCAACAGGGACGCTGTTGGGGTCTCGCTTTACTTCTTGGGGCGCTTGGCGCCGTACTTGGAGCGGGCCTGACGGCGGCCGTCCACACCCTGGGTATCCAGAGAGCCGCGGATGATGTGGTAACGCACGCCGGGAAGGTCCTTCACACGGCCGCCGCGGATCATGACCACGGAGTGCTCCTGCAGGTTGTGGCCGATACCGGGGATATAGGCCGTCACCTCATAGCCATTGGTCAGACGCACACGGGCGATCTTCCGCAGAGCGGAGTTAGGCTTTTTGGGCGTAGAAGTACGCACCGCCGTGCACACGCCGCGCTTCTGGGGAGAGCTCAGGTCGGTCTCACGGTTCTTCAGGGTGTTCAGGCCCTTCTGCATAGCGGGAGACGTGGACTTGTAGGTGACCTTCTGGCGGCCCTTGCGGACCAGCTGGTTAAAAGTAGGCATTTTTTTCTCCTTTCTTTAAAAATTACGTTTTGGGCGCGGAATATCCACGCTTTCACGCAAAATAGGATTTTAACAGAAAAACCCTGGTGTGTCAAGGAAAAATCATCATTTGTAAGGGATACCTGCCAGGATCAGGGCGTTTTTTGCCGGCTGAACGGGCTGGACGGCAAAAAGCCCTCGAATATGACCGTTGAGCCCGCGTCCTCCAGCCGTTCCATGGTCTCCCGGTCCCGGACCGTCCAGGAGACCTCGTGGACCCCGCAGCGCTCCTTCACCCGCGCCAGAGCGGGCTCGGACCGGTCCTGCCAGCGGTACGCCACGAAATCCGGCCTTCCCAGCGCGCACACCAGAAGATGGGTCATGGCCCAGTCCGCCAGCCGTCCGTAACCGCTGGGGATGCCGCGCCCATAGCGCTGGCTCAGCTGGCCCCGGATCACGTCCGGCCACTTCCTTCTCAGGCGGACCAGCACCGCCGGGTGAAAGCTCTCCACGCAGTACGCGCCCTTCCAGTCCGCCAGAAGCGCCATGGCCGCGTCGGTGAGGGCCACGGCGTTTCCCCAGGCGGGTTTCAGTTCGATAATGAGCGGTCCCCTTCCCGCAAAGACCGCCAGCACATCCTCCAGCAGCGGGATGGTCTCCCCGGACCACAGCAGCGGATACCCCGCCAGGTCCTCCCGGCGCAGGGCTTCTATACGCCCCCGTCTGCCGCAGACCCGCTCCAGGTCGCTGTCATGGACCACCGCCAATGCCCCGTCCGCCATGAGATGTACGTCCAGCTCCGCCCCGAATCCGGCCTCCGCCGCCGCCCGGAAGGCGCCCAGGGAATTTTCCGGCCTGCCGGCGTTCAGGTCGTGCAGGCCCCGGTGGGCATAGCGATAGCCGCTCAGCGTCTGCCAGTCAGTCCCCATACGCCCGCTCCTTTCTCCGCTGACGAACCATCCGCCCCGCGCAAAGCGGGGCGGATGACAGTCTTTTGTGCCGATGATCCTTACAGCGCATTGGTACGGCCCACGAGCGCGGACAGGTCCACATACTCGTCTGCCTCGGAGGCCATCTCCTCGTCGGTCTCCACCCCCACGTTCCGGTACATCTCCAGACCGGAGCCGGCGGGGATCAGCTTGCCGATGATGACGTTCTCCTTCAGGCCCACCAGGTGGTCCACCTTGCCCTTGATGGCCGCGTCGGTCAGCACCCGGGTGGTCTCCTGGAAGGAGGCCGCCGACAGGAAGCTCTCCGTGGCCAGGGACGCCTTGGTGATACCCATGATGATCTGGGTCCAGGTGGCCTTGGAAAGGCCCTCCTCCCCCGCGTCCATCCGGGCCTGCACCGCGTCGTTGGCCCGGCGGAGCTCGCCAATATCCACAACGGCGCCGCCCAGAAGATCCGTGCTGCCGGGCTCGTCTATGCGCACCTTGCGCAGCATCTGGCGGGCAATGACCTCGATGTGCTTGTTGTTGATGTCCACGCCCTGCTGGCGGTACACCTTCTGGACCTCCTGGACCAGATAGTTGCGCACGCCCTGGCGGCCGAACTCGTCGTCGTCCACGCCCCGAATGCGCAGCACATCGTGGGGATTGAGCGCGCCCCGGGTCAGTTCCTGGCCCTTCTGGACATGGTCGCCGTCCGCCACCAGTATGCCGCTGGCATAGGGGATCTGGTAGACCTGGGTCTCGCCGGTCTCGTCATTGGTGATGGTGAGAGCGCAGATGTTGCTCTTTTTCGCGTCCTCCATGCTGACGATGCCGCTCATCTCGGCCAGCACCGCCACACGCTTGGGACGGCGCGCCTCGAACAGCTCCTCCACGCGGGGCAGGCCCTGGGTGATGTCCTCCACGTCGGAGCCCGCGGCGCCGCCGGTGTGGAACGTACGCATGGTCAGCTGGGTGCCCGGCTCGCCGATGGACTGGGCCGCGATGACGCCCACGGCCTCGCCCGGGTCAACGGGCTTGCCCACGGCCAGGTTCATGCCGTAGCACTTGGCGCACACGCCGCTGCGGGCCTCGCAGCACATCACGCTGCGGACCTTCACGGAGAATATGCCGTTGTCCTCCAGCGTCTGAGCGTCGATGGGCATGAGCATGTGGTCCGTGTCGAACAGCACCTCGCCGGTGCCGGGCTTTGTGATGGGCACCGCGGGGAACCGGCCCCGAATGCTCTCGCCGAAGGTCTGGGCCGCGGCCGCCGCGTCCACTTCCTCGATCCCGGCGGCCCGCAGGGCCTCCACGTCCGCCTTGCTGAACGCCTTGTATTTGGGTACCACCACCGCGCCGGTGGCGGGGTCGGTGATGTCCTGGGGCGCGAATTTGCCGGAGAGCACGTCCGCGTCCACCCGGGCCTTCACGATCTTGTCCAGAATGACCCTGGCGTCGTTGCCGGCGGTGGTGCCGCAGTCCTGCTCCCGGATGATCACGTCCTGGCTCACGTCCACCAGACGGCGGGTCAGATACCCGGAGTCGGCGGTACGCAGAGCGGTGTCGGCCAGTCCCTTACGGGCGCCACGGCTGGATACGAAGTACTCCAGCACGGTCAGGCCCTCGCGGTAGTTGGCCTTGATGGGGATCTCCAGGGTCTTACCGGCGGTGTTGGCCACCAGGCCGCGCATACCAGCGAGCTGACGGATCTGGTTCATGGAGCCACGAGCGCCGGAGTTTGCCATCATATAGATGGGGTTGAACTCGTCCAGGTTGTCCTGCAAGGCGCTGGTGACGGCGTTGATGGTCCTCTCCCACTCGGCCACCACCAGGCGGTAGCGCTCGTCATTGGTGATGAAGCCCCGGCGGTACTGCTTTTCGATATAGGGCAGCTTGTCGGACTCGGTCTCGGCAATGATACGCTTTTTCGCCTCGGGCACCACCATGTCGGAGATGGAGATGGTGATGGCGCCGATGGTGGAGTATTTGTAGCTGAGGGCCTTGATCTTGTCCAGCACCTCGGTGGCGATGGTGAAGCCGTGCTTGTCGATACACCGCTGGACGATCTTGCCCAGCAGCTTCTTGTCCACACGGAAGCTGATCTCCTGCTTGAAGGCATTGGCCGGGTCGGACCGGTCCACGAAGCCAAGATCCTGGGGGATGGGCTCGTTGAAGATGATACGGCCCACGGTGGTGTCCACGATCTCCGAGCGGATCTCGCCGTCGATCCGGCGGGTGAACCGGACCCGGACGGGCGCGTGGATACCCACCGCGCCCTCATTGTAGGCCATGATGGCCTCGGCGGCGGTGGCAAAGCACTTGCCGGCGCCGGGCTCGTCGTCCCGGATATAGGTCAGGTAGTAGGAGCCGAGGACCATGTCCTGGGTGGGCACGGTGACGGGCTGGCCGTCCTGAGGCCGGAGCAGGTTGTTGGCCGAGAGCATAAGCACACGGGCCTCCGCCTGGGCCTCGGCGGACAGGGGCACATGGATGGCCATCTGGTCGCCGTCAAAGTCGGCGTTGTAGGCCGTACACACCAGCGGGTGCAGCCGCAGGGCCCGGCCCTCCACCAGGATGGGCTCGAAAGCCTGAATGCCCAGACGGTGCAGGGTAGGCGCGCGGTTGAGCAGCACCGGGTGCTCCTTGATGACCACCTCCAGCGCGTCCCAGACCTCGGGCTTCTGCTGGTCCACCTTCTTCTTGGCGGCCTTGATGTTGCTGGCCGCGCCGTCCTCCACCAGCTTCTTCATGATGAACGGACGGAACAGCTCTATGGCCATCTCCTTGGGCACGCCGCACTGGTAGAGCTTCAGGTCCGGGCCCACCACGATGACGCTTCGGCCGGAGTAGTCCACGCGCTTGCCCAGCAGGTTCTGACGGAACCGGCCCTGCTTGCCCTTGAGCATGTCGGACAGGCTCTTGAGGGCCCGGGAGTTGGCGCCGGTGACCGCGCGGCCCCGGCGGCCGTTGTCGATGAGCGCGTCCACGGCCTCCTGGAGCATACGCTTTTCGTTGCGGACGATGATGTCCGGCGCTTTCAGCTCCATGAGCCGCTTCAGGCGGTTGTTGCGGTTGATGACCCGGCGATATAGGTCGTTCAGGTCGCTGGTGGCGAACCGTCCGCCGTCCAGCTGCACCATGGGGCGCAGCTCCGGCGGGATCACCGGCAGCACGTCGATGATCATCCACTCGGGCCGGTTGCCGGACTGACGGAATGCCTCCACCACCTCAAGGCGCTTGAGGAGCTTGGCTTTCTTCTGACCGGAGGCGTCGGCAAGCTGCTGCCGCAGTTCCGCCGCCAGAGCTTCGCAGTCGATGTCCGCCAAAAGCTTCTTCACGGCCTCGGCGCCCATACCGGCCTCGAAGTCGTCCTCGTACTTCTCCTTCATGTCCCGATACTCTTTTTCGGTGAGTATCTGGCACTTTTGCAGCGGGGAGAAGCCCGGGTCCGTCACGATATACGCGCCAAAGTACAGTACCTTTTCCAGTACCCGGGGCGTCAGGTCCAGCAGCACGCCCATCCGGGAGGGGATGCCCTTGAAATACCAGATGTGGCTGACGGGGGTGGCCAGCTGGATGTGGCCCAGCCGCTCACGGCGGACCTTGGAGCGGGTCACTTCCACGCCGCAGCGGTCGCAGATCTTGCCCTTGTAACGGATCTTTTTGTACTTGCCGCAGTGGCACTCCCAGTCCTTGGTGGGCCCAAAGATACGCTCGCAGAATAGGCCGTCCCGCTCGGGCTTGAGGGTGCGGTAGTTGATGGTCTCCGGCTTTTTTACCTCGCCGGAGGACCAGGAAAGGATCATCTCCGGGGAAGCAATACCGATCTTGATGGCTTCAAAGGGAGCATAACTCATGATTCAAAGTCCTCCTCTCCATCGTCCGTGTAATCGTCCTCCAGGGTGGCGTTGTCGCTGCCGAAGTCCAGTTCCAGTTCGCTCTCGTCGATCTGGTCTATGCTGTAGCCGCTACGCTCGAATTCCCTGTCGTCGGAACGGCTGTTCTCCACCGCGCCGAAGGTGGGGGTGAAGTCGTCGTCCTCGTCGTCCTTCAGTTCGATCTCCTCGCCGGCCTTGTCCAGCACCTTCACGTCCAGGCACAGGCTTTGCAGCTCCTTCACCAGGACCTTGAACGACTCGGGCACGCCGGGCTGGGGGATGTTGTGGCCCTTGACGATGCTCTCGTAGGTCCGCACGCGGCCCGTCACGTCGTCGCTCTTGACCGTCAGGATCTCTTGCAGGGTATACGCCGCGCCGTAGGCCTCCAGCGCCCAGACCTCCATCTCGCCGAAGCGCTGGCCGCCGAACTGGGCCTTGCCGCCCAGAGGCTGCTGGGTCACCAGACTGTAGGGGCCGGTGGAACGGGCGTGGATCTTGTCGTCCACCAGGTGGTGCAGCTTCAGGAAGTACACCCAGCCCACGGTGACGTCGTTGTCAAAGGGCTCGCCGGTGCGGCCGTCACGAAGCTGTATCTTGCCGTCCTCCCGGAGCCCCGCCTCCTTCAGGCAGGCCCGGATGGATTCCTCGTTGGCACCGTTGAATACGGGGGTGGCCACCTTCCAGCCCAGGGCGTGGGCCGCGTAGCCCAGGTGCACCTCCAGCACCTGACCGATGTTCATACGGGAGGGCACGCCCAGAGGGTTCAGCACGATGTCCAGCGGCGTGCCGTCGGGCAGATAGGGCATATCCTCTCTGGGGAGGATACGGCTCACCACGCCCTTGTTGCCGTGGCGGCCGGCCATCTTGTCGCCCACGGAGATCTTCCGCTTCTGGGCGATATACACCCGGACCACCTGGTTGACGCCGGGGCTCATCTCGTCGCCGTTTTTACGGGTGAACACCTTCACGTCCACCACGATACCGCTCTCGCCGTGGGGCACCTTCAAACTGGTGTCCCGGACCTCCCGGGCCTTCTCGCCGAAGATCGCCCGGAGCAGCCGCTCCTCGGCGGTCAGATCGGTCTCGCCCTTGGGGGTCACCTTGCCCACCAGGATGTCTCCGCTGCGGACCTCGGAGCCCACGGTGATGATGCCCCGCTCGTCCAGATACTTCAAAGCCTCGTCGCCCACGCCGGGGATGTCACGGGTGATCTCCTCGGGACCCAGCTTGGTGTCCCGGCTGTCGCACTCGTGCTCCTCCACGTGGATAGAGGTGTACACATCTTCCATCACCACCCGCTCGCTGAGCAGGATGGCGTCCTCGTAGTTGTAGCCCTCCCAGGTCATGAAGCCCACAAGGATGTTCTTGCCCAGGCTCAGCTCGCCGTCCTTGGTGGAGGGGCCGTCCGCCAGCACGTCGCCCTTGCTCACCCGCTCGCCGGCGTTGACGATGGGCCGCTGGTTGAAGGCGGTGGACTGGTTGGAGCGGGCGAATTTGATGAGGGTGTAATCCTTCACCTCGCCGCCGTCATATTTCACGGTGATGTGGTCGGCGTCCACGCTCAGCACCACGCCGTCGTCCTCCGCCAGTACGCACACGCCGGAGTCGATGGCGCACTTGTGCTCGATACCGGTGGCCACGATGGGGGCCTCGGTGGTGAGCAGAGGCACCGCCTGCCGCTGCATGTTCGCGCCCATCAGGGCACGGTTGGCGTCGTCGTTCTCCAGGAAGGGGATCATGGCCGTGGCGATGGAGACCATCATCCGCGGACTCACGTCCACATAGTCCACCTGCTCCGGCGCCACGGCGATGATCTCGTCACGGTGGCGGCAGGTGACCCGGTTGTGGATGAACCGTCCCTCGTCGTCCACCTCGGAGGCCTGGGCCACGAAGAACCGGTCCTCCACGTCGGCGGTCAGATAGTCCACATCCTTCGTCACCAGGCCCGCGGCCTTGTCCACTCTGCGGTAAGGCGTCACCAAAAAACCGTACTCGTCCACCCGGGCAAAGCTGGCCAGGTAGGAGATCAGGCCGATGTTGGGCCCTTCGGGGGTCTCGATGGGGCACAGGCGGCCATAGTGGCTGTAGTGCACGTCGCGCACGTCGAAGTTGGCCCGCTCCCGGCTCAGACCGCCGGGGCCCAGGGCCGACATGCGCCGCTTGTGGGTCAGCTCCGCCAGGGGGTTGGTCTGGTCCATGAACTGGCTCAGCGGCGAGGAGCCGAAAAACTCCTTGATGGCCGCCGAGACAGGACGGATGTTGATCAGGCTCTGGGGGGTGATCACGTCCAGATCCTGCAAGGTCATGCGCTCGCGGATCACCCGCTCCATGCGGGCAAAGCCGATACGGAACTGGTTTTGCAGCAGCTCGCCCACGCTGCGCACACGCCGGTTGCCCAGATGGTCGATGTCGTCGGCGCTGCCCACGCCCCGGGCAAGGCAGTTGAGATAGTTGACCGAGGCGAACACGTCGTCCGCCACGATGTGCTTGGGCACCAGCACGTCGATGTTCTCCACGATGGCGTCCCGGAGGGCAGCCTCGTCGTCGCCGAACTGCTCCAGAAGCTGGCGCAGCACCAGATAGCGCACGTTCTCCTTCACGCCCAGCTCCGCCGGGTCAAAGGACACGAACGGCGCCATGGGCACCGTGCCGTTGCCGAACACCTTTACGTTCTCGCCGTGCTCGTTGACCACCACGGCGCCCAGCAGGCCGCGGGCCCCCAGGGCCTCCGCCCGGTCCCGGTCGATACGCTCGCCGGCCTCGGCAATGATCTCGCCGGTCTGCAGGTCCGCGATGGGCTCCGCCAGCGTAAAGCCGATGATCCGGCTCCAGGCGGCCAGCTTCTTGTTCAGCTTGTACCGGCCCACATTGGACAACTCATACCGCCGGCGGTCGAAGAAAAGCCCGTCCAGCATGGCCTCGCTGGTCTCCACCGTGGGAGGATCGCCGGGGCGCAGCTTGCGGTATATCTCCAGCAGGGACTCCTCCCGGCTGTGGCAGGTGTCCCGCTCCAGCGTGCTGGCGATACGCGGGTCGTCGCCGAAAATGGCCGTCAGCTGCTCGTCCGTGACGGCGCCCTCCTCCAGCTCGGGGGCGCAGGTCAGCCAGGTGTGGGGCTTGTCGGGCGCATAGGCGCCCAGAGCCCGCAGCAGCCAGGTCACCGGGATCTTCCGGTTCTTGTCGATACGGACATAGAAGATGTCGTTGGCGTCCGTCTCATACTCCAGCCACGCGCCGTGATAGGGGATGGTGGTGGCTCCGTAGAGGCTTGCGCCCGCCTTGTCCTGGTGCACGTCGAAATAGACGCCCGGCGAGCGGACGATCTGGGAGACGATCACGCGCTCAGCGCCGTTGATGATGAACGTGCCGCTGTCGGTCATCAGGGGGAAGTCGCCCATGAAGATCTCCTGCTCCTTGATCTCCTCCGTCTCCTTGTTGCGCAGACGGACCGAGACCTTTAAGGGCGCGGCATAGTTGGCGTCCCGGCTCTTGCACTCCTGCACGGAATACTTGGGCTTTTCGTCCATGGTGTAGTCCACGAACGAAAGCTCCAGATTCCCGGAATAGTCCGTGACCGTGGCCACGTCCCGGAACACGTCCCGCAGCCCCTCCTCCAGAAACCACTTGTAGGAGTTCTTCTGGATCTCCAGCAGGTTGGGCATGTCTTGGATCTCATCGACACGGGCAAAGCTCTTGCGGAGAGTCTTGCCATATCTGACTTCCTTCGGCATGAAATTCGATCACTCCTTCGGTAAATGATACGCCAGGGCAAGTTGATAAAAAAATCGTCCGCCGTCTTGACTTATTCTGTGAATGTGGTAAAATAACGGCGATAGGTGGGGATGGGTCTTTTGATCCATCTTTTATGCATAGCACGTTATTCTATCATTTTCCGAAAGCGCTTGTCAAGACAATTTTTATGAATTTTACCAGCGGCGGGCAGAGCCTCGCCGCTTTCTTTCTGCGAGGTGTTTTCTTTGGATCATCGGGCAACGATCATGCTGTATGGCGAGCTGGTCCTGGCGCTGTGGCTGCTGTGGCGGGAGGGGCTCCTCCGCACCCGGGAGCAGCGGGCACTGGCGCTGGCGATGGTGCCGCTGGCCTTCGTGCTGCGCTACTGTCTGATGACCTACGAGACTCTGGACTATCAGGACTGGCTGAAGGTATGGCTCCAGTCCCTGCGGGAGGCGGGCCCCTGGAAGGGGCTGGGCCAGGAGATATGGAGCTGCAACTACAACGTGCCCTATCTCTATTTCCTGTCGCTGTTCACTCTGAGCGACATTTACGACCTGTATCTTGTGAAGCTGCTGAGTATCTTCTTCGACGTGGTGATGGCCTGGGCCGTCATGCGGCTGGTGGGGGTGCTGACGAAAAGCCCGGCGAAAAAGCTGGCGGCCTTCGTGCTGGTGCTGTGGCTGCCGTCGGTGGTGCTCAACGGGGCCCTGTGGGGCCAGTGCGACGTGATCTACGCGGCCTTCGCAGTGCTGGCGGTGTATTACGCGCTGGACGGAAGGCCGGCGCTGTCCGTGGCCGCCATCGCGCTGAGCGTGTCGTTCAAGCTACAGGGCGTGTTCCTGCTGCCGGTCTATTTCATCTTCCTTCTGACCGGAAGGATAAAGTGGAAGCATGTGCCGGTGTTCCCCGCCGTGTATATCGCCTCCATCCTGCCCGCCGTGCTGGCCGGGCGCGGGTTCTGGGAGCTTCTCACCCTGTATGTACGCAACACGGGCACCATCGGCGACGGGCTCAACTACAACTCCTCCTCCCTGTACGCCCTGTTCGACTTCACCAGAATGGACAACGCCGCCGCGTCCCGGATCGGCATCATACTGGCGGTGATATTCTGCTGCGCGGTGTACGCGCTGTTTCTGGTCCGGTGGAAACAGGCCGGGGACAAGGCCCTTTTCGGGGCGTGCCTGCTGTTCGCCATCGGCGTGCCCTTCTTCCTGCCGCACATGCACGACCGGTATTTCTTTATCGCGGATATCCTGACGCTGGCGCTGGCGGTCTGCACGCCGAAGCTGTTCCTTCCGGCGCTGTGCGTCAACTTCGGCTCTCTGCTGGGCTATCACGCGTATCTGAAAATGCGGTTCCTGCTGCCCATGCGGTACGGCGGCGCCGCCATGGCTCTGGCCCTGGCGCTGGCTGCCGGTTACACGGTGTATCACCTGCGGGGCGGGGCCGAAGCGCCCCAGCCGCAAAAATGACCGGCGGGCCGGCCAGCCTTTTGGGACCCATGACCGCACGGCTCGTCCTGACCGGGCTTCGCTCCCTTTCATCCATACTTTTACAAGCTGACAAAGGCGCCTCCCGCCGGGGAGGCGCCTTTGTCTCTTTACAGCCGCCGTATGGATCGGCCTACGCAGATCTTCGGCTTCATCACATAGGAATAGCCCTTGTCCTCACAGTCCCGCCGGTCGATCATCCGAAGCAGCCGGGTGGCCACCTGCCTGCCCATCTCACAGCCCTGATAGATCGAGCCGGTGACGCCCTCGGTCTGCCAGTCGTCGCCGGAGTAGTCGAAGCAGACCAGCGAACAGTCCTCCGGCACCTGCCGGTCCATCCGCGCCAGAGCCTTCCGGACCAGGCGGTAGATGATGGCGTTGCAGCACACCACCGCCGTGCACCGGGGGATGCCCTTCAAAAACCGCTCGATGACGCGCACAAAGCTCTCGTCATGGGCCTCGTTGGAAATGCACCACTTGATGTGATCGTCCTGATACTCCACGCCGTGGCGCTGGAGGGCGGCGATCATGCCCTGGAATTTCTCAATGCTCTGGTAGTTGTCGTAGACGAATATGCCCGCGATGTGGCGGTGCCCCGCGTCGATGAGCAGATCAATGAGCTCGCCGGCGCACTGCCGGTCATTGACGATGACCCGGGGATAGCGGAGGTTTTTATAGTAGTTGTTATAAAACACCACCGGGACACGCCGCCGGTACAGGTCCTGATAGCAGTCCAGATTGGGGTTGAGCAGGCTCGCCTTCACCCCGTCCACGATAAAGCCGCTGAAATTCTGGTGGACCACCGTTTGCAGGCACCGGCGCTCATTGGCGAACTTGTTGTCCGTGAGGAACACGCTCAGGTCCGCCTGCCCCTCCGTCAGCACGCTCCGTACGCCCTCGATGAGGGCGGAGTTGGCGTCGGCGTCCTGTCCCTGGAGGATGAGGCCGATACGCCGCGGGGCGCTCCCGGCGCTCATCTCCCGGGACAGGGCCAGCTCCCTGTTGAAGAAGGTGCCGCTGCCCTTGACCTTATAGACGACCCCGTCCGAGGCCAGCCGGTCAAAGGCCGCCCGCACCGTCTCCCGGCTCACCGAGAGACGGCGCCGCAGGGCGTTCTCCGAGGGCAGCTTCTGGCTCCCGGCAAATTTGTTCTCGTCGATGTAGGCCAGCAGCCAGCGGTAGACCTGCTCGGTCTTCTTCTCGGGGGCCATGGCTTCAGTCGGTGATGACGGGCCGGACGCCCTCCGCCCGCTCGATCCAGGCCAGCAGCTTTTCCCGCAGGGCCTTTTTCACGTCCGCATAGGCGGGGTCGGCCACCACGTTGTCCAGCTGCCAGGGGTCCGCCCGCAGGTCATACAGAAAGTCGTCGGCATATGTGTCCGCCGCGGCGGCCTCGCCGCCGTTGACGCCGGGGGCGTAGACGGAATAGAGCCACTCCGGCGTGCGCACGCACCGGCCCACCCGGCTCTCGGATATCTGCGCGAACACCTCGTTGGGCCGGGCGGGGTCCTTATGCTCCACCACGTTCAGAAGGTCCTCGCCGATCATGGCGCTGCCCACATCCACCCCGGCGATGGCCAGGATGGTCTTGGGCAGGCTCTCGGTGCTGACCAGCTCCTCCACGGTCACGCCGCCCTTATAGGGTCCGCCGACGATCACCAGCGGCACATGCAGGCACCCGTCGTGGCAGGAGCGCTTGTAGTCGTCGTAGCCGTTCAGATGGGCGTCCCGGTTGCGGGTCATGAAGTGAGAGCCGTGGTCGGAGGCGAAGATGATGACCGTATCGTCATACAGCCCCTCCTTTTTCAGCCGGTCCACCAGCCGGCCCAGGTTCGCGTCCAGGGCGGCGCACTGGCCCAGATAGTCCGGGTACTCCTCTGCCGCGTTGCCCCCCAGCGCCTCCAGGTCGTGGGGCAGGACGAAGTTTTTATACTTCTCCTTCGACCCCTCCGGCCCCTCGTAGTGCTTATGGTCGTTTTGGTGGTGGGGCTCGATCTGGGAGATGGTCATAAAGAAGGGCTTTTTGCGGTCATAGGTGTCGAAGAACTCCAGGGCCATATCGTTGATACAGTCGGCCCGGTAGCCCTTGAAGTCGATCTTGTTGTCGTTCTCGTCAAAGACGAAGCCGTCGTAGCCGTGGGAGGTGAACTCCAGCACGTCGGCGGTCCGCCAGTAGCCGGTGTAGCCGCCCCGCAGCTCCCGGGGGATGGCGGTGACGGTGTGGTCGATGACCGGGGGCTTTTCCAGCTCCCCGTCGCTGGCCAGGTGCCACTTGCCGATGTAGGCGGTCTCGTACCCCGCCTGCTCTATGTACTGGCCCAGGGTCTTGACGTTGGGGGGCAGCATGATGTTGTTGCGGAAGCACCCGGTCTCCGTGGGATAGCGTCCGGTCTGGAACAGGGCCCGGCAGGGACCGCACACCGGCTGGGGCGAGAAGGCGTTGGAAAACTTTACCCCCTCGGCGGCCAGCTTATCCAGATTGGGCGTGATATCCAGCGGTTGGCCAAAGCAGCCGCAGGTGTCCCAGCGCTGCTGGTCGGTGAAGTAGAAAACGATATTGTACGGCATGTCATTCCTCCTCGGGAACAGGCTCGGCCTGGGGTTTCTTTTCCCTGAGCTTGCCGCGGAGGATGGTGCCCACCGCCAGCACGATCAGGGCGATGAATATCCAGCAGTACACGCTGCTGAAAAATACGGACGGACTGCCGTTGGAGATGAGCAGCGCCCGGCGGAAATTGGTCTCCGTCATCTTGCCCAGCACCAGGCCCAGCAAAATGGGCACCGGCGGCATATCCAGCTTTCTGAGCAGCCACGCCAGCACGCAGAACACCAGCGCCACGGCCACGTCAAAGTAGTTCTTGTTCACCGAGTAGGCCCCGGCAAAGCAGAAGATGACGATGATGGGGGTCAGGATCTCCTGGGGGATGGACACCACCTTGGCGAACAGTGGGGTCAGGACCTTGCCCTGGATCAGCATGAAGAGATTCACCAGGATGAGGCCCAGCATGATGGCGTACATGATGTCGCCCTGGGTGGTGAACAGGGAAAGGCCCGGGTTCAGGCCGTTGATCATCAGCGCGGAGAGCATGATGGCCACCGTGCCGTCGCCGGGTATGCCCAGGGTCAGCAGCGGGATGAGCGTAGCGCCGGTGACGGCGTTGTTGGCGGACTCCGCCGCGGCGACGCCCTCCACGGAGCCGTGGCCAAATTCCTCCGGCTTTTTGGACATGTTCCTGGCCTGGCTGTAGCTGAACCAGGACGCCTCGGACGCGCCGGTGCCGGGGATGATCCCCACGATGACGCCGATGAGCGAGCCCAGGATCGTAGGCCGCGCCATGCGCTTGTACTCCTCTTTGGTGATGACGCCGTTGTCGCGCATTTTCGCGGTGTCCATGTGCAGTTCGCCGGGCTTCTGCTCCGCCCGGCCCACGATCTCCACCAGGGCGAACAGGCCGATCAGGCACACGGCCAGATCCAGCCCCAGATACAGCCGGCCTACGCCGAAGGTGAACCGGTCATAGCTGGTCATGGGGTCGGAGCCGATGCAGGAGATGAGCAGCCCCAGGCACGCGGCGATGATGCCGCGGATCATGCTCTTGCCGGACACGCCCGCGATGATGGTCAGACCGAACACGCACACCATGAAGCACTCAGGCGTGCCCAGCTGGGCGGCGAATTTCGCCACCTGCGGCCCCAGAAACAGCAGGGCCAGCGCGGAGAATATGCCGCCGAAGGTGGAGGCGTACAGGGCGATCTTCAACGCCGCCTTGGTGCGCCCCTGCTTGGACAGGGGATAGCCGTCCAGCATGGTGGCGGCGGCGTGCGGGGTGCCCGGGGTGTTGATGAGGATGGCCGACACGCTGCCTCCGTAGCCGCCGGCGCAGTAAATACCCAGCAAAAACATCATGCCGGGGATGGCGGACATGGAGTAGGTCACCGGCAGGAACAGGATGACGCACAAAATGACGGTCAGTCCGGGAATGGCGGCAAACACCGCGCCGATGAACACGCCGATGTTGATCCACAGGATATTTTGCAGCGTGAACAGCAGCCCGCTGGCCGGGATGATATGTTGC
Source organism: uncultured Oscillospiraceae bacterium (assembly GCA_947624985.1). GTDB lineage: Bacteria > Bacillota > Clostridia > Oscillospirales > Oscillospiraceae > CAJOIG01. Next base: position 29,032 of record CANQMO010000008.1, on the reverse strand, counting down.
AGCATATTGCCTCTCCCTCCTTAAAAGCGCACGTTCAGCAAAAAGCGGAACGCGGCCCAGATACCCACGGCCATTCCTACGGTGATGACGTAGTAGCTCGGCTTTTTGCACCGGAAGTAGAGCAGGAACGCCAGCGCGCAGAACACCGCTCCCACCACGAACAGATCCGTCCACCTGGCCAGCAGATAGCTGACGGCCAGGATGGCCAGGATGATGAGGGCCTTGACCTCCACCAGCAGGTTCACTGTCTTGTATTCCAGGGGCTGTTTTTTCGCGATCTTATACAGCTCCTTGCCCACCAGCAGCGCGCAGCAGATCATCATGATCACCATCAGCAGCCTGGGAAAGGCGCGGCCGTTGACCACGTCCCTGTCCGATACCGCCACCTGCCGCGGCATAATGAGCAGTATCACGCCCGCAAACAGAAAAAACAGGATCCCCACCGTCAGGTCCACCGGGATACGGATCTGCTTCGCCTGGAGCCGGGCGCTGATTCTATCGATCTTGTCTTTCACGGTATGACCTCCCTTTCAGGAAAGACAAGGGGGAATGGGCTCACATTGCCCATTCCCCCCGAGCAGTTAAAAATGAATGGGAGCGAAGCTTTGTACAGCCGTTCCAGCCGTTATTCGGGCTGAACGATGTCGATGTACTCCTCCACGATGCCCTTCACGTTGGCAACATGCTCCTCAACGGCTTCCACATCCATGGTGTCCACTTCCAGAAGCATGGTGTCGTGCAGCCACTCCACCACTTCTTCGTCCGCCAGGATATCGTCATACAGGGCTTTCAGCTCGGCGACCTTCTCCTCGTCGGTGCCAGCACGGGCCATGATGAAGCAGCGGTTACGGAAGTAGGGATAGCCATACTCGCCCACGCCCTCGACGCCGGCGAAGGGGCCGTTCTCGATGGCGCCCTCGTCAAAGGCGCAGACCACGGTGACGCCGCCCTGGTTGTAGGTCTCCAGGATCTGGGACTGGTGGCTGACGGCGAAGTCGGTCTCGCCCCGGGAGACAGCCTGAGCGGCCTCGGCGGCGGACTGATAGGGGACGAGCTTCAGCGCGTCGCCGGCCTCCATGGAGCCGAACAGCGCGGCGGCCAGGAACGCCTCGGAACCGGTGGCGCCGTTGGTGGCCACGGTGATCTCATCGGCCTCGGCCACATAGGCCTGCAGGTCCTCGATGTTGTTGATCTCCAGCTTTGCGTCCGCGGACAGCACGAACACGGAGGAATACAGGTTCTCCACGAACGTGAAGTCCTCATAGCCGAACTGCATTTTGGCCGGGTCCATGGTGGCGGTGATGGACAGCAGCCCCTCGCCCACGAACACCAGACCGGGATCGTTGGCCTCGGTGTCCAGGACCCAGGTGTTGACGGTGGCGGCGTCACCCTTGATGGCCTCGGCCACCAGAGTGATATCGTCGGAATACTCGGTGCTCAGGGAAGCGGCCTTCTGGCTCACCAGGCTGGCCACGCCATCGGGCGCCCAGGGGCAGGTGACAGTCCAGGTCTCAGCGGCCAGAGCGGTGGTGCTGAACGCGCAGCTCACGACCATGACCAGAGCCAGGCACAGGCAGATTCGGCGGAAGGTGTGTTTTTTCATCGTAGTCTCTCCTTCATAAATAATAATAGTTCTTCGCTTCATCGGTTTGTGTCGTATGCTTCTTGAGGTCACTATACCATCCGGTCTTCCCACAATTCAATAACTTTTTGAAGAAAAATCAAAAAGTTGTCTGTTGTTTGTGCATAATTCAGTAACTTGTATTATTAGACGCGGATATTTTGTTTAAATCGCAGTAAACGTTAACAAAAACGGCTTTTGTGCCCCCTATCTGTCAGGCACCGAGATAGCGCCAGGCGTTATAGACGCTGATGGCGATGATGACCGCCATCAGGGCCGTGAAGAGCTTATCCACCGCCCGGCCATCCAGCCGCGCATTGATCTTCCGGCCCACCATGCCGCCGCCGATACCCCCCAGCACCATCAGCGCCAGGGTATGGACCGCGAAGTCCGGCACGGTATGGGTGGCGAGGGTGGCCAGCAGGCTGGTGATCTGGCTGAAAAGGATGACGTACAGGCTGTTGGCGGCGGCGGTCTTGGTGTCCATGCTGAAAAAGAAGAACAGCACCACCAGATTGATGGGGCCGCCGCCGATACCCAGGAAGCTGCTCATGATCCCCAGCGCCAGACCGATCGTCAGGCACAGGGCCGCGCTGTCGATCTTTTTCGTGCGGATGCCGTCTTTTTTCAGGGTGTAGACAAGGGTCATGAGCGTGATGAGGGCCAGACATACGGCCTGAACGCCGCCCACCATATCCGGGTCCGGCGCCGCGGCCTGCACGGCGGCAAACAGCTGCTTGCCCGCCACGCCGCCAATGGCGGCGCCGATGGCCAGGGGCGTGCCGGTGCGCAGGTCCACCGTCCTCTCCCCGGCCAGCATGGACCGGCCCACCGAGTAAAAGCTCATGGCCAGCACCGTGCAGCCGGACAGGAAGCTGATAGCGGATACACTGGCCCAGCCGAACAGGTCCAGCACCGGTTTGATGATGACGCCGCCACCGATACCGCAGATGGCTCCGACGACGGAGGCGAAAAAGCTGACCAGGAAAAACAGAAGCGATTGCAGGATCGTCATTTTATGTCCTTTCTCTGTAAAAATGCGGGAATGCCGCACCCCGTGGCGCTGTCGCGTCACGGGGTGCGGCCCCGGTCCCGGCCGGGACCGCGCGGCATGGCGCCCCGCGCAAAGCGGGGTCCGTTTCTCACTGGGGCAGGCGCCGGGACGGGTGACGGCCACGGGGCCGCAGAGACGCGGCGATGGCCTCCGCCAGCGCCTCGGACTGACGCCTGTCGGCGGCCTCCTGCGCGTTTTTGACCTCCTCCATCAGCGCGGCGCGGAACTTGACCGCCGATGGGATACTGGGAAACGCGAACTGGCTGCCGGCGGTCGTGATGGTGACGGTGCCCCGGCCCGTGACCCGGCCAAGCGGGCTCTGCTCGATGTACACCCCGCCCACCTTGTCCAGAGGCACGTCCAGCGTGCGGGTCACCAGGACCCCCGCCTCGCCGTATATGCGTTTATTGGTCAACATGAGATAGGTGGACAGCCGCCGGGCAAAAAACCGCACGCCCCACACGCCTGCCGCCGCCATCAGCACATGGAACGTGAGGGTGTCCTCCCCGGTCCGCCGGGCCATGGTCCACCCACCCAGATAGGCCGCCAGCAGCAGGGCCGGCAGGATAAAGCTGGTCCACCGGGACCGGGCCATCATGATGACCTCTTCGTCCTCGGCCAGAATGTCGTTCCTTCGCACAGCGTCGCCCCCTTTGTCTGCTGCCAGTTTACCACAAGCGGCCATCCCAAACAAGCGTTTTCACAGCCCAAAAGCAGCGGCGGCCCGGGAGCAAACCGGACTTTACACCCAAATAGGGTCCCCACGCGGCACGCTTTTTTCAATGTTCGCGCGGGGTCGCGCGTCAATTCGTAGCGAAGCGGAGAATTGGTTTAGGCGGGATTCATTCCCGCCGTTAAAAACTTGATCGGTGCGAGGCCCGCTCCGTCGGGCCGAAGCCCAAACGAAAGGACACGCTTTCGCGTGTCCTTTCGTTTGGTGCAAGTGTTCTTACAGCATCTTATCGGGGCCCCCACGCGAATCCAGCGGAGCGAATCGCGTGGGGAAAAGGAGAAAGGCCCTTGACCGACGAATGAGGACCAGCAAGCTGGTCCTCATCGTCTTCAAGGGTCTTTCGACGCTGGTGCGGGGAATGGGACTTGAACCCACACGTCCTGACGGACACAGGCACCTCAAGCCTGCCTGTCTGCCTATTCCAGCATCCCCGCTTATAGCGCCTAGTAATTATATACACCTTCTTGCCCTTTGTCAAGCGGTTTTGCCCCCCGCCGCCCGCCAAAAAACAGGAATATCCCCGGCCTGTGGCGATTATGATAAGGCAGGGCATTGCCAAGCTCCCGCGGCCCCGCTTCACCGGCCATTTCCGGCTGCCCGGGAATATTTTGCCTGCCGCCGTGCAAAATAACGGTATCAATCTACATGGAGGTCGTTACATGAAACGAACTTTGATCGCTTGGGTCCTTCTGCTGGTGATGGTGCTGGGCGCCACGCCCGCCCTGGCCGCGGGACCGGTACAGGATATCATCGACTGGAGCCAGCCCTCCCCCGGCACGACCGTTTCGTCGGGCACCGGCGCGCCCGTTGAAGTGGACGCGGACACCGTCAACGACGTTATGGGCACCGTGTCGGACGACGCCGTCGGCCCCACCCAGTCCGTGGTGTCCGTCAGCGGCGGGCTCTATGCCGCCGACGAGAAGGGCGCCGGCCAGCCCGGCGACGGGAGCAATACCGCGCCGGTGGCGGAAAATCAGCAGATCCAGACCTATCGGGGCGTATCCGTGGGCGGACAGCTCACCGCCTATGACGCGGAGGGCGACGCGCTCACCTTTGAGATCTCCACCCAGCCCATGAAGGGCTCCGTCCAACTGAGCGCCCAGGGCTACTTCGTCTATACCCCCAAAGAGGGCAAGCGGGGCAAGGATTACTTCGGCTTCCGAGCCACCGACAGCGCCGGCAACACCTCTCAGGAGGCCACCGTCATCATCAAGCTGGTGAAGCAGAAGTCCAAAGTCACCTACTCGGACCTGACCGGCGAGGGCAGTGAGTACGCCGCCATCGTCCTGACGGAGAACGGCGTGTTCACCGGTGAAAGCGTGGGCGAGAACTATGTGTTCAATCCGGACGCGGAAGTGACCCGGGGCGAGTTCCTGTCCATGTGCATGGCCGCCGCGGACCGCACCGTACTGAAGGGCGTGTCCACCACCGGCTTTGAGGACGACGGCAACATCGGCGCCTGGCTGAAGCCCTATGTGGCCACCGCTCTTATGAACGGCTATATCCAGGGCCAGTCCACCGCCACCGGCGCCACCTTCGACCCCGACGGCTCCATCACCCTGCGGGAGGCCTGCGTCACGCTCAACTCCGTGCTGGGCGTCACCAATGTGGTCAGCGCGGCGGCATATGTGGGCGAGGAAAACAGCGGCGAGCCCTGGGCCCAGGCCGTGGCGAACCTCACCGCCTGCGGCGTGATGCCCCGCAGCTGGGACGATGTGGAGACAGTCCTGACCAGAGCCGGAGCGGCGGAGCTTCTGGCCAACGCCATCGGCCTGATCGTGGGCAAGTGAATATGACGAGCGGGCCTGCCGTGCGGCAGGCCCGCTTTACGTCACCTTCGCCCCTACCCTTTGCGCCTGGCCGCCAGAAGAGCACATATGTACAGCAGCACTTCGTCCTCCATCTGCCTCTCCCGCGGCAGCCCGGCATTGAAAAGAAGCATATTTTCCAGTCTCTCCGTTGACAGCGTGTCCAGATACACCTTCATCTCTGTTTCCATTCCCATCACCCCGTTCCACGATATATCGCATATCATAACACATTTTTCAGATTTGCGATATATCCCACACGAAATATCGTGAATTCGGATAGTATTTCTACGATATCATTTTGGGGTGTTCGTATGCGTATCAAGCAAGCCGTAGCCGCGCGTATCATCCAGTTATGCCAGGAGCGTTCCATGGCGATCAACGCCCTTGCCAACATATCCGGCGTCCCTGCCTCCACCGTGTACAGCATTCTCAACGGCAAGAGCAAGAATCCGGGGACCGTTTCTCTGCAAAAGCTCTGCGACGGATTGGATATCTCCATTCGGGAGTTTTTCGACAGTCCGCTTTTCGACGGGCTTGAGCAGGAGATAGAATGATATGATTTAATAATGGACCGCGCGCAGGCACCGGGTCCCGGCGCCTGCGAGCGGTTTATCTTTATATCATTATATTTCTTTCTTCGGCTCGGCCATGACGGTCCTCTGGTCCGTGTAGAGCACCATGCCGGGCCGGGCGCCCTTCTGCTTCTTCACGAAGCGGGCCTGGGTGACGTCCACCGCCACGCGCCCCGCCTGACCGCCCTCGGAGTAAAAGGCCGCGAGGCACGCCGCCTCATACACCGACTTCTCATCCGGCTCCGCCCCCTGGCAGCGCAGGATCACATGGGCACCGTGGAGCTTCTGGGCGTGTAGCCACAGGTCCGTCCGCCGGGCGGTATGGAACGTGAGCTCGTCGTTTTGCAGATTGTTCCGGCCCACCAGCACCTCCAGTCCCGCGCCGGTGACGAACCGCAGGGGCTGGGCGGCTTTTTCCCGCTGCCTGCCCTTTCCCTTCTGCTCCCGGACGTACCCCGCCCGGACCAGCTCCTGCCGTATGGCGTCCAGATCGCTCTGGGTCTGGGCCCGGTCCAGCTCCACCGCGACGGAGGATAAGTACTCCGCCTCCGTCCGGTTCTCCCCGATGAGGGCGGTGAGATGCTCCCGGGCCGTCTTTTTCTTCGTATATGATCTGTAATATGCCGCAGCGTTCCGGGCCGGGCTCTTGCGGGGGTCCAGAGGCACGTTCACCCGCGGCCCGTCCGGCTCATAGAAGTCCTCCACCGTTACGCTGTCCGCGCCCGGCTTTATCCGCCAGATATTGGCGGTGATGAGATCGCCCCGGCGCTTGTCCGTCTCCCTGTCCTCCGTGGCCGCCAGTTCCTGCATGCGCAGGGCCAGCTTCCGCTCCGCGCGGTTTTTGGCGCTGCGGACCAGCTTCGTCAGGGTCCTGGCCCGGCTTTTCAAGTGCTCCGCCCGGTCCTTCTCGGCATAGAACGCCTCCAGCAGCGCGGACCAGCCGGGGTAGGACACGCTCTCCGTACCGGGGCCGTACTGAAGGATCGGCATAAACGTGAAATCCACGGGCCGGCCGTCCTCCACCAGCATGGTGGGGGTCCGTTCCATACCCTCCAGGCTCTCGGGCACGGGGGGCAGGCCCCGCCATTCCATCTCCCGGCGTATCAGCGGCGACAGGCCCGAAAACTTCCCGGGAGCCGGTTTGGGCGGCAGCCGGTATAGGAGCCCCGGCAGAAGCTGCCGCAGCGGGCTCATTTCCCCATCCACCCGGCGGGCCGCGTCAACGATATGCCCGGAGCCGTCCACCAGTATCAGATTGGCGTTGCGGCCCAGCAGCTCCACCGCAAGGGTCTTTTCCACGCTCTCCCCTAGCTCGTCGAAGGCGGCCAAATGCAAAAGGAGCATCCGCTCCCCCTCCGGCTGGGTCACGCCCGTTACGCGGGCGCCCAGAAGGTGCTTGCGCAGGAGCATGCAGAACATGGGCGGCTGGGACGGGTTTTCATAGGAAGCCGCCGTCAGACAGGCCCGGGCGGACCCGGATCCGAAGCACAAAAGCAGCTTTCCCCCGCCGCCGTTCCCCCGCAGGGCCAGCACGACCGTGTCCTTTTCCGGCTGGTGGACACGGTCGATCCTGCTGCCCGTGAGACGCTCGTCGAGCTCCCGGACAAGTTCCGTTATGAATATGGCGTCAAGAGGCATGTCCGTCCTCCAAAATGATGGTGAAAAGCTCCCTCACCCGGTCTGTATGGCCGGCCAGCCACAGCCAGCCGAACAGGGCCTCCAGAGCCGTGGCGGCGTGATACTGGGCGGGGGTGCAGCCTCCGGGGATTCCGTGGACGTGGGCGTTCCGGCCCCGGAGGAAAACCTTTTGCTCTTCCTCGCTCAGGCAGGGCGAAAGCCTCTCCGCCGCGGCAGCCTGGGCCGGGGCGGACACATACGCCACCGCCGCCCGGTGCAGCTCCCCTACCCGTGCGCTGGACTGCCTGACCAGGTATGCGCGCACCAGAAGCTCGTACACCCCGTCTCCCACATGGGCCAGCTCCAGCGGGCCCAGGGCCCGGAGCGCGGCCTCGTCCATGGGCGCGTAAAAGTCCGTCACAGCAGCCCGTCCTCCTCCGGGTCCTCCCGGACAAGCTCCGCGCCGCCGGCGTCGTCGCCGGTCTCCTCCTCCGTAGAGGCAAATTCATCGCTCTCCGCCACCTGGGCGAATTCGTGGGCGATGGTGTCCACCGGAGCGGTGCCGTGGGAATACTGCATCTCCTGCCACTGCTCCTTGGTGATGACGATCTGGCGGGGCTTGGACCCCTCGTAAGGTCCCACCACGCCTACCTCCTCCAGCTGGTCGATGAGCCGGGCGGCCCGGGAGTAACCCAGCTTCAGCCGCCGCTGGAGCATGGAGACGGACGCCTGTTTCGTCTCGAAGATCACGTCCACCGCCTGGGGCAGCAGCTCGTCATAATCGCTCTTGCCCTTGTCGGGCTCCGGCTCGGCCTCACCCTTGGCGGACTTGTCCACGGCGGCCTTCTCGATCTCCGCCAGGATCTCGTCGGAATACTCCGCCTCCGCCTCTTTCTTCACGAAGTTGATGATCTCCTCCCGCTCCTCGTCCGTGACGAAAGCGCCCTGGACGCGGATGGGCTTGCTGCCGATGGGCGAGTACAGCATATCGCCGGAGCCCACCAGTTTCTCCGCCCCCTGCTGGTCCAGAATGATACGGCTCTCCAGCGCGCTGGACACGGCAAAGGCGATACGGCTGGGGATATTGGCCTTCATCAGGCCCGTGATCACGTCCGCGGAGGGGCGCTGGGTGGCCACCACCAGGTGCATGCCGGCGGCACGGCCCATCTGGGCCACCCGGCAGATGGATTCCTCCACCTCCTTGGACGCCACCATCATCAGGTCCGCCAATTCGTCTATGATGATGACCACCTGAGGCAGGGTCTCCTCTCCCTGGCTCCTGCGGACGGCGTTATACCCCGCCAGGTCCCGCACCCCGGCCTCGGAAAACAGCCGGTAGCGCTTGAGCATCTCCACCACGGACCACTGCAAGGCCCCGGCGGCCTTCTTCGGGTCCGTCACCACCGGCACGAACAGGTGGGGCATGCCGTTGTAGATACCCAGCTCCACCATCTTCGGGTCGATCATGATCATCCGCACCTCGTCGGGCGTGGATTTATACAGCAGGCTCAGTATGAGCGAGTTGATGCACACGGATTTACCGGAGCCGGTGGTACCGGCGATGAGCACATGGGGCATTTTGGCGATGTTGCCCACGATGATGTTGCCGCCGATGTCCTTGCCCAGAGCCACGCTCAGCTTGTTTTTGGCGTTTCGGAACGCGTCGGAGTCGATCAGATCGCCCAGCCACACGGTCCGCACGCTTTTGTTGGGCACCTCCACGCCCACGGTGGAGATCTTGTCCGGGATGGGGGCTATACGCACGCTGACCACGCCCAGGCTCAGGGCGATGTCCCCGGCCAGATTGGTGATCTTGTTGAGCTTCACGCCCTGCTCCAGCTTCAGCTCGTAGCGGGTGATGGTGGGGCCGTGGACAGCGCCCACGATACTGGCGCCCACGCCGAAGCTGCGGATGGCGCTCTCCAGCTGCTCCTCCGTCTCGTCCAGGTCCACGTCGTCGCCATAGCTCTCATCGCCGCTGGCGTTGAGCAGGTCCACCGGCGGGTAGACGTATTCGGGCTTGTCCTCCCCGGCGGCGGCCTCGATCTGCTCCGCCACGGCCCGCGCCTCGGCGTCCTTGTCGATCTTCAGCTTCTCCTGTCCCGGACCGGCGGCCTCGTCCATGTCGGCGGAGTGGATCTGTACGCCGGCGATGTCCGCCGCCTCCTCCAGATCCATGGGCTCCACGTCCTCGGTGTGGGTGGGCGCCGGGGTCCTGGCGGTGGAGACGCTCTTGCGGGCGGGCCGGGGCTTATCCGCCGGCGGCGCGGTCCGGCCGGTCTTCTGGGCGGTCCGGGCGTCCAGCGCCGCGGTCACCTTCGCCATGGTCTCCGGGTCTACGTCGAACTCGGCAAAGAGGGCGTCTTTGGACTGCTCCTTGCTCTGGTCGTAAAAGCTGCGGCGGACCGGAGGCTTCTTCGCCGGCTGGGGCGCGGTCCGCTGGGGGGCCGGCTTGGGCGCGGGCGCAGGCATGACGTCCGGGGGCGGCTCGACCCTGCGGATGGGCCTGCCGCCGTCGATGGGGTACAGATAGTCGTCCGGCGCGAAGAATTCTTCGTCGTCCGGATAGTCCTCCCGATCGCCGCCCACATTGGGCTCCCGGGCCGGCAGCGGACGGCTCCTGATCTGATCCACGACCTCCGTCACGGACAGGCTCATGCCCTCCATCAGCAGCAGCACGAAGGCCACCACCAGCACCAGGAAGCTGCCGATGATACCGATGGACCTTTTCAGGGCGACGCCCACCGTGCCGCCGAGCACGCCGCCGCAGTGCTCCGAGACGAACTGCGCGGTGCGCCAGAGCTTTTTCACGCCGTCGCCGAAGCTGATGACGAAGAAATTGTCCTGGGCGCACAGCAGCATATGGATGAACGCGCCGAACACCAGCGGCAGCAGCAGCACGCTGGCGACCTGCCCCGCCACGGGGCGGTCCCGGCGCAGGCCCAGTATACCGGAACACCACAGAAGGCACACCGGCACCAGGTAAAAGCCCCAGCCCACCAGGCCGAAAAACAGCGTGCGGACGCCCCGGACGAGCCATGCGTCCACCGGGAAATAGGCGATGGCCGTTATCAGGCCCAAAAACAGCAGCGCCACGCACCCCGCCTGCCGGACGGCCGGCTGGCGGGGGATGATCTCATCGGCGACGCGGCTGCCGCCCCGGGACGCGGAGGACGCGGACTTGGTGCTGCGGCTCCGGGTAGACGCGGCCGTGCCGCGGCCGCGGGAGGACGTATTCGTCCTGCTCCGGGACGCGCCGGACCGGGACGCGGGCTTTTTCGCCTGCGTCCGGCTGCCGGTCCCCTTCCGGGACGTGGACGCGGATCTTTTCTTCGTTGACGAACTTCTGGAGCCGGAGGCGGTCTTTTTCGCGCCCGTCCGGCTGCCGGAGGATGTCTTTTTCTGCTGTGCCATATGTTACCTCTTAAAAATGTTCACGCGCTCAGCCGGAGCCAGACGACGATGCTGATCGCGCCCACGATCCAGCAGTAATATGCAAAACCGCCGAACCGGCCCTTGCGGACGATACGCTGCAAAAGCCGGATGGAGAAATACCCGCTGACGCCCGCCACCAGCATGCCCACGCCGTAGGCCGGGAGCATGGCGGCGTTGACGCCCTCCTCCATCACGTCCAGCACCTGCAATATCACCGCGCCGGTGACGGACAAAAGGCTCATCAGGAAGGAAAAGCGGACCGCGAACGTCCGCTTCAGCCCCCGGCCCATCCCCGCGGCGATGGTGGTCCCGGACCGGCTCAGCCCCGGGATGGTGGCCAGACCCTGGGCCAGGCCGATCACCAGCGCGTCCACCACGGTCATGTCCTCCACCGTCTTGCGCCCTCTGGGCAGCCGGTCCGCTATGTACAAAAGCGTGCCCGTCAGGATCAGGGCCGCGCCGATGAACCAGGGGATGGCGTTCAGGCTCTCAATGGCGTCGTTGAAGGGGACGATGACGAAAAGCGGCAGCGTCGCCAGGATCAGCATGTAGATGAGCTTCCGCGCGGGCCTGCCCCTGGCGGAAAGGCCCCGGCCATGGACCAGGTCACCCGCCATGTCGCCCACCTCCAGGAGCATATCCCAGATATCGCTCCGGTAGGCCACCACCACCGCCACCAGCGTGGCCAGGTGCAGCAGGATATTGAAAAAAGCGCTGCCATCCAGTTCCATGAGGCCGCTGCCCCCCAAAACGTTCTCCAGCAGCGCCAGATGGCCCGAGCTGGAGATGGGCAGGAATTCCGCCACGCCCTGTACCAGTCCCAGCAGAGCGGCATAAACGATGGTCATGGATCTCTCCTTCCTCCGCCAGGCGGAGCGATAATGATTATCTGATGGCGAAACGCCGCAAGGCGTTGCGCCGAGCCGGTGGATTATGTTTACCAAACCAGTATATTACCATACTTATCCGAAAAATGCAAGCGGACCCGCCAGGACGTCCCGGCGCGGGCAAGGGCCCGCCTCACAGGGCGGGCCCTTGCGCTATTCTCTTTGCGCGCTTCCCTCACTGGATGTACAACGCCTCGGCGGGGCGGGCATAGTTTTGCTCCAGCATGGTCCGGTGGGACAAAAAGGCCGGGTCGGTGAAGGTCCGGGCCCCGGCGGGGCATTTGCGGATACAGGCGTGGCACTTGATACACACGCCGTTCATTTTGGCCGGGTCCGCCCGGTCCACGCTGCCCATGGGGCACAGGCCGGCGCAGGTCCCGCAGCCGACGCACCTGGCCCCGTCCACCGCCGGCACGGCCTTTAAAAATACCGCCGGCTTACCGTCCGTGCCCAGGGGCGTGTAGTAGGGGGCGCTCCCATCCCCTGGGACCCGGGCCGGGTCCAGGGCCGGGACGCTCTCCCCGCGGGCGCACCGCTCCGCCAGCCGGGCGGCGAAGGCCGCCGCCTCCGCCAGGTCCTCCGCCGTGGGCCGGTCCGGGGCCAGCGCCTTCGTGAAGCTGTGCTCCGTGGGCAGGGCCGCAGCGGCGGGGACCGTGAAGCCGTTTTGGCGCAGGATGGAGAAAAGCTCCGCCAGGGCGTTATCGAAGCTCCGGTTGCCGAAGCACACCACCGGCACCGCCAAAGCCCCTGCGCCTCGTACATTCTCCCGGAAAAAAGGCGCGATCTTATTGGGGACCCGGCCGGCGTACACCGGCGCGCCCACGAATACAAGCGCGTCGGGCCCATAGCGGTACGCCCCCTGCCGGGCCGCCGGCAGGGTCACGTCCGCGTATTCGGCGGCCACGCCCAGGCGCGCCGCCGCGGCCGACCCCATGGCGCGGACCGTCTTTTCCACGTTCCCGCAGGGGCTGAAGTACAGACCGCAGACTCTGCCGATCATGTCAGTTCCGGATGGCGAAGCTCTCCGCCTTGACGAGGGGATAGCTGGCCAGCGCCGTGCCGTCCAGATCCTCCCGGTGCATGTCCACGCCGTTGACCTGGGCGTTATCGTAGGTGGTGTAGTAATAGATCCCCTTGTCCGTGTTGCAGCAGGAGGAGTAGATGGTGTACTCATAGCCGTGGGCCACCTTGCAGCAGCCCCTCTGCTGGTCCACGGAGCCCAGGATATGGAAAAACTGGCTGACGCTCTCCACCTCGCTGTCCCCGGACAGGGAATTCATCCGGGTGAAGGCCGCCTTCACGAACCGGGAGGCGCTGGACAGGTCCCCCGGTATGCCCAGGCCGCCCATGCCCCGGCTGTACGGCGTCAGGTCCAGCTTGTCGGAGAAGCGGTTGGCCGGGTCGGCGGGGCCCGCGTGCATGTAATTGGCCAGATTGGTCAGATGGTAGTCGAAGGTGGGGTTGTTGGTCATGACGCCTACGGGGTCGTCATAGACCTTCAGCCCATCCCGGACCTGCTCCACCACTATGCTCTCCTCCCTGTCGGAGATCATCCAGTGCAGGGGCGAGAGGGGCAGCTGCTCGCTGAAATCCTCGTTCCACAGGTTGAGGCGCGCCAGCTTCTCCCGGGCCTGGGCCACGCTCTCACACTGGCCCAGTATCCAGGGGATGAACTCAAAGGGGGACACATTGTCCTTCCCCTCCGCCTCCGGCTTGTAGTCCGCGTTGCCGGGGAAGTTGAGCCCGGCCATGCTCAGGCCCTTTTCGTTGGTGGCGTCGTAATAAAGGGGGTAGTCCTGCTGGACGAACGCCATGCCGATCATGGCGTAGTGGGTGGGCATATCCCCCATGCGGCGGAAGTGGAACGGGTAGTTGCGGGGCGTGACCGTCACGGTCTCGTTGTAGGAAAACTCGTAGTCCAGATTCCGTCCGAAGTAGTGGTCCTTCGTCTTATAGGTAGCAGCGGTGCACATGGTATATCCTCCGTTTACCGGCATTCGGTCACGCCGTTTTTGACCATTATATCCCGTCCCGCCCGCCAATGCAACGGCTGAAAAAAGTTCCGTTTCATCCAGCCGCCCGCCGCTTGACATGGCTCGACAGGACTCGTATAATTTATAAGTGTGAAACTGTATCTACAGCGGATCATTCCGTACAGTAAGGAGAGGAGAAACATGCAAAGCTGCAACCACCCGAGCGTGGACCTGTCGCTGCTGGAGGATGCCCTGGCGGAGTACGCCGGCGTCAAAGGCAGCCTCATCTCCATCCTGCAAAAGACCCAGGAGATCTACGGCTATGTGCCTATGGACGCGGTGTACCGTATCTCCGAGCGCACCGGCGTCAGCCCGGCCAAGATACTGGGCGTGGCCACGTTCTACTCCCAGTTCCGCTTTCAGGCGGTGGGCAAATACCTCATCATGCTGTGCAAGGGCACGGCCTGCTACGTCAACGGCGCGGAGCGCATTCTGGACGCCGTGTCCGACGAGCTGGGTATCGGCAACAACGAGACCACCGAGGACGGATTGTTCTCCCTGTCCGTGGTGGCCTGTCTTGGCTGCTGCTCCCTGGCCCCGGTCATGATGATCAACGGCAGGACATACGGCTCTCTCACCCCGGACAAGGCCCGGCAGATCCTGAGAGACCTGCGGAAGGAGGCAGAGGCGCAATGACGGCAAGGATCGTTGTAGGCGAGGGCAGCTGCGGCCTGGCCGCCGGCGCGGCCGCCGTGTACGAGGCCCTGGAAAAGAATCTGACGCCCGGCGTGGATGCAAAGCTCTCCATAACCGGGTGCGTGGGCGCCTGCTACTTAGAGCCCATCGTGGATGTGTATGACGCCGGCGGCGCGCTGCACCGCTGCGTCCGGGTTGCGCCGGAGAACGCGCCGGCCATCGTGGCGGCGGTGAAGTCCGGCGACTATTCGGGCCTGGCCGACATCGCCATCCAGCCCGAGGACGAGGGATTTTTGTCCAAGCAGACCCGTATCGCCCTGCGCCACTGCGGCGTCATCAATCCGGAGAGCATTGACGAGTATCTGGCCGACGACGGCTATCAGGCTCTGGAGAAGGTCCTCAAGACCATGACCCCCGAGCAGGTCATCGATGAGATCAAGGTCTCCGGCCTGGCGGGCCGTGGCGGGGCGGGCTTCCCCACCTGGTTCAAGTGGAACGCCGCCCGGCAGAGCGAGGGCACGGAGAAATATCTGATCTGCAACGCGGACGAGGGCGACCCCGGCGCGTTCATGGACCGGGCGGTCATCGAGTCCGACCCCCACAACCTGATCGAGGGCATGCTCATCGGCGCCTATGCCATCGGCTGCTCGGAGGCGGTGGTCTACGTCCGGGCGGAGTACCCGCTGGCCATCGTCCGGCTCACCGAGGCCATCCGGCAGGCCCGGGAGCGGGGCTATCTCGGCAAGAACATCCTGGGCACCGGCTTTAACTGCGACATCCGTATCAAGGCCGGCGCGGGCGCTTTCGTCTGCGGCGAGGAGACGGCGCTGATCGAATCTCTGGAGGGCAACCGGGGCATGCCGCGTTTGAAGCCCCCCTTCCCCGCCGAGGCCGGTTACTGGCACAAGCCCAGCAATATCAATAACGTGGAGACCTGGGCCAACGTCAGCTGGATCATCAACCACGGGGGCGAGGCTTTCGCCGCCATGGGCACGGAGAACAGCAAGGGCACCAAGGTCTTTGCCGTCACCGGCAAGGTGAAGCGGGGCGGTCTGGTGGAGATACCCATGGGCATGACCCTCCGGGACGTGATCTTCGGTATCGCCGGCGGCATCCGGGACGGACGGAAGTTCAAGGCCGTGCAGCTTGGCGGCCCCAGCGGCGGGTGCATTCCCGAGAGCCTGCTGGACACCGTTATCGACTACAAGAGCCTACAGGCCACCGGCGCCATCATGGGCTCCGGCGGCATGGTGGTCATGGACGACTCCACCTGCATGGTGGGTATCGCCAAGTTCTTCCTGGACTTCACCACCAAGGAGAGCTGCGGCAAGTGTGTCCACTGCCGTATCGGCACCAAGCGGCTGGGCGAGATACTGACCCGTATCGTGAACGGCGAGGGCAAGGAGGGCGATGTGGAGCTTCTGGAGGAGCTTTGCAACACGGTCAAGGCCGGTGCCCTGTGCGGTCTGGGCCAGAGCGCTCCCAACCCGGTGCTCACCACCATCCGCTACTTCCGGGACGAGTACGACGCCCACATCCGGGACAAGAAGTGCCCCGCCAAGGCGTGCCCGGCGCTTCTTACATACTCCATCGACAAGGATAAGTGCAAGGGCTGCTCCGCCTGCGCGAAAAAATGCCCGGTCCAGGCCATCAGCGGCGAAGTCAAAAAGCCCTTTACCATCGATCCGAACGTCTGTATCCGCTGCGGCATGTGCCACAACACCTGCCGCTTCGGTGCGGTGAACGTGGAATGAGGTGTGACGATATGAGTGACATCAAACTGACAATAAACGGAAAGTCCTGCGCCGGCACGTCCGGCCAGACCATTTTGGAGATAGCCCGGGAAAACGGCATCCACATCCCCACCCTGTGCCACAACGATGCCGTGGCCCACTACGGGGCCTGCGGTCTGTGCGTGGTGGAGGCGGAGGGCTCTCCCAAACTGCTGCGGTCCTGCTCCACTCTGGCCGCCGACGGCATGGTCATCAACACCGAGGGCGAGCGGGCCGTGCAGGCCCGGAAGATCGCTCTGGAGCTTCTCATGAGCGACCACGACGGGGACTGCATGGGTCCCTGCCGGCTGGCCTGCCCCGCCGGCACCAACTGTCAGGCCTATGTGAAGCAGGTGGCTCTGGGCAACACCCGCGAGGCCGTGCGTATCGTCAAAGAGCGCCTGCCCCTGCCGGCCAGTATCGGCCATGTGTGCCCCCACCCCTGTGAGAAGGACTGCCGCCGGGGACTGGTGGAGGAGCCCATCTCCATCGCCCTCATCAAGCGGTTCATGAGCATGGACCAGCTTCACGCCCCCGACCGCTGGAAGCCGGAAAAGGAGGCCCCTACCGGCAAGACCGTGGGCGTCATCGGCGGCGGGCCCGGCGGCCTGACGGCGGCCTATTACCTGGCCCTGCACGGCCACGACGTGACCCTGACGGACGCTATGCCCCAGATGGGCGGCATGCTCCGCTACGGCATCCCCCAGTACCGTCTGCCCAAGGACGTGGTGGACGCGGAGGTGGCGGAGATCGCCGAAGCGGGCGTGAAGATGGAAAACAACGTGAAGATCGGCCGGGACATCTCCTTCGCCGATTACCGGGCCAAATATGACGCGGTGGTGATCGCCATCGGCGCCTGGAGCAGCACCCCGCTGCACTGCCCCGGCGAGGACATGGAGGGCGTTTACGGCGGTATCGACTTTCTGCGCAGCGTAACCCTGCACGATCCGCTGCCCATCGGTAGGAGCGTGGCCATCGTAGGCGGCGGCAACACCGCCATGGACGCCTGCCGCACCGCCGTTCGGCTGGGGGCGGAGAACGTGTACGTCATCTATCGCCGGACCAAAAACGAAATGCCCGCCAATCTGGACGAGATCCAGGAGGCCGAGGAGGAGGGCGTACAGTTCAAGTTCCTGACCAATCCCGCCGAGATCATCGGCGAGAATGGAAAGGCCACGGCCGTGAAGCTGCAGGTCATGGAGCTGGGCGAGCCGGACGCCTCCGGCCGCCGGTCCCCGGTGCCCGTGGAGGGCAAGTTCGAGACCCTGACCGTGGACAGCGTCATCGCCGCCATCGGCCAGAAGGTGGACCCCGCCGGCTTTGACGTGGAGCTCAACAAACGGGGGATCATCGCCGCCGACGAGGCCACCTTCCGCACCAATCTGGAGGGCGTGTTCGCCGTGGGCGACGCCACCAACAAGGGCGCCGGTATCGCCATCGCCGCCATCGGCGAGGCCTCCAAGGCCGCCGACGTGGTGGACAGCTATCTGCGGGGCGCCATGGTCCCCTACAAAGCCCCCTTCGTGAGCAAGCGGACCGTCACCGCCGCGGACCTGGCCGACCGGGAGAAAAAGCCCCGGGTGCATGTGACGAACCGCCCCGCCGGGGAGCGCAAACACGACTTCGAGCCGGTGAACGCCGGCTTCACCGCCGACGAGGCCATGAAAGAGGCCAGCCGGTGCCTGGAGTGCGGCTGCCACGATTACGGCCAGTGCTCGCTCATCACCCACGCCAATCGCTACGAGATACACCCGGAGCGGTTCGCCGGGGAGAAGCGCCACAAGGACCTGGAGCAGAAGCTGGTGGTCATTGAGCGGGACCAGGGCAAGTGTATCCTCTGCGGCCTGTGCGTGCGGGTGTGCGACGAGGTGGCCAAGGAGAGCCTGCTGGGCCTGGTGGGCCGGGGCTTCGGTACCGTGGTCAAGCCGGAATTTCGTGACAGCGACCGGATAAAGGTCTGCGCCAC
Source organism: uncultured Oscillospiraceae bacterium (assembly GCA_947624985.1). Classification (GTDB taxonomy): domain Bacteria; phylum Bacillota; class Clostridia; order Oscillospirales; family Oscillospiraceae; genus CAJOIG01. The sequence goes on along the minus strand of CANQMO010000008.1, from coordinate 10,895 downwards.
CTGTAAAAAGTGCGCCGAGGCATGCCCCACCGGCGCGTTGAAGATCCTGCGTTGAACCAGCTCACAGCAAACGGCCTGCCGCTTAACGCGGCAGGCCGTTTGAGCCAGCAGGCGGACCACCGTACACGGCGAATGCCGTGTACGGTGGTTTTTTCGTTTATTGAGAAAAGCGGCTCTCATGCCGGCCCGGCCGCCGTCAGGACCGCGGGCCGCGGCTTCTCCTGTATCCGCACACCAGCGCCAGACCGAGCGCGGACAGTCCCAGCAGCGTCATCCACAGGCCGGGCCGCGCCCGGTCGCCCGTCGAAGGCGCCACCGCCCCCGGCTGCGAGGGCCCCGGGCTGGCGCTTGGCCCCGGGGTCGTCACAGGGGTCGGAGTCGGAGTCGGGGTCGCGCCGGGCGTGGCGGTCGGCGGGAGCGTGGGTCTGTCGTTCGTGAACTCCGCCCTGGCTGTTGCGTCCCTCTCGATCACACCGGCCTCGCCGGTATGCGCGGTGGTATAGCCGTCCGAATCGGCGCCGGTCTCCGTCACGGTGTAATACGTCCCCACGGGCAGATCCCTGATCTTCAGGGTCTGGCCGTGCCTGATCTGCACGGCGGCCCTGCCGGCCTCATCAAGCGTGATCTCCCCCTTGCCGTCGGTGAACGTCAGGCCGCCCTGCTCAAACGCCCCCGGCGATGTCACGCCCGTTCCCGTGAGCTCAACAGGGAAGGCGCCGCTCAGGGCGGGACCGTCCGCAGACTGTCTGAGCCCGATCTCAAAGGTCCACAACCGGTCCTTCTCCCCCGCCTCACCGGTGACCTGCTTGGTCAGTTCCAGCGCGCCGAGGTCGAAGGTGTTCGTGCAGGTGAATGTAAAACGGATCGTATCTCCTTCCGTGCTGTGATCGCCCACCACGGAGACATCCGTCGCGCCGCCGCTGTCGGTCTCCTCCAGCAGGAAGAGATACTGGCGGCTGTCATCGATCCCGGCGGCCGTTTTGCTGATGTCGCCGAACGTGAGCGTCTCGGCGCCCTTCATCGTGAATTCGCAGCTGATGCTGTCCGCCTCTCCCGGGTCGCCGGCATAATCATATTCTCCGGGCTCAAGGTGCGTTTTCCCCTTCGTAAAGCTCAGGCTGCCGGCCCCGCTGCGGGTCCCCGTATAGGTGACGGCGCCCGGCTCCGTCAGGCTGCCGGTCCCGCTGGCGATACTGTCCGTATCCACGATACTGAGTTTGAACCGATATTCCTGCGTGGTTTCAAGCGCGTCTTTCGTCTTGTCCGTCGCGCCGTTGACCTGTACCGTTTTCTGCACCGAGACGGAGAGATTGCCGGCGATGACCGAGCCGTTCACCATCATGCCGCCGGCGCCGTAAGCGGCGGACACCGTGTAGTTATTCACGATACGGACGCTGTAGCCAGTCCCGTCGGACGCGGACGCGGTCATGATCCCGGAGCCGTCCACATGGGAGCGGAAGCCCACCGGTTCCAGATCGTCCTCCCCCCGGTAGCCGCCGCCGGCCGAAACCGTATTTATGCCGCTGCGGATATCGGTCCAGTCGTACTCGCCGGTGCGGGCCGCGCCGCCGTTCAGGTCCGTCCAGTTGTAGGACCGGCCGTCCGGGGCGGTGCCGCTGACATAGAGCTTGGCAGGCGTCTCATGGGTGATGACCGGGTCATAGGGCACGGCCAGGATGTCCATGCCGCTGCTGCCGTTGCCGGTGACCATGGCGCCGTGCTCCGGGTACAGAAAGACCTGGGCATTGGGGCACAGGGCGATGCCGTTGCCCACCGCGTCGCCACCGCCCGCCACATAGTTGCCGGTGACCAGCGCGTCGTTCATGTAGCAGGTGATGTTCTCGCCGATGTATATACCGCCGGTGTTGTAGTGCTTTGTGGGCTCCAGGTCGTCCTCTTTATACCGGCTGAAGTCCGCGTTGCAGATATTGCCATCCACTGTGCAGGACAGCAGATAGGCCTCGCCGTAATAGCCCTCGCCCTTCCGGCGGATGGAGAACGCGCCCGCGTTCACGTCGGCGCTGTTACCCGTGAACACCGCGCCGCCGGTGACCGTCACCGTGCCGCCGTTCAGATTGGCCCGGAACGCGCCGCCGGAGCTGCCGGACTTGTTGCCGGTGAAGGTGCCGCCGTCGATGGTGATGTTGGAGCCGGTGCCGTCGCCGGGGAAATAAAAGCAGCCGCCTTCGCCGGTCTCGGCGGTGTTGCCCGTAAAGGTGCAGTTCCTGAAAACGAACTCGCTCTGGGCCGGGAAGCCACGCCAAACGCCGCCCTGGTTCTTGGCGTAGTTTCCGGTAAAGGTGCTCTCCTCAAAGGTGAACGTCGTGCCCTTGGCGTCCACTGCCGCGTAGAAGCAGCCGCCGTTGTTGTCACTCCGATTGTTCTCAAACGCGCTGTTGATGATCTTGAATGTGGAGTTGGGGACGTTATACTGCATGACGCCTGCGTTGTCGGCGGCGCTGTTGCCCGAGAAGGTCACGCCGTCCACCAGGAATTCTGTGATGGCATCCGCGTTGTCCTTGGTGACGTAGACGCAAGGGCCCTTATTCGCAGTATTATTGATGAACTGGGCGGCACCGTGGATCGTGAACTTTCCGTTTCCATTCGGCTCCTTCGCAGCGTTTGCCCCCTTGTAGATGCCGCCCTCTTTGGCAGCGATGTTGCCGCTGAACACAGCGCCGCTGATGTCGATGGCGGAGTTCTTGGAAGAGATGAAAGCGATGGACCCATAGGTCTCCGCAGTGTTGCCCGTAAAGGAGCCGCCCGTTATGGTCAGGGCGACCGTATCCGCGTCGATACCGGTGCTGAAAGCGCCGCCGCGCTGGGCGCTGTTGCCCGTGAACTGGGCGCTGCCGCCGATCTGGAGAGAAGTGGAAGCCGCGCCGTCCACGTGGATGGCCCCACCGTAGGCCTGGTCCGCAGTGGCCGTGTCTGCCGTATTCCCGGAGAACGTACCGCCGTTTATCGTCACGGCAGAGTCATAAGCGTAAACGCCGCCGCCGCAGATGGCGCTGTTGCCGCTGATCTCGCCGCCGGTCATATCAAAGGTGGAGTTGTTCGCCATGAGGACCGCGCCGCCAAGGCCCTGCTTGCCGGCATTTGCACCGTTATAGGCGAAGCGGATCGCGGTGCCGTATGTTATCTGGGCCAGCGTCCCCTCGTCCGTCGTCGCGCTGTTGTTCCGGACCGCGCCGCCGTTTACATGAATGGTGGAGCCGTCCAGATATACCGCGCCGAAGGCGGTGTTGTTTTCCAGCGCCGCGCCCGCGTTCAGGGTGAGGGACGCGCCGCCGGCGGCGGTCACCGTCCGGCCCAGCGCATTGGCCGTGGCGTCCACGATCACGTTCTCTAGGGTCAGCGCCGCGCCGCCCGTGAGCGCGAACATGTTCTCACCGACGCCGTCCTTGCGCACGGTATAGGGGCCGCCCTCGCCGTAGGACCGGATGGTCACGGTCCTGGCGTCGAACGTCACCGTGTCCATGGCCACGCTGTCCGTCAGATATATGGTCCCGCCGTCGGCCAGCTTCTGCGCCGCTTCCTCTATGGTCTGCTCATAGGGAGCGTCCGCCATATCCTCCGGGGCCCTGGGGACATAGACCGCCTGCTCCTGCACGGCGGGGCGCCGCACCAGCGCGGGGCCCATCACAGAGAAGGACCCCACCGCAAAGGTCACCGTGCCGTCCTCCGCCTCCTCCGGCTCCAGCCGCTCCAGGACGCCATTATCCAGAATGTGGGCCATGAACCGCTCCGTCACCATCTCCGGCTCACCCGCGCCCAGGGCCTCCGTGCCGGGACCCGAGATCACGGCGGTATTCGCCGCGCCGGGGTCCGCGCTCAGCACGGCCGCGAAGGGGTCGGAGGGGAACTGCATGCTCACCGTTACAAGACCGCTCCGCGGCTCGATCCTGCCGCCGTCCGCAGCCGTGAAATAGACGTCATAGGGGAGGAAATAAAGCGCGTCCCCCTCTTTCAGCCCCAGCGTCTCCCACAGCGCGTCATACGCCCGGGTATACGCCTCGGTGCCCTCGTCTATCTCATCGGCATGGAGCGCGGCGTCCGCCGGGATCCCGCTCTCCGGTGACGCGGCGGCGCTGACCGCCACGCCGCCGGACGCGCAGGTATAGCTCTGCGCCGCCGGTGCCTCCGTGGGCTCCGGCGTCTCCGTAGGCTCTGCCGTCTCCGTGGGCTCTGCCGTCTCCGTGGGCTCTGCTGTCTCCATGGGCTGGGCCGTCTCCGCAGGCGCGGGCGTCTCCGTGGGCTCGACCGTCTCCGTGGGCGCGGGCGTCTCTGTGGGCTCGACCGTCTCCGTGGGCTCGACCGTCTCCGTGGACGCGGGCGTCTCCATGGACGCAGGCGTCTCCGTGGGCTCGACCGTCTCCGTGGGCTCGACTGTCTCTGCGGGCGCAGCCGTCTCCATGGGCGCGGCCTCCGCTTCCCGCAGCGTCATGCCGGACGCCAGCCCCAGCGCAAGGGTCAGACAAAGGCCCCGCGCCAATACTCCGCGCATTCTCTTTCCCATAGTCGTTCCTCCTTTTCGCCATACGGGCGCCCCTTTCCGCTGGCCTCGATGGCACAAAATGTAGAGGATATATGACAGAAGTTCTCGGGGCCATATGGCAACGGTGACGTCAGCAAGGGTACCGCATGAAATGCGTAATGACAGTGGGATACCCATCCGAAGGAAGTCATTTGAGTGAAAATCCTGTCACCTGTCAAATGAGTGGAAAGACATCTGAAAGTATTGTTTTTCAGGAAAACGTCTGATATAATATCAGGGAATCGTCAAGAGCAATACAATGATCTGTTTGTGCCTTCGGGACTACGGGGCAGAACAGTGTCACAAAATCTCTACATTTTGGGCCGGGAGGCCGCCCTCCATCCATCTGGCGAAGGTCTGGCGGGATATACCCAGCCGCTTTGCCGCGCCGCGGGCCGAGATCGTCCCCGCCTCCCAGGCAGCGCGCATCTCCTGTAGCCCCTCCGGCGGCTCCAGTGGCCGGCGCCCGAACCGGACGCCCCTTTCCTTTGCCGCCGCGATACCCTCCGCCTGACGCTGGCGGATGAACTCCCGCTCGGTCTGGGCGACATACGACAAAAGCTGCAGCACGATGTCCGCGATCAATGTCCCGGTCAGATCCCGGTCCTGCTTCGTGTCCAGCAGGGGCATGTCCAGCACGACGATCGCCACGCCCTTTTTCTTTGTCAGCAGCCGCCACTGCTCCAGGATCTCGTCATAGTTGCGTCCCAGCCGGTCAATGCTCTTGACGACCAGCGTGTCGCCCTCCTTTATTTTCCGGACGAGCCGGCGGTAGGCAGGCCGGTCAAAGTCCTTTCCGGACTGCCTGTCCGTGAAGATGTTCTCGTCGGCTACGCCAAACTCACGCATGGCTATCAACTGACGGTCCGTATTTTGTTCTCTGCTGGATACGCGAACGTACCCGTATGTTTCGCTCATATCGTTCCCTCCAAAGACTATTATGCTGATCAGTTTAAAACATAAAGCAAGAATAAATGGCATGACCAAAAAAGTCATGCCATTTCAAACTGTCAAGCCCGGATGAGAGGGAGCGAAGCCCGGTCAGAGCGATCCGCGCCGGGCAGAAGCGACCCGCCAAAAGGACCTGCCGCGTTCAGCGGCAGGTCCTTTTGTGTTTCAGATATCCTCCGTCTCCGCCGGAGCGGGTCCAGGGGGTTCAGGGCCGGGTCCGGGCACAGGCGGTTCAGGCTCGGGTCCGGGCTCGGGTGCAGGGCCAGGTCCGGGCGCGGGGCCGCGCTCCGGTCGGGGCATGGCCCGCCACGCCTCGTGGAGCTTTTCCAAAAGCTCCAGAAGGGTCTGCTTCTCCTCCTCCGTCAGCACGGCGAACAGGGCGCCGCGGGCGGCCTGCTCTCTGGTCTGCCGCTCCTCCCGGCGGGCGGCTCCCGCCTCCGTCAGGCGTATGTCGGCGGTGCGCCGGTCCGTCTGGCTGGGGGTGCGGGTGATGAGCCCGGCCCGCTCCAGCTTGCCCACCAGTTCGCTGGCGGACCCGGGCTGGATGCCCAGCCGCTCCGTCAGGTCCCGCTGGGTCATGGGCACCTCCGGCCGCAGCAGCTCCAGCGCCCGGTGCTGGCCGCCCCGCTCGTCGAAATGGAAACGGCCTGCGTGGCCCAAAGCCAGTATCAGCGCCAGCAGCTTTCCGTCCGTGTCCATCTCCGCATACCGCTCCGGGTCGATGTGCGGTCCGTGAGGCCCATGGGGCGGCACGGGGTGGCCGTGAGGCCCGTGAGGCGGCGGAGGCGGGGGCGGCGCGTGGTGCCCGTGAGGTCCGCCAGGCCCATGGGGCGGGGGCGGCACGGGGCGGCCCTGCGGGCCATTCTCCTCCGGCCCAGGGATGGGGCGATCAGATCCTCTGTCGTCAAACATGGTCATTCTCCTTTCAGGCAAATTATTAAGGTACCTTGACTATACCATGGCTCTCGCCATTTGTCAAGGTACCTTTTGAAATTTTTTCAGATTTTTTCAGGCCCGGGTCAGAGTAAAGGCGTCCCCCGGCTGCACGGCGTACTTATCCCGGAAGCTGCCCTGGTTGAGGCCCAGTTCGATGTAGTTGGTGGAGGAGTCGAACAGTATGGGCGCGCCCAGAGGCACGAAGCCAAAGGAGCGCTCGTAGAGCACCGTCCCGTCATAATACGTCTCCCCCGCTCTTGTCAGCGTGGTCCGCACCCGGTCCCCGTGGCGGAAGCCCGCGGCCCGGAAGTCCGCCGACAGCACGTTGAAGGCCACGCTGCCGAAGGGGTCGCTGACGCTGCTCACCACTCCCGCCGCCGAGCCCTCCGCGGTCTCGGCGCAGACGAGGGCCCGGTCGAAGAGCACGATCTCCGCCGGGTCGTAGGCGGGGCCCACACCGTCGAAGCCGATGACCCCCGCCGCCAGCCGGGCCGCCGTGTAAGCGAACAGGTCCCGGCCGTGGAACACGGCCACGTCCTCCGTGCCCGGGTAGCGGTTGGTCCGCTCGTCGATCTGCCGCACCGCCTTCACGCCGATCTGCCGGGCGGCGTGGGTCAGGGTGCCGTTGTCCGGGGTGACCACATAGCAGCCGTTCTCCAGCAGCGCCACGCAGGCCCGCCGGTCCGTGCCTACCCCCGGGTCCACCACCGACACGAACACCGTGCCCGCCGGCCAGAAGGGCAGCACATACACCAGCTCCCGGGACGCCGCCAGGATATCGTACTGGGGTATCTCGTGGGTCAGGTCCACGCACTCCAGCGCCGGGTCCACCTGCTTGCATACCCCTTTCATGGACGCCACCGCGCCCCAGCCGGTGCCAAAATCTGTTTGCAATACGATGCAGGGTCTCAAAGTCTCTCCTCCATTATCTTCTCATATCCACGGGGCCCACACGACGTAGGGGCCCGGGAAGAATATCCGTCCCACCAGCACCGCCGCCAGGGCCACATACAGCAGCGTGTAGCACACGCGCATTTTGTGATCTCTGGGGGTCATCTCGTGCTCGGAGTAGTATGTGCGGGTCTTGCCGTTTCCATAGCCCCGCAGGTCCATGGCATTGGCGATGTTGCCGATCCGGTCAAAGGACACGATGATCAGCGGCACCAGAATGACGATGTTCTGCTTTAGGCGCTTGAACAGGTTGGTTTTCCGGCTGTCCAGCTCCATGCCCCGGGCCTGCATGGATATCTTGATGTCCGAAAAGTCCCGGGTGATCTCCGGAATGTACCGGAAGGCGATGGACACGATGGTGGCGACCTTGTAGGGCACATGCAGGGCGTACAGCCCCGCCGCGATCTCGCTGGGGGTGATGGACTGGATGAAGGTGATGGACACCAGGAACGTGGCCATGAATTTCAGGAACCGCACCGCGAAATACCACAGCGTCTCCGCCGTGAGGACGTAGTGGCGGCCCACATGCACCAGCACATGGCTGCCTCCCACCAGTGTGTCGCCATAGCCCTGCTCCACCAGCCAGATGAGCAGCAGGTTGAACAAGTTCGTCAGCGCGATGAAGCCCGCCAGACCCGCCATCAGCCGCCAATTGGGCCGGATGGACGCAAGGCCCACGAGAGACACCACGAAGATGGGCAGGATGATACGCATGTCCCATGTGGCGATGAGAAGCAGAATGAACGCCAGGAAAAGCCGCACCTTGGTCCTGCCGGTGAGTCTGTCCAGAAACGTCGTGCCGGGGATGACGTTGATGAAAAGCCGTTTAGTCAATTCCATGGGCCCGGTCCTCCCTTTCCCGCTCGATGAACCGCCGGATGAACGCCTCCGGGTCCAGCCCGACCCGCCGCGCCAGCGTCACCAGCGACGTCTCCTTCAAATTGGCCTCGTCGATGACCTTTTTGTCAGACAGGACCTTGAACACGAAGTCGTCCGCGATACACCGGCTGTCCGCAAAGACAATGGCCCGGTCCGTGTACTCGATGGCCAGGTGCATGTCGTGGGTGATGAACAAAATGGTCACGTTGTAGTCCCGGTTGAGGGCCTCCAGGAAGCGCATGATCTCCGTGTAGTGGAAATAATCCTGCCCCGCCGTGGGCTCGTCCAGAATGATGACGTCCGGTTTCAAGGCCAGGATGGAGGCGATGGTCACCCGCTTCTTCTGTCCGTAGCTGAGTACGGACACCGGCCAGTTCCGTTTGGACCACAGCCCGCACATTTTCAGCGTCTGCTCCACCCGCTCATCGGCCAGGGCCTTGTCGAAGCCGTTCAGCTCCAGCGCCAGACGCACCTCGTCGGCGATCATGTCCTTCACCAGCATCTGGTTGGGGTTTTGCATCACATACCCCACCAGTCTGCCGATCTGACGGATGGACAGGGACAGATAGTTCTCCCCGTTCAGGGTCACGCTGCCGCTCTGGGGCCGGATGATGCCGCACAGCAGCTTTGCCATAGTGGATTTGCCCGCGCCGTTCTTGCCCACGATGGCGATACGCTCGCCCCGGTGCACGTCAAAGGACACGTCGTCCAGCACCTTGCGCTCCCCATAGGAATAGTCCACATGCCGGACCTGAAGCAGCGGCTCCCCCCGTTCCGGGACCTGATAGGACCGGGCGGCGCTGAATTCCGCCAGCAGCGCCTCCTTATACTTTTCCACGTCCAGTTTCTCCAGGTCCGCCAAATGCTCCGTGCCGTCAAAGGTCACGCCAGCATTTTTCAGAGCGGATATGTACAGCGGCTCCCGGATGCCATGCTCCTTCAAAAGCCCCGTCGCCAGAAGCTGGTCCGGGGTGGCGTCGAACTGTATGGCGCCGCCGTCCATGAAGATGATACGGTCCACCGGCCGGTACAGCACGTCCTCCAGCCGGTGTTCGATGATGAGCACCGTCTTGTGCCGCTCTTTATGGATGCGGTCTATCAGGTCCACCGCCATCATGCCCATAGCCGGGTCCAGCGCCGCCAGAGGCTCGTCGAAGAGCAGTATCTCCTCCTCGTCGTGGAGCACCCCCGCCAGAGCCACCTTCTGTTTCTGTCCGCCGGACAGCTGATAGGGCGGCTGGCTCAGGAAATCCTCCATGCCCACGATCTTCGCCGTGCGCTCCACCTCCGGCACCATCTCCCGCCGGGGCATGGAGCGGTTTTCCAGGGAGAAGGCGATGTCCTCTCCCACAGACAACCCCACGAATTGGGCGTCTGTGTCCTGCTGGATGGTGCCCACATGGCCGCTGAGCTTGAAAATGCTGGCCTGGCGGGTCTCCATGCCGGCCACCTTCAGCGAGCCCGTGATCTCCCCCTTGTAGGAGAAGGGGATGAGCCCGTTGATACAGTTCATCAGGGTGGACTTGCCGCAGCCGCTGGGGCCCAGGATGAGCACCTTCTCCCCCTCGTAAATGGTGAGGTCGATCCCCTCCAGCGTGGGGGTCTTCTGGGTCTTATAGCGGAAGGAGAAGTCCTTGAATTCAATGATCGGCTTTTTCATGTGCCTGACCTCCGCCGCCCTACCGGGCGGTTTTTCACAGACTGAGGCGCGCCCGGACATATGCTGTGCCGGGCGCGTCTTTCGCGGTATCGTGATGGATCACTTGTCCTCTTCCAGATTGGTCTTCTTGGCGTTGCGCTTGGCCAGAAGGTACAGCAGCGGCGCGCCGATGACGATCAGCACCGCGCCATTGGACAGGATGGCCGAGAAGCCCTGCATCCAGGTGATGGCAAGCTCTCCGGAGTAGAAGAAATAGGTGAACAGGGGCGTTACCATGCCGAAGGCCACCACATTGCCCACCACCACGGTGATGATATAGATGACGATGTGCTTGGCGGTGAAGATACCCTCGTCGATACGGGCACCGTACACGGGCAGCAGGCCCACGATGAAGCCCAGCACCGCGTTGCCGATGGACCAGTCGAACCAGAAGCCCCAGCCGCCGATCAGGTCGGCCAGCACATTGCCGATCCCCGCCGCCAGCGCCGCGGGAAGGGGCCCGAACAGACCCGCCACCACAGGGATGACGATCATGGCCGATGTAAGGGACGTGTTGCTGAAGATCCGAATGCCGCCGAAGCACATCAGAACGCCGAACAGCGCCGCGCCGATGGCCACGCCAACGATGGTCTTGGTATCCCAGGTGCCCAGCAGAAGCTTGCCGATGCTCTTTTTCTCTTTCATGTCCGTTCCTCCATTTTTTGTCACTATAAGTTGTTCTTTAACGCCCCATCCGGTGGGACGCCGCGTGCGCATTTCGGCAAAACGGGCCGTTTTTCCCGCTTCCCGGACAAGTATAGCATGCCGCCGCCCATAACGCAAACGGTTTTTTACAAAAACATGTCCCGGCGTCATGCCGCCAAGGGCGCCGCGCCCGGCGGCGGACCTGTCATGTTCCCGTCCCGTCTCACCCGGCCAGCTTGGCGGCGCGGTATTGCTCGCCCCAGGCCCGCATGGCGTCCAGGATGGGCTGAAGGCTCC
>CANQMO010000007.1 GCA_947624985.1 uncultured Oscillospiraceae bacterium | reverse complement strand
CTCCCGTGGGTCTCTCAGCGTGGCCCGCAGCGCGCCGGAGACGATGTTCTCCACCCCGTGAGTCAGGTATCCCTGCAAATCAAATTCATCGTCCATCGTCTTTCCCTCACAGCTTTACCGTGGCGATGTATTCCGTGCCCTCGCCCGTTTGGATGCCCGGGTCGGAGAGAACCAGTTCGCCGCCCAGAGCGCCCATGAAATGGCACAGCGCGATGCCCATGTCGATCTTCTGCATATCCCAGCCGGCCTTGCTGGTGTAACCCTTGGTGTGGGCCAGATAGAAATGGAAGGCGTCCCCAGCCCGGACGACGCGCCAGGGCTGGGAGTTGGTTGCGGAGGGTGCCCACCGCACCATCTCCAGGGCGTCCCGGACCTTCTCGTCCTTCGCGGCCAGGGGCGTGGAGAAGTCCCCATCAAAAAAGAGCTGCTCGGCGCTCTTCCGCTCGTCCGCCTTGATGGTCTTGCGCATGACGCTCTCCCGGACGGACATCTTCTCCGCCGGATAACCCAGGGGGCTGACGCAGAACATCCACTCCCCGGCCTGCACATCCGCCGCCCGCTCAAAGAGCGAGCGCTTCATGGTCCCGCCGATCCAGGTGGTGCCGATCCCCAGGGACCAGGCGTAGAGCACCAGCTGCTCGAAGGAATAGCCGTAGGCCTCCTCGCTGTGGGGGACCTTGTCCGCCTTCGCCGTCACATAGCAGCTCTCCCCCACGATCACCGGGCTGGAAAGGCCGTGCTTCTTTGCGTCCAGCAGAAGGAACCGCACTGGGATGCCATAGGGATTCGGTATCTCCTGCATATAGGCACGGAGCTTACCCTCGTCCTCCTTGCTGAGCGGCCGGCCGTCAAAGGTCCGGACGCTCCTTCTCGTTTTGACAAGTTCCATCAGGTCCATCTCACTGCCCCTCCTTGTCCGTCAGCTTTCCGATGATCTCATAAAGGGTCGTATAGAGCCCCGCCGCCTTCTCCGGCTCCAGCTGGACGCAGGCGGCCAGCCGCTGGGGGACGGAGAGGGCACGTTCCTGCAGCGCCTCGCCCTCCGGAGTGATGGCCACGAATACGTCCCGCTCATCCTGCTCGGAACGCCGGCGGGTGACATAGCCCTTCTCCTCCAGCCGCTTCAAAAGCGGCGTCAGGGTGCTGGAGTCCAGAAACAGCTTTTCGCCTACCTCTTTGACCCGCAGCTCCTTATGTTCCCACAGCACCATCATGGTGATGTACTGGGTGTATGTCAGCCCCAGCTCGTCCAGAAAGGGCTTGTACGCCTTGACGATCTCCTTGGCACAGGCATACAGGGGAAAGCAGAGCTGGTTTTCCAGCCGCAGCGCGGCATATCGATCTTCCATCCGTCTCCCTCGCTCAGGAGTTTTTCTGCGCCCAGTCAGTCCAGAAAGCCTCGTCCTTTTTGCTGTGGACGAGGACGCCCTCCCGGATCACGGCGCCGGCCGCGCTCTTTTTCAGGTCTTCGGCGGTCCTGCCGAACCCGCTGCCACCGGACGTGGCGAACAGAATAATGGTCTTGCCCGAAAAGTCATAGTTCTCCAGAAAGGTGTTGACGATCCTGGGCGCGGTGCCCCACCAGATGGGGAAGCCAAGGAAGATGGTGTCATACCCGGCGATAGGCGCATCCCGATCCGCCAGAGCGGGTCGGCTGGCCGGGTCAGTCATCTCCATGGTGGAGCGGGACTGCTTGTTGGTATAGTCCAGGTCCGCTGCCGTATAGGGCGTTTCGGGGACGATCTCGTAAAGGTCGGCTCCCTCGGCCTCTGCCAGCTTCTTCGCCGCGTCGGCAGTCACACCGCTGGCGCTGAAATAGGCAACCAATGCTTTACTCATGATAGATTCCTCCTAATATGATCTGTTTTGCGTTATGCTGTCGGCACGGCCTGCTCCGCTTCATAGGCGGCGCGGACGGCCCGGGCAAGCTGGTCGGCGCAGGATGTGGGCCGCCGCCCGCACAGAATGCCGGACAGCTTTTCCTCGATCTGCCCAACAGTCCAGCCATCTACCAGGATGGGGATAGCCTTCAGATTCCCGTTGCATCCACCCTCAAAATGGATGTTGTAGACTACGTCTCCGTCCAGGTCCATGCTGATGAGCTGGGAGCAGGTGTTCTCCGTCACATAGTCGTAGTGAAACATCACAGCAGCTCCTCCACCTTTGCCTTCAGCTTGTCCATGGAGTCCGTGGGCTCGAACCGCCCGACGATATTGCCATCTCTGTCTATCACGAACTTAGTGAAATTCCACTTGATATTGCCGTTGTTCTTGTAGTCCTTGTCCATCTTTTTCACGATGGGCTTCAGCACCAGCGCCATGGGACCTGAGAACCCGCCGAAGGCAGTGTTGGCCGTGAGATGCCTGTAAAGGGGGATGGCGTTTGCCCCATTCACGTCGATCTTGGAAAACTGGGGGAAGGTGATGCCATAGCGGCCCGTGCAGAAGGAGTGTATCTCCTCGTCAGTGCCGGGAGCCTGGTCCATGAACTGGTTGCAGGGGAAGTCCAGTATCTCCAGACCGTCCTTCTGATGCGCCTCATACAGGTCCTGCAGCTCGTCATACTGGGGCGTGAAGCCGCAGCCGGTGGCGGTGTTGACGATGACAAGCACCTTGCCCTTATAATCCGCTAACGAGACCTCGCTTCCATCCTGCGCTTTTACCGTGAAGTCATAAATGTTCATAGTCCGCTCTCCTTTGGTCTTTCGACAATCAATCTTGCAAGATTGATTGTAGTATAAACTTTCATTGTGCGGTTGTCAATAGCGGTATTTTTAATTTTCTCATATTGATGTTTTTTGTCATCATACCATGCAACCGCAGCCCAGGCTGAACGAACTCAGCCAGCATAGCCAGTCGTTCAACGAATCCCCCGGCTGTTTAACGAATCGCGGTCGTTTAACGGTAGCCTCCGCCCAGATCCATCGCTTTCACCCCGAAAGGCCCTCTCAAAACCGCGCCATACAGGCATCTCAACACATAAAATGCAACGCGCCAGGGCGGAAAGCCTTGGCGTGTCGGCACAATATAACGATAACGCAGTCGATACCATTGTATCAAACTGCGTTATCAGTTATGGTGGGGGAAGGTGGATTCGAACCACCGAAGGCATTGCCAGCAGATTTACAGTCTGTCCCCTTTGGCCACTCGGGAATTCCCCCATATATTCAGTTCCTTCCACCGTCCGGCGCCTTGCACAACGGCCCGGCGGGGCGATGGAGCTGGTAGACGGACTCGAACCCCCGACCTGCTGATTACAAATCAGCTGCTCTACCAACTGAGCTATACCAGCCAATCTTGCCAGCCGTTGAATTGTACCGCAAAAAAAGCCGTTTGTCAATACATATTTCACCCGGCGCCCTACAAAAGCGGCTTCGCCCGGTCTCGCCCCGACCCGACCCGACCCTTTTCATCCCGCGCATAGGACGGCCCCGGGATGGCATAGGATTCAAAAAACATCGTCGGAGGGGTAATATGACAGAACATCCGTCCATCCGCCGGGCCTATGCCGCCGCCGCGGCCCGGGACCCGGGCGAGACCGGGTTTTTGCAGGCGCTGGAGGCGCTGTATGAGAGCCTGCCGGTCCTACTGGAGGAGGAGCCGCAGATCGGCGCGGCGGGGCTGCTGGAGCGGCTGGGGGAGCCGGAGCGGACGGCGGCCTTTCCCGTCTTATGGGCCGACGGCCGGGGCCGCCGCCGGCAGGCAAGAGGTATCTTTATCCAATACAGCACCGCCCTGGGGCCTTTCCGGGGCGGGCTTGTCTTTCGCCGGGAGCTGGACATGGCCGCGGCAAAGGCGCTAGCTCTGGAGGACACGCTGGAAAAAAGCCTGGCGGGGCTGCCTCTGGGCGGCGGGCTCGTGGGAGCGGACATATCCCCCGGCGGGATGGGCGACGGGGAATGCCTGCGTTTTTGCCGGAGCTTTATGGAGGGGCTCTATCCCCTGCTGCCCTCCGCCTTTCAGCCGGGATACTGGGCAGGGCAGGTCCCCCGCCGGGAATTGGATTATCTCACCGGACAGTACGAGCGGCTACAGGCCCTGACCGCCGCCGCCGGGGCCACCGCTCCGGCGCCCGCTCCGTCCATGACCCGGCAGCAGGCCGCCGGCCACGGGCTGTGCCAGTTCGCGGCGCTGACCCTCCGGCAGGACGGCGCGCCGGGGATGGAGGGGCGGAGCGTGCTGGTCTCCGGGATGGGCGGCCCCGGGCCCTGGGCCGCCGAAAAGGCCGTCCGCATGGGCGCGCAGGTCCTGGCCATCGGCGACGAGACCGGCTGCCTCTTTGCCGGGAGAGGGCTGCCCCTCTCCCTTTTGCAGAGCATGGCCGCCCAGCCCGGACTGCCGCTGCTGCTGTGGGCCATCCGGGCCCCCGGCGTGGAATACCGGCCCGGACCGACGCTGTGGGACGCGGAGGCGGACGCGGTGTTTCTATGCGACGGACGGGTCCGGCTGAACGCCGAGGGAGCCCGCCGCCTGACCGCCCGCCGCCCCGCCGGCGTTTTCGAGGGCGTGCCCCGGGCCTGCACCCCCATGGCCGCCCGGGTCCTGGCCGGCAGCGGCGCCCTGTTCGTCCCCGCCATCGCCGCCGGCGCCGGCGGCGCCGTCATGGCCTTCCGCCAGCGGGAGGCGCCCATGACCCGCTGGGAGGCGGACCGGTATCTCCGTACGGCCATGAAGGATATCTTTCACGCCGTACAGCGGGAGTGCCTGGCCATGGGCCGCCCACAGGACCCGGCCCACGGTGCCCGGGCCGCCGCCTTCCGGCGCATTGCCGCCGCGCTGCTGGCCAGAGGCGTCTGACCGGCGATCTTCACCGTTTTTCTCACAAAAAATTTCGTTTTAATAAAAAATTAATAACAAAATCAATGCAAAAGATTGCAAAAATTACAACTTTGTGCTATGATGGCGTGGTCATGGAAAGGAGGACGCCATCATGACGCCGACACTGAACCATTGCAAATACCGTCGCCGGACCAGCCTGCTGCTGGCGCTGGCGCTGATCGTTAGCCTGTTCACCGGCATGTCCGGTACCGCGGCCTGGGCCGCCACCAGCGACGATATCCAGGACGAGCTGGACGAACTGAACAGCCAGAAGAACGAGATCCAGGGCCGGATGGATGCCATCCAGGCGGAGATAGACAGTCTGGATTATGAAAAGGCAAACACCCTGGAAAAAAAGCTGATCCTCGACCAGAAGAACCTGCTGGCCCAGGAAGAGCTGGACGTGATCCAGGAGCAGATAGACATCATCGACAACAAGCTGGCCAATCTCCAGTCCGATCTGGACAACGCCCGGGCGGAGGAGGCATACCAGAAGGAGCGGTTCCTCGCCCGTGTGCGGGCCATGGAGGAGAATTCCAGCGCCGGGTACATGGACGTGCTTTTCAACGCCAGCAGCCTGACGGATCTGCTCACCCGGCTGGACCTGGTGAACGAGGTCATGAGCTACGACGAGCACCTGGAGGACGAGTATGTGGCCGCCCGGGAGCGGGTGGAGACTCTGGAGGCCGAGGCGGAGACCATGTTCGCCGACAATGAGGCCCACCGCCAGGAGCTGGAGACAAAGAAGGTCCAGCTTCAGACCGACATCGACGCCGCCTGCGCCCTGATGGCCCAGATGGACCAGGATACCGCGGACTATGAGGCGGTGCTGGCCCAGGAGGAGGCCACCCAGGCCGAACTGGAAGCGGTCATCATGGAAAAGGAGAAGGAACTGGCGGAGGCCCGGGCCAAGGAGGAGGCCGCCCGGCTGGCCGCTCTGGCCGCTCAGCAGGCCGCCGCGGGCGCCAGCGCCGCCGCTGTCAGCTACGTCGCCGACGGGACCTCTTGGATGATGTGGCCCAGCTACACCTCCGTGCTGACATCCAGTTACGGCATGCGCACGAACCCGGTCAGCGGCGTCTACAAGCTGCACGCGGGCTGCGACGTGGGCTCCAGCTACGGCTCCGCCATCTGGGCCGCCGCCGGCGGCACCGTGATCTCGGCCGGATGGAACGGGGGCTACGGCAACTGCGTTATGATCAACCATGGCAACGGCTACACCACCGTCTACGGCCACATGTCCCGTATCGCGGTGAGCAGCGGTCAGACCGTCAGCATGGGCCAGGTGGTGGGCTATGTGGGCTCCACCGGCAACTCCACGGGTCCCCATCTGCACTTTGAGGTCCGGGCCAGCGCCACGGCGACGCCCATCAACCCCATGGCGTTCAGTTACCTGACCTGAGACCGGTACATAAAAGCGAGAGCCGCGTCCCCCAAGGGGGACGCGGCTCTCGTTATATCGCGTTTTTTACTCCACGGCGCCGATAGCCTGCAAACGCTGGGCGATGAAATCCCGGACGCCGTCTCTGGTGATACCGAGGGCCACGGCCAGTTCGCCGTACAGCAGGTCCTCCGCCCGCTCCATATACCGGCGGTCCACCGCGCCGAATTTCAGCTTCTTCCCCTCCCGTTCCACCTTCTTGCGGTAGGTGGACATGGTGAGCCGCAGCAGGGACAGGCAATCCAGCGCGTTCATCTGGGTCCGGTAGTGGTTCTCCAGCTGCTGGAGATTCTGGTTGTGGTAGGCCTCCACCTGGATGGTGGGTATCTGGTCGATGAGGTCGATGGCCTCGTCTCTGGTGATGACCGGCCTGGTGAGCACCTTGTCGTTGTCCACCGGCGTCGTGATCGTTCCCGTCTGGTAGAGCGGCGTCAGCACATAATACTGCCGCTCCGGCCCTGTGCGGCTCAGCTTCTTCGTGACGACGTCCGCCACGCGGCACACACCGGTGCCGCCGTATAAAATGAGGTCTCCTGGTCGATACAATGTGACACGCTCCTTCATTCCCGCCGCCTCGCGCGGCTGCCGCGAAACATGCATATTTTCCCTTACTATATCGTATTGTATCACATTTTCGTCTCAAATGTAAGGATAATTTGCAAATATTGGAATATTTTGTGCATTTTTTCAAAAACAGCGGGCGGTTTTAAGCGCCGATGACAGGAAAACTTAGACAAAAACGCCCCGGAGAGCGCGTCTCCGGGGCGTTTGCAGCCTGTGGTCGTGGGACTTTCAGTCTCCTTGCCTGCAATGGGAAACCGTGTATGCTTGTGTCCGCGAGGAAGAGGAATGAGCGCCATGACCAGGGGCGATAAGATCATCGAGTTGCGGAAGAAGCAGCGCCGGAGCTAGGATGACCCGGCGGACCGGCTGGATATGAGCCCCCAGTCCGTATACAAATGGGAAAGCGGCGTTATTTTGCCGCTTTCTGATCAATGCGAAACTTGATCTTTCCCGTAACATAGTTGGAGTCAAACGCCTCCATGATGGTGACGCGGTTATTAATATTTGCTCTCGTCGTGCCGTGGAAGCGAAGCGTGGGATATCCGTCGGCCAGATCAAGGCTGTCGGCTACGTTCTCATATGCGGCCACGGCTTCTATGTAGCGTACGGAATCCACAATTTCCGTATTGTAATCATTTTCAATGATATCGTAAAGAGATCGCTCATTCAGCGCCTTCGTCTCTATGCCGGGGAAATACTCCAAAGCAATAAAGCTCTCACAGTAGATGACCGGCTCATCATCTGCGTAATATACGCGCTGGAGATGGAGAACGGGAGCTCCCTCCTGAATCTCCAATTCCCGGGCAAGTTTTTTACTGCATGGCTCTGTTTCGGCGGCGAGGATCTTTTTCGACGGGGCAAAACCTTGCTGGCGGATCTCCTCAGAGCAGCTTTTTACTACCGACAACCCCATGGTACGGGAATTCCCCTTCACATAAGTCCCTTTGCCGTGGACCTTGTACAGATGGCATTCGCTCACCAGCTCATCCACCGCACGACGAACCGTGATGCGACTGACATTGTACATCTCCATCAGTTCCCGCTCGGAAGGGATCGTATCGTCCGGTTTATACACTTCTTCGTCGATCTTATTGAGGATATCTTTTTTTATGACAAAGTATTTTGGCAACATACGATTCATCATATATTCTCACCCGGTATCTATTTTATAGATTTAAGTATACATCATGCAGCCTGTTTTTTCAAGAAGAAAGTACCATAGCTGACGCCATGCGGGCCGACTGAAAATTCATGCAGACAACAGGGAAAAAGATGATCTGTTGTTTTTTCGCGTTCTTGTCAAACAGCCTTGATATAGCCATTCTCAGAAGAACGGAAACCGTTTTTTGCGGCAAGGGCCCTGACAGGTCCTCCGCTGTCCGGGGCGGCGAGCAGAAGGTCGGTGCAGCCTCTCCCCGCGGCCCGATAAAGCGCTTCACCGATCATCTGGGTCGCAAATCCCAGCCGCCTGAAGCGGGGCTCGACGAACAGTTCGACGATCGTACAAATACCGTTGTCAAATTGAAACTTCGCGCGGCCCACAGCAGCGTCGTTTTCATAGGCTGTCAGCAGGACATCCTGGCCGTCCCGCACCGGGGGCATGGATGTCGAGTCTGGGGCCCCAGGGCGAAAATAGGCGTACCGTAGACTGTAATTTCTGAGGTCGGCACCGTTTTTGAACCAACGCTGCCGGGCAGTCTGCATCCAGTCCGGCAGATGCCGGTCGTCATTGATATATTCAACGCGAATGCTGTTGAGACCGCTGTCCACATACAGGAGGCTCACCGCGGTGTTATTGCCGAAGGGTACGCTACCGGAGCACAGGTTCTCCAGCAGGGATTTGATGACCATTGAGTGCGCCACGATGGCTACGGAGGAGTCGGGATGCCGTGCGCAGATGGACATAACGGCTTCCCGGAATCTTGCCCCGGCGCCCCGGGCGCTCTCGCCGCCGGGAAGGACGTAGCCGTCCATATCTGCCTGCCAGGCGGCGAATATCTCCGGGTAGAGCTCTTCCACCTCGTACCAGCTCTTCCCGTCGAACAAACCCATGTCGCGCTCATGCAGCGCGGGACAGCATTCCAGCGGGGCGCCGGAAGCGCTGCTGATCCCCTGCGCCGTCCGCCGGGCCCGTTCCAGGGCGCTGGAATAGACAGCGCCCAGGGGCACGCCGGAAAAGCGGGCGGACAGATATGCTATCTGCCGCTCGCCAAGCGGCGTCACGCCGGTGTCACGGATGCCGTCAAGGCGCCGGTAAATATTTCCATATGCCTCACAGTGCCGGATAAGAAAAAGCTTTGTCATCTTACTGTGTGGCAGCGTGCCTGAAGTCCCGTATCTTCTGCATCATTTCGTCCGGCTTGTCATAAAGCCTGATAAGGGCGCTGCCGATGAAGATACCGTCGCCGCCGGCCTCTCTTGCATATATGACGTCCTCTATGGTGCGTATGCCCACGCCGCAATAGATCGGGCGGGTGATGCCCAATCCACGAAGGTGGCTTATGCACTTTTCCAGGGTCTCAAAGCCCTCTCTGGTGCCATTTTGGGGGCGCCCCTCCATGTAGACAAAGCCGTTTGAGTTAACAGCCGCTTCCACTTCCTCGTCCAGCATTTGATATGTTACTGGACAGCTGATGCCGATCCCTTCGCGAATGAGCTTTTCCTTTACCTCAGGATGGTTGATACGGCCCGCGTATATGACGTCGCCGATGCCGGCCGTCTTCATAAAGCCAATAAGTTTATCCACGCCGATCTCCAGCATAGTGTCCTCGTAGAGGACAAAGACCATGGGCAGGTCGGGATTTTCGCTGCGAAAACCGGCCAGCTTGTCCAGGTATACGTCATAATCGCTGCACTCCGCCAGCGCGTCCGCCATGCGTCCGGCAATGAATTCTGTGTCCAGATAGGGATTTCTGGCCGGAAGGCTGACCTCGATCATGTCGCAGCCTGCGTCGCGGTAGCACGCGGCCATTTTCAGGCTGTATTCTATTGTGGGATAACCATATGAGAGATAGCAGATAACTTTCATGTCAGATCCTCCTTTGCTGCTGCTGTGAATTCTGCGATAAGCGTTTTCAGCTTTTCTTTGTTGTTGAGTTGAGCCATCAGGACACTGCCTATAAAAGCACCGTCGGCCCGGGCGGCTTTCACCGCCCGGATGTCGTCCGGTGTTTTGAGGCCCACGCTGGCGTAGATCGGCATATTGAGGCCAGCCTCTCTCAGATAGCGGACTCCGTCGCCGAAACTGAGACAGCCATGGCCGGTTTTCCCGGCGCTCTTCGCCTGGTACAGGATGGGCCCCGTTGACTGCCGGGCAAAGGAGACCTCCTCGTCTGGAAGGTGGTACTGAACGTAACAGCAAATGCCCAGCCCGGCCTTCGCCAGGGCGTTTCGTACCTCTTCGCTGCTGCCGACATAGGAGGTGTAGCGTATGTCCACCTCCCGGCAGAAGTCCGCTATCCGTTGGACGCCCAGCTCGGTGATCGTATTTTCGTAAAGCATGAAATATAGCTTTACCCCGGGATGGGCGGCATGGATACGCCGGATACCGTCAAAATACTTCTCATAGTCCGGCTCCGTCTCCAAGCACTTTCTCATCCGCTGCTTGACAAAGTCATGTTCCAGATAGGGGTCCCGTGAGGGTATGTCCAATTGCAATGCTGTACAGCCGCTTTCGATATAAAGTTCGGCATCCTGAATGCCGGCCTCAATGGTCGGGTACCCGAAGTTCAGATAGCATACCAGCTCAAAGGCCATTTCTTCCTCCAATCCACGCTAAGCGCACGGCTTATTCGCCCAGATAGATCTGTTTAGCCAGCTGCTCCATAACATCCTGGGGCGGGATGATAGGCGCTGTCTTGGTGCAGCCGTCGTTGAGGGCCCCGATGGCGATCTCGGACAGTCGGCCCATGTACTCCTCCTCCGTGGTATCAAGCGCTTCCGCCACCGTTTTGGGGATGCCCAGTTTCTCGTTTAGTTCTGTGATGGCTTTTGCCAGATCGTCCACGCCTACCTCTGCGGCCAGCTTATCATATACCGCCTTCGCATGAGGATCGGCGTAGTTGAACTTTACGATATAGGGAAGGATGATGGCGTCGCCCAGGCCGTGAGGCAGGACATACATGCCGCCCAATGTCTGCGCGAAACTGTGGACCAAACCGAGAGATACGTTGGTAAACGCCAGCCCGGCGGTCATGGAGGCATTCAACATATGCTCGCGGTAGTTGAGATCGCTCCCATCCGCATAGGCCTTCGGCAGGTATTCAAAAATCTCCTTTGCGGCATAGGTAGCCAGGACATCGGACAGGAAGTGGGCCCTGGTAGAGGTCAGTGCCTCGATGGCGTGCGTCAACGCATCCATGCCGGTCTGGGCGGTGATATGCCTGGGCATAGTGGAGGTGATCAGCGGGTCACAGATGGCTACATCTGGCATCATCTCCATGTCGCCAATGCCAATTTTAGCTCCGGTCTCATCATCTGAGATAACGATGGAACGGCTGACCTCGCTGGCTGTTCCGCTGGTAGAGGGGATGCAGCAGTATTTGGCTTTTTTGCGCAGGGGTGGGACTTTGTTCGGACGCATAAAGTCTGAAAGTTTTTTCAGTTCTGGGTGTTCATAGAAAACCCACATGCACTTGGCCGCGTCCATAGTTGAGCCGCCACCCATGCCTATGATCCAGTCAGGCTGTTCTTTGAGCATGAATTCTGCACCGCGTTTGACGGTGGAGAGGTGCGGATCAGGCTCAACGCCTTCAAAGATGACAACTTCCATCCCGGCCTGATGCAGGTATTCTACGGCCTTGTCCACAAAGCCTGCCTTCTGCATGCTGTGTCCGCCAAGAACGATCGCTGCCTTCTTGCCCTCCAGCGTAGCCAAGTGGGACAGGCATCCCTCTCCCCAGATCAACTGCTCGCCGGCCAATCTAACAGGTCTCATCATGATCTTATCTCCTATCATTATTATTTGATTTTTGCCATAAGGCCTTCTACCAATGCCCGGTCTACGGGATTTGTGAGTATACCGCCCTGCTTCAGAGCAGAGCCCACGATGGCTCCGTCGATGTAGGGCAGCTGCTCCGGGGCGTTGCTCCCGTTGAAACCGCTTCCGGCCAGGACCGGGATGCTGACTGCTTTTTTCACCTGCCGGATAAGTTCCACAGGAGTTGCTTCGCCGGTAGTGGTCCCGGTGACGATGATGGCGTCTGCGCCGTTTTGTTCAGCCATTTTTGCGCTGGCCACTACGGAAATATCGTCCAAAAGCATATAAGAATGCTTTACCTGAACGTCGCAGAGCAGAAGTACATTTTCCGCGCCCAGTTGCTTTCGGTACCGGACGACTTCCAGGCAACAGGGATCGATCTTCCCGGCAGCGGTCATTACCGTGTCAACAAAAACAGGAACGCGGATGAAATCCGCCTTCACGGCAACGGCGATGGCCAACGCGGCCTGCCAGTCGCAAAAGGCTGCGTCAATGCCAACAGGAATGCTGACCCGCTCCCGGACTCTGGAGGCCACTGCAGCCAGGGCGGCGAACTGCTCCGGGCTGAGTTTGACCCCGGTGGGGACGTCGTTCTGGTTTTCCACGATCAGCGCGGATGCGCCGCCCTTCTCCAATGCTTCCGCATCTGCCAGCGCCTGGTCAAACACCGCGTTCATGTCGCCCTTGTACAAGAGCGTACCGGGAAGCGGGAGACAGTGTACCATACCGATAATGCATTTTTCAGAAAACAGTTCTTTCGTTGTCATGTATGTACCCCCTGCTCGTGCGCCTTCGCGTATTTTACAAGGCCATCCAAAGCGACTTTGCACAAAATGGCCTCGTTACTTGCCTTCTCCTCACCGTACATGAATTCCTGAAGATTGGCGTTAACGGTGGCCAGACCGATCAGGGCTGCCTTCACGCCCATCAGGCGGGCAATGGTGAGGATCGCAGAGCTCTCCATGTCGAGGCTGTCGATCCCATAGGCCCGCAGACGGTCGATCCTGCCTTCGATGTCTATACCGCACTCGTTGCTGAAGCGGGACTCACGGAAATCCCTGTAAAACGCATCCATGGTGCAGATAAGGCCGTTGACAGCTTCGTAGCCGTGCTCTCTCACTCCTTCGGTCAGGTAGCCCACAAGCTCCGCATCGGCAATGGCCGGATAGGACAGGGGGGCGTACTGTGTGCTGGTGCTCTCATTTCTCATGGCGCCGATGGGGATCATATATTTCCCGAAATTGCTCTTGTCAAGGACCATGTTCGTGCCCATGCGTACCGCGACTTCCATGCCGCACTCATACAGCTCTTCCAGGGCGATGGCCGCGGTGGGCGCGCCCATGCCGGTAGATGAGACCGTGATCTCCACCCCTTTGTACATGCCGGTGTATGTATTGAACTCCCGGCTGAAAGCTATATGTCTCGGCGACTCCAGATTCTTTGCCAGCACGTCCACCCGCCAGGGGTCACCTGAGAGCAGAACATATTTAGCCACGTCGCCTTTGGCGCACATGCCGTACAGTGTCTTACCTTTTACCATAGCGTACCTCCTTCGATTTTTGTTCCTGCGGCGTACCGCCGGAGCATTTCTTCCTCGCTGGGCGCCCCGTCGGTGCACCCAACTTCTTCTATGACAAACGATGCCGTGGCGCTGGCATATCCTGCGCAGACCGCCGCATCTTTGCCTTTCAGGACCCCATACAGGAAACCGGCGATATAGGAATCCCCCGCACCTGTTGCGTCAACGACCCGCCGGCACTTCGCTGCGGGCACACGGGTCACGCGCACTCCGCCGTCAGTCATCTCATAGACCTCGCTGCCGTCCTGACCAAGGGTGACGGCAATGATCCTTGCCCGGCCCCGGTCAAAGAGTGCGGTTATCGACCGGATATCAAGCTGATCTTCTATGAGACTTCGCTCCACGTCGTTCATGAAAATGATCTCTGCATTGAGCAGGATCTTCCTGAAGATCGGCAAAGGGAAGGACTCCCGATCCATCCTCACGCCGAACACAAGGGGGAGATCGTGCTCGCGGGCCTTCCGGAAGAATATCTCAACGTCCGGCCGGGTGGCCACAGTGATCAATCCGTATTTGGCGCGCCGGAACAGATCGTCGTCGAGCTCTTCCGGGGCATAGCAGGCGTTCATGGCTCCCGGATAGGTCATTGTCAAGTGATTGTTATCCCGGTCCTCTATGAGGTGGCAGATGCTGGTGGTTTCGTCCTTTACGACGGTGACGCCGCTCAGGTCCACGCCGCTGTCCTCCAGCATCTTCCGGTAGCCCAGGTCCTCCCAGTCCTCGCCGACGCGCATCAGCGGCGTTGGATGACAGCCGAGCCTGCCCATGCAGACCGCTACATTGGAACCGTTGCCGCCGTATGTAACGCGGTGGTTGTCTGCGTTCAGGATGACGGAGGTCTGTCCGGGCGGGGAAAGCCGGTCCACGCGGATGATCCGGTCGACCCCTGCGTAGCCCACGATGAGACAATCGATTTCCCGGCGGGATTCATAACTCATGGGCCAGAACCATCTCCTTCATCTCGTCGCTGCTGATCACATGGCCAAGGTATTTCCTGATATCTGTGAGGTGTACCTCGTTGACCACGTCGGAATTGGTGCATACGCAGTCGCTGAGGACGTAGGGCTCATAATCCAGATAGTAGGCGTCCGTGACCGTGGCCCTGACGCAGCAGTTGGTCTTGGTGCCCACGATCAACAGGTTGCGGATACCGTTTTCCCGAAGAACAAGATCCAGGTCCGTGCCAAAGAAGCCGCTGTACCGCCGCTTCTGGATGACGTAGTCCTTGTCCGGATCGACCGGAAGGGAGGGGTCGATCTCCTCTCCGCCAGTGCCTTCGATGCAGTTAGGGCGCATATTGACAAGATTCTTGTCGAATTTGTTTTTCCGGTGCCGGTGCTGAAGGAAGATGATGAGCATGCCCTGCGCCCGGCAGAATTGGAGAACGTCCTGCACCCTGGGGAGAATCTTGGCGTTGTCAGGATAATACACGCGGCCGTTGGGATTGGTAAAGTCATATACCATATCGACGATGATAAGTGCTGTTTTATTCATGATGGATCCTCCATGTGCGAACTTGTGCAAAGTGGTCTTGATATGTCCTCTGGAAGGCAAGACACGTCATCCCGGCAGAGGAAAGACACATGCGCGTGCGAGGCGCGGCGCGGAAGTGTTATTCAAAGCTCCTGCGCCGGGCGCAGCGGTCCAGCATCTGTGCCGCGTCAGGCACTTTGGTGAGACAGCCGGACGCTTCGATGATGAACGAAGCCTCCGTTGCGCCGTAGGCAGCGCAGTGAACGCTGTCCAGGCCGCACATGACACCATAGAGATAACCGGCAAGGAACGAGTCGCCCGCGCCAGTTGTGTCGACCACGGCGTCCGGCTCAGTGGCCGGCACGGAACGCTCCTTTACAGCGCCGTTCTCCAGACCGTATAAGGCGCAACCCGCGGCGCCGTGGGTAACGATCACCGTCTGGGTTTTCCCGTTTCCCGGCAAGTGCTCCGCAGGGTCATATCCCAGGGTGTTTCTGATATAGTCCTGCTCCATCTCGTTCATGAAGACGAGCGTGGATTCATGGAGCACCTCATCGAGAAATACCGGGGGAAAGGCATCCCGGTCCGGCCTCATGGCAAAGGCCATGGGCAGCCCGTGCTTTTTGACGCCCCGCAGGAACGCCTGGTTATCCTTCCGAGAGGCCACGGTCATGATGGCCCAGCGGGAGTCGGAAAAAAACGTATCAGGATATGTATCCGGCGCATGACGGCCGTCCATGGCGCCCGGGTAGAAAAAGGTCATGTGATCGTTCTGGTCATCCTCCGCCAGATAGCAGACCGCTGTGGCGTCGTCGGCGATCAGGCTGACGCCTCCGTCCGATACCCCGTGGCTGCGTAAAAACGAGGGATATCCCAGGCGTTCAAAATCAAAGCCTCCGCGGATAATGGGCATGGCATGCATACCAAGCTGTGCCAGGTATACGGCCACGTTCAGACCGTTTCCGCCGTAATACAGCGTGGAGTTGTCCTTATTCTGGACGATCTCCGTCATGCCAAGTCTTGGCAAACGGTGGACACGCAGGATGTAGTTGGCACCAGTGTAACCGGATATGATAAAGTCGTTATTCATCTCGCTGCTCACCCATTTCTGAAGCCTCTGATGTTGCGCTTCTTATAATCGCCAAGGGAACTGACAAACATCACGATGACGATCATGAGGTAGGGAAGCATCTCGCAAAGAGATGCTGTCGCCGCATCAAACATGGTGGTCAGCTTGATCTGCAGCGCACGGGTCATTCCGAAGATGATCGCGTAGGCGACGCAGCGCACAGGCCTTCCCTTGCCGCAGTAGATAGCCGCCACGCAGGAAAAACCGCGCCCGCTGACCATGTTGTCCGTGTACATGCCCAGGTTTTCCACAGACAGATTGATCCCGGCCATCGCGCTCATGAGCGCCGACATAGCGATGGCGCCGTAGCGCACCATATTCACGTTGATACCTATGGCCTCTGCTGCTTCCTGATTCTCCCCGCAGACTTGGGTGTATACGCCGAATTTGGTTCGATAGAGGATAATGGAGGTGATCAGGATGCACCCGATGGAGATATATGTGAGCGGCGTCTGTTTGTTAAGAAAATCGCTCAGTATCGGGATGTTGCGAAGGAGAGGGACATCCACCACGATATTGCTGGGAACCACCAGGTCGGTGACGATGATGGAGGTCCTGTTGCCAACCAAATACAGGCAGATGAACGGGGCAATGCTGGCCACGGCATAGTTGATACCAAGCCCGGTGATGATGTTGTGTCCTTTGAGCGTCACGGAGAAGAACGAAAACACAACCCCTACCACCAGAGTTATCAATATACCGGCCAGAATGCCGAACCAGACATTGCGGGTGTAATACGTTATCAGAATGGATGAAAAGGCGCTGGCGCTCATCATTCCCTCGATAGCAATATTCAGGACCCCCGCTTTGTAGGTGAAGAGGCCGCCAAGTGTACCAAGGATCAGCGGCGTGGACATGGCAAGGCCCATAGACAACAAACTGATCAGATTATTCATTTGCCCCCTCCTCTTTTGGAGCTCCGCCTTTGCCGGAAAGCCTGGTCAGCAGCGACTCTAGCCGCAGGGCGAAAACGGAGTCTGTCTTGATGTACCGCACGCTGAGGAACAGGATCAGCGCAGCCTGGATGATGCCAATGGTATCGTTGGATACACCCATGAACGTTTGAAGTGTTGTCCCGCCATATTTAAGCGCGCCGAACAAAATGGCCGCGAAAACTACTCCTATGGGGTTGTTGGATGCCAAGAGGGCCACCAGCATACCATCCCAGCCCAGGCCGGGATTGGCGGAGAAGCCGGAGATGAAGCGATAGTGAACGCCCAGCACCTCGGTGGCGCCGGCAATGCCGGAGACAGCGCCGGCGATGAGGAAGATGACGATGATCCGTTTCTCGACCCGTATCCCCACTGAATCAGAAAAGTATACCTGTTTGCCCATAGCCTCGATCTCATAGCCGAGTTTTGTCTTTTTGTAGATCACCATGAAGATCAGCACCAGCACGATGGCGATCATAAAGGCAGGCGTAAAGGGGACCTTAGGATTGAAGCGGGGCAGCTTAGCCGCATCGTTGATAAACACGGTGGCCGGGAAACCGGTGAAACCGTAAAATGGACCGTTGGTCAGGTATTTTGTGAAAATAATGGCCACATAATTGAGCATCATGGTGGAGACCATCTCGTCCACATGAAACTTGGCCTTCAAGACCGCAGGTACAAGCGAATATAGCATACCCATCAGCATGCCGCCCAGAATGCAGATGCTGATATGTATCACGCTGGGCAGGCCGGAGAGAGTAAAACCCAGATAGGCCGCGAAGAAAGCGCCCGCATACATTTGCCCCTCTATGCCCATGTTATACAAGCCGGATTTGAAGGAAATGGCAATGCCCAGGCCGGTCATGATAATGGGCGTGGCAGAGACCAGTGTATTGAGCAGGCCGATCTCGCTGAACAGAGCCTGCTTTATCAAAAACACATAGACGCTAACCGGGTTTTTCCCAGATATAAGGATGAATATGGCGCCTACTGCCAGCGCGAATACAATCGGCATCAGGATGTTGACGACCCCGATGATAAGTCTTTTTAACCGTTGCAATTGTATCCCTCCTCCTTTATTCCGCGGTCGGCACCCTCTTGACGCCTGCCATGTAAAGACCCAGCTCCTCCGCTGTCACACCGGCGGCGTCAAACTCTCCTACGAGCTCGCCTTTGTACATAACGACTATCCGATCAGAGAGGCTCATGATCTCGCTCAGCTCAGAGGAAATGAGCAGAACGGCTTTTCCCGCCGCACGGAAATCGATGATATGTTTGTGTATGGCCTCGATCGAGCCGACATCTACGCCTCGCGTGGGCTGGCAGCAGATCAGAAAGTCCGGATCGGCGTGGAATTCCCGGGCGATGATGATCTTCTGCGCGTTGCCGCCTGAGAGACTGGACACGTTCGGGTCTTCAGCAGAAAGCCGGATGTCGAACTTTTCCACCAGGTACCGTGTCAACTCTTTTATTTTCTTGCTGTTATAAAAAGGTCTCTTGTAGATCGGGGCCCTGTCATGATAGCCGGCGATCAGGTTCTGGGATACCTTCATATCCAGGCACAGGCCCTCGTCATACCGGTCCTCGGGGATGATGCCGGCACCCTTTTTCCTGATCTGGTCTGGCCAGGCGTTGGTCACGTCCTCCCCCTTGAGGAGGACCGAGCCGGAGGCACAGGTCATCATCCCGTAGAGCGTTTTTGCTAGCTCCATCTGGCCGTTGCCCTCTACGCCCGCGATACCCAGGATCTCTCCCTTATGTACCCGGAGGGACAGATCGTGCACGGCCTCGTTGCCGCGCTGGCCCATCACCGACAGGTTCTTGACCTCATAAACAATGTTCTGTTTGTCGATCTTACTCACGCCTTTGTCCACGTTCATAAGAACAGGACGGCCTACCATCATAAACGCCAGATCTTCCATAGAGCAGTCCTTACTCTCCACGGTGCCGGTCACCTCGCCGTGTCGGATGACCGTTATAGTATGCGCGAGCTTCTTTACCTCCTGGAGTTTATGGGTAATGATGATAATGGTCTTGCCCTGTCGGTTCAGCTCTCTGAGGCTTTCAATGAGCTCATCTACCTCCTGGGGCGTGAGAACAGAGGTGGGCTCATCCAGGATCAGCACCTCTACGTCCCGGTAGAGCATTTTCAATATCTCCACGCGCTGCATTGCGCCGATGGACAGGGAGGCGACCTTGTCGTCGGCATCCAGGCGCATGCTGTATTTCTCGATCAGCTGCTGTACCTGCTTCCGCTCCTCGTTTTTGTCAATGATCCCAAATCTCGTTTTTTCGGCCCCGATAAGAATGTTCTCAAAGACCGTGAGACTGGGAACGAGTTTGAAATGCTGGTGGACCATTCCAAGGCCCAGCGCGATCGCGTCCTTTGGGGAGGACATGTTGACCGGCTTTCCCCTGATCAATATCTCACCAGAGCTGGGCTGCAAAATACCGTAGAGCATATTCATGAGCGTGGTCTTACCGGCGCCGTTCTCTCCGATGATGGCGCGTATTTCACCCTGCCGGATGGCCAGGTCGATCTCGCTGTTGGCGCAGAACTTGCCGAACATTTTTGTGATCTTATGGGTCTCGATTATATTCATGCATCTCATCTCTTTTCATTGTTTAAAGTAACAAATGCTCCGCACACAGAGGCTATCTTATCGGTCAGCGGCTATATAAAGGGATGGGACGCCGAATGGCGGCCCATCACCATAAAACGGTCAAACCTGATAATCGGTCGATCGGCTTATCCTTATCTTTCAAAGCGCTCGCCAAGAGCCCCGTGGACCACCTGGATATCGCCGTTGAGAATGGCCTGCCGCTGTTCCTCGATCTTGGCCTTGAACTGTTCAAAGACCTCCTGATCGGTAACATACTCGGCAATGGTGCTCATGTCGGTGATGCCGGTGCCATTGCCAAGAGGAAGCGCAAGAACACCGCCCTCAAGGGTGCCTTCTTTCAACCGTTTGCAGACCTCATAAACGGCTACGTCAACGCCCTTGATAACAGAGGTCAAAACATAACCGGGCTGAATGTAGTCCTGATCGCTGTCCACGCCGATGGCGTAAACGTTGTCCTCATAACAGCCCTGGATGATGCCCAGACCAGCCGTGCCGCATACCTGGAACACGACATCGGCATTTTCGTTCTCGATCATGTTCTGGGCGACTTGTTTGGACAGCTGCGTATCGGTGAAGCCCACAGACCAGTCATACAGGACTTTGACGTCAGGATCGGCGGCTACCGCACCCTGTGTATAGGCCTCGGTAAAATTGTGGAAGCCGTCGGACTCCAGCGCGCAAATGACACCGATCGTGTGATCGCCATGGGTGGCGCGTCCCTCGATGATGGGATAATCGCCGCTGGCGATGAGAGCGGCAGCATAGCCGGCCAGATAAGAGGATTGATGATAGTCGAAGATGATGGAAAGCGCCTTATCATTTTCGACCTCCTGGTCGGTGGCCACGAACACAGTGTCGGGGTACTCATCCGGCATGTCCTTCAGATAGTCGGCGTGAGAATACTCCAGCGTGATGACTGCGCCGTAACCGGCTTCGGCGAACTGGCGCAAATAGGTTTCGCCCTGGGATACATCCTCGGGTTCAACGATGGTGTACTCCGTTCCCAGCTCCTTAGCGGCTCTCTCCAGGCCCGCATAACCGCTGTCGTTAAAACTCTTGTCGCCCAAGCCGCCGACATTGCAGATAAGGGCGACCTTCTGTGCGTTGTCGCTGGAGGAACTTTCCTCGCTGTCCCCGGCTTGCGCGTCTTCGGCGGGCTCTGCGCCCGCAGCGGATCCGGCATCCCCGGCGGGTTCGGCGTTCTCCTTGTCCTTAGAGGCCGATGGCGTGCCACCGCAGGCACACAGGGAAAACACCATGATCATCGCGAGAAGCAGACATACTAGCTTTTTCATTGTTTCTCCTTCCTAAAGTAAATTTTGTTTTTTAATCATAACGTCATGACGTCATGATGTCGTGAATATAAGAGGATTCTATCATCGACTCCTGTTTTTGTCTACAGGTTGCTTTTACAAAAAGTGCGCACATTTTTTATCTATTCTATACAAAAATCAATCCAGACCGCGTTCCCTTGCGTAGCTCACTGCCAATTCTATCAGTTCTTCTGCGTCTTCTTTCAGGACATATCCCCTGGTGACATGTTCTTGGGTCGCCCGCGTGACGAGCCGGCGGTAGTTTTCCAGAGAGCCGTACATGAAGCGCAGCATCTCGGGAGGGAAAGATCTCTCATGTCCGAAGAGGATATCCCGTTCCGACTGGGGATCGACAAAAAACTGCCCCTTTTCCACCTGGCTGTAGTAGTAATAGGATGCCGTCGGATAATCCAGCAGACAAGTTCTGACGCCTCCGATGGAATTTCCAAGAGCGTCGCGTACATTGTTCCCCATGCCGTCCGTACGTATTCGTTCCACTACCGGCGGGGCCATGCCGGTATCGATCCACCGGGACAGGTGCTCAAAGGCAGCGGCAATGGGGAATCTGTAGGGATAGCGGTTTGGTATGTCATGTTTGCCGCTGTAACGAGGCAATCGCCCCAGGCGGATCAGATCCGGGTCCGCTCCGTAATAGTCGAGATATGACTGTACTGTCTCATGGCTGGCGCCGGCCAGCTCATACACCCGGTACAGGAAATTGGGGCTGTCGGAGTCGAACTTGGAGGTCATGTAGGCGGTAAACTCGGCATTCTCACTCTCAGTCTGGACCACAAGATAGGGTTCCTCCACATGGGAGACCCTGTTCCCTTGGCTATCCTTGACGCTATAGGTCTCATACTGATTGACCGGGACAGGATACTGCCTGGGTGCGCCGCAGGACAGGTAACCGTCGAACACCCGGCCGCCACGTCTCACCTCCGGCCTGTATGCGAAGGAATTGATATACCTCGTCATATAGCTGGCCGATTGCGACCAGGCTGTGAGAATCAGATTTCTGTATGCATAGGCGTTGAGCGGATTCATGGCGGGTCTGTCGCGGAGCATGTGAGCCAAGTCTGTGAGCATATCCCAGAATAGCCCGGGCTCATAGTACTGCCGGTAATCGGTCAGCCCGGTGAACTCTCCTTCCGGCGGGAGAGGCTCGTCCGGCGTCGGATTGGGCCAGCCAAGCTCGCCGTAACGTTCGGCGTCAAATTGTTTGAGGACCTCGATGGTATTGGGTTTGCTGGTTATACCTATGTAAATATCACCGCGGCGGAGGAAGTGATGATGGCAGATGATCCACATGCGCTCAATCTCCATGCCGCTGGTGGGGTTGATGATCTCCACTATCACATTCCCGCTGATCCTCGCAGAATCTGTGGGAGCCCGGACAATAAAGCGGTTGGTATAGGGAGCGTCTTTGGTCCGGATGCCGACCTGCTGTCCTGCAATTGTCTGATAGACGTTTGCGGTCCCATACATTATGTATTCTTTTTCTTCATAGCCATGGGCTTTCAGCGAGCATCTGTCCGTAGCGGAGACGAAGGGGTAAGACTGCTCTGTAGTGGGGATAAGATCGATCCTGCTGATCATAGCGCACCGCCTGCCAAAATATGTAACTTTGTAATGTCGTTATGACGTCTTATCGTTTTTTGCCAGTTTAGCATCCGACTCACAAATGTGTCAATACGTATATTTGACAATTAAATAACTATTTCATTGTGAAAAATGCCAGTTTGATCCCACTTTATTCAGGGGGGATTGCATTTTTTTGTGAACTGGTATATAATCAGCATAACGTCATGATGACATACCAAAATCGAGAAAGGGGTATCCTATGAGTTTCAATGTGATTTATTACATCAACATCGCCTGTCCCACGATTGAGAAAAGCCTGGAAATGGTGGACAAATACATCGCCCATGGAGCGAAATCCCTCCAGATCGACCTGCCATCCAAGAATCCTTATGAGGAGACGCCGCTGGTAAAGAAGATGATGCTGGACAGTCTGGATCGAAACGGAGATTATGACATGTACATGGACGCGGTGCGCGAGATACGCCGCCGGCATCCCGATTTGGAGCTGCATGTTGTGGTCTATACGGACGTTGTAGATTCCATTGGCATAGAGAAGTTTGTTGCGTTCGGTAAGGAGATACGGGTAGCCAGTTTTATGATCCCGTTCAACCGGCGGGAGATATGGGAATACATTGAGCGCAGCGGCATTGCCGATATGAAAGTCATCCTCAACGCTCTGCCGGATGATGAGATCGCTGCCGCTGTGGAGACCTGTGAGAAGGGCTATCAGAGCATTGTGTCTCTCCGAAACCGCAAGCCCGGCGAGAGCGACAGGCCCGGCTGCGAGACCTGGGCGGGTCGTTACGCCTATGCCCGCAGAGCGGGCATTACAGCGCCCATTGTCAGCGTTTTCGGCATAAAGACAAAAGAGATGCTACAAGAGATCAAGGACTCCGGAGCGGACGGCGCCATTATAGGTAACGTGTTGATGAACTTGTGGGATGACGAGCCGGCTCTTTGGACGTTGTTTGATCAGTTCCAATCTCTTTATGAGTAAAACGGCTTGCCGCGCGTAGTGTGAAGAACCGCCGCCTGTTGCCGTAACTGCCCAAGGAGAAACATGAAGGGCTCGATGCCGCACTGCCTTTCCGGTGCCCTGAGGCATGAAAAATGAGCCCCCATCATGTTTGTACTGTCTCAGAAGGATAGGACAGTAGACAAACCGCCCCCTGTAGTAGGAAAATAACTACGACAGGGGGTATTGTTATGAGCAGACGGAAGCACACACGAATGAAGGAGAAAGAGAGCATTATCAGATAGGCGGCCAGACGGTACAGGAAGTGGAGATACACTACAAAATGATAGGACATGTGGAACTGCCGCACATGAGCCGGGTGGCGGAGCAGTCCTATCTGGCGGCCTTTGGCCGCAAAGAAACAGGCCGGGGCGCTTGACCCCAGGCCTATAAAAAAGAATACCCACAAGGGAACACAAATCCCTTATGGGTACTCGTTATGGTCCGAGTGACTGGACTTGAACCAGCGGCCTCCTGAACCCCATTCAGGCGCGATACCAAACTTCGCCACACCCGGTCATGTTTTGCTCAGATATACTACCACATGCCGCCGGAAATTGCAAGAGATATTTTCATCGCCCTGCCGTTTTTCCGCCCTGCCCACGCCCTTTGGAAAAATCGCCGGAATTCCCCCCGCGGACCGCCGGATAATCTTGTCAATGGTATACATTGAAAAGATATTGCATTATATGATAAAGAGCGCTATTATAAAATATAACGATTTACATCATTAGAAAACATTTTGACGCACCTGTCCTGCCGGGCCCACCGGCGGGCAGAAGGAGGTCTTGCATATATGGACGTGAGAAACGGCATCGACTGGTCCCGGATGGAGCATGACGCCTGCGGTATCGGCGCGGTGGTGGACATTCAGGGCCGCCCCTCCCGCGCCACGGTGGACGACGCCTTGAAGATCGTGGAGAAGCTGGAGCACCGGGCCGGCAAGGACGCCGCCGGCGAGACCGGAGACGGCGTAGGCATCCTGACCCAGGTCTCCCACAGCTTCTTCAAGGGCGCCGCGCAGGAGTGCGGTATCGCACTGGGCAGCGCCGGCGACTACGCCGTGGGCATGTTCTTCTTCCCCCAGGACACGGTCCGCCGCCGGCAGGCGCAGAAGATGTTCGAGGTCATTTTGCAGAAGGAAGGGCTGCGGCTGCTGGGCTGGCGGCAGGTGCCCACCCGCCCGGAGATACTGGGCCAAAAGGCCCGGGACTGCATGCCTCACATCGTCCAGTGCTTCGTGGAGCGGCCCAGGGACGTGCGGACCGGCCTGCCCTTCGACCAGCGGCTGTATGTGGCCCGGCGAGTCTTTGAGCAGAGCAACGACAACACATATGTGGCCAGTCTCTCCTGCCGCACCATCGTCTACAAGGGCATGTTTCTGGTCCACCAGCTGCGCCAGTTCTATACGGACCTGCAAAGCGAGCGGTACACCTCCGCCATCGCCATGGTCCACTCCCGTTTCTCCACCAACACCACCCCCAGCTGGGAGCGGGCCCACCCCAACCGGTTCATCCTCCACAACGGCGAGATCAACACCATCCGGGGCAACGTGGACCGTATGCTGGCCCGGGAGGAGACC
This sequence comes from uncultured Oscillospiraceae bacterium, assembly GCA_947624985.1. Taxonomy (GTDB): domain Bacteria; phylum Bacillota; class Clostridia; order Oscillospirales; family Oscillospiraceae; genus CAJOIG01. The sequence continues at coordinate 77,570 of CANQMO010000007.1, read as the reverse complement.
ATGAGCTCCGCCATCATGCGGGAGAACATGGACAAGATCTTTCCCGTCATCAACAGCAGCGGGTCCGACTCCGCCATGCTGGACAACACCCTGGAATTCCTCGTCATGAACGGCATGCCCCTGCCTCTGGCCCTGATGATAACCATCCCCGAGCCCTGGAAAAACGACAAGATGATCGAGCGGAAGAAGCGGGACCTGTACCGCTACTACGCCACCATGATGGAGCCCTGGGACGGCCCGGCCTCCATCCTTTTCTCCGACGGCGAGCTGGTGGGCGCCATCCTGGACCGGAACGGCCTGCGGCCCAGCCGGTATTATCTCACCGACGACGGACGGCTGATCCTGGCATCCGAGGTGGGCGTGCTGGACATCCCCGAGGAACACATCACCATGAAAAGCCGCCTCCGGCCCGGCAAGATGTTGCTCATCGACACCCGGCGGGGCAGGGTCATGCAGGACGACGACCTGAAGAGCTTTTACGCCTCCCGCCAGCCCTACGGTGAGTGGCTGGACCAGAATCTGGTCCGGCTGGAGGATCTTCCCATCCCCAACCGGAAGGTGGAGACCCACACCCAGACCATGCGGGACCGGCTTTACCGGGCCTTCGGCTACACATATGAGGAGGTGAAGGACGCCATCCTCCCCATGGCCCGCACCGGCGCCGAGCCCACCGCCGCCATGGGCGCCGACACGCCCCTGGCCGTGCTGTCGGAGCGCTACCCGCCCCTTTTCAACTACTTCAAGCAGCAGTTCGCCCAGGTCACCAACCCGCCCATCGACGCCATCCGGGAGGAGTGCGTCACGGACACCACCGTGTATGTGGGCTCCGACGGGAACCTGCTGGAGGAGCGGGCGGCCAACTGCAACGTGTTGCAGATCGACAACCCCATCCTCACCGGCATTGACCTTATCAAGATCAAGGCTATGCACCGGGACGGCTTCCATGTGGAGACCGTCAGCCTTCTCTACTACAAAAACACGCCTTTGGAGCGGGCCATGGACCGGCTGTTCGTGGACTGCGACAAGGCTTACCGCCACGGGGCCAACATCCTGATCCTCTCGGACCGGGGCGTGGACGAAAACCATGTGGCCATCCCCTCCCTGCTGGCGGTCTCCGCCATGGAGCAGCACCTTGTGCGGACGAAAAAGCGCACCAGCGTGTCCATCATTCTGGAGAGCGCAGAGCCCAGGGACGTGCACCACTTCGCGCTGCTGCTGGGCTACGGCGCCCGGGCCATCCAGCCGTATCTGGCCCACGAGTGTATCGCCGAGTGTATCGCGCTGGGCCTGCTGGACAAGGACGAGCACACCGCCATCGACGATTACAACAAGGCCATTTTGAGCGGTATCGTGAAGATCGCCTCCAAGATGGGTATCTCCACCATCCAGTCCTACCAGTCCTCCCAGATATTCGAGGCGGTGGGAATCCGTCAGGACGTGATCGACCGGTACTTCACCAACACGGTCAGCCGTGTGGGCGGCGTGAGTCTGGAGGACATCGGCCAGGCGGTGGATCACCACCACAGCCACGCCTTTGACCCTCTGGGGCTGGGCGTGGACACCACGCTGGACAGCGTGGGCTTCCACAAGCTCCGCTCCGGAGACGGCAGCGAGGGACACCTGTTCGACCCGGCCGTCATCGTGGCGCTGCGGGAAGCCGCCCAGACCGGCGATTTTGACCGGTTCATGGAATACTCCGCCCTGGCCGCCCGGGAGCAGGCCCCCTACAATCTTCGGGGCGTGATGGATTTCGTCTGGGCCGCCGACGGAGGCGTCCCTCTGGACCAGGTGGAGAGCGTGGACAGTATCGTCCGCCGGTTCAAGACGGGCGCCATGAGCTACGGCTCCATCTCCAAGGAGGCCCACGAGTGTCTGGCCCTGGCCATGAACCGTCTGGGCGGCATGAGCAACTCCGGCGAGGGCGGCGAGGAGCCCGAGCGGCTGGGCACCGAGAAAAACAGCGCCATCAAACAGGTGGCCTCGGGCCGCTTCGGCGTCACCAGCCAGTATCTTTGCAGCGCCCGGGAGATACAGATCAAAATGGCCCAGGGCGCCAAGCCCGGCGAGGGCGGACATCTGCCCGGCAAGAAGGTCTATCCCTGGATCGCCCGGACCCGGTACTCCACCCCCGGCGTGAGCCTCATCTCCCCTCCGCCCCATCACGACATCTACTCCATCGAGGATCTGGCACAGCTGATCTTCGATCTGAAAAACGCCAACCGCAGAGCCCGTATCAGCGTGAAGCTGGTCAGCGAGGCGGGCGTGGGCACCATCGCCTCCGGCGTGGCCAAGGCGGGGGCCCAGGTGGTGCTCATCTCCGGCTACGACGGCGGCACCGGCGCCTCCCCCCGCAACTCCATCCAGAACGCCGGCCTGCCCTGGGAGCTGGGTCTGGCGGAGGCCCACCATTCCCTCATCGCCAACGGCCTGCGCCAGCGGGTCATATTGGAGGTGGACGGCAAGCTCATGACCGGGCGGGACGTGGCCGTGGCGGCCATGCTCGGAGCGGAGGAATTCGGCTTCGCCACCGCGCCGCTGATCACCCTGGGCTGCGTGATGATGCGGGTCTGCAATCTGGACACCTGCCCGGCGGGTATCGCCACCCAGAACCCGGACCTGCGCTGCCGGTTTGCCGGCAAGCCCGAGTATGTGATGAACTTCATGCGTTTCGTGGCCCAGGAGCTGCGCCAGATCATGGCGAAGCTGGGGGTGCGGACCGTGGACGAACTGGTGGGCCGGACGGACCTTCTGAAGCTGCGGGACGATCTGCCCTCTCCCCGGGCCCGGTCCATCGACCTGGGCAGCATCCTGGGCATGGACAGCGGCGTCAACACCGCCGTCCACCACCTGCCAGAGGCGGATTATGACTTCCATCTGGAAAAGACGCTGGACGAGAGCGTGCTTCTGCCGGCCTTCAAAAAGACGCTGAAGGACGGCTCCCCCAAGCGTATCAGCGTGAACGTGTCCAGCACCAACCGGACCTTCGGGGCCATTCTGGGCTCGGAGATCACCAGAAGATTCGGCGACGCCCTGCCCGATGACACGGTCTATATCGACGCGAAGGGCGGCGGCGGGCAGTCCTTTGGCTCCTTCCTGCCCCACGGCATGACAGTGCGCCTCACCGGCGACAGCAACGACCACTTCGGCAAGGGCCTCAGCGGCGGCAGGCTGATCGTCCGGCCCCCGGAGAACAGCCGTATCAACGCCGGGGAGAACATCATCATCGGCAACGTGGCCCTCTACGGCGCCACCGCTGGCGAGGCCTACATCAACGGCATGGCCGGCGAGCGGTTCTGCGTGCGCAACTCCGGCGCGAAGGCCGTGGTGGAGGGCGTGGGCGACCACGGCTGCGAGTATATGACCGGCGGGTGCGCGGTGATACTGGGCCCCACGGGCAAGAACTTCGCCGCGGGCATGTCCGGCGGTATCGCCTATGTGCTGGACGAGAAATACGAGCTCTACCTGCGGCTGAACAAGGATATGGTCACCATGAGCGCCGTCACCGCCAAGCACGACATCGCCCAGCTTCGGGGCCTGATCCAGGCCCATGTGGCCGCCACCGGCTCCGCCCGGGGCCGGACCGTGCTGGACAACTGGGACGATATGCTGCCGCTGTTCAAGAAGATCACCCCCAATGACTACAGCCGCATGCTCATCGCCATCGGCCAGCTGGAGGAGAAGGGCATGCCCCGGCAGCAGGCGGAGTTGGAGGCGTTTTACAATGTGCAGAAGGGAGGCGTGTGAACCATGGGAAAGACCACGGGATTTATGGAATATGAGCGCGTCGGAAGGCCGGTGACCGGCCCGGACGGGCGGCTGGAGAACTTCCGGGAATTTCACGGGGAGCTTTCCGAGGACCAGCGCCGCATGCAGGGGGCCCGGTGTATGAACTGCGGCGTGCCCTTCTGCCAGTCGGACTACGGCTGCCCGCTGCACAACCTGGTGCCGGAATGGAACGACGAGGTGTTCAACGGCAACTGGTCCCACGCCCTGGCGCGGCTTTTAAAGACCAATAACTTCCCCGAATTCACCGGCCGGGTGTGCCCGGCCCTGTGCGAGAGCGCCTGCGTGTGCGGCCTTTACGGCGACGCGGCCGTGACCGTGCGGGACAACGAGCTGGCCGTGATCGAGTACGCCTATGCCCACGGCCTCATCGAGCCCTCCGTCCCCGACGTACGCACAGGCCGCAAGGTGGCGGTGGTGGGCTCCGGCCCGGCGGGACTGGCCGTGGCGGACCAGCTGAACCACCGGGGCCACAGCGTCACCGTGCTGGAGCGGGACGACCGGGTGGGGGGCCTGCTCATGTACGGGATCCCCAATATGAAGCTGGAAAAGTCCGTGGTGGACCGGCGGGTCCGCCGCATGGAGACCGAGGGCGTGACCTTCGTCACCGGCACGGACGCGGGGCCCATCGCCGAACGGCTGCTCCGGGAATATGACGCGGTGGCCCTGTGCTGCGGGGCCCGTCAGGCCCGGGACGTGCCTTTGGAGGGCCGGGAGGCCGCCGGGGTATACCAGGCGCTGGACTATCTCACCGAGGCCACCCGCTCCCTGCTGGAAGACCGGGAGAGCGGCTGCTCCGCCAGAGGCAGGGATGTGGTGGTCATCGGCAACGGCGACACCGCCACCGACTGCGTGGCCACCGCCATCCGGCAGGGAGCCGCCAGCGTCACCCAGCTCGTGCGAAAGCCCGCTCCCCGGGCCGCCGTCCCCGTCTGGCCCTATCACAGCCGCTCCGGCGCGCCCGATTACGGCCAGGAGGAGGCCATCTCCCGCTTTGGCCGGGACCCCCGGCTGTACGGGACTTCCGCGAAAAAGCTGTCCACGGACGGCGCCGGCGCGCTGACCGCGGTGGAGATCGACTGCGCGGGGGAGCGCAAGACCCTGCCCTGCCAAATGCTGCTCATCGCCGCCGGCTTTTCCGGCGCGGAGGAAGGCGCGGCCGCCCCGTTCGGCCTGGCGCTGGACGAAAAGGGCCGGCTGGGCGACGGTCAGGGCCGGACCGCCAATGAGAAGGTGTTCGTGGCCGGCGACATGCGCCGTGGCGCGTCGCTGGTGGCCATCGCCATCGCGGAGGGCCGCCGCTGCGCCAGAGTGATAGACGAATATCTGGAGGGATACACGAACCTGTAGCCGCTCAAGGGTGGTCCCCTTCCGACGCTGAGCGCCCCGGAAACAGTCGTTTCCGGGGCGCTTGGCGGTTTTTGTCTCACTTTCCCTTGGCGGCGCGGCGCTCGGCCAGCTTATCCAGCGCCTTGTTGCGGTAGTAGATGATGATACCCAAAGCCACCATGAAGGTGTTGATGAAGTAGAACAACATCACATACCACTTCACCGTCACCCACCAGTGCTGGGGCGCGTAGTAGGCGATCAGGATGAACTTGCCGATGATGGCGAACACATACCCGATCAGGATGAAGAAATAAAACAGCACGCTGGTGCCCTTGGCGGTCCGGGCCTTCCAGGCCTTGGCGATGTTCAAGGGCCAGGACACCCCGAAGCACACCACCATCAGCATTTCCATGATACTTGCGATCGTCAGCATAATACTCTCTCCTTATGTTTCCTCCGGCTCCAGCATGGAGCCGGTTTTTTGACAGCGCAGATGGAACGAGAAGCACTCGTCCAGAAGCTGGGGGGTCTGCGCCCCGTGGGTCGCGGCGCAGGCCCTTTCAAAGTACCGGCGCAGCTGGGGCCGGTAGGCCGGATGGGCGCAGTTTTCGATGATGAGCCTCGCCCGCTCTTTGGGGGACCTGCCCCGCAGATCGGCATAGCCCTGCTCCGTCACCAGTACGTCCACGTCGTGCTCTGTGTGGTCCACATGGGTCACCATGGGCACGATACTGGATATCCGCCCCTCCCTGGCGCTGGAGGCCGTCATGAAGATGGTCACGGAGGCGTTGCGGGCATAGTCCCCGGCGCCGCCGATACCGTTGTAGATGGCCGCGCCGTTCATCTGGGAGGAGTTCACGTTGCCGTATATGTCCGCCTCCACGGCGGTGTTCATGGCGATGACCCCCAGCCGGCGGATGGTCTCGGCCCCGTTGGAGATCTCCGAGTCCCGCAAAACGATCTTCCCCCGGTAGTCCTCCAAATGCTCCACGAAGTGGGTCATCCCCTCCCGGGACATGCTCAGGCTCGTGGCGGAGGCCATGTCCGCGCAGCCCGCGTCCAGGAGCCTGATGACCCCGTCCTGGATGACCTCGGAATAGAAGCTCAGGTGTTCAAATCCCGCGCTCTCCAGCCCCATCAGCACCGCGTTCGCCACGGAGCCCACCCCCGATTGCAGGGGCACCTGTCCGGCGGACAGCCGCCCCGCGGCCCGCTCCGCCTGTAAAAACGCCACGATGTTGTCCGCGATACGCTGGCTGGTCTCGTCCGGGGCCGCCAGAGGCCGGGGCTTCACCGCCATGTCGCACCAGACCACCGCGGCGATCTTGTCCGGATCGCAGGCGATATAGGGCGAGCCGATCCGCTCGTCCACCCGGGTGAGCGGGATGGGACGGCGGTTTGGCGGGTCCGCGGGCAGATAGATGTCGTGAAAGCCCTCCAGCCCCTCCGGCTGGACGGTATTGATCTCCACGATGACCTTTTTCGCCAGAGCCACATAGGTCTGGGTGCAGCCCACGGCGGTGGAGGGGACGATGTTCCCCTCCTCCGTGATGGCCACCGCCTCTACGATGGCCACGTCGATGGGGCCGTAAAAGCCGTACCGGGCGTTCTGGGCGGTCATGCCCAGATGTTGGTCCAGGTAGGCCACGCCCCGGGGGCTTGCCCCGTTCACGGCTCTGCGCAGGGCAGGGCTGGTGATATAGGGCACCCGCCGGGCGATCATGTCAAGCTCCGCCCAGGTCTCGTCGATCTCCGGGCCGGTGGAGGCCCCGGACAGCAGGTCCACCCGCACCTTGCGCTCTCCCGAGCGGACCTGCTCCGCCAGAGCCAGCGGCACCGCCTTGGGGTTGCCCGAGGGGGTGAAGCCGCTGACCGCCACGGTCATGCCGTCCTCGATGAGGCGGGCGGCCTGGTCGGCCGTCATGACCCGCTCTTTCAGGGCCGCGCAGCGTATCCTCTCTCCCATTGCCGCCTCTCATTCCAATGGCCGGGCGAAGGCCGCCGCCTGCTCATCCGTGACCAGCGCGGCGCCCGCGTCCAGAGCCTTCCAGTTCAGTTCCTCGGTGCCCGCCGGGATATGCAGGCGCACGCCCTCGTGCAGGGCCTGCTGGTCAAAAAGCCCCAGCGCCCTGTTCACGGCTCCCACCGCCACGATGTTGGCGGTCATGAGCTTGCCCACCTTGTCCCGGGCCGTGGCCAGGATGGGCAGGGCGAGCACCTGTCTTTTGTCAAGGCCCTTCGGCACGGTCAGGGCGTCGTCTATCATGACGACGGCGTCCTCCGCCAGGTCCGGGGCATACCGGTCCAGCGCCTCCTGGGTCAGGGCCAGCAGGAAGTTGGGGCGCGTGACCTTGGAAAACCATATCCGCTCCCGGCTCAGCACCGTCTCGGCCCTGCACATGCCGCCCCGGGCCTCCGGGCCGTAGGACTGGGACTGGACCGCCTCCAGACCCGCCGCTACCGCCGCCTCCGCCACGATCACGCTGGCCAGGATAACGCCCTGGCCCCCGGAGCCGGAAAAGCGCATTTCGTATCTCATAGCCGGTCCCTCCTCACTTTCCGCTCTGAGCCCGGACCCGCTCGACGAGCGCGGCGTACTGCTCGGTGTACTCCGGATTCTCCGTGTGGGTCAGCACGCCCACCAGGGTCTTGTCCCGGCGCGCCTCCTCGCTCATGGCGTAGTAGGTCGCGGCGGGGACCATGTGCTCCTTCTGCCACTGGAGCATTTCCACCGGACCGCCCCTGCCGTTCTTCCGTCCGTAGTAGGTGGGACAGACGGAGTACACGTCGATGAGAGAAAAGCCCTTGTGCAGGATACCCTGCTTGATGAGCTCGGTGGTCTCCCGGGCGTGATAGGCCGAGCCCCGGGCCGTGAAGGTGGCTCCCGCGCCGGCGGCAAGCTGGGCGATGTCAAAGGGCCGGTCCAGATTGCCGTAGGGGGCGGTGGTGGCCTTGTCCCCGGTGGGGGTGGTGGGCGAATACTGCCCGCCGGTCATGCCGTAGATGTCGTTGTTGAAGGTGACGACCGTCAGGCCGATGTTCCGCCGGGCCGCGTGGATCAGGTGGTTGCCGCCGATGGCGGAGCAGTCCCCGTCGCCGGTCAGCACAATGACCTCCAGGTCGGGCCGGGCAAATTTGATACCCGTGGCGAAGGCGATGGCCCTGCCGTGGGTGGTGTGGATGGAGTCGAAATCCAGATACCCCGCCGCCCGGCTGGAGCAGCCAATGCCCGACACCACCACCGTCTTGTCCCGGCTCACGGGCACCTCCGGGTCGTCGATCAGCTCTTGCAGGGCCACCGCCACGTCCCGCATGATGATACCGTTGCCGCAGCCGGCGCACCAGATGTGGGGCAGGTGGTCGATACGCAAGTATTTATGTACCAGTTCACTTGGCATGAGCGTTCCCCTCCATTTCCCGCAGCTTCCGGAGGATGTCGTCCGGGGGGATGACCGTGCCGTCCACCCGGCCCAGAAAGCTCACCGGCACCCGGTCCGCCGCGGACCGCTGGACCTCCAGCAGCATCTGGCCATAGTTGTGCTCCACCATGAGGATACGCTTCAGGCCCGGCAGCCGGGCCCGCAGGTGGGCCTCCGGGAAGGGCCAGACCGTGATGGGCCGGAAAAGCCCCACCTTCATACCCTCCGCTCTCGCCTGCTGTACCGCGCTCATCGCCGCCCGGGCCGTTCCCCCAAAGCATACCACCGCGGTGTCCGCGTCGTCCAGCATGTGCTCCTCTACCCGGACGATGTCGTCCAGATTTCGGTCTATCTTCTCCATGAGCCGGGTGTACAGAGCGCCGGCGATCTGGTTGTTGTTGGTGGGGAAGCCGGACACGTCGTGGGCCAGGCCCGTGATGTTGTACCGCTCCCCCTGGCCGAAGGGCTTCATGGCGGGCACATACTCCCCCTCCGGCACGGCGTAACACTGCTTGTTGGCCCCGTCGTGGTAGGAGATGTGGCGCTTGTTGATGATCAGCTCCCGGGGGTCCGGGAGGGTCACGCCCTCCCGCATGTGGCCCACGATCTCGTCCATCAGAAAGATGACCGGCGTGCGGTACTTCTCGGACAGGTTGAAGGCCCGGATGACGAGCCGGTAGGTCTCCTGCACCGACGAGGGGCTCAGGGCGATCACGGGGTGGTCCCCGTGGGTGCCCCAGCGGGCCTGCATATAGTCGCCCTGAGACGGGCTGGTGGGCAGGCCCGTGGAGGGCCCGGACCGCTGCACGTCCACGATCACGCAGGGTATCTCCGCCAGACACCCGTAGCCGATGTTCTCCTGCTTCAGGGAAAAGCCCGGTCCGGAGGTGGCCGTCATGGCCTTCACCCCCGTGACGGAGGCCCCCAGCACCGCCGCCATGCTCGCCAGCTCATCCTCCATCTGGATGAACCTGCCCCCTACCTGGGGCAGCCGCTGGGCGCACCGCTCCGCGATCTCCGTGGACGGGGTGATGGGGTAGCCGGCGAAAAAGCGCATGCCCGCGGCGATGGCTCCCTCCACACAGGCCTCGTTTCCCTGCATAAGTATCCGTTTGGGGGTCATATCCTCCCCTCCCTTTCAGAACGTCTGTCCGTCATGCCCGTCATTCCTCCAGATCCTCCAGCCACAGGGCGTAGTCCGGGCAGCGCATCTCACAGGCGCCGCACGCGACGCACTCGCCGCCCTCCTTCAGCCGGACCTTCTCGCCCGCGATCTCCAGGGCGTTCTTCGGGCAAAAGGCCGCGCAGATACCGCAGCCCTTGCACCAGGCCGGGTCGATCACCAGCTTCTTCCTTCCCGTCATTGCCACCAAACTCCTTACCCCCCCGCTTTCTCTTCAAAAAGGGCGCGGCTTTTCCACGTCCTTCCACGCCGATTATACCCCCGCCCCCCGGCAGCGTCAAGAGCGCCGGCCGCGCAAAAAGTCCCCCGCCGGGGCGGGGGACTTTTGTATTCCCGTCAGACAGGGGTCATTCCCCCGCCTTTTTCAGTTCTCCCGGCCGGACCGGGGTCAGCGGCTTCGTCCGGAAGTTCTCCGTGATGACGAACGCCCAGATGAGCAGCTGGATCGCCACGGCGGCGAAGGTGATGCTCTGGGCCAGTCCGTTCTGGTCGATGGCGCTCATGATACACAGCATGGCGCCCAGGTCACAGGTGAACACCGCCCACCGGGGATGGGGCACGCCGAAGAAATACCCCGCCGTGTAGTAGAAGGCCAGCAGCGTCACGCACTGGGCCACGATCTCCACCACGTAGCGCCATACCACCGGGTCGCTGGCCGCGTCCCGATAGGCGGTCACGAGCCAGAACACCGCGAACACGATCATCATCCCGGCGCCGGTACGCCGGGCGGATCCCTGACCGGGCCTGGTGGCGTTCATGGCCACCGTGCCGGCGCCGAAAGCGCCCAGCAGCGTGGCCACGCCGCAGATACGGTGCATGGCGACCCAGATGGTGTCCTCCTCCACATGCACGATACGGATCAGGCCCGCCACCGCCAGCAACAAAGCCGGGAGCAGGCTGATGACGCCATAAACGGGCGTGCGGCCCGCCAGCGCCTCCTCCGGCGCGGCGGGGGCGTCATACTGGCGATAGCGGAACATGAACGCCGCAAAGATCGCCGCCGCGGCCACCACCACCAGGCAGACCAGCCAGCTGACGGCCGCGTTCATGGCCAGCCCGTCCTCGGACTGGATGCGCATATCCTGTAGCCACCGGAGCAGAAAGCCCAGGGCGCTGATAACGATGGTGCAACCGGATAGTTTGTATGCTTCACTCTGCATAAGCCGCCTCATTCTCCCATAGTATTGTCTACCGGCGATTATATACCCATCGGCCCCGCCCGTCAAGTGAGGCCCGCCGCCGGACAGCGCCGGAGAAAGGACGTGCCCTCCATGACCTTCTGGCAGAAACTGACGTTGTGGTGCATGCTGCTGGCCTGCATGACCGGGCTGTTTTATCTGGGCGGGGACGCCCCCGCTCCGGACTCCGCCGACAGCCGCACCCCCGTTACCCTTCTCACCGGGGACGGGCCCGTGGATATGACCATGGCGGACTGGCTCCCCTTCGCCGTGGCGGCGGAAATGCCCGTCTCCTTCGGCCCGGAGGCGCTCAAGGCGCAGGCCGTGGCGGCCCGGACCTTCGTACTGGCGGGCGCCCGCCACGAAAACGCCGACGTGTGCGCCGAGGGAGGCTGCTGCGTGGCCTTTCTGGACGAGCCCGCCCTCCGGGACCGCTGGGGCGCGGACTTCGCCCAAAACATGTGGCAGATACGGCAGGCGGTGGCCGCCACGGACGGCCAGTTCCTCACCTACGACGGCAAGGCCATCCAGGCCGCCTTCCACGCCAGCTCCGCCGGCGCCACCGAGGACAGCGCCGCCATATGGTCGGCGGTGCCCTATCTTGTGAGCGTGCCCAGCCCGGAGAACGCCCAAGCTGTGCCGGGACTGGTCACCACCGTCCGGCTCACGGCGGACGAACTGGCCGGGGCGCTGGCGCTGGACCCGGCGGGTGACCCCGCCGGCTGGATGGGCGCGGCGGCGCTGGACCCGGCGGGCCGGGTGGAGAGCATGACCGTGGGCGGGATGCGTTTTTCCGGCAGCGAGCTCCGCTCCCGGCTGGGCCTGCGCTCCACGGCCTTCACCGCCGCCTGGGACGGGTCCGCCTTCACCTTCACCGTCTCCGGCTACGGCCACGGGGTGGGCATGAGCCAATACGGGGCCAGGCTCTACGCCGAGCAGGGCATGGACTACCGGGAGATCCTAGCCCACTACTACCCGGGCACGGCGCTGGCGGGCGGCGGTCTTTAGTCCCGGCCCTCCTCCGTCAGGAAGAACATCTCCACATCCGCCGTGGCCACGAGCATTTCCGTCTCGTCGAACACATCCACCCGGCAAAGGGCCATATGCCGCCCTGCCTGCGTCACCCGGCCTCTGGCGGTGAAATACGCCCCCTGGCCGGGACGGAGAAAGTGGATATCGCCTGTCCGGCCCACCACGTTCCCGCCGGTGGTGGTGGCGGCAATGCCGCCCACGCTGTCGCAAAGGGTGAACAGGAACCCGCCGTGGGCCATGCCGTGAGGATTGCGCTTCTCCGGTCCCATCGCCGCCCGCGCCTCGCAATAGCCCGGCGCCAGGTCCGTCACCTCGATACCGTTATAGTGCATATAGCCGTCGTCGGCGTTGACGCGCCGTTTCAGTTCCTCCAGTTCCGTCATCTGCTCTGCCTCCGCATGAAAAAGGGACGGGGCCGTGCCCGTCCCCGGATACAGACGATTTTATCATTCCCGCGCCGGTTCGTCAATTTTTTCCAAAGTCACCTGTCCGCTCCGGACCAGGACCCGGACCCGGTCCCCGGCGGACAGCGTCCCCGCCAGCAGCATCTCCGCCAGCGGGTCCTCCACCAGCCGCCGCACGCACCGGCGCAGGGGGCGGGCCCCATAGGCCGGGTCGAAGCCCTGCTCCGCCAGGGCGTCCAGCGCCTGCTCCGTCACGTCCAGCCCCACCCCCCGGGCCGCCAGCCGGTCTTTGACCTTGTCCATGAGCCCGCCGGCGATACGCCGGATCTGCTCCCGCTCCAGAGGCCGGAACACCACCACCGCGTCGATCCGGTTTAGAAGCTCCGGGCGGAACACCGCCTTCGCCTGCTCCATGACCCGCTCTTTGAGCTGCTCATACCGGCCCTGGGCCGTATTCTCCCCGCCGGCGAAGCCCAGCCGCTGGCCACCGCCCACGATGGCCTGAGCGCCCACGTTGGAGGTCATGACCACCACGGTGTTTTTGAAGTCCGTCCGCCGGGACCGGGAGTCCGTGAGCACGCCGTCCTCCAGTATCTGCAAAAGCAGTCCCCACACGTCCTCGTGGGCCTTCTCCATCTCGTCGAACAGCACCACGCTCCAGGGGTGGCGGCGGACCCTGTCGGTCAGGTATCCGCCCTCGTCGTGGCCTACATACCCCGGCGGCGCGCCGATGAGCCGGCTCACCGCGTGCTTTTCCATATACTCGGACATATCCACCCGGATGACGGCCTTTTCGTCCCCATAGACCGCCTCCGCCAGGGCCCGGCAAAGCTCCGTCTTGCCCACGCCCGTGGGGCCCAGGAACAGAAAGCTGCCCACGGGCCGGCCCGGGTCCGCCAGACCCACCCGGCCCAGCCGGATGGCCCGGCACACCGCGCTCACCGCCTCCTCCTGGCCCACCAGCCGCCGGTGGATGATCTCCTCCAGGTGGCCGAGCCGCTCGCTCTCCTCCTTCGTCAGGCTCTCCACGGGAATGCCCGTCCAGCCGGCCACCACCGCCGCTACGTCCTCGGGCCCCACCCGCAGCATTTCCCCGCCGCTCCTGGCGGCCCAGGCGTGACGGGCCACATCCAGCGCCTCCCGCTGCTGCCGCTCCTGGTCCCGCAGGGAGGCCGCGCCCTCGAAATCCTGCTCCTTCACCGCCTGCTCCTTGGCGGCCTTCAGGCTCTGCACCCGCTCCTCCGCGGCCTTCACGCCCTCCGGCACCCGGGCGCCGATCATACGCACCCGGCTGGCCGCCTCGTCGATGAGGTCGATAGCCTTGTCCGGCAAAAACCGGTCCGTGATATACCGGCCGGACAGCTCCACCGCCGCGCGGATGGCCCCGTCGGTGATGACCAGATGGTGGTGGCTCTCATACCGGTCCCGCAGGCCGGTCAGTATGCGCACGCTCTCCTCCGGCGTGGGCTCCGAGACGGTGACAGGCTGGAACCGGCGCTCCAGCGCCGCGTCCTTCTCCACATGGGTCCGGTACTCGTCCAGGGTGGTGGCGCCGATCATCTGCACCAGCCCCCGGCCCAGGGCGGGCTTGAGTATATTGGCCGCGTCGATGGCCCCCTCCGCCGCGCCGGCCCCCACGATGGTGTGCATTTCGTCCACGAACAGTATCACGTCCGCGGCCCGGCTCACCTCCTTGATGACCGCCTTCACCCGGTCCTCAAAGTCGCCCCGGTATTTTGTCCCCGCCAGCATGGAGGGGATGTCCAGCGCCACGAGCCGCTTCCGGCGCAGGTGCTCCGGCACGTCCCCGGCGGCGATACGCCTTGCCAGCGCCTCCGCCACCGCCGTCTTGCCCACGCCCGGCTCTCCGATGAGGATGGGGTTGTTCTTGGTCCGGCGGGAGAGGATCTGTATGACCCGCTCCAGCTCCTTTTCCCGGCCCACCACCGGGTCCAGCTGGCCCTTGGCGGCGAGCTCCGTCAGGTCCCGGCTGTACTGGTCAAGTGTCCTGGTGTCGCCCCGGCGCACGGCGGGCCGGCCGCCGCCCTCTTCCGGACGGCTGCGGTATTCCGGGCCAGAAAACACGTCCATCACGTCCGTATAGAGCCGGTTGGGGTCCACCCCCGCCTCCTCCACCGCCCGGGTCCCGGCGCAGTCCGCCTGGCGGAGGATACCCATGAGGATGTGTTCGGTCCCCACGAAGTTATGGCCCAGCCGCCGCGCGTCGGAGCAGGCCATCTCGATACTCTTTTTGGCCTTGGGCGTGAGCCCCTGCGCGGGCGGGCCCGGCACGCCCCTGCCCGCGGCGGCGGTCACCAGCTCCGTCACCGCCGGCTCCTCCAGCCCCGCCCGGCGCATGACCCGGCAGGCCAGACCCTCTCCCTCCCGCATGAGACCTATGAGAAGGTGCTCCGTCCCCACATAGCTGTGGCCCAGCCGCTGGCTGGCCCCATACGCCTCCTCGATGGCCTTTTGGGCCCGCAGGGTGAAGCGCTCCGTGTTTTTCATGTGTCACTCGCCTCCGGGAAGATTGTAATGATCGTCGCATGGCAAGCCGATCGGTCCTTCGATCGTTTTCGCCGCCAAACGAGCCGCGCCGCAACGCCTTGCGGCGCTTCGCCGTCACATAGTCATTATAGCCGCCCCGCCGGGAATAAAAGCGTATTATTTTGTCACAATTCTTTATTCTGGCAACTTTCAAAAAAGTGTTGAATCTTATGGTTCTTTATGATAGTATGTGTGCGTACATAAAAAACGGAGGTATCAATCATGGCTTATAAGATTTCCGACGCCTGCATCTCCTGCGGCTCCTGCGCCGATCAGTGCCCCGTCGAGGCCATCAGCGAGGGTGACGCCCACTACGTCATCGACGCCGACAAGTGCATCAGCTGTGGCTCCTGCGCCGAGCAGTGCCCCATGAGCGCCATCGCCGAGGAGTAAGGCAAGGTCCAAAAAAGAGGCGGGCGATATGCGTTTGCATATCGCCCGCGGCTTTATTTATACGCCATACGGAGGACAACGAGCCATGAAACAGCTTTGGCCCCGGGGGCCCGTGTATACGGACGACCCGGCCTTCAGGATCACCACCGACTCGGTGCTGCTGGCCCATTTCGCGGGAGAAAAGGCGTTTTCCCGCTGCATGGACCTGGGCTGCGGCGGCGGGCTTCTGTCCGTGCTGCTGCACGAGCGGCAGCCGGAGGCGGTGTTCGACAGCGTGGACATCCGCCCCGAGGCGGCGGCGCTTTGCCGGGAGAACTGCCGCGCCAATGGCGTGGCCGGGACGGCGGCCTGCCTGGACGCGCGGAAATACCGCTCCATCCCCTGCCCGGGGGAATACGACCTGGTGGTGTGCAACCCGCCCTATTATTACGCGGGCAAGACCTCCCCGGACCCGGACCGGGCCGCGGCCCGGGGCGGCGGTCTGTCCCCCGCCCAGTTCTCCGGCGCGGCGGCGTATCTGCTGCGCCAGGGCGGGGAGCTTTGCGTGGTGCACAAGCCGGAATTTCTCACGGACATCTTCGCCGCCATGCGTCTGGCGGACATCGAGCCGAAGCGGCTGCGGCTGGTGTGCCACAAGGCTGCCTCCGCCCCGTCGCTGGCGCTGATCGCGGGCCGGCGCGGCGGCCGCCCGGGCCTGACCGTCCTGCCCGCGCTGGTTCTCGTCAACGACGACGGCTCCCCCACCCAAGAGGTGCGGGAGATATACCACATACAGTGAAAAACGCCCCTGACCGACAGGTCCGGGGCGTTGCCACATCTCTCATGCGTTTTTCAAAAATTCCTCCAGATACGCAAGCTCCTCGTCTATGGGCAAGTTCCGGCGCTTCACGCACGCGTCCAGGTCCACCGCCGCGTACACGCTCTCGTCAAAGACGGGGCAGGCGGCCCGATACTCGTCCAGGGTCAGTTCCTCCAGGGGCTTCCCCCGGCGCACCAGCCCCGCCGCCACAGCGTAGGCCTCCCGGAAGGGCACGCCGTGGGCCACCAGCCAGTCGGCGCAGTCCGTGGCGTTGATGAATCCCGTCCCGGCGGCGCGGCGCATGGCATCCGGGTGGGGCTCCATGCCCGCCACCATAGGCGCCAGCACGGAAAGACACAGCGCCGCCGTGTCCAGCGCGTCGAAAAGCGCCTGCTTGTCCTCCTGCATGTCCTTGTTGTAGGCCAGAGGCAGACCCTTCAGCACCGTGAGCATGGCCGTCAGGTCTCCATAGACCCGGCCGGTCTTGCCCCGGACGAGCTCCGCCATGTCCGGGTTTTTCTTCTGGGGCATGATGGACGAGCCGGTCACGAACCCCTCCGGCATGGTCACGAAACCGAACTCCAGACTGCTCCACAGCACAAGTTCCTCCGCCATCCGGCTCAGGTGGGCCATGAGCAGGCTCAGGGCCGACAGCACCTCCACACAGAAGTCCCGGTCCGACACCGCGTCCAGACTGTTCAGGCACGGCCCGTCGAACCCCAAGGCGGCGGCGGTCATGTCCTTGTCGATGGGGAACGTGGTCCCCGCCAGGGCGCAGGCCCCCAGGGGACTTTGATTCAGGCGCTTTCTCGCGTCCGTGAGCCGGCCCGCGTCCCGGACCAGCATCATGGCCCAGGCGCACAGATAGTGGCCGAAGGTCACCGGCTGGGCCCGCTGAAGGTGGGTGTAGCCCGGCATGACCGCGTCGGCGTACCGGGCCGCCTTGTCATGGATGGCGGACACCGCTTCCCGGATGAGGCCCAGCAGCTCGTCGATCCGGCCCCGGGTGTACAGCCGCAGATCCGTGGCCACCTGGTCGTTGCGGCTGCGGGCGGTATGCAGCCGCTTGCCCGCCTCGCCGATACGGGCGGTTAGGGTCATCTCCACGAAGGTGTGGATGTCCTCTGCGGACATGTCGATGGCCAGCGCGCCGCTTTCGATATCCGCCAGAATGCCCTCCAGCCCCGCCTGGATGGCCGCGCCGTCCGCTTCGGACAATATGCCCTGCCTGGTCAGCATGGCCGCGTGGGCCAGAGAGCCCGTGATATCCTCCCGCCACATGCGGCTGTCCACCCCGATAGAGGCGTTCAGCGCCCGGGCCGCCTCCGCCACGGCGCCGCCCCAGAGATTATTCATGGTCCGCCCCGTCCACCATGGCCTGGACCTTGATGGGCAGGCCGTACAGGTTGATGAAGCCCCTGGCGTCGGTCTGGTCATAGTCGCTCTCGCCGAAGGTGGCGATCTGCTCCGAATACAGGCTGTAGGGGCTCCAGACCCCCGCGTTGATCATGTTGCCCTTGTACAGCTTCAGCCGCACCTTGCCGGTGACCCGCTCCTGGGTCTTGTCCACGAAGGCGCTCAGCGCCTCCCGCAGAGGCGTGAACCACTGGCCGTTGTACACCAGCTCCGCGAAGGTGATGGCGAGCCGCTGCTTTTCGTGGGAGGTCATCTTGTCCAGACACACGCTCTCCAGCACGCTGTGGGCCTTGTAGAGGATGGCCCCGCCCGGGGTCTCGTAAACGCCCCGGCACTTCATGCCCACCAGCCGGTTCTCCACGATGTCCAATAGACCGATACCGTTGGCGCCGCCCAGCTCGTTGAGCTTCAATATGATGTTCTTGGCGCTCATCTTCTCCCCGTCCAGCGCCACGGGCACGCCCTTTTCAAACTCCAGCGTTATGTAGGTGGGCTCATCCGGCGCCTGGATGGGGGACACGCCCATCTCCAGAAAGCCCGGCTTTTCATACTGGGGCTCGTTGCCGGGGTCCTCCAGATCCAGTCCCTCATGGCTCAGGTGCCAGAGGTTCTTGTCCTTGGAATAGTTGGTCTGCCGGTCGATACGCAGGGGCACATTGTGGGCCTCGGCGTAGTCGATCTCCTCCTCCCGGCTTTTGATGTCCCACTCCCGCCAGGGGGCGATGATCTTCATGTTGGGGGCGAAGTGCTTGATGGCCAGCTCGAAGCGGACCTGGTCGTTGCCCTTACCGGTGCAGCCGTGGACGATGGCGTCCGCGTGCTCCTTCATGGCCACCTCCACCAGACCCTTGGCAATGCAGGGCCGGGCGTGGCTGGTGCCCAGCAGATACTCCTCATATACCGCCCCCGCCTTCATGGTGGGGATGATGTAGTTGTCCACATAGTCGTCTGTCAGGTCCAGCACATAGAGCTTGGACGCGCCGGTCTTGAGAGCCTTTTCCTCCAGACCCTCCAGTTCGTCCGCCTGCCCCACGTTCCCGGCCACGGCGATGACCTCGCAGTTGTCGTAGTTCTCCTTCAGCCAGGGGATGATCACAGACGTGTCCAGTCCCCCCGAATAGGCCAGCACTACTTTTTTTATCTCAGACATGCTATTTCCTCCTGTCGGTCACAGTAAGCGTATCATACCGCGCGGGCCGATGAATATCAATAGCTTTATTCATGAAATCAATGAATATTTTCAATGTTTGGTGAATCCGCACTGTATATTCATCTTGAAATGAATATACAGAAAGCGAACAAAAAGCCGGGAGCGGTCAGCTCCCGGTCATCGTTTTCTCTTTTTCCCGCACGCCCAGGACCATCACCGCCGCGCCCGCTGCGGCGCAGGCCGCCGCCAGGGCTAGGGCCGCCTTCAGGCCCAGCCGGTCGATCATCACCCCGCCCAGACCGGAGGCGCACACGCTGCCCACCGTGGTCATCACCGTCACCCACGCCTGGGCCCGGTTGGCGTTCTCCGGGCCGGACACCTGTCCGGCGTACCGCACCGAGGCGGGGATGAACAGCGCGTAGGCGAATATCTGAAAGAACATGCCTCCGTACACCCCGGGCAGAGAGCCCGCCGCCAGCACCAGCGAGGTCTTGACCGCGAAAAATACCGCCGCGAACCGCAAAAGGCCGGCGCAGCTGAACCGGCGCAGCAGCCGGTCGAAAAGGAACATCGCGGGCAGCTCCAGCACCGCCACGAAGGCCGTCATCATCCCCAGATCCTCGTTGTCGCCGCCCACGTTCCGCACGATCTGCAACATGTATACCGACAGAAAGGCGTGGCTGAAAAATAGCAGCGCAGTGGCCGCCAGCATCATGCGGAAGCACCGGTTTTTCAGGGGGCTCACGGACGGGGCCGCCGCCTCCCGCTTCTCCGCCGCCGGCGGCGTGCCGACCCGGGAAAACCAGACCATCAGCCCCGCCATGGCCAGCGCCGTCAGGACCCCGGCCCAGGGCACCGCGTTCACGCCCCGGCGCTGGACGATCCGGCCCAGCGCCGCCGCCAAAAGCCCGTAGGACAGCGACCCCACCGCCCGGCAGACCCCAAAGGGGATCGCCGTGCCCAGCCGCTCTATATAGAACGCGAAGCCGTTCACCAGCGGCTGCAATAAAATGATGAACGCGAAAAACAGCACATACACCGCCGTGACCGCGAAGCTCCTTCCCGGCATGACCAGCAGCAGCCCCGCCGTGAGCCCCACCAGTCCCGTGCCGGCCGTAATCACCGCCACAGGCGCCCGGGCCGTCCGGTCCGCCAGAGCCGCCGCGGGCTGCTGGAGCGCCAGCCCCAGCACATAGCCCGCCGCCATGACGGCTCCAAGCTCGCTGTTGGAATACCCCCGCCCCAGCAGAAAGCTGGAGGTGAAGGAGTTCAGGCAGCACAGCATCCAGTATACGCCGTTCAGCCCGCCGTAGGCGACGCGAAAACGCCGGGACCCGCTCACGGCATCATCATCCGCGCCCGGAGCGCGTCCGTCACCGCCGCCTCGAACACCTGGCAGGCCGCGGCATGGTAATCGTCCAGCCTGGCGGCCAGGCTCTCCGGCCCCATCTCCGTCTGACAGTATGTGTCCACATCCAGAACGAATTCCCGCCGCCGGTTGGGCCGGGGATACTCCCCGTTGAAGATACCGTAGCGGATGGTGGCCCGGTCCGTGCCATAATTGAGCTCCGTGGTGCACATGTGCCGGGCCATCGCCCCGTCGTTGGCGGCGAAGCGGAGACCGCCCAGCAAAAGCGGGTTAACATAATGTTCCCAAAAGTCCGCGCCCAGACCCGGTCCCGCGTCGGCCTCCGGCAATTTTATTTCATTTACATAACGCATTCCCAATCGCTTGATACGCAGCCCCGGAAATTGCGCGGACACGGCCTCGGCCAGTTCCAGGAACCCCTCCCGCAGCGGGGCGTAGCCCCCGTACTGGCGCTGGGCGATGAAGGTGTACTCGCTGCACACGGCGGCATGCAGATCGCGGTCGGCGGTCCAGAAGTTGTGTTCCGGGAAGTTGATGGTCCGTGTGTCCCGGACAGGGCCCTGGGGCGTTTTCTGCACCCGCACCTCGGTCCGGGAGCGGTTGAGAACGTTCCGCACCGGGTAATTCTCCAGCGGGGCCAGCAGCCCCTCCGGCAGCTGCCCCGTGATGGGCGCCGTACCGGTGACGAAGTCCGCCCGCAGCACCACCTGGGTTATAAAATCTTTCGCATATCGGCCCATAGATCCGGCCCGCCTTTCCCGCTGTTTTCCTTATTATAGGCCATCCGGCGGCGGTTGTAAAGCCGCTTTGGCGTTGACATTGAGCCCTTTGCATGGTATAGTAAGCCCGCATCCGGAAGCGTATCGAAGTGGTCATAACGGGCCTGACTCGAAATCTAAACCCATCAGCCTATATGAAGCTATATGAGCTTATATGAAGTTATATCGGGTTTTCGGCGATCTGCTTCCACAACAGCACAACAAAATAGCAATGTTTGAGCCGGTCACACCGGTTTGAATATACATGGAGCGGTATCGAAGTGGACACAACGAGCTCGACTCGAAATCGAGTTGCCGGTGAAACGGCACGTGGGTTCGAATCCCACCCGCTCCGCCAATTAGGGCAAACCCATTTCTGAACTCAATTTGAAATGGGTTTGTCTTTTTTGCGGTTTACAGTCTTTTGTGATATAATACTAAAAACAAGGTGCAATGGAGATAGATCATTATGGACGAAGCAATGTCTTCTGCTCTACAGGTTGCAGAATTATTGATAATCAAGAGAGATTGCGACCTATTGAAGAAAGTGGTAGTACAACTACCTCCAGTTGTTATAACTCAATTTACGCCATTCGTTGCCCTGTTTTGCTATGAAGCAATTGAGTATTTTAACAAAAAAGGCCATCCTATTGAAATTAATCAATCTAGTAGATATTCTATCAAAGATATTCGTCAGAAAGCAAAATTCTTTAACTTTCGTCTAAACAAGCTATTCCAGTGTGTAGACAATATTGATTACATTCAAGATGAGCATTTTTCACAATTACTTAAATTTCCGGAGTTTGGTCCGCTTAACTTACACGATAATCTTGGAATATATTATGATGATAGCAAAAACATAATAGGTAACACACATTATGCATTTTATGTCTTCCAAGACGGGCGAGATATTAGCAAGCCCAAGAATAATATGCATAGTTTTGAACTTATAGGAGAAGAACTATACGCATTTGCTCATGATATGGGAGAGATTATTGGGGGCATATCATCTGGTCTTAGTACTGTCAGCGATTTTATAGTAGCAGATTTTGATGCAAGTATGATCTCTTTACATAGCCAAGACTACAATACAAATCGCTGTACAACATCTGAAAGCGGAAATTATAAGATAATTCGACTTTTTCTGCTTCATGTTGTTTCAAGTATAGGACTACTTTTATTTTTGCTCAAAAAGGCTATTATTCGTGATACAGGCCTTCTGTTACGGCTTGAGTATATCACCTATCATTACACGCTGCTACGTTTGGATGATCTAGACAAGTACTGCGATCAACACAACGCAAAGATTAACGATAACAAGTTAATCAAGCTTCTCAAGAGCTTTGATTTTAAAAATAAATGTGGGTTAAGAAAACCGGCTTTTAGAAACTGCATGATGCATTTTAGTTTAACGGATAGTACCGGCAAACATTTAATCAGCCCAACAAATCTCAATTTAGGCATTCCTTACTGTGGACTCATTGAAAGTCAATTTAATACAGGATACGAAGAATACAAGAGCAAACTTGAGGAACAGTTATTATCCATATATGAAATAATTAAAGATTATCTCTCCATAGATATGACAACTGAATAGAAGCCAAAATGTGTATAACTCACATCATCTATGTATTAATAACTGCTGGGGATTATAATTAAGAATCAAATCATAACTCGAGGTATTTCATATGAAAACTGAACAGAACGAGCACACTGAATTCTGGACAAAACTTATCCATCGACTGCAGGAAACGCAAAATGACCTTAATAACCTCAGCCCGGCCACACGGCAGAGGGTCCAATCGGAAGGACAGGCTGTTTTGAGCGCCTGCACCCTAGCCGATGCGATCGCAATGATCCAACGCTTTAGCCAGCAGTAAAAATCCATATTCACCCAGAAGACCTGAGAGCACACGCTTTCAGGTCTTCTTTTTATGCGGCCACAGCAGAAAACCTTATAATGGACACAAACTTATTAAGGAGGATGTCCCCATGAGCATTCAACCACGTCAAGTAAAGAACAAAAAGGATGAAAACCACGTCCCCACCCACAAGCCCGGCACCGTGTACGACGTCTTCATCTCATACAAGGATGCCAACGGCAACCGGCACACCTATGGCAAACGGGGCTTTGCCACCAAAAGTCTAGCCATGCAGCATGAGGCAGAGATGTTCGTCACCTTGAACCGCAGCGGCTCCCGCAAGTATTACAACGCGACTCTTGGTGAGTATTTGCAGGACTGGCTGGCAGAATATGCCTACAATTACCTGGCCCCATCTACATATCAGGGGTATCTGAGCTGCTTCCGGCAACACATCATGCCGTCCATCGGATCGATCAAACTGCGTAAGGTGACAGCCTCTGATATAGATAAGATTTGCACGGAGATGATGCACCAAGGTTATGCCGTTTCCTCTCAAAGGCACGCATACCGTGTGTTGAGCGTTTCCCTGGAACACGCGAGAAAGCACGGGTATATCGATGTGAACCCCGTGCGAAACAGCTTTGCAAGATTCAAAATCACGAAGAGGGCAGACGAGCCATACTCGATCTCCGAAGTACGGAAACTCCTGGACGCCGTTTCCGATCCGCAGATGCATTTTATCGTCATGCTGGCTGCACTATACGGTCTGCGCCGCGGCGAGATATACGGTCTTCAGATACAGGACATCGATTTGGAAAACCATTGCTTCACCGTGTCGCAGCAGTTGGCTTGCTGTGCGGAGCGAAAGCGTACCGGCAGCATACTCGCCCCACTCAAAACAAGTACCTCCTATCGCACATTGCCTATCACCGACCTTACCTATCCCTGCTTCGTCAGGCAGGTGGAAATGCGCAGCGGAAGCAGCGCCTCGGGCCTTCTTATAACCCAGCCGGACGGACAGCCATACAGCGTTTCTCACTTATCAGAGCACTTTCCCCTGCTTCTGGAGTCATTGCAGTTTCGGAAGATCCGCTTTCATGACCTGCGCCGGTCTGCTGCCACCAACATGCATGAACTCACCGGCGATTACCTGACCATTGGAGCTATCCTTGGCCACTCCTTCAAAGGTATCACCGTTGCACTGGACATCCCCGCCTGCGTCCCCGAGATCATCGGCCAGTATATAACGCTCAAGGATTCCCGAAAGCAGTATGTTCTGGAAGCGTATCATAAGGCAGTATATAGCTGAAGCCCATTCGTTCCCACATGGCGAATGCCCAAATTTAACTTTGATATTGACATTTAACATCTATTAAGTTAATATATTATTAACCAAAGTTAAACGGGGCGTTGCCATGGACTATATTACGCAGACATTGGGCATTCCTGTCCACCGCAGCAAATGGGAGCACGCGACGGAACTTCCTTTTTACCTGACCAATTCCTATTCTTTTGAAAACGCGGAATTGGGGGATCGCCGCGCCCTCTTCCTGACGCCTGTCGGTGAATTGGGAACGGTCGGAACCATCAAAAAGCACATCGCCCGGCTGGGGACTTTCTGTCCCTGGCCGGTCGTGTTGGAGCTGCCCAACCTCAGCCGTCGGCGGAAGAGTTCCCTCATCGCGGAAAGGATCCCCTTTGTGGTGCCCGGGAAGCAGCTCTATCTTCCTTTTCTTGGCGTTGTTCTCTCCGAAAGAAATGACGTTGAAGCTACCCCAGAGCCGATAGATAAACTGCTTCCTTCCGCACAGATGCTGCTTTTCGCGTTTTTCCTTGGCGGCAATAAGCCGATCTTTCTCAGTGACATGACAAAACGATTCTGTTGCTCCGCGATGACCATGTCCCGCGCTGCGCAGCAGCTCATACAAGCAAAACTGTTGAACCGAAGTACCCAAGGAGTGCAGATCCTTCTAAGTTCCAATCTGACGCCATGGGCGTTATATCAGGCCGCTCTACCCCATCTGATATCCCCGGTGCGAAAGACCATGTATATTGACCGCACCGAGCTTCCGAAAGATGTGTTTTCCGCCGGACTGAGCGCTCTTTCCGAACAGGCGTTTATCAATCCCCCATTTGTGGATACCTGGGGAACTGTCGCGCAAGAGAAATCATTCGCGACCAAGAGTGCGCTCTTGGTGGACGCCGCAAGGCAATGTGCGATCGAGTTTTGGAAATACGATCCCAGGCTGGTCAGCGGAAGCCTATACGTTGACCCCCTCTCTCTCGCTGCCAGTTTGAGCGATACAAACGATGAGCGTGTAGAACAGTCTGTAGATATTCTTCTCAAGGAGGTGTTGCGGGATGGTCACCGGATTTGAGAGTTTTAAAGAATGGTTCGCTGACTACAGCGACCAGTTTGCCATCATCGGCGGAACAGCATGCGACCTTTTGATGAGCGAGGAAGGCGAGGATTTCCGGGCGACCAAAGATATCGACATGGTCCTCATCGTGGAGAGCCTTACTCCGGAATTCGGACTGCATTTCTGGCAATACGTCAAAGCCGCCGATTATAAGCATCGGCGCAGCAGCAATGGCCAGCCGCAGTATTACCGCTTTACACACCCCCGTAGCCGGGAGTACCCCTATATGATCGAGCTGTTCAGACGCAAGCCAGACGCAATTTCTCTGCCGGAGGACGCCGTCCTGACCCCGATGCCGCTGGATGACGACCTGTCCAGTTTGTCCGCCATTTTGCTGGACGATGACTATTACCAGATCCTTCTCTCCGGCAAACACATTGTGGATGGTGTCCCCATCGTAGGCGCGGAACAGCTTATTCTGTTCAAGGCAAAGGCGTGGCTTGATCTTACTCTTCGTAAGAATGCAGGTGAAGCCATAGATTCCCGTGATATCCGCAAGCACAAAAATGACGTCTTTCGCCTGTCGCTTCTTTTGGCGCCGACATCAAAACTCGCCGTTCCGCAAAGCGTTTACCAGAATTTCCAGCATTTCCTAACCGCGATGGAGACTGAGCCAATCGATTTGAAGCAACTGGGGATACATATGGATAGGGACACGGTTCTTAACCTGTTGAAAAATACATATTCACAAGAATGACCGACAAACCAATTATATTCTAGATTTATAAATCATATTGTAGAGGAAAGGGACATCAAATGAGTCTAGAGACAGGCGGACGGGCGGATAAGGGTGGAAATAGATATGAGAACCGCTTTTTAGCCAAACTTTGGATAGATTTAATCCGGGAACGTCTTATCTCTATAGAAGTAGAACCCCTTGGTGACGAAGGCCGGGGAGTAGAATTCATCACAACTACTGCAAATGGTAAGCGCGAGTACTATCAATGTAAAGCATCCAATGGTATGGAAAATTACTGGCGCCCCAGCGATTTGGACGCCTACTCTGTTTTCCAAATTGCAAAAACACACATTCAAAGCGGAAGCAACTGTATATATCACTTTGTTTCACCGCTTTCCTATGATGAATTAGATAGTTTATGCGACCGGGCCCGAACAGCTTCAGGCCTTGACAGTTTTCTAACTAATCAGTTGACCAATGACAAATTAAGGAATTGGTGGAACAAATGTAAACTGTATTTTGGCGAAAATGACGTGCACACACTTTTTCTTCTTTCACGGTGTCACTTTGATCAAATTCCTGATAATCACGAGCGAATACATGAATTAGAGACGCTAATCGAGCTTTTGTTCGTTAAAGATACTTCAGGAACTCCCGCTTCCATCCGCATAGAATTAGAAGCGTTCGCAAATGATGAGAAACGCTGGGGCAGACCAATCAACGCCGGAGAAGTATTAGCCTATCTGGAGGAGCACGGATTCCAGCAACGCCTTCTTGTCCACGACGAGCGAACTCTCACCCAAATCAAAACTCTCAATCAGGCGTATATTGAAAGCTTTCACCCTATTGGGTCCTCGCTCTTTCACCGCTGCGAGGCTGACAAAATAATGGAATGTATTCACAACGGTAATTCAGCCTTGGTTCTGGGAAAAGCCGGTTCAGGAAAAAGCGGCTGTATCCATGAAGTAATTGAACAACTTGAAACCGAGGGGACCACCCACTTGGTCCTTCCTCTTGATAAGCGTCAGCCAACTGGATTTGCTGATCAGTACGGGAGATCTCTTGGACTGCTATGCTCTCCTGTGCTGTGTCTACATAGTCTTTCAGGCGGACGCCCATGTGTTTTGATCTTCGATCAATTGGATGCCTTACACTGGACAAACAGTTCTACCTCTACATCTCTGAGCATCTGCAAAGAAATGATCGATCAGGCAGAGCATTTGAATCGCCTGGAAAACGGAAAAATCCGTTGTATTTTTGTCGTCCGATCATTTGACTATCAGACTGACCCGACCATACATAGGATGTTTGAGTCTGCTGATGGTTCCCAGTCAAGCTGGGAAAAAATCGAAGTCGATCTTCTCTCGTCTGATGATGTTCACAAGCTAATTGGAGACTCCTATAATTCACTATCCCCTAGACTTCATGCCTTACTTCAAACGCCCTCCAATCTCTACATCTGGGAAAAGTTGTCCCCCAGTTCCAAACCATTGATCGAAAACCTCCGACAGTTAATGGAAACTTGGTGGACACAGGTAAGAGACCGTTGTATTGATAATGGTCTGAACGCGCAAAGAATTGATGACTGCCGCAATCGGATCGTATCTATAATGCAGCGGCGAGAAGTGTTGTCTCTCCCTGACATGCTGTTTCAAGACGAACATAATGAAATAGATATCCTAACATCATATGGCGTTTTACAGAAGGTCGGAAATAGCATTTCCTTTGTCCACCAAAGCCTGTTCGATTTCTTTTCCGTCAAATCATATATTGACAGCATTTATGACAGATCTATGCATCTTCCGGATA
Source organism: uncultured Oscillospiraceae bacterium (assembly GCA_947624985.1). Taxonomy (GTDB): domain Bacteria; phylum Bacillota; class Clostridia; order Oscillospirales; family Oscillospiraceae; genus CAJOIG01. Next base: position 50,037 of record CANQMO010000007.1, on the reverse strand, counting down.
TATTCTGTGATACGGACAGGCAGACGCCAGACGTTCGCTATCAGTTCCTGATGCTCTTACAGTATTTGGTCGATGCTGATACTGCGACTTTTATATCCGAGGCAAAGTATAGTTTAGCGTCTTCAAATATCCGTTACTATTTCAAATGTTGTATATTTGAGGTTATTGGTCAGAAAGCATCTCTTGCTGAAGTATTTTGGCCAACAATCGATGCGTATTATGATGATCCAGAATGGAACCAGTATATTGTCCACATGGTTCTCAGCAGTCACTCAGAATTTGTCCAGCTATTTTGCCGATCTCATCCTGAACATGAATGGCATGAAGAAACTGGATGTAATATACTTCGTTCTGTTATCTGTCAAGAACCGAACCTCGCGCTGGACATCATATATAATTATGGCCCCGATAAATTTGATGATAATACTCTATATTCGATCCTTTGCTCTATATCGCCTGATGATTTTGAAAAAGCCGCTGCTTTGCGACTTAAACTATTAGAGAAAAATCGTCTTTTATTCCTTAATTATTTTGAGTTGGAAAAAATAATAGAGTCAGGACCTGCCTGGGCCGTCCCTATGCTTAGGCTTATAATCGAAATGGACCCATCTGTTAGACACAATGTGCATTTTATCACGCTTGAGCATACAAACTTTTTTGTAGAGAAGCATGCTGAGCAGATAGTTGGCCAGTTGCTTGACCCTCTCATTCAAACAGTTATATCTGAAACGGCACAAAACAAATATAGCACAGTATGGAACACAAATTATAATGATGTCACCATTGAACAAGCTCTTGTTCATATCGTTCAGGCTGCACTCTCTCAGGTCGCATCGAACGACTCCCTCAAATTCCTTCAATACCTAAACAGTCCAAGCACTAATTCGTCTATAGAGACATCTCTCCGTATCCACGCAGCAGAAAACTTGCCGACAGATTATGCTGATCAGGTAATTATATGGCTTATATCTGATTTTGATAATAGAGCTTTTGAGAGATTTAGCAGTGAGCCGACTTCACTGTCTTGCTGCCAGCGTATAATCAGACGATTCTCCCCATATTGTTGCGTTGATACCTTCAAACAACTAGAGACCTTTTTATGCCAGTGGTCTCCTCCTGCTGATCGTATGCGTGCTATACTTCAGTGGCAGATCAAAACCGGACATATCGTTGGCAACGACAATGGCTCTACTGCCTTCTGGGGCGATTTGCAGACCATTCTACTGCCTGCACTAGATCCATCCAGAACGTCCAACTATACAAAGGAACTTATCTGTGTCCTTACACGAAAATTCCCTAATGGAACAAGCCTTTATGATTTGTCACAAAATGGAATGGCCAAATGCATTTCCTCGCCGATAGATTCTCATGCCGATCGTCTAAGTGATAGAAACTGGCTTAAGCTCATTTCCGATATGAGTCGTTCCACCCCAAACGTGGGAAAACGCAATTGGAATGCTGGCACAGACTCTTCTCCTCAAATGTTTGCCCGGAGCCTGGCCCATGCAGCAGAGAAAGATCCTATTTGCTTTGCCAATTTAGCGTTGCTCTTTCCCGATGGAACTGCAGAGCCCTTTGTTGACGCGATACTTACCGGCCTTCAATCACCAGATGTCCCCCTTGACTTAACGTGTGACATCCTGCAGCGATTCTGTCAGAACCCATCCCGAAACCTCGCCATCTCATATGCACAAGTTATAGAGCACCGTTCTCAGGAAGCATGGCCAATCGGCATTCTGAATGAATTAATTGATATTGCTGCACATCATGCCGATCCGCTTCCAAAGGAGTTGCCTATATACAAAATTGATGCAGAGACCGTAGACTGTGACACTTTACGTCAGTGCGCAATCAACTGTGTAAGAGGCTATGCATTATTTGCGATCAGTCACCTTTTGTGGGAACACCCGGAACTGTTTGAAACTTTTCGCGGAGTTACTGCATCTGCCGTTGAAGATGAAAATCCCGCCGTTCTGTTTTCTGCCATGTGTTGCCTTGCCCCATGGTACAATGTTGATAGAGAATTCTCAAAGACACTATTCCATCGGTTGTTGGAACGGGATATTCGTGTCTTGGGTGCTTATGACGCATGGCAGATCCTATCGCGGTGTTATAGCGATGACCCATCATACTACTGTGACAAATTGCTGTCGGCGTTCCACTCTGAAATCAAAGACCTGAGTGAACATGCACTGGAGATGATGACAATAATCGCAACTACAAATAGTCAAATGCTCGACATTTTACTTTCGTTGCAGTTAAGCAAAAAGCAAGCACAAGGGGTTTGCCATCAAGCCGTCCGCTGCTTTAAATACGATGACAGGCGTATGCAAAGCCGAGTCATTTTAAGCCATATCATAGATATATGTGATGATCTGCCGCAACTGGATCAACTATTTTATCAGAAACTTATCGATCCTCAAAGAGATAAAGAATTCCTGCTTAAGCTGGTTACCCGTGGCAACATGAGACGCATGGCATATTATTTTATAAACTATCTGAAAGAATACGATGGGGATATTCTTGCCTATACTGACGTAATACACGAATTCGTAAAAGCATTATTCCTTCCAGGAACGACATACTATGACTTTGACGAGCTTATCATATGCATCGCCCGGTTGTTTCACCAGGGAAAGGAGGATGTACAGATCCGCAGGGCATGCCTCGATATGTGGGATATTATATATCATAATCGTCCTTGGGCAATCAAGCCATTTACAGAATTGATTGATCAGCTATAACGAGGCAAATCATGTTGAGAGGCTATCACCATCCTGCACTTTAATAAATATGGATGACTATATCTTCTAAATAAATCCCGCAAAAGTATTATAATCGTGTGAAATTGTTGAAATCCCCTCCCAAGCACCAAATATGGAGTTATATAGCGATATATGAAGATACATCATTTTCTTATTTTTACGGGCTTTTTGGCATGAGCGGATATGAAGATATATGAGGATATATCGCGTTTTCCTCGTTATTTTCGTTCTCGAAATCAGGTAGACCGCAAGGTCTCGTGGGTTCGAATCCCACCGCTTCCGCCACGGCGGCGAAGAAAATTCACTTTCCTTCGCCGCCTCATCCTGTCAAAGAACGCGACGTTTTCAAGACATGAAAGGAGAATCATCATGATGAAAGACTTTGGCGTCAAGCCCTACCTGTACCCCATGCCCACCTACATGATCGCCACATACAACGACGACGGCACCGTGGACGCCATGATGATGGCCTGGGGCGGTATCTGTGCGGAGGATATGGTGGCCCTGAATCTGGAGGCGAGCCATAAGACCGTGGCCAATCTGCGCGCCCGGGGCGCCTTCACCCTGTCCGTGCCCGGCGCCGACACCATCGCCCAATCCGACTATATGGGCATCGCCTCCGCCAACGACACCCCCGACAAGTTCGCCCGCACCGGCCTGCACGCGGTCCGGAGCAGCCGGGTGGACGCGCCGGTCATCCAGGAATATCCCCTCACGCTGGAATGCACCGTGGAGCGGTTCGAGGACGAACCCTACGGCCTGCGGGTGCTGGGCTGTATCCAGAACGTGATGGCGGATGAAAAGGTGCTGGACGAGATGGGCCGGATCGACGCCTCCAAGCTCAACGCCTTCGCCTTCGACCAAATGCGCAACGGCTATTACGCCTGCGCCGAAAAGGTGGGTCAGGCCTGGAAATCCGGCGCGGACCTGCTGAAAAAGTAATATTTATGTAAACTAAATTATGTAAATCATTGCCCCCGGTCCTGCGACCGGGGGCGCTGTTTACTCTTTCATCAGCCGCTGCAATATCGCGTCGTCCGCCGGGCAGAAGGCGTACTGCGGTATCTGGTCCACGGTGATCCACGCCAGGGCGTTGTGCTCCAGGAGCTGCGGTTCCCCGGCGGCGGAGGCATAAAACAGCGTCAGATGGACCGTGATATCGGGATACTCGTGGACCACATCCATAAACACGTCCCCCACCGAGACCTCTATGCCCAGCTCCTCTGCGCACTCCCGGACAAGAGCCTGCTCCCCGGTCTCTCCCGGCTCCACCTTGCCGCCCACGAACTCCCACAAAAGCCCCCGGGCCTTGTGGGCGGGCCGCTGACAGATAAGGAACCTGTCCCCACGCCATATGAGCGCCGCCACCACTTCCACCATATCTCACACCTCCCGGCACAGGTTTTTCTCCGATTATACCCCATCCGGCCCCACCCGGCAAGTACGGCCCAGCCGGCGCCCCTGTAATATTGACAGGTCCGGCGGGAGAGACTATACTGTACACGATATCATCCGCGGAGGTTTGAACCATGGAAAAAGTATACCGTTTTTTGAAGGACGCGGGGACCTATTATCTGGCCACGGTGGACGGGGACCAGCCCCGGGTGCGGCCTTTCGGCACCATACACCTCTTTGAGGGCAGGCTGTATATCCAGACCGGCCGGAGCAAGGACGTGGCCAAACAGCTCGCGGCCGACCCGAAAGCGGAGATCTGCGCCTTCAAGGACGGCGTCTGGCTCCGGGTGGCCTGCCGGCTGGTGGAGGACGACCGGGTCCAGGCCCGCAAGAGCATGCTGGACGCCTATCCCGACCTGCGGGGCATGTACGACGAAAACGACGGCAATACGGAGGTGCTGTATCTCACCGACGCCACCGCCACCTTCTGTTCCTTCACCGCGCCCCCTGAGACGGTCAGGTTTTGATGTTATTATGTAAATAATATTATGTTAATCTTCCCCCGGTCTGTGAGAGGCCGGGGGAGCTTTTATGCCGACGCGGGAGGCCGGACGGCGCGCCGGTAAAAGCGGCCACAGGCCCGCGCCGCGCCGTCTTGCCACGGGGACCTTTATATGGTATGCTCATAGGGACAAGCCCGCCGTCAACGGCAGAGAGGAGCGGCCCATGCCGAACGTCACATTTCTCGTAAAACCGGCCAGCAGTCTTTGTGACATGGCCTGCCGGTACTGCTTTTATGCCGACGTGGCCGCCAGCCGGACCCGGCGGAGCATGGGGCTCATGGACCGGGCGACGGCGGAGGCGCTCATCCGCTCGGGTCTGGACTACGCCGGGCCGGACGGGGCGGTCCACTTCCTTTTTCAGGGGGGCGAGCCCACCCTGGCGGGGTTGGACTTTTTCCGGGATCTTGCGGCTATGGCGGACAAGGCCGCGGCGGGGGGCGCTCATGTCACCTACGCCATCCAGACCAACGGCCTTGCCATCGACGGGGAATGGGCGGCGTTTTTCCGGGAGAGGCGGTTTCTGGTGGGTCTGTCTGTGGACGGGACCCGGACCATCCATGACCGCTTCCGCCGGGACGCCTCCGGCGGCGGCACCTGGGACCGGGCCGTCCGGGCGCTGGAGACGCTGGACGCCGCCGGGGCGGAGACCAATCTGCTCACGGTGGTGACGGGGCCCGTGGCCGCCGCGCCAAGCGCGGTCTACCGCTCGCTGCGGAAGCTGGGCGATCACCCCCTGCAATTCATCCCCTGTCTGGACCCGCTGGAGGCGGACCGGGGCGGCCTTCCCTGGTCCCTGACGCCAGCGGCCTACGGCGGGTTTTTGAAGGGCCTTTTCGACAGCTGGTACCGAGAGCTGGAAAGCGGCGTGTATGTGAGCGTGCGGCTTTTTGACGACGTGCTGCGGCTGCTGGCGGGCATGCCCCCCAGCTCCTGCGCCGCGGCGGGGGTCTGCGGCGGATATCTGGCGGCGGAGGCCGACGGGGGGCTGTATCCCTGCGACTTTTATGTGCTGGACCCGTGGCGGCTGGGCGATATCCACACCATGTCGGTGGCGGCGGCTCTGGCCTCGCCGGTGATGGAACGGTTTCTGGCGGAGGGGGCCCGACGGCCCGGGGCCTGCGGCGCATGCCGGTACTATCCCCTGTGCCGGGGCGGCTGCCGGAGGGACCGGACGGATGGCCCCGCCGGGCCGGAGAACTACTGGTGCGCCTCCATGCGGGCCTTTTTCGACTATACCCTCCCCCGGTTCCGGGCCGCGGCGCGAGCGCTCTTTTCCTGAATACGGCCATATAAATATCGGCGGACGCTCCCGCGTCCGCCGATATGCAGACTGTCAAAGAAAGGATAAACGGGAGCGAAGCCCGGTCAGGGCGAGCCAGGCGGCGAAGCCGCCTGTGAAGTCAAAAGCCGTTGTGCGACAGGCTTTTGACTTCCTGCCGGCGGGATTCACTTCCGCCGAGCAGTTTCTATCAGAGCGGTCAAAAAACTCGTTTTTTGACCGCTCAATATCGGCGGACGCTCCCGCGTCCGCCGATATGCTCTTGTGATACCCCGCTCAGCAGAACCGGGCGATGGCCTGGTCGATCATGGCCGCGGCCTTGACCACATGGGCCTCGTCCGCCGGGGCCACGTCTGTCAGGGGGCTGCGCACGCCCCCGAGCTCCAGCCCCGTCCGGCGGCGGATCACCGCCTTGATGAGGGCGTACATATGGCCCTGCCCGGCGCATAACTCGGCGATGATGTCATTGCAGACGTACTGGATGGGCCGGGCCTCGGCATATTTTTCCGCCCGGCACAGCTCGTATATCTTCAGATAGAGCTCCGGCATGACCCCGTAGGTGCCGCCGATACAGCCGTCCGCCCCGATGGCCAGGCCCCCCACGATCTGCTCGTCCGGGCCGTTGAACACGGCGAACCCCTCGCCGCCCTCGGCCTTGAACATCTGGATGTCCTGGATGGGCATGGAGCTGTTTTTCACCCCGGCCACCCGGGGATTTTTCAGCATTTGGCGGAACAGCGGCATGGTCAGCGCCGTGCCGGCCAGCTGGGGGATGTTGTAGATGATGAAATCCGTGTGGGGCGCGGCGGCGGAGATGTCGTTCCAGTACCGGGCGATAGAGTGCTCCGGCAGATGGAAGTAGATGGGCGGAATGGCCGCGATGGCGTCCACTCCCAGGCTCTCCGCGTGGGCGGCCAGGGCCGCGCTGTCGGCGGTGTTGTTGCAGGCCACATGGGCGATGACCGTCATTTTGCCCTTCGCGACCTCCATGACCGCCTCCAGGGTCCGCCGGCGGTCGTCCACCCCCTGGTAGATACACTCCCCGGAGGAGCCGCACACATAGACGCCCTTCACGCCCCGGTCCAGCAGGTACTCCGTCCATGCCTTCGTCCGGGAGGCGCTGATGGCGCCCGTGTCGTCATAGCAGGCGTAAAACGCGGGGATGATACCCCGGTATTTTTCGATGTCACGCATTTTCAAGTCTCCTTTTTTGCGCTTTTTTCCATTGTACCCGACGGCCCGGAAAATAGCAAGGATTTTACGCGTAAGCAAAAGCCCGCAACCGGTGATGGTTGCGGGCTTTCCTTTGGAGCTGCTGGGCGGATTCGGACCGCCGACCTCGTCATTACCAATGACGCGCTCTACCGACTGAGCTACAGCAGCTGGCGACCGAGAAGGGACTTGAACCCTCGACCTCCGGCGTGACAGGCCGGCATTCTAACCGACTGAACTACTCGGCCACTTGCTGTCAGCGAGCTTTCTGATTATACATATTTCTCTCCTTACTGTCAAGGAAAATTTCATTTTCCCCGTCCGATCCGCCCCAAAGCCACTCCCTTTTCAGAAAAAATTAACCATTTCGCAAATTTTCGTAATTTTTTGTTGTATTTTTCCTCCCAATCGTTTATAATGGGGTCCATCCTATGAATAAGGTAGTGATATTATGGCTGGTAGTCACATGGCGCCTCGCGCGCAAAGCACCAAATCAAGGTCCAAATCCAATTCTTCCTGGAAGGTCTGGGTCCTGGTACTCGTCCTTCTGATCGCCGTTGCGGCGCTGTGCTTCCTGCTGTGGCAGATGTTTGGCAGCACCCTGATGAGCAGCCTTGGCATCGGCGACGGCGGCAACGCCCAGGCCGACATCGCGCCCGGGATCTTTACCCAGGTGGGCGCGGAGTATAGCAACGGCAAGAACGCCGCCGGCAATCTTTCCGTCACCGAAGGCACCCAGCGGCCCGATACCATCCCCCCGGAGGAGGATGTGATCCTGCTGGACATCGCCTGGACCGGTAAGAACGAGCAGTCCGAGCCGGTGTATGTGACCGTCAGCGATCCCAGCTTTACCGACGGAGACGGCCTCGCGGTACACCATTACAACGCGGGCACCGCCGTGTGGGATCTTATCGGTACATATACCATCCAAAACAACTCCGTCACCTTCCTGGCGGACAGCTTTTCGCCCTTTGCCTTCCAGGTCATAAGCTCCGAGCCGGAGCCCACGGCCACGCCGGAGCCCACCCCGGAGCCCACGGCTACGCCCGAGCCCACCCCGGAGCCCACCCCCACGCCCATCATGGCTGTGGATTACGGCACATATCCCACCGTGCAGACCCAGGCGTTCACGCTGGCCTCCGAGCTTGAGGACGACCAGGTCTACGCTTTGGCGCTGGTTAGCGGTCTGCCCGCCGACGCCACCGCCGCCGAGGGCGGGGGCGAGGCGGACGCCGAAGCGCAGGACGACGCCGAAGAGGAAGACGATGTGAGCTTCTCCTATGTGGAAGCCCAGGACGGCACCGACGCCGCGCAGGCGCCTGCGGACGGCACTGACGCCGCCGCGCCCGCGCCCGTGGCCAGCGTGCTGGTGAATCTGGACGGCACCAATATGCGCACGGTGGATATGCCCCTGATCCAGGCCGAGGACGGCACCTGGTGCCTGGGCGGCCCCGTCACCCAGGGCATGCTCTGGACGTCCAACCGGGACGCCTATAAGGACGAGCGCCGCTTCTCCTTCGGCAACAACGACGCCTATCTGAATCTGGACGACGAGGACGTCAACATGCTCCTCAACGACAACAGGACCCGCACCCGTTTCCTCCTTGAGACGGCGGAGCTGGCCGACGGTTCGACGCTCTCCACTCTGACCTACAGGAACGGCAGCCGGTACTATGTGAACGCCATGCAGATGGCCGCCGAGGTGATCACCGACGATGCCTTCCCCGCCGGGACCGTGACCACGGATGAAAACGGCCAGACGACGCCTCAGATATCCGATCCGGTGTATCTGGGCGGCGCCGCGCCCGCCGCGGACCAGAGCCTCACCCGGGAGGTGCTGCAATTCACCTTCACAGACGATCAGGGACAGGCGAAGCAGCTGATGGCCTTCAAGCTCAACGAGGAGATGGCCGCTCCCGCCGGTCTTATCACCACCCTGCCCAGCCAGATCACCGTCCCCGCCATCAGCGAGGAGACCAATCTGGAGACCCTGGTCATCATGGACGGCGACCGGCCCCTTATGCTGGGCACGGACTACACCATCTCCGCCCGGGTCTATAACAACAGCACCGTGGTGGTGTGTATCAACTTCATCGGCAGCTACACCGGCCAGATCGTCCGGACCTACGCCGGCACCCTCATCCGCACCAACGCCACGCCGGAGACCACGCCCACCCCGTCCCCCTCGCCCACGCCCTATGTGAGCGGCGAGGGCTCCACCGGCGGCGGCGGTGGTGGCGGCGGCGGTGGCGGTGAAGAGACCCAGTCGCCTCCCCAGCAGGAGACGAGCACCTCCACCGACACCCAGAACGTCGTTCCTTACGACAACAGCGACGGCAGCGACACATAAATGCAGATAACAGCGAGCGCACCGCTTTTCGCGGTGCGCTCGTATTTTGTCCGCCGGTCACTTTGTATCCGTCTCCAGCAGGCCCCAGAGGACCCAAGCCATGGGGGCGGTCAGGCTCAGGCCCAGACCGAAGAAGTCCTGGATGAAATAGCACACCAGCGCCGCTCCCAGCGCCGGATACAGGGGCCCTTCCTTCCGGCGTCTGATCCATGTGACCGCGCTGCACCCCATGGCGGCCAGATAGGCCGCCAGGCCAAAAATGCCGATGTTCATCAGGTAGCCCAGGTACACGTTGTGGGCGTTGCGCACATGGGCGATGGAGTGGCGCACCTCGCTGACCCACTGGATGTCGAAGCGCAGCCCGGTGGTGCCCGGTCCGGTGCCCAGCCAGGGGTGTTCCCTGAAAAGCCGCCAGCCCTGTTTCCATATCTGGCCCCGGTGGGAGCCGAACTCGTCCGCCAGGTGGCCGTGGAGCACCTGGCTCATTTCATAGAAAAGCCCGCTCCTGCCCGGCCAGAACCAGAGCGTCCCCAGTCCGGCCAGCGTGACGCCGGCGCTGGCGCAGCCCGCGATCCGGGCCGCCCGGTCCTTTTGCAGCGTCACGGGCCCGGCGATCAGCACGCAGCCCGCCAGAGCCACCGCCCCCGCGTCCACGTCGCAGGCCGCCAGAATGCCCAGATCCAGCGCCGCCGGCAGAAACAGCGCCCTGTCCCACTTTTTCCCGCTCAGCGCGGCGTACACCGTCAGCAGCGGCGCCGCCAGGCACAGATAGGCCGCCAGCAGCCCGGTGTTGCCGATGGTGCCCAGAAAGGCGCTGTTGTAGGCGATGAATTTGTCGTAGTAATTGGTCCCGTCCGGGTAAAATCCCAGCGGGTCCAGCCCGAAAAGCTGCGCCACGGCGATGGCGCAGCATATGGCCGAGGACAGTCCCAGCGCCCACACATACCGCCGCCGGGGCCGGCCCAGCATGGACACGCCGTAAAATATGACGCCGTACAGCGCGGTGGTCAGATATCCGTCATAGCGGTTGCCGCCCACGAGGCACACCGTGCCGTACTCCGACGCGGCGGCGGACACGGCCCCCGCCGCCAGAAACACGCCAATGGCGATGTGGGCCGGACGCACGCGGGGGCTGTACCGCTCCCCGGCCAGCAGCCCGCACACCAGCAGCGCTCCGGCGACCGCCGCCCACACCCCGGTGGCCACGGCGAAAAACCAGAACTTGGAGGCGGTACCGTTGTCGTAGCCCTGGAAGCCCACGAACAGCGGGAACACGCCCAACATCAGCAGTATGAATTTATCCGTGACCCATCGGGCCCGGTCCAGAAAGGGAAGATCCATGGCCCGCTCCTTTCTCTTTCGGACCCATTATACCGTGCCCGGGCCGAAATCACAAGTGATTGAAAAATCCGGATACATATGATATAGTGAAGGATACTCTGAGCAAGGATGGTACGGGATGGACAACTTTTACGCCCTCATCGCCCGGATGAAGAACATCAGCCGCTGGGCGCTCATGCGCTCGGTGACGCCGGAGAACGTGCAGGAGCACAGCCACATGGTGGCGGTGCTGGCTCACGCGCTGGCGGTGATCCGGCGAGACGTGTTCGGCGGCGAGAGCGACCCCAACGCCGCCGCCGCCGCGGCTCTTTTCCATGACGCCGGGGAGATCCTCACCGGCGATCTTCCCACGCCCATCAAGTACCGCAACGAATCCATCCAGGCGGCCTACCGGCAGGTGGAGGCGGAGGCCTCGGCCAAGCTGCTGGATATGCTGCCGGAGGAGCTGCGTCCGGCCTATGAGCCGCTGCTGGCCGGGCCGGACCCGGACTTGAAGCCGCTGGTGAAGGCCGCCGACAAGCTGTCCGCCTATATCAAGTGTATCGAGGAGCGCCGGGCGGGCAACGATGAGTTTTTGCAGGCGGAGCAGAAGTCTCTGGAGACCCTGCGGGGCTACCGTATGCCGGAGGTGGATTACTTTCTGGAGAAGTTCATCCCCGCCTTCGAGCGGACGCTGGATGAGCTTGGCACCATGGAGTACAGCGAGCCAAAGCTGAACACACTTTCCCAAAAGGAGAATTAAGATAATGCGCATGAAAGCCCAAGACAAGACGATGGAAAAGATCGTGGCCCTGTGCAAGAACAGGGGCTTCATCTTCGCCGGCTCCGAGATATACGGCGGCCTGGCCAACTCCTGGGACTACGGCCCCCTCGGCGTGCTCATGAAGCAGAACGTGAAAAACGCCTGGTGGAAGAAATTCGTTCAGGAGAGCCCCTACAACGTGGGCCTGGACGCGGGTATCCTCATGAATCCCCGGGTGTGGGAGGCCTCCGGCCATGTGACCAACTTCAACGATCCCCTCATCGACTGCAAGGGCTGCAAGCGCCGTCACCGGGCCGACAAGCTCATTGAAGAGTGGGCGAAGCAGACCGGCACGGACGTGAACGTGGAGGCCCTCACCAACGACGAGATGGTGGAGTACATCCGGGAGAAAAAGATCCCCTGCCCCGGCTGCGGCGCCACCGACTTCTCCGACATCAAGAAATTTAACCTGATGTTCAAGACCCACCAGGGCGTCACCCAGGAGAGCGGCACGGACGTGTATCTGCGGCCCGAGACCGCCCAGGGTATCTTCGTGGACTACAAGAGCGTGCTGCGCACCACCCGCAAAAAGCTGCCCTTCGGGATCTGCCAGATCGGCAAGAGCTTCCGTAACGAGATCACCCCGGGCAACTTCACCTTCCGCATCCTGGAATTCGAGCAGATGGAGCTTGAGTTCTTCTGCCAGCCGGGAAGCGACCTGGAGTGGTTCCGGTATTGGCGGGAATTCTGCCACAAGTGGCTGCTGGACCTGGGCATGACGGACGAATACCTGCGGCTGCGTGACCACACCCCCGAGGAGCTGAGCTTCTACTCCAAGGCCACCACGGACTTCGAGTACCTGTTCCCCTTCGGCTGGGGCGAGCTGTGGGGGATCGCGGACCGGACCGACTACGACCTGACCCAGCACCAGACCTTCTCCGGCGAGAAGATGGAATACAAAGAGGAGGGCATGGACGAGGGCTTCATCCCCTATGTCATCGAGCCCAGTCTGGGCGCGGACCGGGTCATGCTGGCCTTCCTGATCGACGCTTACGACGAGGAACAGGTGGGCGTGGACAAGAAGGGCAACCCCGACGTGCGCACCGTGCTGCACCTGCACCCCCAGCTGGCCCCCTACAAGTGCGCCGTGCTGCCGCTGAGCAAGAAGGACGTGCTCTCCGGCCCTGCAAAAGAGCTGTACGAGCAGCTCGCCAAGGAGTTTTCCTGCGACTATGACGAGACCGGCTCCATCGGCAAGCGCTACCGCCGTCAGGATGAGATCGGCACCCCCTTCTGCGTCACGCTGGACTTCCAGACCGTGGGCGACGGGGAGATACCCGCGGACCGGTGCGTCACCGTCCGGGAGCGGGACTCCATGGAGCAGGTCCGCATCCCCATGGACCAGGTGGCGGACTACATCGCCCAGCGGATCAAGTATTAAGACGTGAACGAGGAAAACCGGCCCGCAGAGGAAAAGCTCACCGCGGGCCAGAGCTTTGTAAAAAGCATCCGCCCGGCGGGGTGCGCGCTGTTTCTCATCGTCGCCGTGCTGGTGGCGGCGGTGTGCCTCACCGCCGGACGGGACCCCATCCCGGGCTATACCCCGCCGGAGCGGGCCAGCTATGAAAACAATCTGCCCGCGCTGGCGGCTGTGCTGACCGAGCAGGTGTTCCCACAGCTGCCGGAATACGATATGACCGCCGCCGTCACCGGGGACGCGGTCACCGTGACGGTGGAGGAGGGCAACTTCGCGGCGGCCCGGGCCGCCATCCTGCGGTATTTCCCGGAGGACCTTATCATTTTTGAAAGGGGCTGACAAGCCATGCGTATCAAAGTGGCCGCCGCGGCGCCGGAGCTTCTGCCCGGCCAGCCCGGTCAGAACATGGCCAGCGTCCTGGCCGCCATCAGCCGGGCACGGGAGGACGGCGCCTCCATCCTGGTGCTGCCGGCGGACCTGCCGGAGGATATGAACCGGGGCGCGCTGGAGCGGCAGGCGGGCAAGATGACCGTCTATCCCATCATGAAGCCGTCCCTGTCCCGGGCCGATCTGCTGGAGCGGCACGACGATCTGGACGTCTGGTGCTGCTCCGCCGACACCCCCACCACCGTCTCCTCCCATTATGACAACATAAACCTGGCGGGACTTGTCAGCCACGAGAACATGACCGTGGTGGTCATGGCCTGTCCCCAGGGCGGGGACGGCAGCGGCAAGCTGTACACCGGCCAGTGCCTTATCGCCCAGAACGGGGCCATTTTGCAGAGCGCCGACGGCTACGTCCTGGCCCGGGTCACCATCCCCGGCCGGGGGACGCAGCCCCCTGTGGAGGGGCTCGTATCCGACCAGCCCACGACCCCCTGGACGCCCTTTCCCGAAATGCTGCCCCGGGTGATCAAGCTGGCCGCCGACGGGCTGGCCCGGCGGATGATGGCCCTGGGCGTCACCCAGCTCACCGTCTCCATCGGGCGCAACGCCTCCTCCCTGCTGGCGCTGACCGCCTGCGTGGCGGCGGTGGACCGGCTGAAGATGTCCCACAAGAACATCCACGTCACCGCCGACGGCAACCGGGCCGGGCAGATCGCCGCGGCCTTCGGCGTCACGCTGGGCGGCGAGGGCGGCCTCGCGGTGGACTGGACGGACCTGACCGCCCGGGCCCTGGACGGGACCGTGCCGGAGCACTACGCCGTGAACGCCACCGTGCCCCGGAGCGTGGCCAGGCTCGCCATGCGCTGGTACGCCAATACCTGCGGCAATATGGCCCTGTCCGTGCCCATCCGCTCCATCGTCCATGACGACGACAGCCAGCCCTGGGAGCTTTACGACTTCCTGCTCCACTACTCGCTGGTGTACGACCTGTCCAAGTGGAGCCAGGCCCGGATGCTGGAGGACACCTTCGAGGGCCGGTTCCCCCATAAGACCATATTGGCGGTGCTGGACCGGTTTTTCGACCAATACCACCGCCCCGCCCCCTGCGAGGGCCCGGACGTGTTCTCTCTGGACGTTATCCGCGAAGCGGAGCGTTGACCCCACAAAGGAGCTTACTTATGCGCAAACTGTTCGCCTTTCTGCTCATGGCGGCGCTGCTGACAACGCCGGCTCTGGCCGCCGGCGGCGACGGGCCCGCCGTGGACCCCGCCCGGTGCGCCCACCATTTCGAGGTGTCCGTGCTGCGGGAGGCCACCTGTTCGGACAAGGGCCTGCTGGCCTACACCTGCTCCAAGTGCGGCCTGACCTACACGGCGGAGACCCTGCCCGACGGGGACCATGATTATGAGCTTACCGGCACCACCGCCACCTGCACCGAGGACGGCGACGCCACCTATACCTGCTCCCGCTGCGGCGATACCTATACCGAACACATCACGGCCGCCGGGCACATACCGGAGGACCGGCCCGCCACCTGCACCCACAGCCGGGTCTGCGTCAACTGCGGCCAGGTCCTGGAGAGCGCCACCGGCCACGACTACGCCTATCAGTATGACGCGGAGCGGGACGAGGACGGCTCCTTTATCACCTTCGGCACCTGGCAGTGCGCCAATTGCGGGCGCGTGCTGGCCGCCACCGAGGGCAACGCCGTCTACTACTACGGCCTGCGGGCGCAGGAGGAGGAAGCGGCGGCGGAGGCTGCTGCGGCAGCGGCGGATGAACTGCCGGTCTTTGAAGAGGATTCCGGCACCGATACGGACGGGGCGGTCGCCGCGTGGGCGGAGGACGGCTCCGATACCGACACGGCCCCGGCGGCGGAGGACGACGACCCCGCCGCAGCCGACCCCAGGACCGATCTCTGGCTCGTCATCTCCGGCGTGGCCATCCTGGCCATCCTGGTGGAGACGGTCGTGCTGGTCCGCTCGCTGAAAAAGGCCAAGGCCGCCCGATAACGCCCGGAGGGACGCGATGTTCAAAAACAGAAAATTCGGCTTTTACGCCGTCACACTTTGCCTGACGGGACTGGCATACACCGCCCTCTGCGCGGCCCTGCAAAGCGGCCAGACGGATATCCTCCGGCACTTTGTCACCGCCGGGGGCGGCGGCTGGTCCGGCCGGGCCATCGAGCTTCCCGCCATGGTGGGGAGCTTTCTTGCGGTCCCGGCGGCGTTCGTTTGCGGGCGGCTTACGGTGAAAAACGGGCCCCGGCAGACCCTCATCGTCAGCGCGGCGCTGGCGGCGCTGGGCAGCGTGGGGCTGGCCGCGGCCAATGGTCTGGACGTGTACGGCGGGGCCGCCGCCGGGTCCTATCCGCTGTTTTTCCTGTCCTCGGCTCTGGTACGGTGCGCCTGCGCCCTCATCGATATCGGCGTGTTCACCCTGTGCGCCGGATGGTTCATCCGCTGCCGGGGCCGGGTGATGGGTATCGTCACCCTGGGCGCGCCCCTGCTGGGCGCCGTGGGCGTGGGGGCCTTGGTGGCCCTCATCTCCGGTCGTCTGGACGGCGACTGCCGGCCCTTCTTTCTGGCGCTGGCCGGAGCGCTGGCCGTGCTGGCGCTGGTCACCCGGTTCTTGCTGCGGGACGTGCCGGAGGAAGCGGGGCTGTATCCGGACGGAGCCGGAAGAGCCCCCCTGTCCGAGCCGGACGACGATACGCCGCCAGGCGGGAAACAGGTCCTGAAGGACCGGCGCACCTGGCTGCTGCTGGCCTCGTACGGCCCACTGGTGGCCGTGGCCTCCGGCTGCATGGGCGCTGTGGCCGCCCGGTTCCTCTCTCTTGGCGGGGAGGGGCTGTGGCTGTCCGCCGGCAAGTGGCTGGCTCTGGGCGCCATCTTGAGTATCCCGGCCAGCTATCTGTTCGGACTGCTGGACGACTATGCCGGGTCCGCCGCCGCCTCGGTGGCGCTGGCCGTTACGGAGCTTCTGCCGGCTGCCGCCCTGCTGGTCATGCCGGCGGAGGGGAGCCTGCTGTGGGAGATCCTCCTGTCCGTGGGCGTGGCCTGCCTCATGGGCGGCGTATCCACCATGGTCCCCTGCGCCCTGGCCCGGGTCTACGGCCGGCGCGGATTTGCCGCCGCGGGGCAGATCGTGCTGCCGGCGCTGCTGCTGCCCGCTGCCGCCGCCCCCGTCGCGGCGGTGTGGCTCATCGGCATGGGCATGGGCCGGACCGCCTGCGTGGCCCTGATAGCGCTGGCCGCCGTGGGGCTGGCCGCCTCCGCCCTTCTGTTCTCCGTCCGGGATGCCAATGCCTCGGACCGGGGCCGCGCGCCGCTGGACGACTGACCGACGGGTCATGGTCTGAAACCACAATATAACAAACGAGCGCGCTGCCTGCCGCAGCGCGCTCGTATCATCCCGATCCACTTTTCAAAGCCGCACAGGCACCGGCGCATCCAGCGCCATGCTCTCCGGCGTCACCCGGCAGTCGTAGGCCAGGATACGCACCCCCGCCTTGGCCGCCCCCCGAAGGGCCGCCGCGAAGGCCTGGTCCGTGGCCTCGTTGGGGGCAAAATACGCCACGCCCGCCGTCTGGATGACGAACAGGACGTACGCCGCGCCTCCCCCTTCGGCAAAGGCCGCCAGCTCCCGCAGGTGCTTGGCGCCCCGCGCCGTTGGCGCGTCGGGAAACAGCGCTACATCGCCCCCCATGGGGCCCGGCGGCGCGGAGCGTGTTTCGACGAGCGTGACGCCTTTCACCTCCAGCAGCGCAAGCGCCGGCGTAAAGGCCGAGAAATCGAAGCGGCTGGGCCCATATCGGAACTCCGGCTTTATCTCCGTCCCCGGCGGGAAAATGTTCCCGGCCCGCAAAAACTCCAGCGCCGCGGCGTTGGGGGCCTGGCTGTCCATGTTGATGAGCCGGGAGCCCCTCTCCACGGCGATAAGGTCATACCGCGTCCTGCGGGCCGCGTTGGCCCCGGCGTCGGCCAGATACACCCGGGCGCCGGGGACCAGCAGCTCCCGGCACCGGCCTGTGTTCTTCACATGCACCGTCTCCGCCCGCCCGTCCAGCTCCACATGGGCGATGAACCGATTGGGCCGGGCGATGAACCGGGCCGGGACCACTCGCTCGTACCGCATCAGCGCACCGCCTGGATGAGCTTTTTCGTGTACTCGTGCCGGGGTTGGTCGTACACCTCGTCCACCGTACCGGACTCGATGATCCGCCCGTCCTGCATCACCAGCACCCGGTCGCAGATGGAGTAGACCACGTTCAGATCGTGGCTGATGAACAGGTAGCTCAGGTCAAGCTCCTTCCGCAGCTCCCACAGAAGGTCCAGCACCTGGGCCTGGATGGTCACGTCCAGAGCCGATACCGGCTCGTCCGCGATGAGGAACCGGGGCCGCTGGATCAGCGCCAGGGCGATGGCCACCCGCTGGCGCTGGCCGCCGGACAGCTCCCGGGGTTTTCGGTTTACATAATCTTCTCCCAGCCCCACCCGCTCCAGCATATCCACTACCCGGCGCTTCCGCTCCGGGGCGTCGTATTTGCCGAAGATACGCAGGGGCTCGGCCAGTATCCAGCCCACGGTCCGGGCCGGGTTCAGACTGGCGTAGGGGTCCTGAAACACCATCTGGGGCCGTTTTGTATAGTGCTTCACCGTGCCGGTCACGTCCTTCTCCGGCAGCATGCCCAGTATGGCCTTAGAGAGCGTGGACTTGCCGCAGCCGGACTCTCCCACCAGGCCCACGATCTCCCCATAGTTTACATAAAAACTTACGTCATGGACCGTCTCTCTCCCCTTCCGGCGGCCAAAGACAGTGGCGTCGGAGTACCGGACGGTCAGGTGCTCCACCTCTAAGACCCGCTGTTCATCCATGGCGCTTCCTCCGGGGTATGGCGGCGATGAGCCGCTTTGTATAGTCGTCCTGGGGGGCGTTGAAGATCTGCTCTGTGTTCCCCCGCTCCACGATCCGCCCCTGGTACATCACGCACACGCTCTCGCACAGCTTCCGCACCACGGACAGGTCATGGCTGATGAGGAAGATGGCCACGCCGAAATCCTCGCTGATGGAGCGCAGCAGCTCCAGTATCTGGGCCTGGACGGTCACGTCCAGAGCGGTGGTGGGCTCGTCGCAGATGAGCAGTTTGGGGTGGATGACCATGGCGGAGGCGATAACGGCCCGCTGGCGCTGGCCGCCGGAGAGTTGGTGGGGGTATTTTTCATATGTCCGCTCCGGCTCGGGCAGGCCCACCTGGGCCATGGCCTCCAGAGCCAGGGTCCTGCGTTCCCCCGGGGACAGCTCCGTATGCAGGCGCAGGACCTCCTCCACCTGCCGGCCCACCTTCATGAGGGGGTTCAGGCTGGTCATGGGCTCCTGGAACACCACGCCGATGTCCTTGCCCTGGACGTCCCGCAGCTGGCTCCGGGAGCAGGACAGCAGGTCCTTGCCCTCAAAGAACACATTCCCCGTCATATGCACGTTCCACCGCTCGATGAGCCCGGACAGGGCCATGGCGGTGACGGTCTTGCCGGAGCCGGACTCCCCCACCAGACCCAGCCGCTGGCCGGGCTCCATGGTCAGCTCCACGCCCCGGACCGCCTCCTTGCCTGTGGACAGGAACGTCACATGCAGGTCCCGCATGTCAAGCAGCGCCATATTTACCTCCCATCCCCTCGCTGAGCAGGCCGAAGCCCAGCACCAGCAGGATGATGGCCACGCCGGTGCTGAGGGCGTACCAGGGCGCGGTGAGCAGATACCCCTGGGCCTCGTTCAGCATTCGGCCCAGGCTGGCGTCCGGCGGCTGCACGCCCACGCTGAGATAGCTCATGGACGCCTCCGCCAGCACGGCGTTGTTGAAGCCGATGGCCACGCTGGGCAGCAGCACGGGGACGATGTTGGGCAGGATATGCAAAAACAGGATACGCATATCCCCCGCCCCCATGAGCTTTGCCCCGGCCACATAGTCCAGACTTTTCTGCCGGGCCACCTCCGCGCGGACGACCCGGGCGAAACTGGGGATGAAAAGCAGCCCCAGCGCCAGGATGATGTTGTACTTGCCGCTGCCGAAAAGGGCGATGAGCACCAGCGCCAGCAGGATGCTGGGGAAGGCGGCGATGGCGTCGTTGAAGCGCATGACCACCTCGTCCAGCCAGCCCCCGTAATAGCCCGTGAGCCCGCCGATCACAAGCCCGGCCACGAGCCCGATGGCCACCGTGGCGGCGGCGATGATGAAGGTGGCGCCGGCCCCCTCCACCACCCGGGAGAGGATGTCCCGGCCAAAATTGTCCGTGCCCAGAGGGTGGGCAAGACAGGGAGAGAGCATTTTTTCCTTCCCGCTCATGGCGTTGGGGTCGTAGGGCGTCCAGACCATGCCGATCAGGATCACGGTCAGCATGAACGCCGTGATGACGGCCCCGGCTGTGAAGTTTTTGTTGTGTTTGATCTTCACAATGCGCCTCGCAGAGTTCGCGCCCGCAGGCGCGAATAAAGAGGGATATGATTTCCGGGGGCGTGTACCTCGGAAATCATTCTTATCAGCCTGCAAACGTGCGTCGCCTCTGGGGCCCCCACAAAGCCTGCTTTGTGGGGAGAGGAGGGACCGCGAGCCGATCGAGTTTTGCCGCTTGCGGCAAAAGGAGACCTGGCTTGCGAGTTCCGACGACGTGCGCTGCAGCAGGCTGCAGCCTTTTCGCTTGAAAGGCTCTGCCTTTCAAGCGAGACGAACACGCGGGTCGATGTACTGGGTCACCACGTCCGCCAGATAGTTCATGAACACCACGATGAAGGCGATGATGACCACGATACACTGTACCACCGGATAGTCCCGGTTGCCGATACTGGCCAGCAGGAGCCTGCCCAGTCCCGGCAGGGCGAATACCTGTTCCACGATGATGGACCCGGCCACGATGTCCGCCAGCGTCATGGCCACGAAGGTGACCACGGGCAAAATGGCGTTGCGGAGCACATGGCCCCGGATGACCCCCCAGCGGGAATTGCCCCGGCTGTAGGCCGTGCGGACATAATCCTCGCCCATCTGGTTGAGGATGGACGAGCGCAGCAGCTTCGTCACCATGGCGGCCTTGGGGATGGCGATGGCCAGCGCCGGGAACGTGAGATAGCCCAGAAAGCCCCAAAAGCTCTGCTGGGGACTGATAAAGCCCCCGGGTACGAACAGTTTCAGCACCAGCCCGAACACATAGGTGAACAGTATCCCCAGAAAAAACGGGGGAATGGCCATGAACACCTGGTTCATGGCCACACACGCCCGGTCCAGACGTCCCCCCTGCCAGCGGGCCAGCGCGACGCCCAAGGGGAGGCTGATGGCGATCACCAGCACCCAGGCCAGGAGGGACAGGGCCGCCGTGACGGCGCCCTTGCCCTCCATGACCTGGTCCACACCCATGCCGTAGCTGTAGCTGACGCCAAGATCGCCGGTAATGAAACCGGTCAGCCAGTCTACGTAGCGCACCAGCACGTTCCGGTCCAGTCCCATCTCCTCCCGCAGGGACGCCGCCCGCTCCGGGCTGTACTCGCTGCCCAGGAGCTTGGTGGTGGGGTCCCCAGGGACGATCTGGAACGCCAGAAAGGCCAGCAGGGAGATGAGGAGCAGCGTTATGAGCAATACTCCTGTTTTTTTCAGTACATACCGCAATTACCCGGCCCGGTACACCGTGGACAGGTCCATGACATACAGGGGATAGAACTGGTAGCCTTCGATGTCCGCCTGGGTCACCACAAAGTCCGCCAGGTCCTGGATATACACATTGGCGGCGTCCTCGGCCAGGATGGCCTCGCACTCTTTGAACTTCGCCGTCTGCTCCGCGTCGTCGGTGGTGCCCACGGCGGCGGCGTAGGCCGCGTCGTAGTCGGCGCTGTCAAAGCCGATGAAGTTCTTGGGGTTGTCGCTGACGAACCGGGCCAGCAGCGCCGACGCCGTGAGCGTGGACGCGTCCATACCGGTGATGGTGGCGTCAAAGTCCCGGCCCTGATACACGTCGGAATACCAGGCGGCATTCTCCATCTGCCTGATCTCCGCTTCCACGCCTACCTGCCGCAGCAGCTCCACGATCACCTGCGCGGTGTTCACATGGGGGGTGTAGGCGGACACGACGGCGATGGTGAACCGCAGAGGATCGTCCGGACCGTAGCCCGCCTCGGCCAAGAGATCGCGGGCCTTATCCAGATCGCTCTCATAACGGTTCGTGAGACTGTCGTCAAAGTATTTGCCGAAGGCCGGGTACATGCTGCTGCCCAGCGGCGTGCCGTGGCCGTCCCCGGCCAGGTCGATGACCGTCTGCTTGTCGACGGCGTAGCACAGCGCCTGCCGGACCCGGGCGTCGTCGAAGGGGGGCCGGGCGTTGTTCAGATACAGCGCCTGCACCAGATTCATGTTCCCCTCCAGCACGTTCAGGTCCGCCGCGGCCTTCAGCTCCGCCACCTGGCTGGCCTCCAGATGGGCCGCCAGATCGATGGCGCCGGAGCGCAGGCTCATGACCATGGTCTGGCCGTCCTCGATGACCTCGAAGGTGACCTTCGCGCACTTGGCCGGCTCGCCCCAGTACTCGTCAAAGCGCTCCATGACGATGTTCCCCTGGGGAGAACGGGAGACGAATTTGAAGGGGCCCGTTCCCACGATCCCGTCGGCGGGGTCGCTTCCCTCGGGGATGATGGCGACCGTGGTGTAGGCGATGAACTCCGCGTCGGGCGCGGAGAGGGTGACGACGACGGTCCTGTCGTCAACGGCTTCCACAGAGGCGACACCCGCCAGGGTGGCCACCAGCGGCTCGCCCGTCTCCAGACCGGCAGCGCGGGTCAGAGAATAAACGATATCCCCGACCGTGACCTCCTGTCCGTTATGAAACCGCACGCCCTCACGGAGGGTGAAGGTGTATTCGTCTGCGGTGTCATTGACGGCGTAGCTTTCGGCGACGGCGGGGACGAGATTTCCTTGTGTGTCGGGCTTGGTGAGCCCTTCATAGATGTTGAATAGGACTTCTCTGGTTCCTGCCAACGACGAAGATACGTGTGGGTCAAGACTGCTGTCCAGGTCTGAGGCGATACCGACGGTGATCGCACCGCCGGCGGCATCGCCGGTGGAGCCGGTCCCGGCAGCCAATGCTGACTGGCCGCCTCCGATGAAGAGTGCCGCCGTCATAACGACTGCCAACGCAAGAGTGAGAATACGTTTTGTCATAGTGATGATTCTCCTTTTTGGCTCCGATATTAAATTTTCTCTTGGCGGCATGAGGATACCACATATCCGCCTCTCCGTCAAGAGGGAAACAGGCCCATGACGCGAACAGGCAGCGGCCCCCTCCGGCGAGAGAGCCGCTGCCCTGCGTTTTTTCGACGTTTACTTCATATACTTGTCCACGACGGTCTGGGCCGCGGCGGCGTCATTGGCCACCACCAGCGCCACATAGACCCCGCTTCGGGCGATGACGGCGTTTTGCAGCCGGGGGATGGCGTCGGGGTTATAGCTCGACAGCACGGTCTGCTGATTGGCGGTCCGGTCCTCGCAAAGCTGCTCCAGCCTCGCCGCCGCCTCCTCATCGGAGGCCTGGGCCAGGAAGATCTCCTCGGCGGAGCCGTTGTTGTAGAAAAACTTCGCGCTGGCCACATCCGCGGCGTCGTAGCCGTAGGTGGGTGCCGCCAGCTCCGGCTGCATGGCGTACTGGCCCATGTCCATGGTGAAGGCGGCGCTGGCCGTCAGCTCACTGGCCAGAGCGTCCAGATCCACGTCCTTCTTGCTCCCGCCGCCGCCACAGGCGGTCAAAGTCAGTACCAGGCCCAGCACGATCATGCAGATAACGATTTTTTTCATGGTGTTTTCCTCTCTCCTGTCGTTTCTATATAGGGGCCCCGCCTCAGGCGGCGGGGGCGTCCGTCACAGTATCTCCCGCGTCTTCCGCCGGCGCCTCCGTCTGCGGGACGGCGTACTCTCTGCCGTCGGGGACGTAGTGGGTGGTCAGATAGTCCAGCCAGAGCTGGTAGTGGGCGGGGTTGAAGTGCACGCCGTCCGGCGTCACGTCCGAGGGCAAAAAGCCATCCGGCCCGCACAGGACGGGGTACACGTCCAGATACCACACATGCTGCTCGGCCGCGATGGTCTGGAGCATGTTGTTGAAGGCCATGACCGCGCTCTGTTTTATGGACAGGTTGGCGTCGCAGTACTGGCTCACCGGTGTGACGCTCATGAGATAGATGATGGCGTTGGGGTGATCGGCCTGTAGCTGGTCGATCACGGTGTTGAAGGCCTCCTGCAAGGTGCTCTGGTCATAGGTGAGCTCGTTGATACCGAACTCGATATAGATTTTGCCGAAGTCATAGGCCGCCATCTGGGCCGCATAGGGAGACGCGCCCATGATGGTCAGACTGTCCTGCCAGAACCAGTGGGTGGGGTCGGAGGGCAGCAGCAGGTCGTTGTTGTAAAGCCACAGGCCGGACAGGACCGAATTGCCCAGAAAACCCGCGTCGGCGAAATAGGCCGCCGGGACCGGCACGGACTGCTCCTTCACCAGAGGCCCCGCCCAGGGCGTTTCCGTGGGCTCCGGCGTGGCCGTAGGCTCCGGCGTGGCCGTAGGCTCCGGCGTGGGCGTCTGGTCCGGGGCAGGCTGTGCCGCCGCATAGTCGGCGGGCGTGACCGCCGTGACGTCCACGGCCTCAGGGCCGCCGGACAGCATCCGCACTCTCAGCACCACCACCGCCGCACACGCCAGCACCACGCTCAACCCTATCAGGATCAGAGCGACTGTTTTATGTCTCATATGATCTCTCCTCATAAAACGCATGACCGTACGGTTGCAGATTATGTCATTTTATGTCTACCGGTACTATACCACGATTCCCCCTGTCGCGCAAGAGGGAAACGCGCGCCCGTCCGTTGCTATTGTCCCTCCGGAAAAACCGGCCCATACGCCCGGCCTCCGCGGCGGGCAAGGGAAATCCGTCCAAAAGCGGCGGATACGGGCGGTTTCCGATTGCAAAGCGGCGGCAAATGGCGTATAATCAGTTTAATTAATAATAATTAAGTGAGATCAACGCTGAGCATGAAGGAAAGAATATGGAATATCCCCGAGGCAGCCACCGTGCCGGAGCAGCTGCTTCAGGCCGGTTGTACGCCGCTTCTGGCGGCGGTGCTGGCGGTCCGGGGCGTGGTCACGGCAGAGGGGGCCCGCGTCTTTCTGGAGGCCGGGACCCAGGAGCCGGAGGACCCCTTTCTCCTCCCGGATATGGACGCCGCCGTCCGGCGTATCCGCCGGGCCGTGGACCGGGGCGAGACGGTGGCCGTTTACGGCGACTATGACGTGGACGGTATCACCGCCACCTGTCTTTTGACGGAGTATCTGCGCGGCGAGGGCGTGCGCGTCCTGCGCTACATCCCCGACCGGCTGGCGGAGGGCTACGGCGTCAACACCGGCGCCATCGACGTCCTCCGGGCCCGGGGCGCCGGGCTCATCATCACGGTGGACTGCGGCATCACCGCCGTCAGAGAGACGGCCTACGCGGCGGAGCGGGGCGTGGACATGATTATCACCGACCATCACGAGTGTCAGGCTGAGCTGCCGGCCGCAGTGGCGGTGGTGGACCCCAAGCGCGCGGACGGACCGGAGACGGGCCGGGCGCTGGCCGGCGTGGGCGTGGCGTTCAAGCTGGCCTGCGCTCTGAGCGGAGACAGCGGGGCCATGCTGGACCGGTTCGCGGATCTGGTGGCCGTGGGCACGGTGGCGGATGTAATGCCCCTGGTCGGGGAAAACCGGGCCATCGTGAAGGCGGGGCTTAAAAAGCTCCGCGCCGCCCCCCGTCCGGGGCTGGCCGCGCTGATGGAGCTGGCCGGGGTGAACACCGCCCGGCTGGGCGCCAATACGGTGGGCTTCACCCTGGCCCCCCGTATCAACGCCGCCGGACGGCTGGGCCAGGTGGACTGCGCGGCGGACCTGGTGCTGGAGGACGACCCGGTCCGGGCCTACCGTCTGGCGGAGGAGCTTTGCGACATGAACCGCCGGCGGCAGCAGCTGGAGGCGGCCATCTGGGACGAGGCGGCGGAAATGCTGGCCGGCCAGACCGTAGACGGCCCCATCGTGCTGGCCCGGGAGGGCTGGCACCAGGGCGTTGTGGGCATCGTGGCGTCGAGGCTCGCGGAGGCATATCAGGTGCCCACGGTGATGATCTCTCTGGACGGCGACAAGGGCAAGGGCTCCTGCCGCAGCTGGGGCGGGTTCAATCTGTTCGACGCGCTGGACGCCTGCGGGGAGCATTTGGAGTCCTTTGGCGGCCACGCCCTGGCGGCGGGGCTGAATCTCCGGCGGGAGGACATCCCCTCCTTCCGGGCGGCCCTGCGGGAGTATTATCTCGCCCATCCCCCCGCCGGGGAGGAGGGGCTGACGCCGGATCTGCTGGTGGCGGACCCGGCCCTGCTCACCATGGAGTGCGTGGAGAGTCTGGAGCTTCTGGAGCCCTTCGGCAGCGGCAACCAGCGGCCCACCCTGTGCATGACGGACGCGCTTCTGGCGGACGTGACGCCCATCGGCGGCGGCAAGCACCTGCGCCTGACGCTGGAGAAGTTCGGCCGCCGGTATGAGTGCGTCTGGTTCGGCAGGCGTCTGGCCGATCTGGGCGCCGCGGCGGGCCAGGAGGTGGACGCGGCCTTTTTCCCCCAGATCAGCGAACACCGGGGCCGCCGGAGCGTGCAGCTGCTCATAGCGGATATGCGGCCCACGGACCTGGAGGCCCTCTGCCGGCATATACTGGAGAGCGGCGGCTGCGCCGGACTGCGCCTGACCCGGCAGGAGCTGGTGCGCCTGTGGCGGGCGCTGGAGGACCGGTGCCCCTGCAAGGTGCGGCTGAGCCGTCTGTCCGGTCTGGACGGATCTCTCCGCCCGGCCCGGATCGCCATGGGGCTGCGGGTGCTGTCGGAGCTCGGTCTGGCGACCGTCCGGCTGGACGGAGAGAATGTGGACCTGGCGCTCGTCGCCTGGACGGAAAAGACGGATCTGGACCGCTCCCCCACCTGGAAAGCGCAATTCGGCGACGGCGCACAGCCCAACGCCGTGCAATAAAGGAAGAACGAAGATATGGCAGAGTTTTCGCCTGACAAAGCGTTTGCGGAGCTCGCGGCGGTGCTGGAAGAAAACGGCACCGGCGCGGATCTGGCGCGCATACGGAAAGCCTTTGACTTCGCCGTGACCGCCCACGCCGGCCAGAAGCGGCGGGACGGCTCCCCCTATGTCACCCACGCCATCGCCGCGGCGAAGATCGCCGGGGAGATGGGTCTGGACGACGAGTCCATCATGGCCGCCCTCCTGCACGACGTGCTGGAGGATACGGACGCCACCCACGAGGAACTGGAGCGGCAGTTCGGCGCCGACGTGGCGGACATCGTGGAGGGGGTCACCAAGCTGACACGGGTCCAGTACAGCACGCTGGAGGAGACCCAGATGGAGAACCTCCGCAAAATGCTCATGGCCATGGCCAAGGACATCCGGGTCATCCTCATCAAGCTGGCGGACCGGCTGCACAACATGCGGACCATGGAATTCCAGAGCCCGGAGAAACAGCTCTCCAAGTCCCGGGAGACCATGGAGATCTACGCCCCCATCGCCCACCGGCTGGGCGTGGAGAAGATGAAGGACGAGCTGGAGGACCTGGCGCTTTTATACCTGGACCCGGTGGGCTACCGGGAGATCACCAGCATTCTGGACAAGCGCCGGGATGTGTTCGAGCAGTTCATCGCCTCCATGGAGGAGCGTATCAGCCAGCGCATGGAGCGGGAGGGTATCGCCTGCAAGGTGTACGGCCGGCTGAAGCACATTTACAGCATATACCGGAAGATGTACGCCCAGCACCTGAGCGTGGAGGAGATATTCGACCTGTGCGCCTTCCGGGTGATCGTGAACGACCTGGCCGACTGCTACAACGCTCTGGGGATCATCCATGAGATGTTCCGCCCGGTGCCGGGGCGGTTCAAGGACTACATCTCCACCCCCAAGCCCAATAACTACCAGAGCCTGCACACCACCGTCATCGGCACGGAGGGCATACCCTTCGAGGTGCAGATACGCACCTGGCAAATGCACATGACGGCGGAATACGGCGTGGCCGCCCACTGGAAGTACAAATCCGGCGGCGTGGGCTCCAAGGTGGGCGACGAGGAGAAATTCGCCTGGATACGCCGGCTTCTGGAGACCCAGCAGGACTCCGGCGACGTACAGGATTTCTACCACGACCTCAAAATGGACCTGTTCGACGACGAGGTGTTCGTCTTCACCCCCAACGGAGACGTGAAGAGCCTGCCCGCCGGGGCCACGCCCATCGACTTTGCCTATGCCATCCACTCCGCCGTGGGCAACTCCATGACCGGCGCCAAGGTCAACGGCCGTATCGTGCCCATCGCCTACCCCCTGCAAAACGGGGACATCGTCAGCATCATCACCTCCCACGGCTCCACCGGCCCCAGCCGGGACTGGCTGAACATCGCCAAAAGCGGCGAGGCCCGCTCCAAGATCAAGCAGTGGTTCAAGCGGGAGCGCCGGGAGGAGAACATCGTCCAGGGCAGGGAGATGTTCGAGGCCGAGGCCCGGCGGGCGGGCCTTTCCATGGCGGACGTGACGGACCCGGAGATGGTCCCCCTCATCCTGAAGCGGATGGCCGTCATGGACATGGACGACATATACGCCTCCATCGGCTACGGGGGCATGACCGCCTCCCACGCGGTAGGCCGTATCCGGGACGAGATCGTCCGCAACCGCTCCGCCAGCCGCAAGACGGAGCTGGACAAAATGCAGGAGCGGGCCGACCGCCGCCAGCAAAAGGAGCTGAAGGCCGTCCAGGGCGTGCTGGTGGAGGGGCTGGACAACTGCCTCATCAAATTCTCCCGCTGCTGCACGCCGGTGCCCGGGGACCCCATCATCGGCTTCATCACCCGGGGGCTGGGCGTGTCCATCCACCGGCGGGACTGCGTGAACTACCGCCGGGACGAGGACAAGGGCCGGTGGATCACCGTGTCCTGGGCCGACCATATCACCGACAGCTACGCCGCGGACCTTTACATCACCTCCGACGAGCGCGGCGGTCTGGTCATGGACATCGCCACCATCCTCAACTCCCTCAACGCCAAGGTCCGCAGCCTCACCGCCCGGGACACCGGCAAGGGCCTGTCCACGGTCATCATCACGCTGGAGGTAAAGCAGGCCGCCGAGCTGCAGACCATCATCAACAAATTGCTGGCCGTTCGGGGCGTGCGGGAGGTCAACCGGGGAGGTGTGTGAGATATGCGCGCTGTGGTCACAAGAGTAAAAAACGCCTCCGTGGAGATCGACGGAGCCGTTCACGGCCGGATCGGCCAGGGCTTTCTGGTGCTGCTGGGGGTCCATGTGGACGACGGGCCCCGGGAGGCGGAGAAGATAGCGGACAAGATATGCGGTCTGCGGGTGTTTGAGGACGCCGCCGGCAAGATGAACGTGAACCCCACGGACGCGGGCGCCAACAGCCTTCTCATCATCAGCCAGTTCACCCTCTTTGCCGACTGCCGCAGCCGCCGGCCCGGCTTCACCCTGGCCGCCCGGCCCGAACAGGCCGTGCCCCTGTACGAGCAGGTCATACGCCTGTGCCGGGACCGGGGCTTCACCGTGCAGACCGGCGTGTTCGGCGCGGACATGCAGGTATTCAGCCAGAACGACGGACCCGTCACCATCCTATTGGATACGAAGGAGCTATAAACATGCTGATAAAGACCCTGACCGTCGGCCAGATCGAGACCAACTGCTACATCGTCACCGACGAGGACACCTTGCAGTGCGCCGTCATCGACCCGGGCGACGAGTCCAACACCATTATGGACTACCTGGAGGACAACCACCTCACCGCCAAGTACATCTTCCTTACCCACGGCCACTTTGACCACACCATGGCGGTGAACGCGGTGCAGGAGCAGACCGGCGCCACCGTGTGCATGAGCCGGAAGGACACGGGCAGGGGGGATTACCGCTTTGACCCGCCCAAGGGCTCCGTCTTTTACGGCGAGGGCGACACGTTCTCTGTGGGCAGCCTCACCTTCCGGGTGATGGAGACCCCGGGCCACACCCCCGGCGGGGTGTGCCTCATATGCCAGGACGCCATCTTCTCCGGGGACACTCTGTTCCGGGACTCCTGCGGCAGGACCGACCTGCCCGGTGGGGATATGTCCGCGCTGCTGGCCAGCCTGAAGCGTCTTTACGACCTGCCCGGCGACTACGAGGTCTGGCCGGGCCATATGAGCCCCACCACGCTGGACCGGGAGCGCCGTTCCAACTACTACATGAAATATGCCGTGGAGGTATGCTGACATGACGCTGCAACCGGGCCGGAGCGCCAGCTTCTCCAAGACGGTCTCCGAGTGGGACATATACGCCATCGCCGGGGCCACCGGGGATATGAACCCCCTGCATGTGAACGCGGAGGAGGCCGCCAGGAGCCCCTTTGGGGAGCGCATCGCTCACTCCATCCTTCCCGCCGGGCTGATCTCCACGGTGCTGGGCATGTACCTGCCCGGTCCCGGGACCGTGTATCTGCACCAGTGGCTGGACTTCACGGCCCCTGTGAAGATCGGGGACACCGTCACCGCCACCGTCACGGTCCTGGACGTCATCGATCCCGCCAAGGGGATATACCGGCTGGAGACCGTCTGCGTGAACCAGCGGGGCCAGACCGTGGCCGACGGCGAGGCCGTTGTCAAATATCTTCCGCCGGAGCGGCCCTGCGCGCAAAAAGCGGCGGACGATGAAGCATGAAGCATATGGCACGGCGGCACAGCAAAAGCTGTGCCGCCGTGCTTTGTGGTCCGTTCAGCTTATTAAAGCAGCGACGACCTCCTCGTGCCACCTGGCGTCCGTGATCTGCGGTACCTTCACAAAGGAGTCCTTCACCGCCCTTACGATATCCTTATAGTAGATATTTTTTGCGAGAAAAGCGCAGATCTCCCCGTTCGTAAAAGGCATGATGATAACGCCGTCGATATCGGCATGCGTGTCCGTCGACCTTAGCGGTACCGAGGCAACGGCTCTCCAAATATTGATCGTATTGTAGTCCAGCTCGTCCGCTATGAAGAATGTCATCGTTTCCTTCGATCCGTCAGCGGCTTTCAGATTCACAGCATGACGCAGGACCGGCTCCCATTCGCCCCGTTTTTGCGCCTGCTTGTTCATAAGCGTTACTTCAAGCATCAGGACGAGCTCATCATAGTGGATAACGATATCCCCGCTGCCGCCGCTGGCGTGAAAGACCGGTTCAAAGTCCGCGTTCAACGTCAGATTGAAGCTGCTGTACAGATCGAACTCTTCATTCGAGATGTAATACCAGGCTATGCCGATGATGTATTCGTATATGGTCGGTACAGTAGCCGTATCGTTAACTTCCTTTTTGATCCGGCTGTCATTTCTTCGATCGGCGAACAGTGGAAGAAGCTCCATGACCTTTTCCCGGGGATATTTTTCCCTGATATGTGCGATAAAGTCCGCGCTTTTCAGGCTGTCAAGAAGCATTTTAACGTCCGCTGCGGTGCTCACCTTGAGGGACCGCTCTATTTTCCCGGCTATCGCGGAGACGTCGTCCGGAGAATAGCCGAATATTTCAACAAGAGAAGTGCTCCTGCCGAAAAACGCGTCGTCCGCCGCCTCATAGCGGTCATACTCCTCGACCGTCATTTCGCCGAATACATTTTCCCTGAGCCGGTCCACGTCGAAGATCAACGACAATACGTCCCTGTACGACAATTCCGGCAGATTCCTGAACCGGAACAGTCCTGTCGCGCTCAACAGCCGGATCGTCGTATCCGAATACTCCCTGATCCCGTCGCGCCATTTCGATCTGGCGTAGGCCATATAGAATTCTCTCACATAATCCTCGGACGCCAGAAGCGGATGGTCCGCGTTTTCCGCCAGGAACCGCTCAAGATCGTATCTGCTGCCTCTGTTTCCCGCGGCAAAGATCGCTTTGCCGTATCCGAACGCCTTCGACACCGAGGCGGTATCGTCGCCGTCCAAACATTTGAGCAGCTCTCTGTAGGTCTCTTCCGTCCTTTCATCTCTGAAAGCCTTCAAGGCTCTAAAGAAGGCATAGTATGTTTTTGAGGCCGCCTCGCTGCTTTTTGAGCTCTTGAAAATGTCCTTGAATACGTCGTATTCGATATCGCTTTTCCCGTCCAGGGCACCGGGTAGCGCAAACTGTACGTCAAGAACGTAGTTTTCCAACTGGTCCACATTGAGCGCATTGCGGCGGACGCCCTCTTTGACCTCCTCGCCGCAATAGGGCGTGAGGCCCTGAACGATCACCTCAAAAGTATTCCTGTCGACCGGCTCTCCGTCCAAAAGCAATACGAGCGCCATGATGAACGGGGAATAGTATTGCCTTTTCCCTTCCTTTGGCGCGCTGAATATCTTCAACTTGGCAAGCTGCCTGAAAAGCGCGATATTCACATTGTCGAGCGGCAATATCTCCTCCAGCGCGTCCCTGACGATCGAGCCTCTCAAATAGGCATAGCCCGCTTCGGTGATACTTCTGTCGGCATTGGTGAAGCCCATTTTTACCAGGTTGCTCGTGTAATGCCGCGCCCGTTTTTCTATGCCTTCGTCCAGATCCTTGGCAACTTCGGAAAGATGGTTTTCTATCCACCGTTCGTCCCTGTCCAGGAAGGTCTGATAGTCCTCCCCCAGTGCCTCTATGAAGCCGTCGTACTTTTTATGGGTCGTAAAGACATCTTTCGATCTGTCCAGCGCCTGCTCATAAAACAAAAACTGAGATAAACTGGCCGGATATGTGCCCCATCTCTCGGTAGGATAGGTGTCCTTCAGATACGCAAGGATCTCCAGATATATTTTTAAGGCGTTGAGAACATCCCGGCGCCGGCCGTTCGTGTCCATCAAATTGAAAATATGATTCTTTTCAACGATCATATCTACACCTCTGCGAGCGGATAATCGACTATCAGCACCTCTTCCGAGCCGGACGTCCTGTCCTTCGTCTGATAGCTGGAATTCGAGTAACTGAAATCCAGCGGGACAGCCGTATATTTATCCCCGTTCTTCCCAAGCCATTCAAGCAATATCCCGTTCTCTCTTCCCTTGCTCCGTATGACGTTGGACAGCGCGAATCGAACATGCCGGTCATGCAATCCGTCCAGGAACGCGAGCAGGTCCCTTTCCGCCGCCTCGTTCCAGCCGCCCTGTTCGTTGTACGTCGCGCAGGTGATAAGATACGGCGGATCGGCATACACGAAATCCCGCGGGGAAAGAGAGGATATGTCAAACCGCCGGAAATCACGGCAGGTGAACGCGCAGTCCTGTTCCTGGAGCCTGTCTATGAACGCCCCCAGCTTTCGCTCCATTTTCCTGTTGAAATCACGCTTCCCCACAGGCAAATTGAACGCGCCGCTTGAATTGAAACGGATCTGGTTATTAAAGGCGTATACGATCAGAACATAGAGCATCACATAGTAACGGTGATCCAGGTCCCCTTTCGCGCGCTTTTCGTTGAAGTCCGCGCGTAACCTCAAATAACCGCTCCTGTTACGATCTCCAAGCCCTTTGCTGCTGTCGCATTGATAATACCCGTAGCCGTGTTCGCTCACCAGAGAGAGGCCGTATTTCTCAATGATCTCATAGACCCATTCCAGGACGGTCTGTTTTCCGAGATACCGGAACGTGCTATATAAGCACAATAGCTCCTTGTTCAGGTCGTTATAGATCACGCGGGCACAGTCCACATTGATCCCGACGTTACAGCCGCCGCAGAATAGATCGACAAAGACGTCTATGTCCCTGGGGAAAAGAGGCAATATCTGCGGCAGAAGCCGGAATTTGCCGCCGGTATAGTTGAGCGGTGACGGTATCATCAGCTCTGCCCTTCGTCATAGCAGCGGCAGAGGAACAGTCTCTCCGCGTTTCCCTCAATGTCGGACTTTCCCGTAGTGAATGCCTTATAGTTCTCCTCAAATACCTTGACCGTACCTTTCCCGCGCAGGATGCGCATTATATCCCCGTCGGAGATTTTGGCATTCGACCGGCTGTCGCCTTTTTCGGCCATGTTGTTATAGGAGAGCAGTATGTATTTGGCTTTTACATCTTGTATCAGCGCCTCAAAAGCCTGCGTGGCGCCGGCGGTGCAATACTTGCTTTTCATGCCGCTACGGTCCATTTTCTTTGCCACGCCGAACACCGGGGGCTTTTCCCAGCGGGCCACGTTCTCAAGCAGATGATAGGCGTCGCAATATTGCCTTGAGTTATACGGCGGATCGATATAGACAAGATCCGCCTCTATCCTCTTGACAAGCTCGTTCGCATCCTCGTTGAGGCAACGATTCTCCACATTGTTATCGACCTTCGCCAGCGGTACGAAAAGCTCCAGCGACCCGTCGAATCCGGCGCCCTTGCGGTACGCGTCGTAATGCCCGCAGGTAACGGCGATCCTGTCCATCGCATACAGCAGCGACGTTATCAGTATCGCCCTTTCCCGTTCGTTCAGCGCGCCCTCTTGGTAGCTCTTCTCAATATCCTCGCGGATATAGCCGATCTTGGCACAGTCGCTTTTGCTGAAGTAAGTGTCCGCAAAATTCCGCGTCATGTAGTTCTCGCCGCATTCGGTCTCGGCATTGTATCTCACCACATGATCGACGATCACCTGCGGGTCATATGTCTCGGCGCCGAACCAGGCGTAATTGCAGATATAATTGCTGTACATCAGATCGTTTGTGATGATGACCTTATCGGTGAATATGGAAGATACCGCCCCCGTCCCGGCAAAAATATCCGCTACGGTCCCGATGCCCGGGCATTCATCGCCGACTACGCGCGTAATGAACGGGAGGAGCTTATACTTGTTGCCCAGATATCTTCTGTTGTTGATGTGCGAGGTCTTATATGCCTTCGCTCCGGCAACACCCATCGTGCGTCCCTCCGGTCTGTCCCACTGTTCGATCATGATGATACAGGTCCTATAGTCCCATAAAATGGACATCTGTTGCAAATACAACCGTATCCATTATACAAAAATACACAACATATTATAGGTTAGAGCCCGAAATATGTCAACCATCCGAGCAGCCTGTCAACATGGGCGCCCGCTGTTTTCACCGCCCGCCGGCCGGAAGCGCACCGCGCCCACGGCGTGGGCCAGCGCCGCCAGATTTTCCGCCTCCTCGGACCGGACGATCATCTCCCGCCAGCCGTCCTCATCCGCCGGGCCCAGCGCCATGTCGCACCAGACCACGTCCAGCCCCTGGCCGAACACCAGTATGTCCCGCTCACCACGGGTCTTGAACGCGGCGAGGCACGTCCCGGCGTCCCCCAGCACAGCCTCCTGACCGGGGCCCAGAAAGCCCTCCGCCCGGGCCAGCGCCGTCAGAGCCTCCTCCACACTCTGCCCCTCCCGGGCCGCCTTTGCCCTGTACCGGCGGCGGATCGGCCCCGCCTCCGTCCAGGGGACCCGGGGGAAAAACTTCCGCCGTAGCGCCTCCAGACCGGCGTCCGCGAAGATTTTTTCAGTTGACATAATATCCACCTCCTCGACAGGTCCCGACCGTATAAATATCCCATATCCATGGGCTATCCGCCCGGATATGACACGCATAAGCCGCAACGGTCCGTATAGGGCCTTTTTTCGCCCGCATAAACGCCGTATCCTGACCGGATACGGCGCTATTGTATAGTATTTGCCCCCGTCCGTCAATGGCCGCGGCCTTGCGCCGGGCGGCGGGATGTGGTACCCTGTGGGTAATGAACATACGGAGGCATGACCATGGAAATATACGGTACGCTGGGCCCCGCCTGTGACGATATCGCCACGCTGGAGCAGATGTTCCGCGCCGGCATGACCGGCGTGCGGTTGAACCTGTCCCATGTGACGCTCCGGGACGCGGCGGCGCAGATTGAGCGCCTGCACAGGGCCGCGTCCCGCTGCGGCGTGCGCCCCGGGCTGCTCGTGGATATGCAGGGCCCGGAGCTTCGGACGGGCAGCCTGCCCGCTCCCCTGCCCCTGACCGAGGGCGGGACCGTGCTCCTGGGCCCCGGCGGCATACCCGTGCCGGAGCCGGTCCTGGCCCGGCTGCTGCCCGGTCAGCCGGTGCTGCTGGACGACGGCAGGCTCCTGCTGCGGGTGACGGAAAACCCCGGCGGCGCGGCGCGGGCGGAGGTGGTCCGGGGCGGGACGCTGCAAAGCCGCAAGAGCATTGCCCTGCCGGGGACGGACGTCCGTTCCCCCGCCATGACGGAGGCGGACCGGGCCAATATCCGGGCCGCGAAGGACTTTGGTGTTACCGGGGTCATGCAGCCCTTCGTCCGGGGCCCGGAGGACCTGCTGGCCGTCCGGGCGGCGCTGGACGAGGCGGGCGGGCAGCACATCCGGCTGCTGGCCAAGATCGAGGACCTGGACGGGGTAAAGGGTCTGGACGACCTGCTGCCCGCCGCGGACGAGATCGTCATCGCCCGGGGCGACCTGGGCAATGCCCTGCCCCTGTGGGACCTCCCCGCTCTGCAAAAGCGGATCGCCGCCCGGTGCCGGGCCGCCGGCAAGCCCTTCATGGTGGTGACCCAAATGCTCGCCTCCATGGAGCGCAGCCCCGTGCCCACCCGGGCGGAGGTCAGCGACATTTTCAACGCCGTTCTGGACGGGGCCGCGTCCGTCATGGTCACCGGGGAGACCGCCGTGGGCCGGTATCCGGCGGAGGCCATCCGCTATCTGGCCAATACCGCCCGCGCGGCGGAAGGCTTCGCTCTCTGACCGCGCCGCAGCCCATGAAAAAACCGCCCCGGACCACGTCCGAGGCGGTTAACATAATTTTTATCTCACTTATTCGTCCTGCGCCAGATACCCATTTTTTCCGCTTCCTTCACCAGCTCGTCCCGGAACTGGGGGTGGGCGATGGAGATCAGCGCCTCGGCCCGCTGCCAGGTGGACAGGCCCTTCAGATTCACCATGCCGTACTCGGTGACGATGTACTGCACGCAGGAGCGGGGGTCCGTGGCGATGGAGCCCGGGGTCAGGGTGGGCACGATACGGCTTTTCAGCGTCCCGTCCTTGGCCTTCATGGCGGAGGACAGGCAGATGAAGCTCTTGCCGCCGTTGGAGAGGTACGCGCCCATGACGAAATCCAGCTGCCCCCCGGTGCCGGAGATATGCTTGATACCGGCGGACTCGGCGTTCACCTGGCCGAACAGGTCCAGATCCACCGCGTTGTTGATGGAGATGAACTTATCCAGCTGGGCGATGACGCGCACGTCGTTGGTGTAGTCCACCGTAGCGCCCATGACCTCCGGGTTGCGGTTAACATAATCATACAGCTTTTTGGTGCCCGCGGCGAAGGCGAACACCTGCCGGCCATAGTCCAGATTCTTGTTTTTGCCGTTGATCTTTCCGGCGGCGGCGATATCCACGAAGCCGTCCACATACATCTCGGTATGTACGCCCAGGTCTTTCAGGTCGGACTGGGCGATCATGGCGCCCACGGCGTTGGGCATACCGCCGATACCAAGCTGCAAGCAGGCGCCGTTGGGTATCTCGGGCACGATCAGGTTGGCCACGGCCCTGTCCACGTCGCTGGGGGCGGCGGAGCCCAGCTCCGCCACGGGGGGATCGTCCCCCTCCACCACGAAGGTGACGTCGGCGATATTGATCTCGGTCTTGCACAGGCCGTAGACCACGGGCATGTTCCGATTGACCTCCACCACGATGTGCTTTGCTCTGGCGCACATATCATATAGATGAGACGGGGCCAGGGACAGGGAGAAGTTGCCGTGCTCGTCCATGGGCGGGACCTGCATCATGACCACGTCGGTAGGGGGCAGGTTCTCCCGGTAGTACCGGGGCAGTTCGGAGTAGCGGATGGGGCAGAACCAGCCCATGCCCTTGGCGATGATCTTCCGGTCCACGCCGGAGCAGTGCCAGCTATGCCAGGCGAAGTGCTCCCCGGCGTCGTCGGCCTTGGCGATCTCGGGCATCCACATGGTGACGCCGCCCCGGACCTTCACGTCCCGGAGCTCATGGCCACGCGCGGCCAGGGCCTTATCCAGAGCCACGGGATGGTTGGTGCACCAGGTGTAATCCACCCAGTCGCCGCTTTTGACCAGCTTCACGGCCTCCTCGGCGGTGGTCAGCTTGGACTTGTACATCGCTTGATAGTCCATAGGTACGATCTCCTTTTCGAGCCATTGAAATCGGCTGAGCTTATCTGTCACCAGTTTACCGGCCCGTCCGGGAAAAGTCAAGCAAAACCGGCTGTTTCCGGCGGGCTTTCCGTCAAATTCCTGACGAGCGGGTCTTGACTTTTACCGGGGCCCATATTATACTTATTCAGGCTGGATAATTGCGTATTTTGGGCGCTTGCCCCTTCTATGGGGCCGGAAAATACGAATAATTTTTTAAGGAGGAAATCCCCTGTGAAAGACATTTATCTCGTGAACTGCTGCCGCACCGCCATTGGCAGCTTCCAGGGCACGCTGAGCAAGACCCCCGCGGTGGACCTGGGCTCCATCGTGGTGAAGGAGGCTCTGAAGCGGGCCAATGTGGCTCCTGAGAACGTGGACGAGCTCATGTTCGGCTGCATCCTCACCGCCGGTCTGGGCCAGAACCCGGCCCGCCAGGTGGGTATCAAGGCCGGTCTGCCCCTGTCCGTTCCCGCGTACACCGTGGGCATGGTCTGCGGCTCCGGCATGAAGAGCGTCATCGAGGCGGCCCGGGCCATCGCCGCCGGGGACGCGGACGTGATCGTGGCCGGCGGTATGGAGAGCATGACCATGGCGCCTTACGCCTCTCCCGCCACCCGCATGGGCGCCCGCATGGGCGACACCAAGCTGAAGGACACCATGATCAGCGACGGTCTGTGGGACGCTTACAACAACTACCACATGGGCACCACCGCCGAGAACATCTGCGACGTGTGGGGCATTACCCGGGAGGAGCTGGACGCTTTCGCCGCTTCCAGCCAGCAGAAGACCGAGGCCGCTCAGGCCGCCGGCAAGTTTGACGACGAGATCGTCCCCGTGCCCGTGAAGATGAAGAAGGAGACCATCGAGTTCAAGGTGGACGAGTTCCCCCGCAAGGGCGTGACCTCCGAGAGCATTGCCAAGCTGCGCGGCGCGTTCCCCGTGGGCCCCGAGGGCGTTGAGGACGAGATCGTCCACACCTTCCAGCCCACCCAGGTCCACGAGGCCGACACCAAGAAGCACGTTCAGCGCGTCACGGCGGCCAACGCCTCCGGTATCAACGACGGCGCGGCCTGCATCATCCTGGCCAGCGGCGAGGCCGTGAAGAAATACAACCTCAAGCCCATGGCCAAGCTGGTCAGCTACGGCCAGGGCGGCGTGGACCCGAAGATCATGGGCGTGGGCCCCGTGCCCGCCACCCGTCAGGCTCTCAAGAAGGCCGGTCTGACCATCGACGACATGGACCTGATCGAGGCCAATGAGGCTTTCGCGGCCCAGTCCATCGCCGTTGCCCGGGAGCTGGGCTTCGACATGGAGAAGGTCAACGTCAACGGCGGCGCCATCGCCCTGGGCCACCCCGTGGGCGCCTCCGGCGCGCGGATCATCGTCACCCTGATCCACGAAATGCTCAAGCGGCCCGAGGCCAAAAAGGGCCTGGCCACCCTGTGCATTGGCGGCGGCATGGGCGTCGCCACCATCTGGGAGAAATGCTGATCGGTTGACATAAGAAAAACTGATGATCCCCGGCTCGTCTGAGCCGGGGATTTTCCTTGTAAAAACCCCTTTGTTACCAATATTTTTGCTTGCATTCAATGAACCTCTGCTATATAATAAGGTGCGAGGAATAAAGTAGTTGCGGGGGAGACCGGAGAACGGTACCCCCCCCCGCTGCATTTTTTGCGGGGGCCGGCCATGGGTGTCATGTGCCGGCGCGTGTTCTCTCATTTGGGAAGGAGGTTCAGATCATATGATCAGAACGACAAAGAGAGTCATGACAATCCTGCTGACCCTGTGCCTGGTGGCGACCTGGCTGCCCACGGCGGCTTTGGCCGACGGGGGCACAGCCACCATCAGCGTGGAGCCCACCAGCTTCACCGCCGGTGTGACGTCCGGTGGCACCATCACCGTCACGGCAACAGGCGGCACGTTCAGCGAGGCAAACGTGTCTACCTACATAACCGTCTCCGGCTATGACGGCAAGGGCCTTGAGTTCGGCCAGGCGCAATATCAAGACACGACTACCGTCACCATAGCCGCCACCGGTACGCCTACCGAAGCGGGAACGATCACCATCACGGCCCAGCCCGACGCCTTTGAGGATACCGGCAAGCCGAGCGAAGCGCTTACCCAGACCATCACCGTCAACGGGGCGAACGCCGATGTCACTGCCTCCGGCGACCTGAAGGTGGGCCAGTCGGGGGAGATCCAGCTGAAGTCCACCGGCATTGACTTTGCCAACTCTCTCCAGACGGACATGTTCACCGTGTCCATTGACGGAGAGAGCCAGACCGTGACCAGCCCCGGCGATGGCGGCGGTACTGATACGACTTCACTGACCCTCACCCCCACCAAGACGGGCACGGTGAGCGTCACCATCAAACCGGAGGCCTTTGCATACAAGCCCGCAAGCGATGTCACCGCCAGCGGCAGTGTCACGGTCTCCCTTCCCACGGTCACCGCGTCCTATAACGGCACCACTCTCACCGCGGGCACCGAGGGCACCATCAACGTCACCGCCAGCGGTAACTTCGCGGCCAGCCCGGCGGCGAACCTGTTCACCCTGAACGGCGGCGGGGTCACCCAGCCTGACAGCGTAGAGGCCAGCGGCACCGGCGCCACTTTGAAGGTTACTCCCACCAAGGGCGGGACTATCGAGGTGACCAGCATTGCAGCGGCCGCTTTCGAGCCCCAGTCCGCCTCGGCGGTGACCCCCAACGGTAGCGCCATCACCGTCAACGCGGCGCCGAACGTGGACGTCACCTCCTCCGATTCCCTGAAGGCGGGCGAGCAACCCAATACCATCACGCTCACCATCAGCAACGGGAACAACGAGTTCACAAGCGATTCGACCAGTTATTATACTCTGAGCGACGTTACCGGGCTCACTGTCAGCAGCGTTTCTGCCAGCGGCACCACCGCCACCCTGACCGTCACCGGCGCTCCCGACGCACAGGGGACCCTCAAAGTGACAGTCGATCCCGCTGCGTTCAAGTATACGCCCGCCAGTGCGTCCGAAGTGTCCATCAGCGTTGCGGCGGCCACGGTCTCCGCAACAGTTGAAGGTTCCCTCACCGTGGGCAAGGAGGGAACGTTCACCGTCACCGCCACCGGAAGCGACTTTGCTTCCACCAACCCTGACGCGAGCCTGTTCACCCTGTCCGGCGGCGGGGTCACCCAGCCCACTTCCGTCACCGCCACCGGCAACACCGCTACCTTGACCGTGACCCCCACCACAGCGACCCCCATCACGGTGACCTCCATCGGCCAGACTGCCTTCAAGTATCAGCCCACCAGCCCCGTGGAGCCCTCCGGCCAAGCCACCGTCAACGCGCCCACGGGCTCTGTCAGCGCGGAGCTGGAAGGCGATGCCCTGTACGCGGGGACGGAAACGTCCGGCCAGACCATCAAGCTCACCGCCAGCGGCGACCTGACCTTTAAATCCAGCCTGTCTACTGCTAACACCGGTTACTTCACCC
Organism: uncultured Oscillospiraceae bacterium; assembly: GCA_947624985.1. Taxonomy (GTDB): domain Bacteria; phylum Bacillota; class Clostridia; order Oscillospirales; family Oscillospiraceae; genus CAJOIG01. The sequence goes on along the minus strand of CANQMO010000007.1, from coordinate 8,880 downwards.
TCTCCGGTGACGGCAGCACGGGCCTCTCCGTTACCAATGTCACTTACACAAGCAGTACCGAGGTCTCTCTGACCCTGTCCGGCACGCCTAAAAATTCGGGAGCTATCGAGGTCACAGTCAGCAAGGACGCCTTTACATATGCGCCCACAGACGGACAGAAAGCCACCGGCAGCATCTCCGTCAAGGAGGCTCCCTCCGTCACTCTGTCGGGCAACGAGATCACGGCGGGCAACACCAACGAGATCACCATCCAGATCACGAATCCCGATGAAGCAAAATTCATCTCCGGTGTAACGGCGAACAAGTTCACCATCTCCGGCGATGGCTACACAAGTCTCACCGTGAGCGAGGCCGCAATCACCGACAGCGGCACCAACAAGAACGTGAAGCTGACCCTGAGCGACACGCCCACAACGAACGGCACCATGACCGTCACGGTGACGAAGGACGCTTTCACCCCCGTTGCGGCTGACAAGGCCACGGCTAGTATCACCGTCAACCAGCCCGATGGCTCCGTCACCGGCTCTCTGGCGGGTGGCACTGCCACCCTGACCGCCGGCACGGCGGTGACCGACACCTCGATCAGCCTCACCGCCGGCAGCACCCTGAACTTCAAAGCACAAGCGCAGTTGTCACCGGAGAATTTCACCCTGAGCGGAGACACCGGCTTGACCATTTCCGGCGTGACGCGCAGCGACAGCAAAAACGTCTCTCTCTCCCTCACTGGCACCCCCAAGGCGGGCGGTACCTTCACCGTCACGGCGCAGACCTCCGCTTTCGTGGCCGCGCCCGCCGCGGCAAAGACCACCGGGTCCCTCACCATCGGCTATCCCGACGTCTCCGTGTCGCCTGACCCCAACCACATCGCGGAAGAGGACGATTCGGTCCACTCCATCAAGCTCACCGCCACGAACGGCGTCTTTAACGCGGTCAGCGGTGCAAACGAGAACTTCTCTTTCAGCAGTAACATCACAGGTATCACCCTGTCCGGCGTCACGGCCACCGACGGCTCCAATGAGGCCACCTTGGCCTTCACCGGCACGCCGGAGTCGACCGGCGACCTGACCATCACGGTCCAGCCCGGCGCTTTCAAGTACCAGCCCCTCGCCGCTGTCACCGCCAAGGTCAAGATCGGCAAGCCGGAGGGCACCCTGTCCGCCACGCTGAACGGCGCTCTCTACAAGGGCACGCCGGTCTCCAATCAGACCATCGCGGTGACCATCTCCAACAGCCACGGCCTGCACTTCAAGGACAGCGGCCTGGCGGCCACGGACTTTGCTCTCATAAATACGGACCCCGGGGGGCTGACCATCACGCCTGCCTATGTAGACCCCACCCATGTCACCCTGACCCTGTCCGGCACCCCGAGTAACAGCGGCACCTTCCAGGTCCAGGCCAAGACCACAGCTTTTAAGCTGGCCCCGGAGGGTGATATCACCGCCAGCGACAGCATCACCGTCAACGCCGCCCCCACGGGCTCCGTCAGCGCGAGCCTGAGCGGGCAGCTCACTGCCGGCATGCCGGTGGGCAGCAGCACGTCCATCACCCTGACGCCTACTACGCTGTCCTTCGCCGCCGGGCTCGACACCGGCAAGTTCACTCTGAACAATGCCGACGGGCTGTCGATCAGCAGGGTCGGCAGCAGCGGCGGGAATGTCGTCCTGGCTTTGTCCGGCACGCCCAACGCGCATACCGACAACTTCACCATCACGGTGGACAGAACGGCCTTCACCTACTATCCTGATAGTAATGTTACCACGAGCGCCGTCACTATCAACTATCCCACCATCGAGCTGGACGCGACCCCCAAGCACATCGCCGAGGGGGATGAAACGGCCACGTCCATCACCCTGACCGCCACGGGCAGCGTCTTTAACACCACCGAAGCGACGGATTACTTCTCTGTCTCCGGTGATACGGGCGTTACCCTGAGCGCCGTCAAGGTGGAGACCGAGGGCGACACCGCCGTGCTGACCATCACCCCGCCTACCACGGAAGGTGCCTTGACCATCACGGTCCAGCCCGACGCTTTCAAGTACAAGCCTGAGAACGCGGCCACTGCCACGGTCAGTGTGGGGCCCCCCATGGGGACGCTGACCGGGACCCTGTCCGGGAGCCTGTACGCGGGCACGCCGGTTTCCGGCCAGACCATCACAGTGACCATCTCCAACAGCCACGGCCTGCACTTTAAGGACAGCGGCCTGACGGCCGAGGACTTTGCCCTGGGCGGCGCGGGCGCCGCGGGACTGACCATCGCCTCCGTCTCCGGCTCCGGCGAAGCGGTCACCCTGACCCTGTCCGGCACGCCCACCAAGGCGGGCGCCGTCACCGTGACGGCCAAGACCACGGCCTTCAAGCTGGCCACTGACGAGGACCAGACGGTCACGGGCAGCATCACCGTCAACGCCGCCCCCACCGTCACCGTCACCACCGACTCCAAGCTCACCGTGGGCGCCAAGGCCGACGACATCACCCTGACCGCCTCCGGCAGCAGCTTCAAGTCTGACATCACCAAGAACGTCACCCTGTCCGGCGACGCCGCCCAGGGCCTGACCGTCAGCGCGGTGACCGTCTCCGGCGCCACCGCAACCCTGACCCTGTCCGGCACGCCCACCACGGCGGGAGAGCTGACCGTCACCATCAGTAAGGACGCTTTCCAGCCCCAGGCCGCCACGGACGTGACCGTGACCGTCACCGTCAACCCCAAGGGCACCATCGAAGTGGAGTCCGAGGGCGGGGGCGCCAGTCTGAATATGTCCAGCGCTGAACTGGCGGACGCCGTCCTCAGCGAGGCGGAGCGGCAAATGCTTGCCAACGGCGCTTCCATCGAGATCACCCTGACCGAGGAGAACGTCGGCAGCGCCGTCACCGCCACGCAGAGGAGCACGGTGCAGGCCGCCGCCCGGGGATATACCGTGGGCGCGTACCTGAATGTGGAGCTTATCAAGTCCATCAACGGCGGCGAGGGCACGCTGATATCCGAGACCAACAAGCCCATCCAGGTGACCTTCAAGATCCCGGCTGAACTGATCAAGGAGGGCAGGAAGTTCGGCGTTGTGCGGCTGCATGATGGCACCGCCAGCCTGCTGGATACCGTGAGCAGCACCAGCGACACCATCACCGTGGAGTCGAAGCTGTTCTCCCTGTACGCCATCGTCTATCAGGACGGCACACCCACCGCTTCTCCCTCCGCCTCCCCCAGCGCCTCCCAGCAGCCCGTCGCCCCCAACACCGGGGACAGCGCGCCTCTGGGTCTGTACACAGCGCTGCTGGCCCTGTGCCTGACGGGACTGGCGGTGACCCTGATCCGGCGGAAGAAGAACGTCCGCTGATAATGATCATCGCATAAAACACTAAGCCGCGGGGCAAACGCCCCGCGGCTTTTCCTTTTCCTTTTTCCGTTCGACCGGCCGCCCTCAGCTGAAAAAGGCGACGCCCACAGCGCCGGGTCCGGCGTGGGTGCCGATGACGCAGCCGATCCGGCATATGGGGATATCCTCCCCGTGGCCCTGATACAGGTCCCGGCTGTCGGCCAGATATTTTTGCAGCAGCGCGTCGGAAAGACCGCTGTAGGCCAGACAGTAGGGCATGGAGAAGTCGATCCCGCCGCACTTTTCCACGAATTGCATGAGCAGGTTGTTGCCGTTTTTCGAGCCTCTGGCCTTGCCGATCAGCACCACCTGCCCGTCCTGCACGGCCACCACCGGCTTGATGGACAGAATGCCCCCGGCAAAGGCCACCGCAGGCGAAATGCGCCCGCCCTTTTTCAGATACTCCAGCGTGTCCAGCAGGGCCAGCAGCCGGACGCGCTTTTTCTGCGTCTCCAGCTCGGCGGCTATCTCCGCCGCCGTGCGCCCCGCGTCCCGCAGCCGAACCGCCAGTTCCACCAGCAGCCGCTGGCCGATGCACACGTTCTCGCTGTCCACCACATGGACGCATTCGATGTGCTCCGCCGCCATGACGGCGCTGTTCCAGCAGCCGGACAGCTTCCCAGACAGCACCACACATACCGCCTCGTCCCCCGCCCGGCGCACCGCTTCAAATACCTCCCCGTACTGAAAGGGCGTGATCTGGCATGTGTGGGGCAGCGCGTCCGTCTCCACCAGCTTTTCAAAAAACGCCTGGTCGGACAATGTCACCCCGTCCAGATACTCCTCGCTGCCGAATACCACGGTCATGGGTATGAGCTCCACGCCCCAGGCTTTGGCCTGGGCCGGGGATATGTCGCTGGCCGAGTCGGTGATGATCCTGACGCTCATGGGGTCGTTCCCTCCCTGTTTTTCGCCGGTATGCTCAGCAGCAAAATGGCGATGAAGATCAGCGCGATACCGGCGGCGGACCGGGCGCCCAGCCGCTCATGGTAGGCCACGATCCCCGCGAGGGTCGCTACCATGGGCTCGGCAAAGGCCAGCACCGAGGCCCGGCCCGCCTCCACGTTCTCCAGGCCCGTGGTGTAGCACACATAGGGCATGAAGGTGGAGATGAGCCCCAGTCCCAGCGCCAGCCAAGGCGCGTTCCCGCCGGCCGCTATGGCCCGCGCGCACTGCCCTATGCCCACGAAGGGCGCCAGGCAGACCGTGGAGACCACGAAGGTGTAGAAGATCAGCGTGAAGGCGTGGTACTTTTTCAGCGCCGCCTTGCCGAAGATACTGTAGGTGGCGTAGCCCAGGCCGGAGCCCACGCCGGTCAGCAGGCCGAAGGGGGTCAGTCCCCCGCCGGCGCCGATACCGCTGACCAGCACGCACCCGCCAAAGGCCAGCGCCAGCGCCGTCAGCTTCCGCGCCGTGATCCGCTCTTTGAAAAACACCGCCGACATGACCATCACGAAGCAGGGGGCCGTGTACAGCAGTATGGACGCCGTGGCCAGCGTGGTCATCTCGATGGTGGTGAAGTAGCACACGTTGAAAAACACGATACTGACCAGCCCCGTGCCCAGAAACATCCAGCCGTCCCGCAGGTCGATACGGAAAAGCGTCCGGTCCCGCGCCAGAAGCAGCAGGCCCATCCCCGCCAGCGTGATGACGCTGCGCACGAAGGTCACCTGGATCGCGCTGAGCCCCGCCTCCCCCAGAGGCCGGGAGAACAGGCCGATCACGCCCCAGCCCGTGGCCGCCAGCAGTATGAGCGCCACGCTCAGCGCGTTGTTTTTTCCTTTCATCTTTCGCCTCCGCCGGCGCGGGTCACGCACCGTTCCTGTCTCACGCAGTATAGCACACCACGCGGCTGAATACTATCTCCATTTACACAAAAAAAGGACCGCTTCGACAGCGGCCCTTTTGTTGCGTTTTGAATGGGTTTACTTGGCGGCCTTGGCGGCGCGGATGGCCTCGGTCAGCATGGGAGTGACCTTGAACAGGTCGCCGCAGATGCCGTAGTCGGCGATCTCGAAGATGGGGGCGGACTCGTTCTTGTTCACGGCGATAATGCACTCGGAGTCCTGCATGCCGGCCTTGTGCTGGATGGCGCCGGAGATACCCAGAGCCACATATACCTTCGGGTGCACGGTCTTGCCGGTCTGGCCCACCTGGTGGTCGGCGGACAGCCAGCCGCTGTCGATGACCGCGCGGGAGCCGCCGACGACGCCGCCGAGCTCCGCGGCCAGCTCCTCGGCCAGCTTGATGCCGCCCTCGACATCCTTGCTGATACCACGGCCCACGGACACGATGAAGTCCGCGCCGATCAGGTCCACCAGCTTCTTGGCCGCCTTGACGACCTCGGTGACCTGGGTCTCCATGTCGGCCTCGCTCAGCTCGAAAGCGGGCTTCACGATCTGGCAGGCGTCGGCCTTGGCCTGATCGAAGGGGCGCTTTTTCATAACGCCGGGACGGACCGTCGCCATGGTGGGACGGAACCGGGGGCAGATGATGGAGGCCATCAGGTGGCCGCCGAAAGCGGGACGGGTCATCTTCAGGTCACGGGAGACGTCGTGCTTCTCGCCCAGGACCATGGCGGTGTTCAGGCCGTCAATGCGGGCGTCGTCCAGGGTGGACGCCTCATGCAGGAAGTCCTTGTAAATGCCCATGTCCACGTCCAGGTGGGTGCAGTCGGCGCACAGGCCGGTGTGCAGACGGGCGGCGCACCGGGGGCCAAGATCGCGGCCGATGTTGGTGGCGCCGATCAGGAACGCCTCAGGCTTCAGGTCCTGGATCACGTCGCAGATGACCTTGGCGTAAGCGTCGGTGGTGTAGACCTTCAGCAGGGGGTGCTCGCAGACATAGACCTTGTCCGCGCCGTAGCCGCCCAGCTCCTTGGCCAGACCTTCCACGTTGTCGCCCAGCAGCAGTCCGCACAGGTCCACGCCCAGCTCGTCGGCCAGACGGCGGCCCTCGCTGATCAGCTCGAAGTCGGTGGGCATCAGTTTTCCGTCACGCTGCTCGCAGAATACCCATACATCCTTGAAAGCAGCCAGATCAGTGTTGTTAAAAGCCATTTTCTCTTACTCCTCTCTCAGATGATGTGCTTACCGGCCAGGATACCGGCCAGCTTCTCGCAGGTGGCCATGTCGTTGCCCTCCAGCATCATGCCGGCGCCCTTCTGAGGGGGCGTGAAGGAGACAAGGATGTTGGTGGGGGAGCCCTTCAGGCCGATGGTGGTGGCGTCGATCAGAGGATCGTCCTTCAGCGCCTCGTAGTCCAGCACGGTGACGGGCTTGCTGTAAGCCTCGAACACGCCGCCCACGGACATATAGCGGGGCTCGTTGAGCTCTTTGATGCAGGTCAGCAGGCAGGGGGTCTTGACCTTGATGGTCATGTAGCCGTCCTCCAGCATGCGCTTGACGGTGATGTCCTGACCGTCCACCTGGATGTCGGCGGCATAGGTCACCTGGGGCAGGTGCAGCTTCTCGGCGATCTGGGGACCCACCTGGGCGGTGTCGCCGTCGATGGCCTGCCGGCCGCACAGCACGATGTCGCCCTTCTCCACGCCGATCTTGTTGACGCCGGCGGCGACGATCTGGCTCGTGGCATATGTATCGGAACCGCCGAACTCACGGCCGGAGATCAGGTAACCCTCGTCCGCGCCCATGGCCAGAAGCTCACGCAGCATGCCCTCCGCGGGGGGAGGACCCATGGTCACCACGATGACCTTGCAGCCGGTGGCGTCCTTCAGCTTCAGAGCGGCCTCCACGGCGTTCATGTCGTCGGGGTTGGTGATGGTCTCCATGGACGCACGGTTCAGCGTGCCGTCCGGGTTCACCGCCACCTTACCGGAGGTATCGGGAACCTGCTTTACACAAACGATAACTTTCATTTCTAACCTTTTACCTCCTCTATTAGTTGACGCCCAGGTGGCTGGAGATGACCATACGCTGGACCTCGCTGGTGCCCTCGTAGATCTCGGTGATCTTGGCGTCGCGCATCATGCGCTCCACCGGGTACTCACGGGTGTAGCCGTAGCCGCCGAACAGCTGGACCGCGCGGCGGGTCACGTCGCTGGCGGCCTCCGCCGCGAACAGCTTGGCCATGGCCGCGTCCATGGAATAGTCCTCGTGCAGCTGCTTCTTGCAGGCGGCGGAATATACCAGGAACTGAGCGGCCTGCATGCGGGTGTGCATGTCGGCCAGCTGGAACTGGGTGTTCTGGAACTGGCTGATACGCCGGCCGAACTGGACGCGCTCCTTGGTGTACTTGATGGCCTCGTTGATGGCGCCCTCGCCCAGACCCAGAGCCTGCGCGGCGATGCCGATACGGCCGCCGTCCAGGGTCTGCATGGCGATCTTGAAGCCCTGGCCGATCTTGCCCAGCAGGTTCTCCTTGGGCACGATGCAGTCCTCAAAGACCAGCTCGCAGGTGGAGGAGCCCTTGATACCCATCTTCTTCTCGTGCTTGCCGATGGAGAAGCCGGGGAAGCCCTTTTCCACGATGAAAGCGCTGATCTCCTTGATGGGCTTGCCGCGCTTGTTCACAGTCTTGCCGGTGACGGCGATGACGATGAACACACTGGCGTAGCCGGCGTTGGTGATGAAGATCTTGGAGCCGTTCAGCACATAGTGGTCGCCCTCCAGCACGGCGGTGGTCTGCTGGCCCTGGGCGTCGGTGCCGGCGCCGGGCTCGGTCAGGCCGAACGCGCCCACCTTCTTGCCGGAGCACAGGTCGGGCAGGTACTTTTTCTTCTGCTCCTCGGTGCCGTGCTCAAAAATGGGGGCGCAGCACAGGGAGGTGTGGGCGGACACGATGACCGCGGTGGTGCCGCAGACCTTGGCCAGCTCCTCCACGCACATGGCGTAAGAGAGCACATCGCCGCCGGCGCCGCCGTACTCCTTGGGGAAGTAAATGCCCATCATGCCCAGCTTGCCCATCTTCTCCACGGTCTCCGCGGGGAAGCGCTCGGTCTCGTCGATCTCCTCGGCCAGAGGCTTGACCTCGTTCTCGGCGAACTCGCGGTACATCTTGCGGAGCATCTGCTGCTCTTTACTCAGATGAAAATCCATACTCTTGTTCTCCTTATAGATTATTTGCTGTAATCGTAGAAGCCCTTGCCGGTCTTACGGCCCAGCAGGCCGCCGCGGACCATCTTCTTCAGGAGCAGGGCGGGACGATACTTGCTGTCGCCGGTCTCGTTGTACAGGGTCTCCATGATGGCCAGGCACACGTCCAGACCGATGAAGTCGCCCAGGGTCAGGGGGCCCATGGGGTGGTTGGCGCCCAGCTGCATGGCCTTGTCGATGTCCTCCACGGAGGCGACGCCGGTCTCCACCAGGCCGATGGCCTCATTGATCATGGGGATGAGGATCTTGTTCACCACAAAACCGGGGGCCTCGGCCACCTCGACGGGGTCCTTGCCGATGTCCTGGGCCAGCTTGTAGATGAACTCAAAGGTCTCCTGGGTGGTGTTGGCGCCCCGGATGACCTCCACCAGCTTCATGCTGGGGACGGGGTTGAA
>CANQMO010000006.1 GCA_947624985.1 uncultured Oscillospiraceae bacterium | reverse complement strand
GTGAGCCCACGATATTTCGGGCGTATCGTCCGAAAGGAATCCTCGCCCACCATTACTGTTCTTGAGAACATCTGTACTGGCTTTGAGAAATCGCCCAACGAGCTGCTGGGCTATCCGGTACTGGCGAAAGCTGATATGCGCAGCATCCCAATGGCTGTGATTTTCACCCGGTATTTTCATACCTGCCATGGACTGACGGCTTACCCTGTCTGCCCCAACTGTGGATGCACACTGGAGCGCGAGTACCAGAACTACTGTGACCGCTGCGGCCAAAGGCTGGACTGGAACAACTACGACCACGCGGCCATTATCTTTCCCTAAAGTTCATATCTGCCGTCCCGGCTGGCTCTCGCCAGCCTTTTTGTCGTGCCCATTCCTTACCTACACTTTTTCTTCATTTTGGGCTTGACTTTTTATTCGCAGGCTCCTTATGCCACTAAATTGTAGCATATTTCGCCAGAATATGCCACAAAATAATAGCATATCTCCGAGGTGACGGATATGTATTTTCAGCGGCTGGAGGATCTGCGGGTCGACGCGGACAAGACCCAGCAGGAGATAGCGGATGTGCTGCACTGTAAACGGGAGGTGTATCGCCGTTATGAAAAAGGCGTTCATGAGATACCCGTTTGGGCAGTGATCGAGCTGGCAAAGTATTATCACGTCAGTACCGATTATATTTTAGGCCTGACCGACGAACGATAAAGCGACCCTCCGGCAAGTGCCGGAGGGCCAGTTTTATAAAAAGATACCAATTTGTTGACAAATTGTAATTTTTTGTTTATATTATAGATGTTGCAGTATATCCAATGTATCACTTTCTCCCTCTCATGAAAAGGAGGCAAAACGATGGCGCACACAGCCCGCATTTGCAGAAAGCTCGCGGCGGCGATCCTGGTGATCGGACTGCTGGCCGGACTGGCCGTGCCGGCCGGGGCGGCCGGCGCCTTTGGAGACGTCTCCGGCTCGGACTGGTATTATGACGCTGTGAACTTCGTCGCCAACAAGGGGCTTTTCCAGGGCACATCCGCCACGGCGTTCAGTCCCAACGCGGCCATGACCCGGGGCATGTTCATCACGGTCCTGGGCCGGTACGCCAATGTGGACGCGGCGGCCTGGAACACCGGGGCCTATCACGCCTTTTCCGATGTGAGCGCCGATAAATACTATGCCGGATACGCGGTATGGGCCTTTGAGAAGGGAGTCGTCACCGGCGACGGCTCCGCCAGCACCTTCAATCCCAGCGGGAACATCACCCGGCAGGAGGTATGCACCATGCTGAACCGGTTCGCCACGGTGATGGGGATCGCGCTCGGGCAGAGCGCGGGGGCGGCCACGTTCCCGGACGACGGGAACATCAGCGGCTGGGCCCGGGACAGTGTATACGCCATGCAGCGCGGCGGTGTGGTGAAGGGGGACGAGAAGGGTGCGTTCAACCCCCGTAACCCGGTCTCCCGGGCGGAGACGGCGGCCATGATCCAGCGCTTTGACAGCGCCTGCGGCGGATATTCTTCCGGTGTGCAGCAGCCCTCCGGCACGACGCCCGGTCCCGAGACCCCCGGCAGCGGGGAGCCCTGGCAGCCCACCCCCGGCACGCTGCTGGCGAACGCCGCGCTGGTCAGCCATCTCGACCAGGGGGACCGGTACTGCTGCCTGGCCACGAGCTTTTCCATGGCGGTGAATATGATCATGGGCCGGGACGAATACGGGGCGTTCGACTGGACCGGCAGCGACACCGACGACAGCCTTTCCGTGCCCTCGGGCACCACCTTCCAGGGCACCGACGGCCACGCCTACACCTACACCTTCAACAGCACCGATCTGGAGGGGCTGCGCTCCGTCATCGACAGTTCCCTGAGCCGCGGCGTGCCCATCATAGCCTCCGTGCAGAGCGTCTCCACGGCCGGCACCCATTACGTCCTGTTCATCGGCTGGACGGACACCGCCCACAGCGATTACCTGATTTCTGACCCGGCCGGCGGCGGCTACATCATACTGGACGACGCCGAGCCCATGAGCGAGAGCTACAGCCTGGGCAACCGGGACGGCTCCTTCGTCTACCTCAGCTTCTCCTGAAAGACCGACGGCCCCCTCCTTCACCGGAGGGGGCCGCTTTTGCTTTGTTCCGTTTATTTTGCGTACTCGACCGCTTTCGTCTCCCGCAGGACATGGACCTTGATCTGGCCGGAGCCCGGCCTCTCGCCCGCTTTTTATGGCAGATCTGTATTATGTCCGCGCCGGATGCTGCGGCGATATCCCGCATGCTCCGGCATACACATCCAGCCAATCACAGATCCTGTCCAGAATCAGCGACAGGCCGTCGTCCCCCAGCCAGCCGGAAATGACCCGCTCATACTGCCGGGGAAAATACTGGCTGATCAGCGCATGGGGCACATGGATCGCATTGGCCAACAGCCGTTCGGCGGCGGCGGTGATCCCCGCAGCCGGCAGATAATACCGGCAGCGGTCCGAATAGCTGTACAGTTTCTTGTACGCGATCTCCTCCGCCGTGCCCCTGTAATAGCTCCTCCAATACTTTTTGTCCGCGTCCATCTCCCGCAGCACCGCCTGCTGCAGGCCGGAGCGCGCTTTTTTGTCGGAGACCATTACCGCCTCGCATTCCTCCAGCATGAACAGGGCCTCCCGCAGGCCAAAGGTGAGCGAGGGTCCAACTTTCAGAATGCGTATCCCGTCCTCCACCATGGCGGACAGGCTCTCCGCAGTCTGATAATCGGTGGAATGCCCCTCGAAGACCAGCGGGGCAACCTCCCGCAGGGCCGCGCACAGGCCGGCTGCCCGCTGGCGGTCATATTGAAACACGAAATCGTCGCCGAACTCCACGCCCGGCTGCACCACGAAGGCGATCACGTCCTCAAAGGGGATCCCCTCCCGGGTAAACGCCTCCTTGAACACCCGGTACTGTCGGCAGAACTCCTCCGGAGCCGTAGGGGTCACGGAGGACTCCGGCCGCTGGCTGCCTCCGGGAATCGGCACCTCGCTGCCGATGACCAGCACCGGCCGCTGGGCGTCCGGCTTGTCCCGGCGCAAATCGGCGTAAGCTTCCATGACCACCTTGGCCAGCGCGGCCCCGCGCCGGGCGCAGACCTCCACGTCCAGCGGCGCCGCTGGGTCGTCATCCGCCATGCGCATGCTGGTGTCCAGATGGATCTTGGTGAACCCCGCCCGCGTATAGGCCCGGACCAGCGCCGCGGCGTTCTCCATGGCCTCCGGCGAGCGAAGCTCCCTCCAGGTGAGCGGGCCTAAATGGTCCCCGCCAAAAACGACCTGTTCCGCGGGCAGTCCCGCGCTTTTTCGGATCCCCTCCGCTAAGGACATATAGTCCGCCGGCGTCATCCCCGTATAACCACCGAACTGGTTGACCTGGTTGGCGGTCGCCTCGATCACAATCACATAGCCATTGCGTTTTGCGTGCAGCATCGCCGCGAGCAGCACAATGGGATTGGCCGTACAAACAGAAAACACTCCCCGCTGGCCCTGCCGGCCACTGAAAACAGTTTTTAGCGGATGCATAAACGTCACTCCTTTGCTGAAATGCTCTGCGGGCGGGACGATGATCCCTTCCCCGCTCCTGTGTGTCCGGAAGCCGCGTCCCGGCAGGACCAGAGCCATTTCACGCCTTAAGGCAGCAAAAACAAGAGGAGACATGATCTTCCCATCAGTCTCCTCGTATATGTTGTTCCCCTGTCTTAAACGGACCGCGCGGGTGTCCTGTCCCGGAACCCGTTCAGCCGTCCTGTTCGGCGGAGGCAAAAAGCGCCTGCTTCTTCTCTGCCACGGTTTTTTCCTTGAAATGCTTGAGCGCGTAATCACGGCTGTCATTGACATGCTTGGTCAACCGTTCCACCGCCTGGTCGATATCGCCAGCCTTGCACGACTCGATGATCGAGCCGTGACTCATGATGCTGCTGAGCATGGTATTGTGTACTTGGTATTCCTCGTCGCTGTAGATGTACAGCCAAAGGACTTTCATGCGGGTGTTGACGTTGTAGTAGAAGTCGCTGATCATTTGGTTGTTCATCGCTGTCACAAGGCCCGTATGAAACGCGTCGTCCATATCTATGATCGGCTCGATCTCTCCAGCCGGCATCGGCTCTCCCGTATGCTGCGCGATCCACTTGTCCAGTTCCGGAGGAGATGCGGTTCTTAGCGCATGGGTCTCGATCATCAAACGGGTGTCAAAGATCTCGTCAATGCTCTTGCAGGAAAAATGGATTACCGTGTAGCCCTTCAGTCCCTCGCTTATGAGCAGGCCGTCTTTTTCCAGAAGCCGTAGCGCATCCCGCACAGGTGTGCGGCTTATGCGCATTTCCCCCGCCAGCTGGCTCTCCGTAAGGCGCGTGCCAGGTCTGATCTCACCCTTAAGGATAAAACTCCGCAGAATCTTGTATGCCTTATCTCCAAGGCTCTCCGATGTCAAGACGATTTGCTGCATGTTATATCACCTAAAAAATGGTTTTTTCTTAGCATACTGTACGTTGTATTCAAAAGTCAAGGGTAATTGAACGATTCTGCCAAATCTTTTATCTGCAAAAGTGGGCGTAAGGCTTCTCTGTGCTGTTTGCTCATCCCGGTATACGCATCACCTCCGTCAGCATTTTTTTCGCCTGACCCGCCGCCTCAAATAGCAGCGAGGACTCCGTTTTCCAGACGATCATGTCGCACCCGTGGGCGCGGCAGAACGCCGCGAATTTCTCATCGCCGGCATAGGAACAGACGATCTTCCCGGCCAGCTTCGCCGCCTTCATGACGCGGGCGACCGTCTCCAGGAACTCCGCGTCCTCAAACTGCTGCAATCTGTTCATGGCGCTGGAGAGATCCAGCGGCCCAATGAACACCCCGTCCACACCGGGGACCGCCAGGATCTTCTCCACATTGGCCACGCCCTCTACGGTCTCGATCTGACACAGGAGCAGCAGCCGCTGATTGATCTGGCGGATGAAGCTTTGTCCATCCCCGTCGGCCCGGTAGCGCATGTTCCCCTTGCCAAAGGCCATCCCCTTCTCGCCCAGAGGAGGATAGTGGGACAGCCGCACGGCTTCCGAAGCCTGCTGGGGCGTGCTGATCATGGGAAATACCAGCCCGTCGCATCCCAGGTCGCAGTAGCGCTGCACCGCCTCCCGGGTGAGACCGGGCGCCCGGACCAGCGCGTCTCCGCCGCAGCTATGGGCCAGCTGGATCATGCACAGCAGCGTCTCATAGGAGAAATGCCCGTGTTCGTTGTCCAGCACCACAAAGTCCATTCCGGCCTGGAGCAGGGTCATGGGGACGGCGGGCGCGCTGTACTCCCAGACAAACGTCCCCACCGGCTTGGCGCCGTTATGGATGTTTTCCTTCAAATCTGTCATTTCACGCCCCCTCAGAGGATCCGGCTCAGCGCCAGGTCCAGCAGCGCGTCCTGGGTCTTCTCGTCCACATTGGTGGTCTGCAAAATTTCCGTCTTCAGCTCAGCCACGTCCTCCGGCGTCAGAGGGCAGCCCAGCTGCCGGACGGTCGTGGGCATGTTCATGGCGTGCATGGCCGCAATATACCGCTTCGTCTCCTCCTCGGGCGCATCGTTGACGATGAGCTGGGCGATCAGTCCCACGCCCACGATCTCCCCGTGGAGGAACTTCTCCGCCTGTCTGGTGAAGCGGCGGCGGAGGTAGCCGTAAAGCGCGTGCGCCACGCCCTGGCGCCCCTGCCCGAAGAAACCGGTCACCAGCGAGGTGTGCAGCAGATTCGTCAAAACCATGTCGTCATAGCGTTGATACGACGCCCCCTCCCTGTACGCCTTCGGCCCCTCGGCCATGAGAAAAACATAGATGGCCTTGGCGTTTACGGTGGCAATGTACATGGGAAGTGTGGCACCGTAAAAATCCGACGCGCCGGAGTTGGACACCGTCTCCGGATATTTGGCAAGACAGTCGCATATACCTGCGGCAAGCAACCTCGGCTCCTGGCTTTTGATGATATCCGTGTCGGCCACAACCACATCCACCTCCCGGTCCATGGAGACGCTTGTGTCGATGCGCCCCTCGTCCGTGTACATGATGCACACCGACGAGCTGGCGACGCAGGTGGCAATCGACGTGGGGACCGTGACGACAGGCAGGCGGGCGATCATTGACACGTATTTTGCCAGATCGATGCATTTTCCGCCTCCCACACCCACGATTACGTCGCAGCCCTCATCTGCGATCCGCGCGGCCAGCCGCCTGCCCGCCGGCTGGGAGCAATACCCTGTGTAAGGGATCACGGTGAGATCGCTGAAAGCGGCCCTCATCTCTTCCCCGGCCAGCGCCATTACCCGGCTGACGCTGGACGGACCGCCTATGACAGCCGGCCTCGCGCCCAGCCTCTTTATCTCTGGGACCAACTGGACGATGGCGCCGCCGCCATATAAAAACTTCCCGCTGCCGATCCTCATATTGTCCATGACTGCCGCTCCTTTCCTCCACAGATCAGTTATAGATCGTGTCCACCGCGTATTCCATGTCCCACTCGTCCGTGGGTTCCCAGAGTCCCGGGTTGATCCGGCTGTTGTGCTCCCGGAGCACCTCGTCGTTTAGCGCCTCGATCCCCAGGCCGGGCGCGTCCGGCACAGTTATAAAGCCGTCCTTGACCAGCGGCTTTTCATAGTAGCCCTGACCAACGATGTCGTTCCACCAGGGCACGTCGTTGGCGTGGTACTCGCAGGCCCAGAAATTCTCTGTGGCCGCGCCGATATGGGCAGCCGCCAGCGCGTGGACCGGCGTGGACGCCTGGTGCAGGACCATGCGGACTCCGTATCGCTGGGCCAGGTCGCCGATCTTTTTCGTCTCCAGAATGCCTCCCGCCGTCATGGCGTCCGGGTGGACGACGGACACGCCGCCCTGCTCGAGAAGGGGCACAAAATTCTCCGCCAGATAGATGTCCTCTCCGGTGCAGATGGGCACGGACGTCGCGTTCACCAGCCGGTGCCACTGGGCGGTGTACTGCCAGGGGATCGGGTCCTCCAGCCAGGCAATGTTGTACCGCTCCAGACGGTGGGCGAGCTTTATCACCTCCTCCACGCCGATCTTTCCCAGATGGTCGATAGCCAGCGGGATCTCATAGCCGATCATGGACCGCACGTCCCGCACATAGCTCTCCAGATAGTCAAGGCCCTTCTCCGTGATCTGCACGCCGGTGAAAGGATGCTGGATGGAATGCCGGTCATAATTCCTGTTCCTGGCGTTAAACGCCTTCATCACGTATTCCTTGTCCGAACTGCGGCGGAGCTTGTCATAGATCTCGAACTTATTCTCCGGGAAGTCGTACATAGCGGGGCAGTACCGGTTTGCCTCATCGTTGAGCCGCCGGCTCTCCTCCAAGTATCCAAGCGGCGCGCAGACCGCTCCCGGCACATCCAGCAGCTGCGCCAGCCCCAGATCCATTTTCAACAGCGTGTAGCCGCGTTGCATGCGGCGGGTCAGCGCCTCGCCCATGGCCTCGCCGGCGGATCGGTTCTCGCTGATGTTGGCGTCTGTGTCACAGTATATCCGGATCTTGTCCCGGAATTTTCCCCCCAGCATCTGATATACGGGCACGCCGTATGCCTTGCCCGCCAGATCCCACAGGGCGATCTCTATGCCCGACACGCCGCCGCCCTGACGACCGTGGGACCCAAACTGCCGGATGCGCCGGAAGAGCTTGTCCACATTGCAGGGGTTTTCTCCCAGCAGCCGGCCCTTGAGCATCAGCGCGTACTTCTTCGACGCCATATCCCGGACCTCGCCGAATCCCACGATCCCCTGGTTCGTGTAGATCTTCATGAGGATGCACGGATAGGGCGCGCCGTCCAGCTCCGCAAAACGCATGTCCGTGATCTTCAGCTGGGAAGGGCGGGAATAGGTGTTGACAAATTCCAGGGTCTCCTCAAAATGTTCCTTCTGCATCATATAGCTCCTTTCCTGCGCTTCGCGGGGCGACCCGGTGCGCAGACATGGCCTCGCGGCCCGCGGGGCGGACGGCAGACCCTTCATTTTCAATGAGCGGCTCCATCAGATCCCAGATCCTATCGAACTCGCGGACAGCCGCTCTGGATATCTCCGCCCGCTTGTTGCGGGTGATCCGGTTTTTAAAGATCCCGCGGCGAACCAGCATGTCCTTGGCGAAGGCAGGGCCGTACAAAAGCTCCATCTGCACCATGGGGAGTGTGAGATAGTGCAGCTCCCGGGCCGCCCTCTCATTTCCCTGGTACATCAGATCCCAGATCCGCTGCGTCACATCGCTGAATTCGCAGGCCTGGATGGTGCCCACGGCTCCGTTGGCAAAGTCCATCAGATTGTAAAAGCCGCCATAGCCGCTCATGATCCCCTCCAGGGCGTCGGTGCGCAGACTGTTCAGCCGCTCGATCGACAGGGGCGGCGGTACGACCTCCTCCTTGACCCACCGGATGTTGGGATAGCTCTCGCACAGCCGGAGAAGCTGGGCGGGCGTCTGGGCGGTATTGGGAAGTCCTACGTTCTGAATCACCACCGGCAGAGACGTGTGCTCCGCGATGGCCCCGAAATAATGGGAAATCCCGTTGGCGTCCAAATCACCGCAGTATGGCGGCGTGGAGATCACCGCGTCCGCCCCGGCCTTTTCCCCGGCCTCCAGATACCGGAGTGCCGTGTTGATATTGCACGCCGCCACATTGGCGACTTTTATGTAGTCCTCCCGCGCCAGACGGAAAGGGACGCGAATCATCTCTTCCCGCTCGCTCTCCGAGAGAGTCATAAACTCCGAAGAGATCATCGGCGTGCAGATACCCTTGACGTCAGACCGGTTGATAAACTCTATTTCCTTCTCCAGCACGCCGTAGTCGATGGATTCATCCGACTCCCGAAACGGTGTGAGGGGTATGGCAAGGACGCCCTTCGCGTCCAGAAGCGCTTTTCGCATACTACCTCCTAGATTGAAGCCTGCCGCCGGCCTACGGCGCCGGTCAGTCTGTCGACCGAGCCGCGGTCCACACGACCCTCCATGGGGCCGAAGGCCGCCGCGTTGACGGCTCCTGCCGCTGCCGCATCCCGCAGGGCCGTGTCCGTGTCCTTTCCCGCCGCCAACGCGGCGATAAACGCCCCGTCAAAGCAGTCCCCGGCCCCGGTAGGGTCTTCCTGCTCTACGGGAAAGGCCGGCTGGTTCCGGCAGCCGTCCCGGCGTATGACCGAGGCGCCTTCCTTCCCGTTTTTCAGCACGATCATCTCCAGCACCGGGTTTTCAAAGAGCTTTTCACAGGCCCGCGGGACGCTGTCCGCCCCGGCAATGGTCAGCAGCTCGCCCACACCCGGCATCAGAATGGAGCACCGCTCCATGACCGGCGCGATCACGTCTCGGATGTCGCCGCGCAGCAACTCCGGGCGGATATTGGGATCAAAGGAGATCGCCGCCCCCGCCCGGGCCATGGCCCGCATCAACGCGTAGATCTTTTCCCGGAACGGCGCGTCCACGGTCAGGGAACAGCCCATGATATGGAAAAAACCCGCGTCCTCCGGGACCGGCGGCACCTCCACGTCCGTGGCCGCCGTGCCCTTGATATGAAAGATAAACTCCCGCTCTCCGGCGGAATCATAGGTGACAAAGGCGGCGCCGGTGGGCGCGCCATCATTTCTGCGGACGAACCGGCAGTCCACCCCATCCTCTGTCAGGCGCCGCAAAAGGCACGCGCCGAAACCGTCCGTTCCCACGCCGCCCACGATCCCGCTCGCGGCACCCATCCGGGCGGCGGCGTCGGCAAAAATCGCCGGCGCGCCGCTGGGATAGGGGCCGAGATAGGCGTCAGGCCTGTCATGGGGAATGTCCGGACCCGGCCGCATGATCTCCACAAGCATCTCGCCCATGGTCCAAACGCTTTTCATCGTCTATCCTCCCCGAGTACATCCTCTCGCTACGGTCCGTCAGCCCAGTCCCATGAGCCGGGGAACGAACATCACGAGGTCCTCGCAGTATGTGCAGATAATCAGCGCCGCATAGAGGGGGATCAGCCAGGGCGTCACAGCGTGGCGGACCTCGGAAAACGGCTTTTTGAACACCGTGGTCATGAGATACAGAGACATCCCCACCGGCGGCGTCAGCAGGCCGATCATCTCATTCAGGACAAAGATGACGCCGAAATGGATTACATGGATGCCGTATGCCTGGGCCACAGGTGCCAGAATCGGGATCAGCACGACGGAATAGGCGCTGGGGTCCGCAACCATGCCCATGAAGATCAGGAAAATGTTGATAAGCATCAGGAAAACATACTTGTTGTCCGTGATGCCGGACATGAATACATAGATCTTGTCCGTCAGTCCCTCATAGTTCACGATGAACGCCAGCAGGACCGTGGCGATGACGATGGACGTGACGGGGATCACGGAGCGGAACGTCTCCAGCACGATGCCGGGAATATCCCGGGGCTTCAGATCGTGGTAGATGAAAAGGCCCACGATGAAGCTGTACAGGACGCATACCATGGCCGCCTCCGTCGGGGTGAACCAGCCGAACCAGATGCCGAAGATCAGAATAGCCGGCGACAGCAGCGCCCAGATACTGGACGCAAACGACTGAGCAATCTCCTTGAGGGAATACTTCTTTCCCTTCGGGTAGTTGCGCTTTTTCGCGATGATATAGGTCATGATGCTCAATGTGACCACCATGGCGATACCCGGCATAAAGCCGGCCATGAACAGCCCACCCAGAGACGCGCCGGAAAACAGCGCATAGCTGACAAAGGGGATGCTGGGCGGCACGATGGGCCCGATGGTCGAGGACGCGGCGGTGATGCCCAGAGAGAAATCCTCGTCAAAGCCCTGGTCGGTCATGGCCTTCATCTCTATGGGGCCCAGACCGCCCAGGTCCGCCAGCGCGGAGCCGGACATGCCGGAGAAGATAAAGCTGGCCAGAATATTCACATAGGCCAGGCCGCCCCGGAACCGGCCGACCAGCGTGTCGGAAAAGTGGAATATCCGCGTGGTAATGCCGCCTCGGTTCATGATCTGGCCGGCAAAGATGAAGAAGGGGATGGCCAGGAAGGGGAACGAGTTCATCGCTGCCACCAGCTTTGTCGGCAGCATCATGAGCGACAGGCCCGGATCTATCAGAAAATAGACGGCGCATCCGCCCAAAAAGCACGCATACAGAGGCGCGCCCATTACCATCAGCACAATGGTAACGACACAAAGCCACGTTAACGCCATCTCATGTCTCCTTTCCGTCCGGGCGCTTCAGCGCGGCACGAAGATTTTCGATCACCTTCTGCAGTGTGCGGATCACGCAGCAGACACTGCCCAAGACGATGCTGTAATTCAAAATATCCATGGACACATTGAGAGCAGGCGCCTTCCTGTTGTGCCCAAACTCGATAAAATCAAAGCAGAGATAGAGGATAAATATCCATATCGCCAGTACGGCGAGCTGCAGGATTACCTCCCAAAACGCGCGGAATCTGCCGTGCATTTTCCCGATGATCAGCTCAAAGCGGATCTGCGAATCCGCCTTGATCCCAAAGGCGATCCCAGGCAGGCTGAACCAGACATACGCGAAACGCGCCACCTCCTCCGTCCAGGAAAACGGGTGGTTTAAAAGCCGCGTCGCCACTTGCAGCGTCACCGAAAGGCACAGGACGGAGCCAAAAATCACGAGAATGATCGTCTCCGCGTTGCGGTCTAAAAAACGCAGTGCTTTTTTCATTGTCTCCTCCCAAACAGACTGTTCCGACGGACACCCAGGGTCCGCGCATAGGGAACTGCTGCCCGGTTATCCCCGTGCGGCAGTCCCCCTCGGCGCGGGACCTCAGTCGTCAGGTGAGCTTACAGGACGGATTTGATGTCTTCATAGAGTTGGATGAAATCGGGCTCGTCGGCATAGCGCTCCATAAAGGCGTCCTTGGTGACTTCCACGAAAGCCTGGATGTCCACATCGTCGACTATTTTCATCCCGTTCTCCGCCAGATCCTCCACAAAACCGGTGTTCATTTCGTCGAGTTCGTCGGCGTAGGTCGTGGCGCCCTCCGCGTAGCAATCCAGGATCAGGTCCTGATACGCCTCGGGCAGGCTGTCAAACCATTCGCCGTTGGCAAAGTAGGACGTGAGGGAATACAGGTGATTGGTCAGGCTCAGCGTGTCCTGCACCTCGTAGATGTTGTTCTGCAAGATGACGCTGGGCGCGTTTTCGTGGCCGTCGACCACGCCGGTCTGCAGGGAGAAATAGGTCTCGCCCCAGGTGATGGGGACAGCGGTCGCGCCCATGGCGTTGATGCCGGCCACATAGATGGCGCTGTCCATACATCTGAGCTTAACGCCCGCCAGATCCTCCGGCTTGCGCACCTCAATGCCCTCCGTGGTGACCACGCGGCAGCCACCGAAGGTGGTAAACAGGTGCTTGATGCCGGCCTGATCCTCGATCTTGCCGATGAGGGCGTCGCCCGCCTCGCTCTGGAAGAAGGTCATCAGGTGATCCTTGCTCTCGAACACGTACGGCCAGCAGGTGACATCCACTTCAGGCGCGTAGGCGTTGCACTGGGTCAAGGCAAAGTTTGCGATCTCGCAGGTCCCCGAGCGAACCATGTCAAAGATCTCCGGCTCGCCGTTGTAGATGGTGGAAGCGCCATAGGTCAGTTCGCAGGTGATCTTTCCGCCGCTGCGCTCGGTGATCATGTCGGTGATGTTCTTCACGGCGATGCTGCCTGTCTCGTCCTCCAGGCCAGTCACAAGCACGCGGATCTTGATCGGGTCCAGATCGGCATAGGGGTCGGGCGCGGCGCCGTCAGCATTCTCCGCCGCCGCTGCGGGTTTAGAACCGGCGGTAAACCCGGTCAGAGACAGCATCAGGACCAGCGCAAGAAGGAGTGCCAGGAATTTTTTCATTGCTCGATACCTCTTTCTTTTTTATTTTTTTGCACCACAGCGGCATACGTTCCGCTGTTATACACATACCGTCGCCGCGCTTCTCACGGTTCTCTCCTAGTGAGATCCGGATTCAGCTCTATCCCGAAACCGGGGGAATCGGAGAGATAAACATATCCATCCTTTTCCTCGTAGTCCGTGAGGAAAAGCGGCGTCGCGCCCAGGGTGATGCGCTCGATGCAGGGAGAGGCGGTGCTGTTGATGATCACATGCATTCCCGGAACGCTGGGCGTGTGCGGGATCACATGCACATGGTGAGCGGAGGCATAGTTCATGATTTTTTTCAGCTCGCTCACGCCCCCGCAATACTCCACGTCCGCCTGGAGGATATCTACACACCCTTTGTCGATCAGCTCCCGGGCTCCCCACCGGGTGTGTTCGTGCTCTCCGGTGGTGAGCAGGATACCCATGCGGTTGAGGACCGGACGCAGCCGCCTGTATCCCTCCAGATCGTCGGGCATCAGCGGTTCCTCGATCCATGTGATGCCGTACGGCCTCAGTCTTTCGGCCATTCTGACCGTGTAGGGGTAATCCCATCCGCACCAGCAGTCGCACATGATCTCCGCGTCCCCGCCCATGAACTCCCGGACCTGACGGACGCGAGCCTCATTCTCCCGCATTCCCCAGGCGCCCGCTTCCGGCCCGTAGGGCATGGGGATCTTTGAGCCGAAATATCCCATGGCCTTGTGCTGCTCGATCTGAGGGCCGGTGCCGTAACAGCGCATTCCCTCCCGTACCTTGCCGCCAAGAAGCTGATACACGGGCAGTCCCGTCTCCTTGCCGAAGATATCCCACAGCGCCGTGTCGATAGCGGAAATGGCCATCAGAGCCGCGCCGCGGCGACCAAAGGGCAGGGAGGCGTTGAACATCACATCCCACAGCCTCTCGATCTCCAGGGCGTTGCTGCCCACCAGCAGAGGGCGGAAAAAATGTTCGACCATATCCCGGCACACGTTGTACGTGCCGGTCGTGCCGTAGCCATACGCCCCGTCGCTGCACACCACCTTGACGACAAATATCCCGCCGGTTCTGTACAGACGCTGGATGGCGTCCGCCTCCGGATATTTGGTATATGGCCGCTGGATCGGCAGCTTGTACCACTTCTCCTCCTGCACGGGGGATTCAAATACCATGGTCTGAATATCCGTGATCTTCAGCATTGTCTTCACCTATGAAAAAAGTCGTAGTCTTTTCCCACGTCCATCGTCTCTCGGATGGTCTGGTAATGACGCATGGCCGTCTGCCAATACTGCCGGTCAATGGTAAAGCACGGCTTGCGGCAGCAGTCGGAACGGATGATTCCTCGCTGCTTCAAGATTCGCTTTTCAAAAGCCGTGAGCATCTCCGCCGACTGATTGATCAGCAGGAACAGCGGCATGATGGCACCGTACTGCCGCCAGGCGCTTTCCAGATCCCCGCTCATAAACGACTGATAGATCGTCTTATACACCTTCACCACCGCGCTGCCCGGCATAACGCCCACGGCCCCGCGTTGAAACGCGTCGATCATATGGAATCCGGCGTTGCCGATAAAAATCCGCGCGCTTCCGCCGGACAGTTCCATGAGGCGGCTGATGATCGGCCCGTTGGGCACCGGCTCCGCTTTCAGGTAGATCTCGTTGCGCACACGACTCTGGATGGAAAAAATATCCTCCGCCTCCAGCTTCCCGCCGCCGACGCCGGGTGTATATTGAATGATCAGCGGGATATCCACGCTCTCCGCAATGGCCTGGATATGATCCAGCAGCTGCGCGGTAGAGGGCGGGAAAAAGTGGGGAGAGAACATCATCAGGCAGTCGGCGCCCAGTTCCTCCGCCAGCCTTGCGTCCTGCACGGCGAGCTCCGTCGAATTCCTGGTGACCGAGACGATCACGGGAACACGACCGGAAGACGCCGCAACGGTCGTCTTGATCATCGCCTTCCGCTCGTCATCGGAAAGCTTGTAAAACTCCGTGACGATCCCAAAAAGCGCCACGGCATCCGCGCCGTCGTCCATCGCCGCCACAACCGTGTTGGCAAGGCTCTCATGGTCGATAGAGCGGCCGTCCTCGCTGAAGGTCGCCGGCAAAATCGGCACGACCCCGCGCAATTGTTTCATGTCGTCACCCTCCATATCCACTGGTTGGATGGCCGCTACGCGCACCATCATCCGATCAAATCTCTCATCTCGTTTTATACTGTATACAGGATACAGCATTCAGAATTCATTGTCAATTGGCAAATCCACAAGTTTGCTCGTTCGCTTTTTGTTAACACTACACAAAGTTCTTCCCGATCATACTGAAAAAGCCGTATTTTTGCTACACTGACATCAACCATCGGCAAGCGGGCAAAAGATCCTTTCATGAATAATCCCGCTATCTCCGTTCAAACTAATTATGGGTGATTGTGTGGATCATTTTCGCGGGTGGTATTTCAAGTGTCAGAAGGATTCCATGACCTTAGCAGTGATTCCCGCCGCGCATAAATCCGGGCAAGGAAGCTCCTCGTCGGTTCAGCTCATAACCAATAGCGGCGCATGGACATTCGACTTTCCATATGAGGCATATCGGGAAAACCCACGAGAGTTTGGCGTGCGCATAGGGGAGAATGTTTTTGACGCGGGCGGTATAAGGATGAAACTGAAAAACACCGCTTGCACGGTCGAAGGAGCGGTATATTTCGGACGGCTTACGCCGATTCGCTATGATATAATGGGGCCGTTTCGGTATGTCCCGTTCATGGAGTGCCGCCACAGCGTCGTCAGCATGATGCATTCCGTCACGGGTGAAATGAGCGTGAACGGTGATGTTTTTAACTTTGACAACGCTTCAGGATATATCGAGGGTGACCGCGGCCGGTCGTTTCCCAAGGAATACATCTGGACACAGTGTCATTTCGACGGGGGCTCGCTAATGCTGAGCGCCGCGGATATTCCGGTGCTTGGGCTCCATTTCACAGGCGTTATTGGCGCGATCATTTGGCGGGGGCGGGAGTACAGGATCGCCACCTATCTCGGCGCAAGCGCGCTGAAAATTGCCGATCAAGCGATAACTGTCAAGCAGCGTGACAAGCTTTTTATGGCGCGTCTTATTGAGAAAGCGTCTTATCCGCTGAACGCACCAGTGGGAGGAGAGATGTCAAGGACTATCCATGAAAGCGCCGCCTGCAAGGCCCGCTATCGGTTTGAGATCGGCGGAGAGCTGGTTTTTGACTTCACGACCAACCACGCGTCGTTTGAGTATGAATATAACAAATAATCCGCTGAACCCACCTATCAAGGTGAAGTCAGCGGATATTAATCAAACCTTGTTTCTATTGTCTCTGCGAGAGCGCTAAAGCACGGCGCATAAGGATATTGCGGCATGATCCCCATCCATGAACTGCCGCAGTCAGGACCACCCGCATAGCGGGTGGCCTGCTCCACCCCTATAAGGGGTGTTACTGGCTTGGCCTAAAGGCCTACGATACCTCTTTCTTGCGCACACATGCCCTACAGCCAATTTGATTGGCTGTGGGGTTTTCTTTCTTTGCTCTGCGAGCTCTCATAACTTCTACAAATTTTTGGAACCACGTTTTCTATAACGTCTCCCTATTTCCTCTCTTGCTCATTCCCTGTTCCTGTGCATAGGTATAACCTTTTTGGCCCCACGGGCATAGCCCGTGGTTCTTTGTAACAAAAGAAAATGGCATGGCTCTCAGAGCCATGCCATTTGTGAAAAACGATACAATGCTCCTGTGCCGGAGGACGATCGTTTACGTTTCTTTTTGCTCTTTTTGCATTTACTTGGCGTACTCGACCGCTTTCGTCTCCCGCAGGACATGGACCTTGATCTGGCCGGGGTAGGTGAGCTCCTCCTCGATCTTCTTGGCGATGTCCCGGGCCAGGAGCGTCATCTGGTCCTCGGTGACCTGCTCGGGCTTGACCATGATACGGATCTCCCGGCCGGCCTGGATGGCATAGCAGCTGTCGATACCCGGGAAGGACATGGATACCTCCTCCAGCTTCTCCAGACGCTTGACGTAGTTTTCGATGTTCTCCCGCCGGGCGCCGGGGCGGCTGGCGGAGATGGCGTCCGCCGCCTGGACGATACAGGCGATGACCGTCTGGGGCTCCACGTCCCCGTGGTGGGCGTGGATGGCGTGGACGACCTCGGGGGATTCCTTGTACTTCTTGGCGATATCCACGCCGATGGTGACGTGGCTGCCCTCTACCTCGTGGTCGATGCTCTTGCCGATGTCATGCAGCAGCCCCGCCCGCTTGGCGGTGGCGATGTCCACGCCCAGCTCCGCGGCGATGAGCCCGGAGATATGGGCCACCTCCATGGAGTGGTTCAGCACGTTCTGGCCGTAGCTGGTGCGGTATTTCTGGCGGCCCAGCAGCTTTATCAGTTCCGGGTGCAGGCCGTGCACACCGGTCTCGAACACGGCGCGCTCGCCCTCCGCCTTGATGGTGGCGTTGACCTCCTTCTGGGCCTTGGCGATCATTTCCTCAATGCGGGCCGGATGGATGCGTCCGTCCGCGATGAGCTTCTCCAGAGCCAGCCGGGCCACCTCCCGGCGGACCGGGTCGAAGCAGGAGACCGTGATGGCCTCCGGGGTGTCGTCAATGATCAGGTCCACGCCGGTGAGATTTTCGATGGAGCGGATGTTCCGCCCCTCGCGGCCGATGATACGGCCCTTCATCTCGTCATTGGGCAGGCTGACCACGGAGACGGTGACCTCGCTGGCGTGGTCGGCGGCACAGCGCTGGATGGCCAGAGCGATGACCTCCCTGGCCCGCTGGTCCGCTTCTTCCTTGAATTGTGCCTCGATCTCCCGTACCTTGACGGCCTGTTCGTGGGTCACCTCGCTTGCCAGAGAGTCGATGAGAAGCTGCTTGGCGTCCTCGGCACTGTAGCCGGAGATACGCTCCAGCACCTCAAGCTGGCTGTTTTTGAGTTTCTGGATCTCTTCCTGCTGGGCCTCCACCTCGGAGATCTTCTTGGTGAGAAGCTCGTTTTTCCGATCGATGGCGTCGGTCTTTTTGTCCAGGTGCTCTTCCTTCTGCTGTAAGCGGTGCTCCTGCTTGGAAAGCTCCGCTCGTCTCTCCTTGACTTCGCGCTCGTATTCTGCGCGGTTTTTGTGTATCTCTTCTTTTGCCTCCAGGAGGGCCTCCCGTTTCTTGCTCTCCGCGGATCTTATGGCGTCGTTGAGTATCCTCTTCGCTTCCTCCTCCGCCGAGCCTATCTCCCGCTCGCTCACACGCTTGCGGTAGATCGTGCCCGAGCCGAAGCCCAGGGCAAGGCCCGCCAGGATCAGAACGATCCATGACCATATTGGCATTGTAAGTATACACACCTCCCATCCTGTGAAATTCTGCATACGGCGGGTATCAAGCACCCCATCCGATCAATCAAGGACGCAACAGCAGCATAATCATCCACTTATACTACTGTAACTAATTAATTCTAATGCGAAACGGGTTTTATGTCAAGTGAAATTTTCCCGCCTTTGCATATCTCTCCTTCCGTCTCCCTCGTGAGAGGGAGGCTCGTTTCCCGCCGCGCCCAAAAATATGCCTCCCTCGTCGGAGGGAGGCGCTCAACAATGTGGGGCGCGTTTTGCAACGCGCCCCGTATCATCTGTTCAATTCTTCCGGAACCGGGCCAGAAAGTCTCTGGTCTCCTGCCGCTGGGGATTTTCCAGCACGTCCGCCGGCGGGCCCTGCTCGCAGATGACCCCCTGGTTCATGTACACCACCTGGGTGGACACGTCCCGGGCGAAAGCCATCTCGTGGGTGACCACCAGCATGGTCATGCCCTCTCCGGCCAAATGCTGCATGACGGCAAGCACTTCCCCCACCATCTCCGGGTCCAGAGCGCTGGTGGGCTCGTCGAACAGCAGCACCTCCGGCCCCATGGCCAGAGCCCGGGCGATGGCCACCCGCTGCTTCTGCCCGCCGGAGATCTGCCGGGGCCGGGCGTTGATGAACGGCGCCATGCCCACATACTGCAAATACCGCAGGGCGGTCTCCCTGGCCTCCGCCTTGGACCTTTTCAGCACCTTCACCTGGCCCACGATACAGTTTTCCAGCACGGTCATGTTGTTGAAAAGGTTGAACGACTGGAACACCATGCCCACATGGGACCGGTATTCCGGGGCGTTCACCCCCCGGCCGGTCACGTCCTTGCCGTGGAAGAGTATCTCCCCGCTGGTGGGGGTCTCCAGCAGGTTCACGCACCGCAGAAGGGTGCTCTTGCCGGAGCCGGAGGCCCCGATGATGGCCGTCACATCCCCTTTGGAGACGGTGAAGTCGATGTCTTTGAGCACTTCATGGGAGCCGAAGCTCTTGGAGAGGTGGCGTATTTCAAGAATAGTATCCGCCATGTCACCGCTCCCCCCTGTTCCGGCCGAACTTGACCTCCTGGATCACCGCTTCCCGGGACGGCTTGTGCCGCTCGTCGAAAGGAGAGCCCCGGTCCGGATAGCTGTAAGTGCCGGCGGCCATGACCAGCTGGTCGTCGCTGACGAGCTCGTAGTTGTCGGAGCCGTCCAGCCGTTTTTCCAGCCACCGCAGCAGGAACGAGGCGACCAGCGTCATGGTCAGGTAACCGATCATCTCGATAGTGGCGGAGGGGAAGTACATGTTGTTCACGCCGGTGATGTACCGGTGGAAGGCAAAAAACTCCGTGAAACCGATGATGAACATGACGGAGGTATCCTTGATGTTGATGATGAAGTTGTTGCCGATCTGGGGGATGATGTTGCGAAACGCCTGGGGCAATATCACGTTCACCATGGTCTGCACATGGGTCATGCCAATGGCCTTGGCCCCCTCGGTCTGGCCCGGGTCCACGGAGATGATGCCGCCCCGGACGGATTCGGCCATGTACGCGCCCGTGTTGATGGACACGATCAGGATGGCCGCCGCCCAGATGTCGTCAAAGCGCAGGGTGTTGTTGGAGAAGTAGGGCAGGCCGTAGTAAATGAATACGGCCTGGAGCACCATGGGGGTGCCCCGGAATATCTCCACATAGGCCCGCACGACGAACCGGATCAGGCCCAGCAGCACCCGCCTGGGCAGGGAGTCGTTCTTCCCGCAGGGGATGGTGTTCAATATGCCGCACACAAGGCCGATCAGCACGCCGATGACCGTGGCGACCACCGCCAGCTTCAGGGTGCTCCACATACCGCCCAGATAGGCGGAGGCATAATTGGCCCACAGGCGGGAAACGTCGTTGACGAGCTTGGAAAATAAGTTCATGGGGCGCAGTCTCCGGCAGCCTTATATCTCAGGCTGGATGGAGATGGCGTAGTCCATCAGCTGGTTGAAGTCGTCGGCGGTGTACTCGTCCAGAACGGCGTTGATCGCGTCCAGCAGTTCGGTGTTGCCCTTGAGCACGGAGATACCGATGTTCACGTTCTCGGCCCGCTCGGCCTCGTCGGCGAACTGGAAGTCCCCGTCGGTGCCTTCAAAGTTCAGAATGACCAGCTGGTCGTTCTTGGCCACGGCGCCCATCGCGGTGGGCAGGTCGGTGCAGACGAAATCCACGGTGCCGGTCTCCAGCTGCATGATCATGGCCGGGGCCGTGTCGGCGGGGGCCAGGATGTCGGCGTCCTCGATCTGGGGCAGGCAGGTGTCATACCAGATGGTGCCAGACTGGCTGGTGCAGGTGCCGCCGGCCAGGTCGGCGATGGACTCGGCGTCCGCATACTCGCTGTCGGCGGTGGTCAGGCACACGATAGTGGCGTAGATGTAGGGGCCCGCCATGTCCACCTCGGCCATGCGGTCGGCGGTCATGGACTGGCCGGCGATGTTGGCGTCCATGGTCTTGGACTGGACCGCCGGGGTCAGGCTCTCCCAGGCGCTGGACACGACCTCAAGCTCCCAGCCGTAGGCGTCGCAGATACGCTGGGCCATCATCACGTCGTAGCCATTGGCGTAAGCGCCGGGCACATTGGAGATGGGCACGGCCCCGTCGGCGGCGTCCATCTGGGTCCAGTTGTAGGGCGCGTAGGCGCACTCCATGCCCACGGTGAACACGCCGTCCTCCAGGCCGGGGATGGCGCTGGTGTCCACGTCGGCAAAGTCGGGAGCGGGCAGCAGATCCTCTTCCCCGGCGGGCGCCTCGTCAGCGAACGCGGCGGCGCTCAGGCTGAGCACCAGGCACAGGGCCATCAGCATAGCGGTAAGTCTTCTCATTGTTTTCGTTCTCCTTTTCAGAATGTTTCGTCCTCTGCTGCGGGTCAGGACGTAGGCCCAAGGGGCTTGTCGGGGCGCTGGATATGTATCCGGCGGCGAGGAAGTTTTTCGTCGGGCGAGGCGGTCTTTCGCAGGAATACTTTGTGTATTTCAAGAAAGACCAACAAAGCCCGGCGGAAAAAGACCCGCCGTCCGGGTGCATGGCCAGCGCACTGGCATGCCCCAAAAGAAAAATGGACCGCTTTGTCAAGCGATCCACGGAATTTCGGTTCAGTCCCCAGGGACTTTCCATCGGCCATGACAGCGCTCCACAAAACTTTGTGACAGTCCGGCGGATATTCTCCGACGGCCCAGCGGAGGGAGATCAGACACTCTCCCGCCACTTCGGCGGCGTTCCCTTTTCCCGGTCCCGGCTGTCTGGCCTTGGGAGCGGGTACTGATGAAAACCGCGCCTCTGTTCAAGCGATTCATTTTTCAAGCACGCCTATCATAACACCGCCCGTTTGGCTCTGTCAACCGTCTTTTGGCGGCATCCCGCGATTTTGTGAGATTGTGATAACATCCCGCCGCACTTTTCCGCTTTCCTTTAGTAAATCATGATAACGAATGGGCGGTCACAACAGATACTTCACAGCCCTCGTCGTTGCAATGTTCGCTAAGCTCCGCTGCCGGCAGGCCGGCAGCATCCGCCCGCTCCCATGCTCCTCCTCTCCCCAAAAGGCTGGCGAGCCTTTTGGGGACCCCATTAAAGCAGATACTTTACCGCCCACAACAACCCCACGCCCGGGGCGCCAAGCACCGCCGACACCGGCAGGGTCAGCCGGTTCAGCCCCACGCCCAGCCCCATCAGCCCGCCCAGGGTATTGGCGGTGACCAGCAGCGTCAGACCCGCCAGGGCGTGCAGTACCGCCAGGCCGGGCCAGGACCTTACCTGCCCCATCAGACCGTACAGCATTTTTACGAGCAGCAGCCCCGCCGCCACGAACAGGGCGTTCAGCAAAGGTTCGGATATCATCGCCTGTCCCCCTTTCCATAAATTGTATTTGTGTTCGTCCCCTTTTAGACGTATACTACCCCCAGAGAGAAAAGCAAATACCACTGGGCGGGGGCCTTTGCCCCCGCTCTTTTCTTGATTTTCCCGGTAAATATGCTATAATGTGTTTATACTAGGTAAATTATGTCCACTTAAACACCAAATGTAGGTATGGGTGGGCGAAGCCGCGCGGCATTCCCGCGCGTCAAAGTCAAAAGCCGCAAAACAACAGGCTTTTGACTTTCTGCCGCCGGGATCCACTCCTGGCGAGCAGTTTATATCATAGAAGCGAGGGACACATGGCAAAAGCGAAAAAGGAAGTTTACGGCAACGAATCCATCAGCCAGCTCAAGGGGGCGGACCGGGTGCGCAAGCGTCCCGGCGTCATTTTCGGCTCCGACGGGCTGGAGGGCTGCGAGCACTCCGTGTTCGAGATATTGTCCAACTCCATCGACGAGGCCCGGGCGGGGTACGGCGAGCTCATCACCGTCACCAAGTTCGAGGACCGGTCCATCCAGGTGGAGGACTTTGGCCGGGGCTGCCCGGTGGACTGGAACCCCACGGAGAACCGCTATAACTGGGAGCTGGTGTACTGCGAGCTGTACGCCGGCGGCAAGTATGAAAACGAAGAGGGCGAGAGCTACGAGTACTCCCTGGGGCTGAACGGTCTGGGCGCCTGCGCCACCCAGTACGCCTCCGAGTACATGGACGTGACGGTCTGGCGGGACGGGAGCCGGTACGACCTGCGCTTTGAAAAGGGCGAGATCGTGGGCGCGCTGAAAAAAGCCCCGGCGGACCGGAAAAAGACCGGCACCACCCACCGCTGGAAGCCGGACCTGGCCGTGTTCACGGATACGGACATCCCGGAGGAATGGTTCCGCCAGACCCTCCGCCGGCAGGCGGTGGTGAACGCGGGCGTCACCTTCCGGCTGCGTATCCAGCACGGGTCGAGATTCGAGACCACGGACTACGTTTATGAACACGGTATCCTGGACTATGTGGCGGAGACCGCCGGCGAGCAGACGCTGACCGCGCCGGTGTTCATCGAGGCAGAGCGCCGGGGCCGGGACCGGGCGGACAAGCCGGAATACAAGGTCAAGCTGTCCGCGGCCTTCTGCTTCTCCAACCGGGTGAGCCTGCTGGAATACTACCACAACTCCTCCTGGCTGGAGCACGGCGGCGCCCCGGACAAGGCCGCCCGGCTGGGCTTCGTGTACGCGGTGGACGCCTACATCAAGAAGCTCGGCAAGTACCAGAAAAACGAGTCGAAGATATCCTTTCAGGACGTGCAGGACTGTCTGGTGCTGGTGACCAACTGCTTCTCCACTCAGACCAGCTACGAGAATCAGACGAAAAAAGCCGTCACCAACCGGTTCCTCCAGGAGGCCATGACCGACTTCTTCAAGGAGAAGCTGGAGATCTGGTGTATCGAGCACAAGGCCGAGGCGGACAGGATGGCCGAGCAGGTGCTCATCAACAAGCGCAGCCGAGAGCAGGCCGAGCGGGCCCGGCTGAACATCAAGAAGAAGCTCACCGGCTCCATGGATATCGTCAGCCGTGTGGAGAAGTTCGTGGACTGCCGCAGCCGGGACCAGTCCCGGCGGGAGCTTTACATCGTGGAGGGCGACTCCGCTCTGGGCTCCTGCAAGATGGGCCGGGACGCGGAATTTCAGGGTATCATGCCCGTGCGGGGCAAGATCCTCAACTGCCTGAAGGCCGACTATGGCCGTATCTTCAAAAGCGACGTCATCACGGACCTTTTGAAGGTGCTGGGCTGCGGCGTGGAGGTGGAAAAGCACGGCAAGGACCTGAACAATTTCGATCTGGACAACCTGCGCTGGAACAAGGTGGTCATCTGCACCGACGCGGACGTGGACGGCTTCCAGATACGCACCCTGATCCTGACCATGCTCTGGCGGCTGACCCCCACTCTCATCCGAGAGGGATATGTGTACATCGCCGAGTCGCCCCTTTACGAGATCACCTGCCGGGAAAAGACCTGGTACGCCTACACCGACGGGGAAAAGAACCGGATCGTGGAGGAGCTGGGCAAAAGCCGCTTCACCGTCAACCGGTCCAAGGGCCTGGGGGAAAACTCGGCGGAAATGATGTGGCTGACCACCATGAATCCCGAGACTCGCCGGCTCATCCGGGTCATGCCCGAGGACGCGGAGCGCACCGCCTATTACTTTGAGCTGTTCGAGGGCAACGACCTGGAGGGCCGGAAGCAGCACATCGCCCAGGACGGCTACAAATACCTGGACCTGGCCGATATATCATAAAGAGGTAACACATGGCACGCAAACCGAAAAACGACCAACAGCCGAAAAAGCGCGGCGCGGACCCCAACGTGATGGGCCTGCGGGGCGAGGTCATCGACCAGCCCATCACCGATACGCTGGAGCTGAACTTCATGCCCTACGCCATGAGCGTGATCGTGTCCCGGGCCATCCCGGAGATCGACGGCTTCAAGCCCAGCCACCGGAAGCTTCTATACTGCATGTACAAGATGGGGCTTTTGAGCGGCGCCCGGACCAAGAGCGCCAACATCGTGGGCCAGACCATGCACTACAACCCCCACGGGGACGCGGCCATCTATGAGACCATGGTCCGGCTCACCGCCGACAACGAGGCCCTGAACGTGCCCTTCGTGGACTCCAAGGGCAATTTCGGCAAGGTGTACAGCCGGGACATGGCCTATGCCGCCAGCCGCTACACCGAGGCCAAGCTGGCCCCCGTCTGCGCGGAGCTGTTCCGGGACATCGACAAGGACACGGTGGACTTCGTCCCCAACTACGATAACACCACCACCGAGCCCGCCCTGCTGCCCACCACCTTCCCTAACGTGCTGGTCAGCGCCAACCTGGGCATAGCCGTGGGCATGGCCAGCCAGATATGCGGCTTCAATCTGGCGGAGGTGTGCCAGACCACCATCGAGCTTCTCAAAGACCCGGGCCACGAGATCCTCTCCACCCTGCCCGCCCCGGACTTCCCCACCGGCGGCGAGATCGTCTACGACCCCGGGCAGATGGCGGAGATATACCGCACGGGCCGGGGCTCCTTCCCGGTCCGGGCCCGCTGGCGCTATGTGGAGAGCGAGCACATCATCGAGATATACGAGATACCCTACACCACCACCGCCGAGGCCATCATCGACAAGTGCCGGGACCTTATCAAAGAGGGTAAGATCAAAGAGATCGCCGACATGCGCGACGAGACGGATCTGGGCGGTCTGAAGCTGGCCATCGACGTAAAGCGGGGCACGGACCCGGACCGGCTCATGGCGAAGCTCTATAAGCTCACCCCCCTACAGGACAACTACCCCTGCAACTTCAACATCCTCATCGCCGGCTCCCCCCAAGTGCTGGGCGTGGGAGATATCCTGACGGAGTGGATCGCCTGGCGGACGGAGTGCGTCCGCCGCCGGGTATACTTCGACATGACCAAAAAGAAGGAGAAGCTCCACCTGCTGGAGGGTCTGAAGGCCATTTTGCTGGACATCGACCGGGCCATCGCCATCATCCGGGAGACGGAGCTGGAGGCGGACGTAGTGCCCAACCTGATGATCGGCTTCGGGATCGACCAGACCCAGGCCGAGTATGTGGCGGAGATCCGTCTGCGCAACATCAACCGGGAGTACATCCTCAAGCGGGTGGCGGAGACGGAGGAACTGGGCCGCCAGATCGCCGACCTGGAGGAGACCCTGGCCAGCAAACGGCGGCTGCGGGCCATCATCTCGGCCGAGCTGAAAAACGTCATGAAAAACTACCCCTCCCCCCGGCGGACCGGCATCGTCTACGCCCGGGAGATCGAGGAGTATGACGACGGTCCCGACGCCGCGCCGGACTATCCGGTGCACCTGTTCCTGTCCCGGCACGGGTATTTCAAGAAGATCACCCCCCAGAGCCTGCGCATGAGCGGCGAGCAGAAATACAAAGAGGACGACGGCCTGGGCGCCTACTGGGAGAGCACCAACGCCGCGGAGCTGCTGCTGTTCACGGACCGGCAGCAGGCGTACAAGCTGCGGGTGGCCGACGTGAAGGAGACCAAGGCCAGCGCGCTGGGCGACTATCTGCCCGGTCTGCTGGGCTTCGACCAGGGGGAAAACCTCCTTGCGGCGGTGCCGGCGGGGGATTATTCCGGCACCATCCTGCTGTTCTTCCAAAACGGCAAGTGCGCCCGCCTGCCCCTTAGCGCCTACGCCACCAAGACCAACCGCAAGCGGCTCACCGGCGCCTATTCCGACAAGAGCCCTCTGGTGGCTCTGCTGCCGCTGGAGGGCGAGCAGGAGATCGCCGTCACCTCCGCCGAGGGGCGGTGCGTGGTGTTCTCCTCCGCGCTGCTCTCTCCCAAGACCAGCCGCACCACCCAGGGCGTGCAGGTCATGAACGTGAAAAAGCACCCGGTGGTCCGGGCCCAGTTCCTGGCGGACTCCGCCATCCAGAACCAGTCCCGTTACCGGGTCCGCACCATCCCCGCCGCCGGCGCCAAGCTCACCGACGCGGATAGAGGCGAAGAACAACTGAGTATCCTGTAAGGCAGTGCGAGGCATTATTTTGGATAAAGTAAAACGATTTTTGAAAACGGACGGGAAGGCCGTGGCGGTCAATCTGATCGGCTGCGCCGTCGCGGGGATGAGCTTCTCCTTTTTCACCTACCCCAACAGCATCGTGTCCGGGGGCCTGACCGGCATCGCCCAGATACTGAATCTGCTGCTGGGCCTGCCTGTGGGCGTGATGATCATGGTGATGAACGTGCCCCTTTTCATCATGGCTTGGAAGAAGTTCGGTTTGCGGTTCATCATCTACTCTCTCATCGGCATGGTGGGCTCCAGCGTGGCCATCGACCTTTTCAACCTCTTGCACATCGCCCTGACAAACGACATCCTGCTGGCGGCGGTGTACGGCGGGCTTTTGAAGGGCCTGGGCTACGGGCTCATCTTCACCACCGGCGGCACCAGCGGCGGCACGGACATCCTCTCCCGGCTCCTGCGGCGCAAGTACGCCTACATCCAGCTGGGCACCATCGGCCTGGTACTGGACGTGGTGGTGGTGGCGGCCTTCGCCATCATCTTCCGCCGGTTCGACGCGGCCATGTACACCATCATCACCATGTTCGTCTCCTCCCGGGTGGTGAATCTGCTGCTGTACGGCACCGCCAACTCCAGCATTTGCTACATCGTCACCGTCCACCCCCACGACATCGCCCGGACCATCGGGGACCGGCTCCGCCGGGGCGCCACCCTGCTCAAGGGCGAGGGGGCCTACAGCGGCGAGGAGCGGGACGTGGTGCTGTGCGCCGTGAAGCGCAGCCAGATCCCCGCCCTGAAAAAGATCGTCTCGGATATGGACGCCAACGCTTTCGTCATCGTCACCCAGTCCCACGAGGTGTTTGGCAAGAACTTTCAGGATATCGTAAAAGTAGACTGATACATCCATCGACAGGAGGAACCTTCCATGGAAAAGACCCTTGAAAACCTGCAAAAAAACGGCTTCACCGTCACCCGCTGCGCCACGAAGGAGGACGCGGCGGACTATCTGGTGCAAACGCTCCACGGCAAGTCCGTCGGCATGGGCGGCAGCATGACGCTGGAGGCACTGGACGTATACGACCGGCTGACGGCGGACAACACCGTCTACTGGCACCAGGCGGCCCCCGGCCCGGACGCTATGGAAAAGGCCGATAACGCCCAGGTGTACATCACCAGCGCCAACGCCATCTCCCAAGAGGGCTACATACTGAACATCGACGGCCGGGGCAACCGGGTGGCGGGCACGCTCATGAGCAAGGAGCGGGTCATCTTCGTGGTGGGCCGCAACAAGCTGGCCGGCCCTATGGCGGAGGCCCTGGACCGGGCCCGCAACGTCGCCGCGCCGCTGAACGCCAGGCGGCTGGGCAAAAAGACCCCCTGCGCCGTGGACGGGGTCTGCCACGACTGCGCCAGTCCCGACCGGATCTGCAACGCCCTGGTGGTGCTGTGGAAAAAGCCCATGGGCTGCCGGAGCATGGAAGTGGTGGTCGTGGACGAGGCGCTGGGCTACTGAGATGGGCCGCTTTCGCCGGGTCCTGGCGCCGGCCGCGCTGGCGCTGCTTTTTTGCCTCACTGGATGCGCGGGGCTGTTCGATACGGAGTACACCGTGAGCGAGCTGTACCAGGCCCCCGCCGTCCACGACACGCCCACGGACGGAGCCGACCACAGCATCGCGGACCGGGACGGTCTGTATCAGGCCATCATGGAGCTGGTGGCCGGCCGGGAGGAGAGCGCCCGGCTGCAATTTGCCAACTACGACGGCGACGTGAGCCAGGACCTGTCCGCCGTCTGCTGGGAGGTGAAGTCCGCCACGGCACTGGGCGCCTTCGCGGTGGAGGACATCACCTATGACCTGAGCCGTATCGTCAGCTACTACCGGGCGGACATGACCATCACCTACACCCGCTCCGCGGCACAGATGTCCACAGTGGAGCAGACCGGCGGCCTGCGGGCGCTGCGCGCCCGGCTGGACGGCGCCCTCCGTGCCGGAGAGACCTATCTGGCGCTGGAGGTGACCGACGAGACCCTGACGGCGGACGGGGTGCGCGCGTGTATATCCGACGCTTATTTTGCCGATCTGACCGCCTGCCCGGTGCTGCCGGAGGCGGCGGTGACCTTCTACCCGGAGACGGGCCCGGACCGGATCGCGGAGATCGGTCTGGACTACGATATGGGCCAGGAGGCGCTGGACCGGCGGCGGCAGGAGCTCGCCGGGGCGCTGGACGCCCTGACGCAGGCGCTGACACCCGCGCCGGACAGCGACAACGGCCCTCTGGCCGCGGTGAGCCTCTACGATCTCTGTCAGTATCTCTCCGACCTCTGCCAATGGGACGAGGACGCCGGAGCCACCGTGTGGGACGCACTGGTGGGCCGGGCGGCGGACAGCCAGGGGCTGGCGCTGGCCATGGAGGCCGGGTGCCGGGCGCTGGGCTTCGAGTGCGTGACCGTGACCGGACGGCTGGACGGCGAGACCCATTTCTGGAACATTGTGACCCTGGCCGGAGCGGGATACCATGTGGACGTGTCCGGCTGGGCGGAGCGCACGCCGCCGGTGTTCCTGGCCGGGGACCGGGACCTGTGGGGCGCTTACTGGTGGGACACCAGCCAATATCCCGCCTGCCCTGAGAACTTTGGCTATTTCGCCCCGGCGGAGACCCCGGCCCCCGACGCCACCCCCGTCCCCACGCCCGCGCCCATTTTCTTATAGAGCCCATCCGTTTTTAATCCGATTTTAATCAGCTTTGCATTTGCTTCTAAACATGGCGTGTTAAGCTTTGAGCCGATAAAGACAAGGAGGTATCGTAATGGAACGGTACGAGATGGCAGAGCTTCTGAGCAAAAAGGCGGGCGTATCTCTGGAGGAGGCCCGGGCCGCTCTGGAGGAGGCCGACTGGGATATGCTGGACGCCATGGTCCTTTTGGAGCGGGCACACAAGACCGCGGGCGGCGTGAACGTGGAGACGGACGGCGGATATACGGACCCCGGCGTGAAGCAGGTGAAAAACGTAAGCTCCCATCAGGGGCCCAACTTCTTCTCCAACGGCTTCGCGGAGCTCTGGGGATATATAAAGCGGCTGTTCCAGATCTCTCTGGACAACGACTTTGTGGTCATGCGCCACGGCAAGCAGCTCCTGGCCGTGCCGGTGCTGGTGCTGGTGGTGCTGCTGCTGGCCAGCTTCGGGCTCATGCTGGTGGTGCTGATCGCGGGACTGTTTTGCAGCTGTCAGTACCGGTTCGAGGGCCGGCAGCTTGGCCGGGACGGTATCAACAACGCCATGGGCAAAATGAGCGACATCGCCGACAGTATCAAAGAGTCCATCCAGAGCGACGAGGACCAGAACGGCTGATACGGCCCAGCACACCAGGGGGACCGGCGCAAAAGCCGGTCCCCCGTCCCGTACAGGAGGACAGACAGATATGAGCGCACACATTCTCATCGTGGAGGACGAGGCGCGGCTGGCCCGGTTCATCGAACTGGAGCTCGACCACGAGGGCTACACCGTATCCCGGGCCGCCGACGGGCGCACCGGGCTGGAGATGGCTCTGACCGGGGAGCCCGACCTTATTCTGCTGGACGTGATGCTGCCGGGCCTGAACGGTCTGGAGGTGCTGCGGCGGCTCCGGAACGAAAAGGATCTGCCCGTCATACTGCTCACCGCCCGGGACTCGGTGATGGACAAGGTCAGCGGCCTGGACATGGGCGCCAACGACTATATCACCAAGCCCTTCTCCATCGAGGAGCTTCTGGCCCGTATCCGGGCGGCGCTGCGCACCGGCGCGGCCGCGTCCAAAAAGACGGCGGCCCTGCGCTGCGGCGCGCTGGAGCTTGACCCGGCCCGGCACACGGCGGCCTATGACGGCACGCCGGTACAGCTGACCTATAAGGAATTCCTGCTTTTGCAGACCCTGCTGGAAAACCGGGATATCGTGCAGACCCGGGACATGCTGCTGGAGAAGGTCTGGGGCTACGACTACGCCGGGGAGACGAACGTGGTGGACGTGTACATCCGCTACCTGCGCCAGAAGCTCGACGACCCCTTCGGCGTCAAGCTCATCCACACCGTCCGGGGCGTGGGCTACGTCATCAAGGGGGACGGGGCATGAACGAGGGCAGACGCACCCGCACCACCTCCATCGCCCGGCGGATCGGCTGGTCGTTGCAGTGGAAAAAGCTCTGGCGGATCCTCTTTCAGACCCTGGTCCTGTTCGCCGTGGCCGTGGCGGCGTGGTGCTTCGCCACGGCCCAGGCGGCGGGCGTGTCCCTGACCGCCGGCACCGAGTGGTATATCCAGCCGGCCGACAGGGCCTTCGCCGATCTGCACACATTCGCCCACAGCGTGATCCGGCAGCTCCAGGGTGAGGACGTCCTTACCGGGATAGTGGTCTTTCAGGTCGGAAAGACCACCGCGGATATGAGCGTGTTCCTGTTCTGGCTGAGCTTTTGCCTGGTCTGCCTGACGGGAGCGCGGCTGCTGCTGTGGACGCTGGGCTGCTTTCGGGCCACGGCCCGGATACGGCGGTATCTAAAGCCCATCGACGACATCGCCCAGGTGACGGAGAGCATATCCTCCCATGGCTTTGACGAGAGCAAGTTCCACTCTCTGGAGGACGCCATCGACCATCTGAACGGGGCCTCCCCGGACGAACAGCTCCACATCGGCGACGATGATCTGGCCGGTCTGGAGACGGCGGTGAACAACCTGATCGTGCGCATGCACGCCGGGTACCGGCGGCAGGTCCGGTTCGTGGACGACGCCAGCCACGAGCTGCGCACCCCTATCGCGGTCATCCAGGGCTACGCCGACATGCTGGCCCGCTGGGGCAAGACGGATGAAAAGGTCCTGAACGAGTCCATCCGGGCCATCCAGACCGAGACGGAGCACATGAAGACACTGGTGGAGCAGCTTCTGTTCCTGGCCCGGGGCGACGCGGGCCGGCAGGAGCTGAAAATGAAGCCCATGGACCTGGCCGCCACAGTGCGGGAGGTCTTTGAGGAGAGCCGGATGATCGACCGGGAGCACATATATGTGCTGGACGCGCCAGGGCCGCTCACCGTTCTCGGGGACGAGGCGCTGGTGAAGCAGGCGGTCAGGGTCCTGGTGGACAACGCCCGCAAATACTCCCCCGCAGGCACCCGGATCACCCTGCGCTCTTACCGGGACGGGTCCCGGGCCTGCGCCCAGGTCCAGGACAACGGCACAGGCATCGCCCCCCAGGACGCGCCCCATATCTTCGACCGGTTCTACCGGGCGGACGCGGCCCGCAACAGCGCCGCCGGGGGCAGCGGGCTGGGTCTGGCCATCGCCCGGTGGATCGTGTCCCGGCACGGGGGCTCGTTCTCCCTGCGCTCCTATGAGGGCGTGGGCTCCCGCATGACCATCCTGCTCCCGGCCCAGGACGCGGCGGAGGGCCCGCTCCCGGGCCAAAGCTGACCTTTTTGCCCCCGCGCGGGGCCATGCCCATAAGTTTTACCCCTTCCTTTACCGTTCCCTTTACCTCCGGTCTTTATCATTCAGTTTGTAAAGGTCACGGAAAGAAGGTGTCTCACATGGACATATCATGGCTGGCCCGGTGGGTATTCCCGGCGCTGCCGGCGGCGCTGGCGCTGTGCTATCTCTATCAGGCGGTATATCTGTTCCTGCCGCTTTTCAAAAGGCGCTCCCCGCCGCCGGCGCCCATCCGGACCGGGCCGGTGGACTACGCCGTCCTCATCGCCGCCCGGAACGAGCGGGCGGTACTGCCCTGGCTGCTGGACAGCATCCGCGCTCAGGACTACCCCGGGCATGTCACGCCTTTCGTCATCGCGGACAACTGCACCGACGACACCGCCGCTCTGGCGCGTGCCCACGGGGCCATCGTCTTTGAGCGGCACGACGAGACCCGCGTGGGCAAGGGCTACGCCCTGCACGCCCTCATCGAGCACATGCGCCGGACCGGGACGCTGGATGAATACGGCGTCTTTCTCGTCTTTGACGCGGATAACCTTCTCTCGCCGGATTATGTGCGGCGGATAGACCGGGTGTTCGCGGCGGGATATGAGACCGCGTGCGGCTACCGGGCCTCCAAAAACCCGGGCGCCAGCTGGGTCTCCGCCGGGTCCGCCATGTGGTACCTGCACGACAGCGCCCATCTGAACGCCTCCCGGATGGGGCTGGGCGTGACCTGCGCCTGCACGGGCACCGGCTTCGGCTTCACCCGGGCCCTGTTGGACCGGATGGACGGGTGGGAGTTCTTCACGCTGGTGGAGGACGTGGAGTTCAACGCCTGGTGCACGGTGAACGGCGTCCGCATGGGCTACTGCGCGGACGCGGTGGTCTACGACGAGCAGCCCGTCACCCTCCGCCAGTCCTGGGTCCAGCGCACCCGCTGGGTCCAGGGAGGGATCCAGGTGAGCCTGAAATACGCCGGGCGGCTCTGCCGGGGCCTTTTTCGGGGCGGTATCCGGGAGCGATGGGGCTGCTTTGAGGCGCTGACGCTGACCATGTACGGCTACGGAGCCTGCGCGCTGGCGGGCGTTCTGGCCGCCCTGACCGCGCTGGCGGCCGGCGGCTCTGTCCGGGAGCTTCTCCTCTCCCTGCCGGGCATGGCGGGCAGCCTGGCGCTGATGGGGGCCATGACCGCCGCCTCCGAGAGACGGTATCTGCCCGGCGGGCGGCAGACCCTCCTGTGCCTGGCCGCCTTCCCCCTTTTCATGCTGACATACGTCCCCATTGCCCTGACCGCCTGCTTCCGGCCCTTCGTCTGGAGGCCGGTGCGCCATACCGCGGCGATGACCGTTCAGGACGTGGCTGTTACAAAATCGTAAGGGAAATGTAAGGCGCGCCGTGTGGACAGGCTGTGTGTTTTGTAGTATGATAATTCTATAACAAACCTTCCCGGCCATCCGCCGCTCGTTGTAGCAAAGGAGCCCGTTATGAAGCTTCGCCCCTCTCGATACGGCCCCCTGCCGCCCCGGACCGGGTGGGCGTTGGCGGGCGCGCTGCTCTATCAGTGCATCGTATTCAGCGGCACCCGCCTGTTCACCGCCGGCTGGCGGCACTGGCACATGGCCACGGCCCTGGACGGCGCAGTGCCCTTTCTGCCCTGGACGGTGGCGGTGTATGTGGCGGCCTACTTCTTCTGGGCCGCGAATTATCTGCTGGCGGTCCGGCAGGGAGAGGACCGGGCCTGGCGGTTCCTGGCGGCGGACATGCTGGGCAAGACCGTTTGTCTCGGGGCCTTTTTGCTGCTGCCCACCGCCATCATTCGTCCCGTCATCCCGGCGGAGGCGCCGCTGGGCGGGCTTTTGGGGCTCATCTATATGCTGGACACGCCGGATAACCTGTTCCCCTCCATCCACTGTTTCAACAGCTGGCTGTGCTGGGCGGGCATCCGGGGACGCGGGGAGGTGTCGGCCCGGTACCGGGCCTTCTCGCTCCTTATGGCGCTGGCGGTGGGCGTCTCCACCCTGACCACCAGGCAGCATGTGCTGGCGGACGTGGCCGCGGGCTTCGCGCTGGGGGAGCTTTGCTGGCAGCTGGCGGGCCGGACCGGGCTGGGGGCCTGGTACGGGCGGCTCTGGCGCCGGCGGAAAGGAGGCCGGGATGGGAGATAAGGGCAAAAAGATCGCGCTCAACGGCCTTCTGTTCGCGCTCATCCTGGCGCTGACGATAGTCGCCGTGTTCCACGGGGAGGACCTGCACGCGGTCCGTCAGGCCATCCGCAGCTGCGACAGCCGTTGGCTGCTGCCGGGACTGGGCTGCGTGGCCGCGTTCATCGGCGGCGAAGCGGTCATCCTGCGGCTGCTGCTGCGCTCGGAGGGCCAGCGTCTGGGGCTGGGAAAATGCTGGCTGGTGGCGTCGGTGGGCTTTTTCTTCTCCGCCGTGACCCCTTCCGCCGGGGGCGGACAGCCCATGCAGGTGTACTTCCTCCGCAAGGAGCGGGTGCCCGTGGCGGTGGGGGCGGTGACGCTCATGGCCGTCACCCTTACCTATAAAATGGTGCTGGTGGTCACGGGCCTGTCCCTGGCGGCGTTCCGGCTGGACTTTCTGCGGGACCATTTCGGGAACATGTTTATCCTTTTCTGGGTCGGTCTGGCCCTCACCTGCGGGTTCGTGGCCCTGCTCATGCTGCTGATCTTCCACCCCCGTCTGGCCAGAAAGCTGGCGGACCGGACCTTGACGGCGCTGGAGCGGCTGCGTATCCTGCGGGAAAACCCCGCCCGGCGGGAGCGGCTCTGGGCCGCCATGGACCGGTACCACGAGACGGCGGCCTATTTCAAGAGCCACATGGGACTCATGGCCCTGGTGCAGGCCGT
Organism: uncultured Oscillospiraceae bacterium; assembly: GCA_947624985.1. Classification (GTDB taxonomy): domain Bacteria; phylum Bacillota; class Clostridia; order Oscillospirales; family Oscillospiraceae; genus CAJOIG01. The sequence goes on along the minus strand of CANQMO010000006.1, from coordinate 71,319 downwards.
CACCTTCGTTCAGCGGTTCGCCCTGTTCACCGTGCCCTGGCTGGTGTGCCGGGCGATGGGGCTGACGGCGGTCCGGTGGCTGGACATCGCCGGCTTGCAGGCCGTCATCTCCGTGGCGGCGGACATGCTGCCCCTGCCGGGGGGCCTGGGGGTGTCGGAAGGGCTGTTCCTCACGGTGTTCCAGCCGGTGTTCGGTCAGCTCGTCCTGCCGGCCATGGTGCTGAGCCGGGGCACGGAGTTTTACTGTAGGCTGCTGGTGTCAGCCGTATTCACCCTGGCGGCCGCCCTGCTCCTGGGCCGGCACAGAAAGAGAGAGGTGGATCTATGATAGGCATATACGACTACACCGTCATACTGACATATCTGAGCCTGGCGTCTTCCGTGGGCGGCATGGGTCTGGCCTGCTCCGGCCATATCCGCTGTGCCCTGGCCTGTCTGGCTCTGTCGGGCCTGCTGGACGCCTTTGATGGCAAGGTGGCCCGGACAAAGGCGGACCGGACCGAGACAGAAAAGGAATTCGGCGTGCAGATCGACTCTCTGTGCGACATCGTCTGCTTCGGCGCGCTGCCGGTCATCATCTGCTTCCACCTGGGCATGCACGATCTGCCCGGCATGGTCGTTTTGATCCTGTACTGCCTGGCGGGGCTCATAAGGCTCGCCTGGTTCAACGTGACCGCCGGGCGGGAGTCGCCCCGGGACGACGGGAAAAAGTACTATCAGGGCCTGCCCATCACTTCCATCGCTGTGATCCTGCCGGTGGCCTACGCCGCGGGCGGGTTTTTCCCCGACCGTTTCCCCCTGGCGCTGTGCGCGGTGATGCTGCTGACCGGCGTCGCGTTCATCCTCCGCTTCCCCTTCCGCAAGCCCACCAATCAGGAGCTTTTCGCTCTTATCGCCTTTGTGGCACTGGTGGTGCTGTACATACTGGCCTGTCACCTGTGGGGCAGCGCGCTGCCCTGGAAATGGGTGCTGCGGCGGGTAAGCGCCGCATGAGGGCGCTGTCATTTCTCTACGGCACGGCCCCGGGGCGGTTCCTGCTCCGGGGCCTGGTCCGTCCGGGCGTATCCCGGCTGGCGGGCCGGCTTCTGTCCACCCGGCTGTCCGCCCTGGCGATAAAGCCCTTCATCCGCCGCCATAACATCGACATGACCCAGTGCCCCCGAACGGAGTTTGCCTCCTTCAACGACTTCTTTACCCGGACCCTCCCCCCGGAAGCCCGGCCTGTGGACGGGGACCCCGCCGCCTTTATAAGCCCCTGCGACGGGCGTCTCACCGTCTGGCCCGTCACGCCGGAAGGGCGCTTTCCCGTGAAGGGCACGGCGTACACCCTCCCCCGGCTGCTGGCGGACGAGGACCTGGCCCGGCGGTTCCGGGGCGGGCTGGTTTGGCTGTTCCGGCTGACCCCGGAGGATTATCACCGCTACATCTGGACCGCGGATGGGACCCCGGGCCCGGCGGTGTCCGTCCCCGGCGTGCTGCACACGGTCCAGCCCCTGGACCGTGGTCAGGCGCCCGTCTACCACGAAAACGCCCGGGAGTACCGCCTGCTGGATACAACCGGCGGTCCGCTGCTGGTCATGGAGGTGGGAGCGCTTTTCGTGGGGAAAATAGAGAACCGGCCCGTTACCGGGCCGGTCAGGCGGGGGCAGGAAAAGGGCAATTTCGCCTTTGGCGGGTCCACCATCCTTCTCGTCACCCCGCTGGGCGCCGCCGCGCCGGACCCGGCCATAGAGGCCGCCTCCCGGGCGGGGAACGAGACCCCCGTCCGCCAGGGCCGGCGGGTGGGCCGCTGGACGGCGGCGGAATAAACGAAGGCCGGCGGGTCTGTCCGCCGGCCTTCGTTTATTTTTCCTTATCATTTCCCGTTGGGCGCGGATATCTCCCGTATCGCCTTTTTGAACTGCCCGGCGAACAGTATGGCCGTGAAGGTGACGGCGATGACGTCCGCCACCGGCTCGGCGGTGTAGACCGCCATGGTCTTGTCGGCCATCAGCAGAGGCATGAGATAGATCAGCGGCAGCAGCAGCACGAACTTGCGCACCACCGCCACGGTCACCGACGCCTTGGCGTTGCCCAGGGACACGAAGGTCATCTGACAGGCGATCTGGATACCAAACAACAGCGCGGCCCCGCAGTAGACGCGCAGCGCCTTCCCCGTGAAGTCCAGCAGCGCCGCGTCCGGGGTGAAAATGCCCGCGAACAGCCGGGGAAAGGCCATGATAAGCGCCCAAAGCGTGATGGAATAGGTCAGGCTCACCGCCAGAAGCAGCCGGAATATCTGCTTCACCCGCGCCGCGTTGCCCGCGCCGTAGTTGTAGCTGGTGATGGGCTGGGCCCCCTGCCCCAGCCCCTGCAAGGGCATCATGGCGAACTGCATCACGCTGGTCAGGATGGTCATGCTGCCCACGGCGATGTCGCCGCCGTACTTCAGCAGCGACGAGTTGAAGCACACGGAGATGACGCTCTCGCTGGCCTGCATGATGAAGGTGGCCGTCCCCAGAGCCACGCAGGGCAGCGCCAGCTTCATCCGGATGGGAAGCGTGTTCTTTTTCAGGCGCAGTATGCTCTTTTTCCCGCTCAGGAAGCACACCACCCACACGCAGGACACCCCCTGGCTCAGCACCGTGGCCAGCGCCGCGCCCCGGACCCCCATGCCCAGCAGGAAGATGAACACCGGGTCCAGCACGATGTTGCACACCGCGCCGATCAGCACGGTCAGCATCCCCGTCCGGGCGAAGCCCTGGGCGGTGATGTAGGCGTTCATGCCCAGGGTGATCTGTACGAACACCGTTCCTACGGCGTAGAGCCGTATGTAGGCCACGGCGTACTCTATGGTGTTCCCGCTGGCGCCGAAGGCCAGCAGCATGGGCCGGGCCCACAGCAGCAGCGCCGCCGTCAGCACCGCGGAGATGACCAGCTGTAAGCTGAAGCAGCTGCCCATGGTCTTTTCCGCCGTGTCGTTGTCGCCCCGGCCCATGTAGATGGACGCCCTGGGCGCGCCTCCGGCACTGATGAGGGCCGCGAAAGCGGAGATGAACATGATGATGGGCATGCACACCCCCACGCCCGTCAGGGCCAGGTCCCCGTTTTCGGGCATGTGGCCGATGTAGATCCGGTCCACGATGTTGTAGAGCATGTTGATCAGCTGGGCCGCGATGGTGGGGATGGCCAGCCTGAACAGGAGCTTTCCCACCGGCTCCGTACCGAGAAATGCGTTGTCTTTTTCCATTGGGTCCTCCGGGAAAATAACTGTGCGGCCCCCGTTTCCGGGGGCCGTTCGCTGTGAGCGGACGCGCTCAGCCCTGGCCGTAATAGGCGCCGGGGCCGTGCTTGCGCAGATAGTGTTTATCCAGCAGCTCCTGCTGCATGGGGGGCAGGTCCGGGGTCAGCGCCAGGGCGTGGAAGGCCATAAAGGCCACCTCCTCCAGCACCACCGCGTTGTGGACCGCGTTCATGGCGTCGGTCCCCCAGGCGAAGGGCCCGTGGCTGTACACCAGCACGGCGGGCACCTGGGCCGGGTCGATGTGCCGGGTCCGGAACGTCTCGACGATGACGTTGCCGGTCTCCAGCTCATACTTTCCGTTGCCGATCTCCTCCGGCGTCATTTTTCGGGTGCAGGGGATCTCGCCGTAGAAGTAGTCCCCCTGGGTGGTGCCATAGGCGGGGATGCCCCGCCCGGCCTGGGCAAAGCTGGCCGCCCAGCGGCTGTGGGTGTGGACCACGCCCCCCAGAGCGGGGAACGCCTTATACAGCGCCAGGTGGGTGGGCGTGTCGCTGGAGGGCTTGTACTTCCCCTCCACCCGGTTGCCGTCCAGGTCCACCACCACCATGTCCTCGGCCTGCATGCCGTCATATTCCACCCCGGAGGGCTTGATGACCACCAGGCCGGACGCCCGGTCTATGCCGGACACATTGCCCCAGGTGAATGTGACGAGGCCGTGCTTCGGCAGAAGCAGGTTGGCCTCCAAAACCGTTTTTTTCAGATCTTCAAGCATGGCTTCACTTCCTCTTGTAACGGCCGCCGGGCAGGATCCTGCCCGGCGGCGATCCGGTTTAAATGGCTTTCAGCTTCCAGGCGATGTCGTTCCAGAAAAGCTCCTTTTCCAGACCCTCCACCGTGGTGTCTTTGCTGATGTGGACGAACTCGATGCCCATCATGTTCGCCCAGTCCTTCATCTGCCCGGCGGTCACGTCGTAGCTGAGCACCGTGTGGTGGGCGCCGCCCGCCGTGATCCAGCACTCCACGCCGGTCAAAAGGTCCGGCATGGCCCGCCACATCACCCGTGCCACGGGCAGGTTGGGCATGGGCATGATGGGCTTGACCGCCTCGATGTCCTGGCAGACCAGCCGCAGCCGCCCGCCCATATCGATCAGGCTCACCACGATGGCGGGACCGGCCTTGCCCTCGAACACCAGCCGGGCCGGGTCCTTCTCGTTCATGCCGATACCCAGGTGGTGGGTCTCGATCCGGGGCTTGCCGGCGGCCAGAGAGGGGCACACCTCCAGCATGTGGGCGCCCAGAGAGTACTCCTGGCCCTCCACCAGATGGTAGGTGTAATCCTCCATGAAGCCAGAGGCTCCGTTGCCGCCCTCGCCCATGGCCTTCATGATGGCGGTCATGGCGGACACCTTCCAGTCGCCCTCGCCGCCGTAACCGTAGCCCTGGGCCATCAGGTGCTGGCTGGCCAGGCCGGGAAGCTGCTCCATGCCGTACAGGTCCTGGAACGTGTTGGCAAAGGCCCGGCAGCCCTCGGCGTCCATCATCTTCTTGATGGCGATCTCCTCTCGGGCCTGGTAGCGGATGGCGGCGGCGTTATCGGTGGCCACGTCGTAGCTGGCCTGGTACTCGGCCACCAGCGCGTCGATCTCGTCCTCCGTGACCGCGTTCATCTCCTTCACCAGATCGCCCACGGCCCAGGTGTTCACCTGCCAGCCCAGCTTGGTCTGGACCTCTACCTTGTCGCCCTCGGTGACGGCCACCTCCCGCATGTTGTCCCCGAAGCGCATGACCTTCATGCTCCTGGACACGGCCACGCCCACGGCGGTCTTCATCCAGCTGCCGATACGTTCGCGGACCTTTTCGTCCTTCCAGTACCCGGCGATGACCTTCCGGGGCATGCGCAGCCGGGCGGCGATGAATCCGTGCTCCCGGTCGCCGTGGGCGGCCTGGTTCAGATTCATGAAGTCCATGTCGATCTCGTCATTGGGGATCTCTTTGTTGTATTGGGTGGCAAAGTGGCAGTAGGGCTTTTGCAGCGCGGCCAGGCCGTTGATCCACATCTTGCTGGGGGAGAAGGTGTGGCACCAGGTGATGATACCGGCGCAGGCGTCGTCATGATTGGCCTCTTTGACCACATCGGCGATCTCCTTGTTGGTCTTGGCGGTCACCTTGTAGACCAGAGGATAGGGCAGGGCCCCGCTCATCTCCGCCGCCATCTCCTTTGCCCGGGCCTCCACGGTCTGAAGGACCTCGGGGCCGTACAGGAACTGGCTGCCTACCACGAACCAGAATTCGTATTTTCTCAAAATGTCGTCCTCCTTACAGCTTCCCGACCGCGGTCCGCTCCACGTCCAGCAGCGCCCTGTACCGGCGGATATAGGCGGTGAAGCCCGCCACGTCCGCCGGGTCCGGCGCCACGGTGGACCCGGTCACGCCCGCGAACACATGGGCGGCCAGATAGTCCTCCAGGCTCTCGCCCGGGGCCCTATCCACCAGATAGGCGGCCAGCAGAGCCATGCCGTAGGGGCCGCCCTCACCGGCGGTCTCCATGCAGGTCACCGGGGCGTTGCAGGCCGCGGCCATGTACTTCTGTCCCACCAGCGGGGTCTTGAAAAGACCGCCGTGGCCGGTCAGCGAGTCGATGGCCACATGCTCCTCCGCGAGAATGTCCATGCCGATCTTCAAGGTGGACATGGTGGCGTAGAGCTGGGCCCGGAAGAAGTTCGCCAGGGTAAAGGCGGCGTCCGGGGTCCGGACCACCAGGGGCCGGCCCGCGTCCATATGGGTCACGCCCTCCCCAGCCAGATAGTTGCACACCAGCACGCCGCCGCAGTCCGGGTCCCCCTCCAGGCTCTTTTCATAGAGCTTGGTGTAGAGCGCGCCGGCGTCGGGCTGGGCGCCGAAAAGCGCCGCCGTCTCGCGCAGCACGCCCACCCAGGCGTTGGTGTCGTTGGTGCAGTTGTTGCAGTGGACCATGGCCACGGGCTTGCCCGTGGGGGTGGTCACCACGTCGATCTCCTCGTGGACATGGGCCAGGGGCTTTTCCAGCACCACCATGGAGAAGATACTGGTACCGGCGGACACGTTGCCGGTCCGGGGCGCCACCGCGTTGGTGGCGGTCATGCCGGTGCCCGCGTCCCCCTCCGGGGGCGCCAGGGGGATGCCCGCCGGCAGCAGGCCGTCCAGCAGCGCCGCGCCGGCCTCCGTAAGACAGCCCGCGCTCTCCCCCGCCGGCAACACCGCCGGCAGCAGGTCCGACAGGGACCATTTCACGCCCTTGCTCCGGGCCAGCGTCTCAAATTTCGCCAGCATATCCGCGTCGTACCCCTTGCCGCCGGCGGCGATGGGGAACATGCCGCTGGCCTCGCCCACGCCCACGGCGTTCACGCCGGTGAGGGCATGGTGGAAATAGCCCGCCAGGGTGGTGATGTGGGCGATACGGTCCACATGCTCCTCCCCGTTCAGCACCGCCTGATACAGGTGGGCGATGCTCCAGCGCTGGGGGATATTGAAGCCGAAAAGGGCTGTCAGCTCCGCCGCGGCGGGGCCGGTGATGGTGTTCTGCCAGGTGCGGAAGGGCACCAGCAGCTCCCAGTTGGCGTCGAAGGCCAAATACCCGTGCATCATGGCGGAAACGCCCATGGCACAGATATCCTCCCGGTGCTCCACGCCGGACAGAGCCGTTTTCAGTCCCGTCCAGGCGTCCTCCAGCGGGTAGGTCCAGACGCCGTTTTCATAGGTGCTGGCCCAGGTGTAGTCGCCGGTGGAGACGGGGCGGTACGCCCCGTCTATGGCCACGGCCTTGATACGGGTGGAGCCGAACTCCACGCCGAGATAGAGTTTTTTGTCGCTCATACGCTCACACCTTTTTCTTGTTCTTGCGCATCAGCACCACGCTCTGGATGATCAGGAACAGGCAGATCATGAAGGCCACGGTGATGTTAGTCCACCAAGCCTCGTCCAGACCCAGGGAGGAGACGATGTTCTTGATGGTGCCAAGGCTCAGCACGCCGAAGAACGTGCCGGCGATGTTGCCCACGCCGCCCGTCAGCAGCGTGCCGCCGATGATGGAGGAGGCGATGGCGTTCATCTCATAACCGCTGGCGTGGGAGGGCGAGCCGGAGCCCACATGCAGGAAGTACACGAAGCCGCCGATACTGGCCAGTATGCTGCACAGAAGGTGGGCGTAAAACTTGTTGCGTTTGACGTTGATACCCAGCATGTTGGCGCTCTGGTTGTTGCCGCCCACGGCGTAGAAGCTGCGGCCGAGCCTGGTCCAGCGGAGCACCACGAACAGCACCGCCACGACCACCAGCGCCACGATGACGCCGATCTCCACATAGGCCGGCACATAGTTGCCCAGCCGGTTCACCGAACCGACAGGGAGATAGATACGGGTGGCCTTCAGGGCCTGGAAGCCCTCGTGGGCCACGTTGAACTGGGTATTGTTGACGATGGTGGTCATGCCCTTGGCAAAGAACATGCCCGCCAGCGTGATGATAAAGGGCTGGATCTCCAGATAGGCCACCAAAAAGCCCTGCACCACGCCGAAGGCCACGCCGATACCCAGCGCCAGAAGCATGGCGGTGGGCACGCTGCCGCCGCCGTAGTCCAAATGCACCGCGCAGCTCATGCACACCAGCGCGGTCAGATAGCCCACGCTGATGTCGATACCGCCGGTGATCATCACAAGGCTCATGCCGCAAGCCAGGATGATCAGTGCCGCGTTCTCGTTGAGCAGGTTGCAGAAGGTCTGGGGCTTCAAAAACGCGCCCTTAAGAAAGACCATGGCGAACACATACATCAGCACGAATACCGTGATGGTGATGGTCAGAAGGGTGTTCGTGTCGGACATGCCGTGTTTTTTCAGGAGCGTCTTATCCTCTTTCATGTCACGCCGCCTCCTTTGCCGGTTTTGCCGAGCCGTTTTTCTTGTGCAGGCTGCCCAGCTTGGCCTTCACGGCGGGCGCGCTCATGACCACCAGGATGATCACGACCACGGCCTTGTAGGCGGGCAGAGCGCTGGAGTTCACGTTGAACTTGAACAGCGTCGTGGTCAAAAACTGGATAACATAGGCGCCCAGGATGGACGCGGCCATGTTGAACTTGCCGCCGCCCAGAGCGTTGCCGCCCAGAGCCACCGCCAGAATGGCGTCCATCTCAATGTCCTTGGCCACCACGGAGTAGTTGATGGTGGAGAAGCGGCTGACCTTGATGTAGCCCGCCACGGCCACGCACAGGCCCAGGATCACATAGGCCAGGAACTTGATCTTCTCCGGGTTGATCCCGTTGAGCCGGGAGGACTGGGCGTTGATACCCACCGCCTGGGTGTACAGGCCCAGGTTGGTGAATTTCAGGACCAGGAAGATGACCGCCACGCACGCGATGGCGATGAAGATGGGCGTGGGCACCGGGCAGCCGGGGATGAAGGTGCCCGCGTAGCTGAAGACCGGGTCGCTGATGATGGGCAGCTGGTTGTTGTTGATCCAGGCGGCGATAGACCGGCCCGCGGTGAACAGGATCAGCGTGGCCACCATGGGCTGTATCTTCAGATAGGCCACCAGAACACCGTTGAACGCGCCGAACAGCATGCTCACCACACAGCAGATCAGGAACGCCACCCATATGGGGGCCTGCATGGTGGACGAGGCGTTGGCACCGCACAGCACCCGCAACATCACGCTGCCGGCGATGGCGATGGTGGCGCCCACGCTGATGTCCTGTCCGCCGGAGGCCGCCGTCACCAGCGTCATGCCGATGGCCAGGATGACGAGCTCCGAGGCGTTGTCCAGAATGGTGATCAGGTAGCCCGTCAGCACCGGGTCACCGGCGCTGTTGGTGCCCAGCTTGATGGCGAAAAACGAGGGGTCGGCGATCAGGTTGAACAGCACCAGCGCCAGCAGCGCGGCGACGGGGATGAACATCTGCTGCCGGACCAGCCCTTTCAGCATTTCGCCGATGCTGCGGCTCTCTTTCCTGACGGGGGTCTTTGTTTCGGTACTCATTGCGCTTCACCTCCTGCGATGGTGGCCATGATCATATCCTGATTCAGGTCCGCGCCCTTCAGCTCGCCCACGACCTTCCGGTCGCGCATGACGATGAGCCGGGAGCAGGTGTTGAGCATCTCATCGGTCTCGGAGGAGATGAACGTGACGCTCTTTCCCTCGCCGGCCAGCTGAAGGACCAGCTTCTGTATCTCTGTCTTGGTGCCCACGTCGATACCGCGGGTCGGTTCGTCCAGAATGAGGTACACCGGGTTGGTGAGCAGCCACCGGGCCACGATGCACTTTTGCTGGTTGCCGCCGCTGAGGGAGTTGATGGGGGTGTCCGAGGACGCGGTCTTGATCTCCAGCAGCTTTATGTACTCGTCCGCGAACGCCTCCGCCTGGGCCCGGCTGAAGGGCTTGAAGAAGCCTTTCATCACCTGTAGGGCCAGAATGATGTTGTCCCGGACCGACAGGTCGCCCACGATACCGTCCAGCTTCCGGTCCTCCGGCAGATACCCAATGCCGTTTTTCATGGCGTCCAAAGGCTTACGGATCTTCACGGGCTTGCCGTTCATCTTGATGGTGCCGCCCACGGTGCGGTCCGCGCCGAAGATGGCCCGGACGCACTCGCTGCGGCCGGAGCCCAGAAGGCCCGTGAAGCCGTTGACCTCGCCCTTGTGGATGGAGAAGTCAAAGGGCTTGATACCCGCCGTGCTGGCAAGCTGCTCCGCCTCCAGCACCGGCACGGAGCCCATGTCCACCGACGCGTCGCTCTGCTCTTTGATACCGGATATGTCTCCCAGCTCCTTGCCCAGCATTTTGCTGACCAGCTGCACCCGGGGCATATCCTCAATGACGTATTCGCCCACCAGCTGGCCGTCCCGCAGGACCGTGATCCGGTCGCTGATCTCATAGACCTGATCCAGGAAGTGGGTCACGAAGATGATCCCCACGCCCCGGGCCTTCAGGTCCCGCATGAGATTGAACAGCTTCGCCACCTCCGACTCGTCCAGAGAGGAGGTAGGCTCGTCAAGGATCAGGACCTTGCAGTCCATGTCCACCGCCCGGGCGATGGCCACCATCTGCTGCACCGCGATGGAGCAGCTGGACAGCTGCTGGCCGGGTGCCGCCGGGATGCCAAGCTCCGAGAGGATCTTCTCCGCCCCCCGGTTCATCTGCTTCCAGTGGGTGACAGAGCCTTTGGTGCGGCCTATGTACATATTCTCCGCCACCGTCAGGTTGGGGCAGAGGGTGATCTCCTGATAGACCGTGCTGATACCGATGTTCTGGGCGTCCTGGGGGGAACGGATGTTCACGGCCTTGTCATGGCCGGCCATATAGATCTCGCCCTCGTCCTTGGGATAGACGCCGGTCAGGCACTTGATAAGGGTGGACTTGCCGGCGCCGTTCTCGCCCATGAGCGCGTGGACCTCGCCGGCGCGAAGGGTGAAGTCCACGTTTTGCAGGGCTTTGACGCCGGGGAAGAATTTGCTGATCCCGCGCAATTCCAGTACTGCGCCTTCCTGCATTGCATTCGCCTCCTAGATAAGAAATACACGCGGTGCGGTATGAAAATACCGTACCGCGTGTTTGTGTCAGATTGTGGGGATTTATTCGGCGGCTTCCTCAGCCTCGGCGTCCTCCTCAGCCTCGTCAGCGGGAGCTTCCTCCTCGGCGTCCTCGGCCATCTCCTCAGAGCCGACACCAATGCCGGAGGCGTCGATGTCTTCCTGGGTGATGGTGGCGGCGTCAAAGCCGACCTCTTCCATGATGATGGTCTTCTCGGCGGGCTCGTTGCCGGCCATCAGGTCCTTGATGATACCGTCGATGGTGTCAGCCTGGAAGGGGTTGCACTGGCCGTCGTAGTTCCAGCGGCCGGCGAGCACTTCCTCAAGAGCCCACTTGTTGCAGTCGAAGCCCATGACGATGACATCGCCGTCAACGCCGTGCGTGATGTTGGCCTTGTCCAGAGCGGCCACAGCGCCGCGGGCCATATCGTCGTTCTCAGCGTAGATGACGTTGAACTCCTCGCCGGAGTCGATGACGGACTGCACGATCTGCTGAGCGGTCTCAGCGTTCCAGTCGGCGGTCTGCTGGGTCACGATGTTCCAGTTGTCCTCAGCGGCGACCTTCTCGTCCAGAGCGCCGGTGCGGCCCACCTGAGCGGCGGAGCCCATGGTGCCCTGAATGTGGATGATGTTGTACTCATCCAGGCCCTGATCGGCCAGCCAGGTGACAGCGGTCTCGCCTTCCTTGGCCATGTCGGACACGACGGAGGCAACATACAGGCTCTCGTCAGCGTCGATGGTGCGGTCGAACAGGATCACGGGGATGCCGTTGGTCTGGGCGTCCTGGAGGACGGAGTCCCAGCCGGTGGTAGCGGCGGCGGACAGCAGCAGGAAGTCGATGTCGCCCTGGATCATCTGCTGAGCGGCGGCGATCTGCTCGTCGTTCTTCAGGCTGTAGAAGGTCTGAGCCTCATAGCCGTTCTCCTCGGAGAAAACGCGCTCGAAGTCAGCCACATTGGCGGTGCGGTAGCCGGACTCGTTGGGGTCGTTGTTGATGATACCGACCTTGATGGGCTCGTCGTCCGCAAAAGCGATGGCGCCCAGGCTCAGGACCATGGTCAGCGCCAGCACAAGCGCAAGGATCTTCTTCATAATGTATTCTGCTCCTTCCTAATATTTACCCGGACTGCGCCCGGGTGATTGATATATGTATTAAAGCAAAAATGCCCGGATAAGTCAATCCGGTTTTTGTGTATTTCACCAAATTCGTTTCATTTAAATAATACAAATCTTTTTCGTTTTACTTCATTTAAAAACAACTTTTTGAAAACTTCTCCGGTTATTTCCATTTTTAGTTGAATTATTTTTGATTTTGTGGCATAATCAGTTTGAAATTTTATGATTCCGGACTGGCTTTCTACAGAAAACCCTTTCGGCAAATTGCTCATATGCCCAAAATATCCGGTCCCCTCCGGGGAGAACGTTATGAGAATATCAAAATTTGTATTGTAATTCTCCATAAAAACAGACAAATTTGGGTGATTCGTCCGCTTTTTCGTCCCATTTTTTGGCTTTTTTGCGACGCCGGTCCCGGACGGTCCGGCAGCGGCGAAAAAACGCACAGTTTACGATAACCGGGAGGTGTTGCCGGCGTGGCGCTGAAATACCGGCTTCTGGCCGATCAACTGCGGGAGGAGATGTACTCCCAGGAGTGGACGGAGGGTCACCGGCTGCCCACGGAGGCGGCGCTGTGCCGCCGTTTTCAGGTCAGCCGTCAGACTGTCCGCCGGGCCCTGGGGCTTTTGACGGAGGAGGGCGTGATCCGCTCCCGCCAGGGCAGCGGCACCTTCGCCACCGGCAAGACCGACAGTCCCGCCGGGCGGCAGGTGGCCGTCATATCCTCGTTCCTGGACGACTATATCTTTCCCACCATCCTCCACGACGCCCAGAACGTCTTTGCCGATCACGGCTACTCCATCGTGGTCTTTGCCACGGAAAACCAGGTCAGCCGGGAGCGGGAGATACTGCTGAAGCTGCTGGAGCGGCCTGTGGCCGCCATTTTGGTGGAGGGCTCCAAGACCGCGCTGCCCAGCCCAAACTCGGACCTGTATCAGCAGCTGCGCCGGTCCGGCGTCCCCATGGCGTTCCTCCACGGGGCTTACGGGGAGCTGGCGGGCATACCCTGTATCGCCGACGACAACTATGGCGGCGGCTACAAGCTGGCCCGTTACCTCATCGAGCGGGGCCACACCCGTATCGGCGGCATTTTCAAATCCGACGACGTGCAGGGCCCCCAGCGCTATCACGGCTCTCTCTCCGCCATCCGGGATCAGGGCCTGTCCATCTCCGACCGGCGCTTCTGCTGGTACGACACCCAGGACCGGCTGGACATGCTGGAGCGGCCGGACAGCCAGCTTCTGCGCCGGTTCCTGACCGAGCGGCTCAGCGATGTGACGGCGGTGATCTGCTACAACGACGAGGTGGCCTTCCACCTGATCCGGGAACTGCTGGCCATGGGCCGGCGCGTGCCGGAGGATATGGCGGTGGTCAGCTTCGACAACAGCTACTACAGCCAGATCGGGCCCGTACACATCACCTCCCTCTGGCACCGGCACAGCCGGATGGGACGGGTGGCGGCGGAGGAACTGATCCATATCCTCCAGGGCCAGCCCGGCGCGTCCCGATCTCTGGACTGGGAGCTGATGGAGCGGGCCAGCAGCCGCACGATATATGACCGGATGGAGGGGGCAACGCCGTGACGCTGGACGACATCCTCGGGGAACCGGAATTCGCGCCCTTTGTCCGCCGCTGGTTTTTCGACCAGCTGGCGGCGGGGCTCCTTGCCCCGGACCGGGCCCGGGAGATCGCCCGGCGGCTGGACATGGAGCTCTGCGGGCCAGAGTATGCCCTGGCGCTGCTGGAACTGCCTCTCCAGCCCTCGGACGCGGCGGGATTCTTTTCCGACCCCGCCGGCCAGGTCCGCAGCGGTCTGCTGGCATACTTCATGAAATACTCCGAATATGAGCTCATCCCCTGCGGCCCGGAGCTTTCGGCGGTGCTCATCCAGGGCGGGCGGATGCCGGACCTGATCCGCCGGTGCGTGGAGACGGTGCGGACCCAGTTCGAGCGGGGCGGCCTGCTGGACTGGCATGTGGCTGTGAGCGGCCCGGTCTCCCGGCTGGAGGACCTGCCGGACTGCTGGCGGGAGGTGTCCCGGCTGTGGGCGCTGCGGTTCACCCGTCCGGAGGTGCACATACTGCGGCCCGGCGCTGCCCGGCGGGACACCGGGCCGGGAGACGAGCGCGCCCTTCTGGCGGCGGGTCCCGCCGGCGCGGACCCGGCCCCCGTTCGGGCCTTTCTGGCCACGGGACACAGAGCGGACGCGGGCGCGTTCGCGGAGGAATATCTGTCCGGTCTGGCCGGAGCGCTGGCCTTCCGGCCCTTCCGCCACTATGTGGTCCTGACCGTCCGGTTCGCCGCCGGGCAGGCCGTGAGCGCCCTGGGCGCCGCCCCGGAACAGTTATACAGCCGCCTGGGCCCCTGGACGGAGCCGGGGGATCAGGCGGAGGTCCGCCAGGCGGTGGAGGACATCCTCGCCGCGGCGCTGGACCTGCGGGACGAGACCGCCGGCGCGGACAGGCCCGGGCCGCTGGGTCTGGCCCTGGGATATATCCACAGCCGTATCGGCGACCCGTCCCTGTCGCTGAGCGCCGCTGCCGGATACGCCGGGATCACCCCCAGCTACCTGTCCGCCCTGTTCCGCCGGGAGCTGGGCCGCACCTTTACCGGGTACGTCACGGAAAAGCGGCTGGAGCTCGCCCGGCGGCTCCTGCGCACCACGGCCATGCCCGCCGGGCATGTGGCCCGGGCCGCCGGGTTCAAAGACCCCCACTATTTCAGCGCTCTTTTCAAAAAACACTTCGGCTGCCCGCCCACGGCCTACCGGGACGGGGCTCTGTCCCGCCCGGACGGAGAGCGGCCGCCGCGATGACAAAACCCGGAGAGCCGTTCGCTCTCCGGGTCAGCTTTCTGTCAGTGTCTGTCAGCCGGCGGGGCCTCATCAATAGCGGAGGCCGTCATCCCGGCCGTCCTCGCCGGCATACTCGCCGTCCTCGTCGGCGTACTCACCGTCTTCGTCGGCGTACTCGCCGTCCTCGTCAGCGTACTCACCGTCTTCTTCGGCGTACTCGCCGTCTTCTTCGGCGTACTCACCGTCTTCGTCGGCGTACTCGCCGCTCTCGTCGGGGTACTCGCCTTCCCCGTCGGGGTACTCGCCGTCCTCCCCCTCCGGGCCGGGCCGGTCCCCGGCTTCCTGCCGGATATAACCAGACGGCTCAGCGCTCTCCGGCGTCTCCTGCCCAAGATCCAGCCATTCGATCTCCTGCTGGCTGCGGGCCCGGGCCCGCTCCTTTCTGGCCTTGCGCAGGCTGTGCAGATGGCGGACCCGCTGGAGCAGATAGAAGCAGACCAGAAGCAGATACACGCCCAGCACGATAATGAGTATTTTGATGATCTGGCGCACAGACTCGGACTGCATGAGCACATCCAGCTGGCTGTGCAGGTACTGAGACCGGGATATCTCCACAGAGGACGCCGCCACCAGCCGGGACGTGCCGTACTCCACGCCGTCCATGTACACCGTCACGTCGCCCAGGTAAGCGCCCACCTCGATGGGCGCCGTGAGGGTCGTGCCGTCCGTCTCATGCTGGTAGGTGATCTTATGGGTGATCTCCCCCAGGGGCTGGTCATTGGCCCGCATGATGCGTATGCCGGTCTCCGCCCGGACGCCCACGGCCTCCGGGTCGCCCATCGACACGGGCACGGTGTCCAAAATGTCGGTGGAGCTCAGGAGCGTCTGGAAGCCGTAGTTCTCATACACCCACCGGAACAGGGTCCCCATATCGGTGCAGCGGGTAGCGTCGTCCACGCAGCCCAGCGTCACGGCGATGACGGTTATCTCGTTATAGGTTGCCGCGGCCACTATGCCCCAGCCCATGGGCATCAGCACGGGCAGGCCCGCGGTGGTGTGCTCATACTTCAGGCCGGATTCATCGCTCGTCAGAGAGTTCGGGTTGGTGACCGTCCGGGGGGCGTTCACCTCCGTGGCGGCGGTGGTGTGGTTCGGCGCCTGAAGGACCGGCCGCAGCGTGGCGTTTTCAAAGACCGCCTTGGCGATCCGGGCGATATCCTGCGCGGTGGTAAAATGGCCGTTCGCCGACACGCCGTTGGTGTTCACGAAATTGGTGCCGGTGCAGCCGAGCTCCGCGGCCCGGGCGTTCATGGACGCCACGAACGCGTCAATGGACCCGCCCACATATTCCGCCAGCACATTGGCCGCGTCCTGGGCGCCCCCAAAGAGCATGAGGTACAGCAGGTCCTCCACCGTCAGCGATTCGCCCTCGGCAAGAGCCGGATCGGCCAGCACGGCGCCCTCCCCCAGGTTATAGCCGCCCGTCGCCGTGACCACCACGGCGTCGTCCATAAAAATGTCCTGCCGGTCAACGGCCTCGCCCGCCAGCAGCGCCGTCATGAGAAACGTCATTCCGCCCGCTTCCACGGACATATCGCTGCTCTTGTCGAACAACACCTGTCCCGTGGCCGCGTCCGTCGCCACGGCGCTCATGCCCGCCATCTCCGGCCCGGTCAGCGCCAGAGCGGGCACGGACAGCACAGACACGAACAGCGATAAGATCAGAAGAAGGGGCAACAGCTTGAATTTTTTCATGTCATTCTCCGGGAAAGTATGGTATGATATATCCTAGAAGATGCTTTTCAACCTATTATAAGAAAAATCCATCGGAAAAGCAACCACTGTTTTATGAAAACTTTCTTAAATGTCCGGAAAGGGTAACGGCGTCCCGGCGTGGGCCCTCTGGGTCCTGACCGGAGCCGTGGCGGCGGCGGTGCTGGGCTGGTATGCCCGGGACCGGCGGGATATGCAGCCGGTGCGCCTGGCCCCGGCGGAGCCCGCCGTCCGGCAGCAGCAGGCGGCGCTGAACGTGAACGCCGCCACCGCCGAAGAATTGGAGGATCTGCCGGGCGTAGGTCCGGTGCTGGCCCAGCGTATCCTGGACTGGCGGGAGGAGCACGGTCCCTTCGACGGACCGGAGGCTCTGGAGCAGGTGCCCGGCGTGGGGCCCGCTCTGTGCCGGGCCATCGCCCCCTATGTGCGCTATAGTGAGGAGAGAACGCCGTGAAGATTTTGGTCGTAGACGACGAGGAGCTGCTCGTCAAGGGGATCAAATTTAATCTGGAAAACGAGGGCTACGAGGTAGATGTGTGCTATGACGGGCAGGCGGCGGTGGACATGGCCCGGACCGGGGGCTACAGCCTCATCCTGCTGGACCTGATGATGCCGAAGCTGGACGGCCTTTCCGCCTGCATGAAGATACGGGAGTTTTCCGCGGTGCCCGTCATCATGCTCACCGCCAAGAGCGAGGACACCGACAAGCTCCTCGGCTTCGAGTACGGCGCCGACGACTATATCACCAAGCCCTTCAACATCCTGGAGCTCAAGGCCCGGGTCCGGGCGCTGCTGCGCCGGGCGGGCCAGCAGAGCGGCGGCCCGGACGAGAGCGGCAGGCTGACCCGGGGCCACATCACGCTGGACCGGGAGCGCCGCTCCGCCGAGACGGACGGCCGGCCCGTGGACCTGACGGTGAAGGAGTTCGACCTGGCGGAGCTTCTCATGCGCAACCCCGGCAAGGTGTATTCCCGGGAAAACCTGCTGGATCTCGTCTGGGGCTACGACTATCAGGGCGACATCCGCACGGTGGACGTGCATATCCGCCGTCTGCGGGAAAAGCTGGAGCGCGACCCGGCCCGGCCGGCGTGCATCATCACCAAGTGGGGTGTGGGTTACTATTTTAAGGACTGAGGAAAAAAGGACCAGACGGTTCGTCTCCGTCCGGTTCAAGATTGCGTCGATCTTCTCTCTGTTCACGGCGGCGCTGCTGCTGTTTTTGAACATCTATCCCATATTCGTCAGCCGGGACATGGTGTTCGCCACCAAGCAGGGCGCCTTGCAGAGCCAGGGCTCGGTCATCTCCAGTTCCCTGTCCGCTCTGGAGCAGCTCACCGCCGAGAGCGTGGAGCAAGTCATGGAGCTTCTGGACACGGCCCCCATGACCCGCCTGGTCATCACCGACCAGGACCGGCGTATCCTCTATGACACCGGCGCCGACGCCGGCAGCCCAGGGAACGCCGGGGCCCTGTGGGGCGTGGAGGACGCGCTGAAGGGATACGCGCCCTTTTCCTGCGCCTACTCCTACACCGCCGGCGCCTTCACCAGCCGCTGCGCCGTGCCGGTGATGAACGGCGGCGCCGTCACCGGCGCGGTGTGCCTTTACGAATACGACACCGAACAGGGCGACATCATCGCCGGCCTGCAACAGAATCTGGGCAGCATGTCGGTGCTGTTCGGCGGGGCGGGCCTGGTGCTCATTTTCGTGGCGTCCTCCACCCTGACCCGACGGATCAAGCGGCTGTCCGCCGCCATGGACGTGGTCCGGGACGGGGATTACAGCCAGCGGGTGCCGGTCAGGGGCAAGGACGAGCTGGCGGAGCTGGCGGAGCAGTTCAACGTCCTCACCGGGCGTCTGGAGAGTACCGAGGAGATCCGCCGCCGGTTCGTGTCCGACGCCTCCCACGAGCTGCGCACGCCCCTGGCCGCCATCCGGCTTCTCTCCGACAGTATCACCCAGTCCGACGGCATGGACGAGGCCACCATGCGGGAATTCGCCCGGGACATCGGCAGCGAGGCCGACCGGCTCCAGCGTATCACGGAAAAGCTCATGACCCTCACCAAGCTGGACTCCGGCGTGACGGCCCGTCAGGCGGAGCCGGTGGATATCAGGGCGGTGGCGGAGCGGACGCTGCACCTGCTGGAGCCCCTGGCCGCGGAGCAGAACGTGACGCTGGAGACGGACCTGGACCAGGGGTGCGTCACGGCGGCGTCGGCGGACGACCTGTACCAGATCATCTTCAACCTGGCGGAAAACGCCGTGAAGTACAACCAGCCCGGCGGCAGCGTGTACCTGTCTCTCCGGCAGGCGGACGGTCAGGCCCTGCTCACCGTGGCGGACACGGGTATCGGTATCCCCGAGGGGGATATGGAACATATTTTCGACCGGTTCTACCGGGTGGATAAGGCCCGGTCCCGGGCCTCCGGCGGCAGCGGTCTGGGGCTGGCCATCGTCCACGACGCGGTGGTGGCCAACGGCGGCGCCATCCAGGCAGGCCCCCGGGCCGGGGGCGGCACCGTGTTCACCGTCCGCTTCCCCCTGTGCGTCCCGGCGGAGACGGCCGGCAACGATCTTTTACCTGAAAAGGAGCAATGATATGTCACATGTAAAGAAGATACAGCAGGCCCTTGGCGCCCTGCCCGCCCTGGTGGTGACGGACCCGGTCAGCATACGCTACGCCTGCGGCTTCCACATCGACGACGGCGCCGCCGTCATCGGCCGCGACAGGGCCTGGGTGATCACCGACTCCCGGTATGTGGAGGCGGCCGAAAAGGCCATCCGGGATATGGAGGTGCTGTGCGTCGGCAAGGACCGGGGCCTCAGCCGGCTCCTGGGGGAGATATTCGCCCAAAACGGCTTTGAAAAGGCCGGCGCTCTGCCGGACCGGCTCAGCCATAGCCAGTGGGACCGGCTGGAAAAGGCCGTGGGCGTGCCCCTGGCGGACGCCGGGAGCGTCCTGGGGGACCTGCGGGCCAGAAAGGACCGGGACGAGGTGGACGCCATCGTCGCCGCCCAGCGGATCGCGGAAAAGGCCCTGGACGAGGTGCTGGGCCTTATCCGCCCGGGCCTTACGGAAAAGGAAGTGGCCGCGGAGCTTGTGTACCGGATGTACAAATACGGCGGCGAGGGCAACTCCTTCGACCCCATCGTGGTGGCCGGGGCACGGAGCAGCATGCCCCACGGGGTGCCCGGGGACAACGTGATCCGGGACGGCGACTTCGTGACCATGGACTTCGGCACGCTGTACAACGGCTACTGCTCTGACATGACCCGCACCGTGGCGGTGGGCCACGCCACGGACGATATGCGCCGGGTCTACGACACCGTGCTGGCCGCCCAGCAGGCGGGTATCGCCGCCGCCGCCCCCGGCGTCACCGGTCAGGCTGTGGACGGCGCCGCCCGGAAGGTCATCGAGGACGCGGGCTATGGGGAATATTTCGGCCACAGCTTCGGCCACAGTCTCGGTCTGGAGATACACGAGGACCCGGGCGCCCGGCCGGGCAACAACGAGCCTCTGCCGGAGGGCGCGGTGATCTCCGCGGAGCCGGGCATTTACCTGCCCGGACGGTTCGGCGTGCGTATCGAGGATATGCTGTGGCTCCGCGACGGGGGCGCCGAGGACCTGACAAAGGCCCCCAGGGAGCTCATTATCCTCTAAAAGAGGGTTGTCAAAGAGGAAAAATTATTGTACAATGATTTGTTGTTGAAACAAACACTCAAACGGAGGATGAATATATGATTTCAGCAGGCGAATTCCGCAACGGCGTGACCTTCGAGATGGACGGCCAGGTCATGCAGGTCATCGAGTTCCAGCACGTCAAGCCCGGCAAGGGCTCCCCCTTTGTGCGCACCAAGATGAAGAACGTCATCACCGGCGCCGTGGTGGAGACCTCCTTCAACCCCACCCAGAAGTTCGAAAACGCCTATGTGGAGCGCAAGAACATGGAATACAGCTATGCCGACGGCGATATCTACTACTTCATGGACGGCGAGACCTATGAGCTCGTCCCCATCGACAAGAGCAAGCTGTCCGACGGCTTCCGCTTCGTCAAGGAGAACGAGGTCTGCACCATCAGCTCCTACAAGGGCGTGGTGTTCGCCGTGGATCCCCCCAACTTCGTCACCCTGGAGATCACCGAGACCGACCCGGGCTTCGCCGGCAACACGGCCACCAACGCCACCAAGCCCGCCACCCTGGAGACCGGCGCGGAGATCAAGGTCCCGCTGTTCATCGAGCCCGGCGAGCGCATCGAGATCGACACCCGCACCGGCGAATATCTGGGCCGGGCCAAGGGCTGAGCCTTCGCGCCCGCGGATAAGCTGACCCATTTAAGGAGGCTTTTGCCATTATGACCACTTCTGAAAAAGTCGCGTACCTGAAGGGCCTGGCCGAGGGCTACGGCATAGACGCCGCTACCAAAGAGGGCAAGCTGCTGGCCGCCATCCTAGACGTGCTGGAGGATCTGGCGCTGGATCAGGAGGACCTGGCCGGGGACGTAGCGGAGCTCGCCGACGGGCTGGACGCCGTCAGCGACGATCTGTCCGATGTGGAGGATATCCTCTTCGGCCAGCCGGACGACGAGGACAACGAGGACCTGGAGATCGAGGACTGGGACGGCAAGACCGTCTATTACGACGTCAAGTGCCCCGCCTGCGGCGAGACCGTGACTTTCAGCGAGAGCGATCTGGCCCAGGGCTCCATCGACTGTCCCGCCTGCGGCGAGACCCTGGAGTTCGAGCTGACCGGCGAGGACGGCAAGACCGAGTGAATCCCAAAATATACCGGACCGGGACCCTGACGGGCCCCGGTCTCATTCATTTTTACGGCGCATTTACGCCTCTTCGTCCGCCTCGTCCCGGGCGCGGAACAGCAGCGAAATGCACCACAGCGCCGCCAGACCCACCAGCGTGTAGACCACCCGGCTCACCGGATTGGTCTGCCCGCCAAAGATCCACGCGACGATATCGAACCGGAACAGACCCACGCTGCCCCAGTTCAGTCCGCCGATGATGGCAAGGATCAGAGCTATCCTGTCGATGACCATGAAAAAGACTCCTTTTCGATCAGACTAAATGGTCTTGCACGGCCTATTCTGTCCCAAACCACCGCAAATTATACGCATGATGTTTCAAAAATAGGAAACTTTTTCCAAATTATTTACAAATATCCCCCTGTGCTGTATAATGCGGACATATCCGGCGGCCTGCGGTCCCGGAAAGGAGATACAGAATGAAAAAGAGTCTCCCGATCCTGTTGGTTTTTTGTCTGTGCGGCGCGCTGCTGAGCGGATGTGCCGAGGACAGCGGACCGGCGGCGGCCCCCATGCCTCTGGAAGAGGCCGCCGAAGCCGTGCGCACGCCGGCTCCCAACGAGACGGCGGACCCGAACGCCCCCCAGGAATATGTGGCGGAGGGCGTGGGCCGGTTTTATCTGCCCCAGGGCTTTACCATGGTCCCGGAGGAGGTCGCCGGGCCGGACGCCCCGCGCACCGTCACCTTCGTCAGGGGAAACACGCGCGTCACCGCCTACCGTTATGGGGCGGAGTACTTTGCGGCGGCGGGGACTTCGATGCCGGCGGATCTGGAGGCGTTCGCCGCCTCGGACCTGGCGCGCGGCGCCGTTCCCCAGGCCGTGGGATTCGCCACGGATGATCTCGGCAGCCTGTTCGCGGACTGGATCGACAGCGACGGGCAGTCGGTATATTATGTGCTGAAAGCGGGCGACGGGTCTTTCGGCTGTGTGACCGGCGTCTGCCCGGAGGGCGCGTCCGACGGTGCGCTGATCCCCCGGTGGCTCAGTCAGGTCGTGCTGGACTGACCGGTTATTAAATGAAGCGGGCGTGCCTCCCTGGGTGGCACGCCCGCTTTTTCTTCAATTTTTCAGGCTGTGCAGAGGCGCGGGGATGTGTCCGCCCCGGGCGATGAAGGCGGCGGCGCTCTCCGGGTGGACCGGCATGATGGGGGCGGTGCCCAGAAGTCCGCCGAAGTCCACGCTGTCCCCCACCCGGCAGCCCGCCGCGGGGATGAGCCGCACGGCGGTGGTCTTGTTGTTGACCATGCCGATGGCCGCCTCGTCGGCGATGATGGCGGCGATGGTCTCCGCCGGGGTGTCCCCGGGCACGGCGATCATGTCCAGCCCCACGGAGCAGACGCTGGTCATGGCCTCCAGCTTATCCACCGTCAGCGTCCCGGCCCGGGCCGCGGCGATCATGCCCTCGTCCTCGCTGACCGGGATAAAGGCCCCGGACAGGCCGCCCACCCGGCCGGAGGCCATCAGGCCGCCCTTTTTCACCGCGTCGTTCAAAAGGGCCAGAGCCGCCGTGGTGCCGTGGGCGCCGCAGACCGCAAGGCCCATCTCCTCCAATATCCGGGCCACGCTGTCCCCCACCGCCGGGGTGGGCGCCAAGGACAGGTCCACCACCCCAAAGGGCACCCCCAGCCGCTCCGAGGCCGTCCGGGCCACCAGCTGGCCCATGCGGGTGATACGGAAGGCGGTCTTTTTCACCAGCTCCGCCACCTCGTCAAAGCTCTTGCCCCGCACCCCCTGCAAGGCGCTGTACACCACGCCGGGACCGGACACGCCCACATTGACGGCGCACTCCGGCTCTCCCGGCCCGTGAAAGGCGCCGGCCATGAAGGGATTATCCTCCACCGCGTTGCAAAACACCACCAGCTTGGCGCAGCCGATACTGCCCCGGTCCGCCGTGGCGGCGGCGGTGGCCTTCACGATCCGGCCCATGGCCGCCACCGCGTCCATGTTGATACCCGCCTTGGTGGAGCCCACGTTCACGCTGGCGCACACCAGATCCGTCTCCGCCAGGGCCCGGGGGATGCTCTCCACCAGCTTCCGGTCCCCGTCGGTGAAGCCCTTTTGCACCAGGGCGGAGAACCCGCCGATGAAGTCCACGCCGCAGGTCTTGGCCGCCCGGTCCATGGCCATGGCCACGGGGGTATAGTCCGCGGCGCCGCTGGCCTGGGCCACCATGGCGATGGGGGTCACGGAGATACGCTTGTTGACGATGGGGATGCCGAGCTCCGCCTCGATACCCCTTGTCACAGGCAGCAGCTTCTCCGCCCGGCGGCATATCTTATCGTAGACGCGCCGGGCGCAGGCGTCGATGTCCCCGCCGGCGCAGTCCAGCAGATTCACACCCATGGTGACCGTGCGGATGTCCAGATGTTGCCGGTCCAGCATGTCCAGAGTCTGTAAAATGTCTATGGTGTTCAGCATGCCGTCACCTCGTAATGATCATTATATCTGGTGCATGGCGTCGAAGATGTCCTTGCGCTGGATACGGATGTTCAGGTCCATGGCCCGGCCCTGTTCGGTCAGGGTGGTCTGGATCTGGTCGAAGGTCAGCGCGGAGGTGGCGGTGTCCACCAGCATGACCATGGTGAACACCCCGTCCATGATGGTCTGGCTCAGGTCCAGCACGTTCACCTTCATCCGGGCCAGCACCGTGCAAACGTCCGCGATGATACCGATACGGTCCTTGGAAAATACGGATACGATGGCTTTCATAGAGCGTTCTCCTTTTGCAGGTCTACAACGTCCACCACCGTCAGCCGGCCGTCCGCCACGGTGAAGCGCACGTCGAATGTGAGATAGTTGAACCCGTACCGCCGGGCGGGATCGTCGATGTAGGCCGGGCGGGGGTCCTGGGCCAGCAGCTCCAGCAGCGCCTCCCGCCTGTCCTCCGGTATGCGCGAGAGCAGCGCCGGAGGGAAATCCACCTCCAGAGCGTAGTCCAGCACATCCTCCGCGAAGCCGCCCACCGCCCCGGGACGGCTGTCGGTATAGGGCAGATAAGGCTTCACGTCATAGATGGGCGTGCCGTCCATCAGATCCGCGCCGGCAACGGTCAGCACCGGGCCCAGCTTCTCGTCCCGCGTGAGCGCCACGAGCTCCACGCAGGACAGCCCCAGACCGTTGGGCCGGTAGGGGGACCGGGTGGCAAAAACGCCCATGCGCCTGTTGCCTCCCAGTCTGGGGGGCTTCACCGTGGCGGCAAAGCCGTCCCGCTCGTTGGCCGAAAAGCCCCAGATCAGCCAGATATGGGAAAAACCCTCCAGCCCCCGGAAGGCCACCGGGTCCCGGTATTTCGGTCCAAACACCATCCGGGCCCGCAGGGCCGGCGCCAGTCCGCTCTGCCGGGGCAGGCCGAACTTGGTGGACAGGTCCGTCTCGATATGGGCAATGGGCTCGATGAGCCGTCTTTCCTCCAGCATGTGATCCTCCTGAAAATGGCCAGCGGCATGTCGCCGCTGGCCATTATATCATACTCTGCCGGGTCTGGCCAGCGGGCCGGACCGGGGAACTCATTTCGTCCCTTCCGTTCCGTTCTCCGCCGGGACCGTCTGCTCGTCCTTCTCCTTGGAGAGCATCACATTGGCCAGGATACCCAGGATCAGGGAGCAGGCCACGGTACGGATCTCCACCGCGCCGAAGCTGACGGACAGGCCGCCCACGCCGGTGATGAAGATGATGGACGCCACGAACAGGTTGCGGTTCTTGTTCAGGTCCACGCCCTGGAGCATTTTGAAGCCGCTCATGGCGATGAAGCCGTACAGCGCCACGCACACGCCGCCCATGACGCAGGAGGGGATGGTCTGCAAAAAGGCCATCAGCGGGGAGATGAAGCTGACGATGATACACAGCACCGCCGCGCCCCAGATACTGACGGTGGAGGCGTTGCGGGTGATGGCCACGCAGGCGATGGACTCGCCGTAGGTGGTATTGGGGCAGCCGCCAAAGACCGCGCCCACCATGGAGCCCACACCGTCGCCCAGCAGGGTCCGGGTCAGGCCGGGCGTCTCCAGCAGGTCGGTGCCGATGATGGAGCTCAGGTTCTTGTGGTCCGCCAAATGCTCCGCGAACACCACGAAGGCCACCGGTACATAGGCGGTGAACAGGGTGAGAAGATAAGTGGGGGTGATGTCCTTGAGACTGCCGCCCAGCAGGAAGGTAAAGTCGGGAGCCGCCACGAAGCCCACATTGGCCAGAGCGTCATAATTGATGACCTTGAACGCCGGGTTGCCGGTGGTGTAGCCCAGCAGAGCGAACAGGCTGGCGCAGGCGTAGCCGGCCAGGATGCCGATGATGAAGGGGACCATGCGGACCATCTTCTTGCCGTAGGTGGAGGCCAGGATGGTGGCCGCCAGGGTCACCAGGCCGCAGACGATGGCCACATAGACCGAGCCGCCCTCCACGCTGGAGCTGGTCAGATCGCCCACGGCGTTGCCCGCCAGAGACAGACCGATGATGGCCACGGTGGGCCCGATGATGACCGGGGGCATGAGCTTGTTGATCCACGCCACGCCGCAGACCTTGATGACGATGGCCAGCACCACATACACCGCGCCCGCCATAAACGCGCCGATGATCAGGCCCCAGTAGCCCACCGCCATACTGGCCGCGCCGGAAAAGGCGCTCATCATGGAGCCGATGAACGCGAAGGAGGACCCCAGAAACACGGGGCTGGCACTCTTGGTGAAAATCAGGTACACGAAGGTGCCCATACCGGCGCCAAAGATGGCGGCGGAGGCGGTCAGCGCCGTGCCGCAGCCGGAGTTGACAACGGCTGGCACCGCGATGGTGGCGGCCATGATCGCCAGAAGCTGCTGGATGGCGAACAGCACGACCTGGCCAAATTTCGGCTTGTCCTTGATCCCATAGATAAGATTCATCGCTCTCTCCTTTTATATGTATGATTTTGTGGATGAATGGGCAGAAAAAAAAGCCCCTGCCAGTTCGGCAAGAGACCAGGTAAAGGATCGTTCTGTCGCGCCTTGCCGACGGAAAGCGAATCGGTAAAAAGACACTGCATATTGTGGTTCACTATCTGAAAATGATACAGTTGCCGCCGGGTTTTGTCAACCGCCGAATTGCACAAATCCGGGCCCTCCGCCGGGCCGCTTTTTGCGCAGATACGGACCCGGCCCGCCCGTATCCCGCTTGACCGGACGGAGCGGACGTGATTTAATAGGGACGGGAAAGGGGGGTGCGCGTGGAGAAGCTTCCGGAGACGATGGCGGAGGTCCTCGTCCCCTGGTACGAGGCCAACGCCCGGGATCTGCCCTGGCGGCGGGATCCGACGCCCTATCGGGTGTGGGTGTCGGAGATCATGCTCCAGCAGACCCGTATCGAGGCGGCCCGGGGATACTTTGAGCGGTTCATGGCCGCCCTGCCCACCCTGGCGGATCTGGCCGCCGCCCCGGAGGAGGCGGTGCTGAAGCTGTGGGAGGGTCTGGGCTACTACTCCCGGGCCCGGAACCTGCGCCGGGCCGCCATTCTTGTGACGGAGCGGTACGGCGGGGCGCTTCCCGCGGATGTGAAGGCCCTGCGGTCCCTGCCGGGCGTCGGAGAGTACACCGCCGGAGCGGTGGCCTCCATCGCCTTCGGCCTGCCGGAGCCCGCGGTGGACGGGAACGTGCTGCGTATCTGCGCCCGGCTCACCTGCTGTGCGGACAGCATTGGGGAGCGGAAGGTGAAGGACGCCTTCCGGGAGGCGCTGCGGCGGCAGTACCCGGCGGGGGGGAAATGCGGGGAATTCACCTCCGCCCTCATGGAGCTGGGAGAGACGGTGTGCCTGCCGGGCACCCCGGACTGCGAGGCGTGCCCGCTGGCGGACCGCTGCGCCGCCCACAGGGCCGGGCGGGAGACGGACTGGCCCGTCATGCCTTACAAGGCGCCCCGGCGGGTCCAGCGCAGGACGGTGTTCCTGCTGGAGCGGAACGGGCGTATCGCCCTGGTCAGACGGCCCGATAAGGGGCTGCTGGCCGGGCTGTGGGAATTCCCCAATGTGGAGGGCGCCCTCACCCGGAGCCAAGCGCTCCGCCAGGCGGCGGCCTGGGGCTGCGCCCCGGAGGAGGCCGCCCCCTGCGGCCAGGCCGTGCATATCTTCACCCACCTGGAGTGGCACATGACCGGCTGGTATATAAAATGCGCCGCCGCGCCGGACCGGTTCGTCTGGACGGACAGCGCCCAGCGGGCGGAGGGCTATCCCGTCCCGTCCGCTTTCCGGGCATACAAAGCCCTTATGAAATGAGAAAGGAGTTTTCTTTCATGAGACGATATATCCCCATCCTTGCGCTGGCGCTGTGCGTGTGCCTGCTGGCGGCGTGCGGCGTGGAGGACGCGCTGACGGACATCCGCCGGCAGATCGAGGGCGGCGGCGCGGCCGTCACGCCCGATCCGGAGGACCCCATGGCGCCCCAGAACGCGCCGGAGGACCCGGCCTACGGGGAGGGCGCCGCCATAGGCGACGGCACCATCTCCACCGAGGACGTGCCCGCCCCGGCGGACCTGCCCGACTTCACCGCCCTGACCGTGGACGAGTGCGTGGAGGCCCCGCAGCCGGGCGGGCATGCGCTGCCCCGGATCACGCTGGACTGCCCCGGCGCGGAGGAGATAAACGCCGCCATCGACAGCGCGTTTTCCTCCGTGGCGGAGGACCCCCTGTGTGATCTTCACTATGAGGCCGCCAAGGGCGCCGGCGGGCGGATACTGAGCGTGGTGATGATCCAGGGCGGGCCCAATGACTGGACGGAGTACACGCCCTACAATCTGGACCTGCTCTCCGGCCAGGCGCTGACAGGGCCGGAGCTTCTGGCGCTGCTGGGCCAGGACGAAAACGAGCTCAGAAATTTGCAGCAGGCCCTGCTGGGCGACGAGTTCACCCGCCAGTTCGGCACCGGCGAGGGGATCGCCGACGCGGCGTTTTTCCAGGGCCAGCGGGACCGTACCACCTCACCCGACAACACCCAGACCGATCGGATATGGTTCGGCGGGGACGGGACGCTGTGCTTCGCCGGGCGTATCTACGGCCTGGCCGGAGCGGAGTATTATGAGTACCCTTTGAGTACAGGGCTGGTGTTTTGACGGTTGCAACTGCCGGGGGAGTGTGCTAAGATACGCAAAAGAGGTGTGCGCCATGAAGCTGGACCCCTATTACAGTAAAAAAGAGCTCCAGGAGATGGGCTTCAAGGCCCTGGGCCGCCAGGTGCTGGTCAGCCGTACCTGCCGTATCTATACCCCGGAGCAGATCAGTCTGGGCAGCCATGTGCTCATCGACGATTTCACCATCTTGAACGGCGCGATCACCGTGGGCAGCTATGTGCATATAAGCTCCAACTGCGAGCTTTACGCCGGTAAGGCCGGCGTGACCATATGCGACTTCGCCGGCATGAGCTCCCGCTGCACCCTGTACGCCACCAGCGACGACTACTCCGGCGTGTGCCTTACGAACCCCACCGTCCCCGCCGCCTTCCGGCGTGAGATATCGGCGCCCATCACCATGGAAAAACACGTCATTTTGGGCGCCGGCTGCGTGGTGCTGCCCGGCGTGCGCATGGCGGAGGGCTGTTCCTTCGGCGCCATGAGCCTCATCAACCGCTCCACGGAGCCCTGGGGCGTGTACGCGGGCATTCCCGCCCGGCGGCTCAGGGAGCGCGGCCGGTACCTGCTGGAGCAGGAGAAAAAGCTCACCGGCCAAAACTGACCATACCATCCATTTCGGAGGAGGAACGATAACAATGGAAGATCTGATGGAAATATTGCAGGACCTGCGCCCGGACGTGGATTTTGAGACGGAGACCGCCCTCATCGACGACGGTATCCTGGGCTCCTTCGACATCACCGCCCTGGTCAACGAGATCATGGACCAGTTCGACGTAGAGATCTCCATGGCCGATCTGGAGCCGGAGAATTTCAACTCCGCCCAGGCCATCTACGAGTTCATCCAGTCCCTGAAGAAGTAACGCCCCTGGGACGGGCCGTTTTTCGCGGCCCGTCCGTTTACAGGCGTTTACGACAGAAAAAGCACTTGACAACAGCGGGCGGCTATGATATCATAACATTCCCACATGACGCGGGATAGAGCAGTCTGGTAGCTCGTCGGGCTCATAACCCGGAGGTCGGAGGTTCAAATCCTCCTCCCGCCACCATAACTGGTAACGCAGTTTGATACAATGGTATCGACTGCGTTATCGTTATATTGTGCCGACGCGCCAAGGCTTTCCGCCCTGGCGCGTTGCATTTTATGTGCCGCGCTGCTTGTATGGCGCGGTGGCCGTTGCGGGGTCCCGACCTCTGCGGTGTTTGGCTTCTTCACGATGGCGTCAAGACCATACTTGGAAAGATAATTGTCAAAAATGAACGGTTACAATCCCAGCGAGCAGGGCATGCGCGTACCATCATGCCCTGCTTGTCAGGATTGTGGAGCTATGTTTTTTCCTATTCCAACCTTATTCCATTTTCATCGGGAGGCTGGCGGAGAAGCAGAATTTTTTGTCTGCGTCGTGGTATTCGATGAACCACATCCCGCCGCTTTGCTCTATCATGGCCGCCACATTTTTAAGCCCGTAGCCATGGGCCAGCGTGTCGGCTTTGGTAGTTCGAACCATATTGTCTCGAATCACCACTGGCTCACTGGTCGTGTTATCTATGCCCAGCAGCGCGCTCTGCTTCTCCACTTTCATCCGCATCCAAATGTGCCGATTCGATACTTGGGGTATCTTCCCGCAGGCTTCGATTGCATTGTCAATAAGATTTGTCAGCACCACCACCAAGGCGTTGTCCGGCATGGGAAAGTCCGTCAGATCGTCAAGCTGGAACTGAAAGTCAATACCCCTTTCCTTTGCCACCGGGAACTTTTCACTCATGATGATGTCCACCACCGTGCGGTGGGTGTTGATGTACAAAACGCCTGGAATGTCGATCTCCAGCATGGAATTGAGATAGGCCGAGAATTCTTCCAGCGGTGCGTTGTGCCGGGCCATGTCCCGGAGGATGGCAAGCTGATTTTTGAAATCGTGGGTCTGCGCCCGCTGCTGCGTATAACGGCGTTCCAAAGAGGCAATATGTTCTGATTCCAGTTTCACGGCTTGGCATAGGATGAGATTGTTCTTTTCCACATCCCGTTGCTTCTCCAAGTAGTTCACCAAAGGAACAGACACAATGTCTCCTGCCAATAGCATAAGCGCCAGAATCAAGAGCGAATCCGCCCAATGGGGTGTCGATGCCAGAAGGTTTCCCAGCGGTATACCGGCGATCAGCGTAAACAATGGGACGATCATCACCCGCAGCCATTCACCAGGGGATGAAAGATTCCTCTGGTAGTGGTTTTTTGCCCATATATATACGAAAAAAATAACAAGCAGTGCGATCGCTTTTTGACAGTAATCCGACAGGATGATCTCACCGCTCGTGATGCCGGAAAATGCCTCTTGGTCGATCAGTGATGAGCGCAACAGATTTCCCATGATCGTGTCGGCAATATTCAAATAGGATGACCCAAGAAGCGAGAGAAAAAATGCCTTGATAAACCCGGTTTGCAGCGCATAGATCTGCCAAAGCGCCAACATAAGCATATCGGCGCCCATTTTCAAGATTGCTTCGCCGGATAATACGACGCCCGTAACACCCCCTGCTTTCAATATAGTATAGAAAACAGAAACTGTATATATCCGGTTCGTTGCGATCTTCAGTAGAACTAACACGGCAATAGATGCCCAATACTTCCGTTTCCCACGTCTTTTTGCGGAAAAGCCACTTGCCAAAAGGACTAAGGCCGCACAGTTTATGATCTGCAACCCGATACTATACCAGTCCAAGATGCCGCCGGACATAGCGAGAGCTGTCGCCAACGTGGATGTATTTGGCCCACTCATTTTTTATATCTGCCTCACTTTCCACGTCACATACCGCCTTGTGATCTCGCTGTAATCCTTCCGGGAGACGCGAAGGGCCTCGCCGTCCGTGAGCTTGGCCGTGTAATTGCGGATGTCCTCAATGTGCCGCATATTCACAAGATAACCTTTCTGTATCCGCAGAAAATCAAGCTCCGTCATCCGCTTCTCATATTCCCCCAGACGGCCTATGCACACCACCGGCTCACCAGTCCGCGTGTGGAGCATCACCCTCTTTGCGGGCGTCCCCTCAAAGTACAAAATATCCTTTATGTGCATATTCAGAAACTTGTCCGGCGTCTGTACTCTGATATATTTCCGGACGTCGGACAGCTTCTCTATAATGGCGCCAATACAGGCCGGGAGCTGTTCGTCCAGAGATTCTTTCAGCAGATATAGCATCGCCCCCACCCAATAGCCTTTCAGGGCGTATTCGGGAAAGGCAGTCACAAATATGATGATCACGTCCTCTGACTTTTCCCGCAACAGCCGGGCTGTCTCCATGCCATCGGTGTCCGGCATATCTATATCCAAAAACACCACTTGCACGTCCGTCAGATCGGAGGCCAGGAGTGCGTCGCCTGACAGAAACATCTCATAATCAAACTCCCACCGTTTTGCCGTGAACTGTTCTTCCAGCCTATTGCAGAACGCACCGCAAAACGGCTCATTGTCGTCACATACCGCGATCCTCATTTCCACACCTCCCCTCTGTACTCTTCTACCTTATACTAACTCCGCGCTATCTGTCAAGGAAGCTTCAGAATCTGCATTTTACAGTCTGAAACCTCCCTCTTGCGTTATTTGGTCCACAAAAAGGAAAAGGCGTGCTATAAATTACAAAAAGTAACGATAACGTGCTGTTTCAAACTTCGACTGAGCAATATGGCTTCACCCGCCTTGGTATATGCCGTAGGCGGACTTCTCAAAAGAACCAGGGATATGTTTTACTTGAAAGATAAACTGATTAAAAGCGCAGGGGCAATTCTCGTTTTTTCGATGGTCATGTCATTCGCCGACTTTTTGGGCGGAAATAGAGCTTACGCTTCAACAAGTGAATCCATCCAGACGGAAATCGACGACCTCAATGCCCAAAAGAGCGAGATCCAGAGGCGGATGGATGAGATACAGGCAGAGATTGACAGCCTGGATTATGAAAAGGTCAACACCTTGGAGAAGAAGCTGATCCTGGATAAAAAGAACTTGGCGGCCCAGGAGGAACTGGACGTTATCCAGGAACAGATCGACATTATCGACAGCCTGCTCTCAAACATACAGAGCGACCTTGCAGAGGCCAGAGGAAAAGAAGAATACCAGCGTGAACTATGGCTTACTCGTGTCCGTGAGATGGAGGAAAATTCCAATATCAGCTATTTGGATGTTTTATTCCGAGCGACTAGTTTCTCCGACTTTCTTACACGATTAGACCTTGTAAATGAGGTCATGGATTATGATGAGCGGCTAGAGGCAGATTATATCGCGGCCCGCGAGAACGTAGAGGCATTAGAGGCCCAGGCCGAGGAGATGTATGCGAAAAACACTGTCAACCGACAGGAGCTAGAAACAAAGAAAACACAGCTTGAAACAGATATTGCCTCCGCCTGCCTTCTCATTGAGCAAATGGAAAGCAACATTGACGAGTACAACGAAGTCATGGAGCAGGAGGAGCGGACCCAGGCTGAAGTATCCGCGCTCATCATAGAGAAAGAAAAGGAGTTAGCGAATGCCAGAGCCGCAGAGGAAGCTGCACGACTTGCAGCCCTAGCTGCTCAGCGATCTCAAGGTGGGAACAGCGCGCCCACTGCGAGCGATGCCACAGCATCCAGCAGTGGGTCGTGGATGATATGGCCAAGCTACACAAAGTATTTGACATCCAAATTCGGGCCCCGGTATCTTTCATTGTACGGATACACTCGTTCCCACAACGGCGTTGATATTGGAGCCAGCTACGGTTCAAACATATGGGCTGCTAGCGGTGGCACAGTAATTTTGGCCGGTTGGAATGGCGGC
Organism: uncultured Oscillospiraceae bacterium; assembly: GCA_947624985.1. Lineage (GTDB taxonomy): Bacteria > Bacillota > Clostridia > Oscillospirales > Oscillospiraceae > CAJOIG01. Next base: position 38,162 of record CANQMO010000006.1, on the reverse strand, counting down.
TACGGCAATTGTGTGATGATAAACCATGGAAACGGCTATACCACATTGTATGGTCATATGTCCAAAATCACCGTCTCCCAAGGGGAAACCGTTTCCCAAGGGCAAATTGTTGGCTATGTCGGTTCAACGGGTAATTCCACTGGCCCCCATTTGCATTTTGAGGTAAGGGCAAGCGCTACCGCAGCGCCCATGGACCCTATGAGCTTTCAGTATTTAACGTGATAAAAAGAAGAATAATTGTGCTATAATTGTTGAAATAAAAAATTATCCCGGTTAAGTCTTATTAAATCTGTATAGTATTCGGATGTCGTAAGGATCCGGCGATATGTGGAAGATGCTAACGGATACGACCTGTATCAAGGATGGATTCGTAGCGACTATTTGACCTACCTCCCCATTGATACGAATCACAGTAGCGATTTTATCTGATCGCAAAATATGCAATATATACTCAATCAGTACATGAAGGTAAAATACATTTAAAGTCATACGAGTGGACCTGTTACAAAACGAAAGAATTGTAACAGGTCCATACTACGAGGGCGAAAATGACGAGATTCTATAAACTAATAGGGGAAAATGGAGTAGATACAGGCGCCCTTTTTTCCTCAATGCAGACTTCCGCCTTTCTTACAACTTCATCGAGCTTCATGGCCTTCAATTTGGCCACTGCCTTCCTGACCTTGCAGGATGAATCGGCGCAGGCATCGAAGGTCACGTTGCCGTTGCGGTCGATGGTGAAGTAGTCCACCTGTAGGCGAAGCTGGCGTTCCCATGTACTTGCTTTCAGCCCCGGTGATCTTGCGGATAGCCCAGACCAGCCGCTGGCGCTCCGAGCCTGTGCGCCCCCAGGGCGTCTTGATCCTTGGGGCGCGGTATCTGGCCGATGTGCGTTTCCGCACAGACGTGAATCTCTATCGTAGCATCGTCATCAATGCTTTGTATATCGTCCTGAAGCTGTTTCTGGGCCTTACCTACCGAGCCTATTGTTTGTGGCCCTAGCTGTCTACTATTTCATTTCATGCTTTTTGGGCATGGATAAGGCATATAAACAAGGTATTTGATATAACGAGATCAAACAGTTATAATGCGGACATGGAGAGCGGCGCTCCCCGGTGTCCGCATTTTTGTATTGGAGGCAGGTATGATGACGAAGAGCGTGGTGTTTACGAACCGGCAACTGCGGGCGATGATCGTGCCGCTGTTTCTTGAGCAGCTTCTGGCCATGCTGGTGGGCCTGGCGGATACACTGGTCATCAGCTACGCGGGAGAGGCCGCCGTATCCGGCGTGTCTCTGGTCAACCAGTTCAACACCATCTTCATTTACTTCTTCACCGCACTGGCCTCCGGCGGCGCGGTGGTAGTGAGCCAGTATCTTGGCCGGGCCGACAGGTCCAGCGCCGGGCGCTCCGCCAGCCAGCTTCTGATGTTCTCCACGGTGTTCTCCCTGGCGCTGATGATCCTGGTGCTGGCGGCGGGCCGGTCTATCCTGCGGCTGCTGTTCGGCAAGGTGGAGGGGGACGTGATGGCCGCCTGCGTAACCTATCTGCGCATCTCCGCCTACTCCTATCCGGCACTGGCTGTGTACAACGCGGGAGCCGCCGTCTACCGCAGCATCGGCAAGACGAAAGTGACCATGTATATCTCCGTTATTTCCAATGTCATCAACGTCATCGGCAACCTGATCGGCGTGTTCGTGCTGAAGGCCGGGGTGGCGGGCGTGGCCTGGCCGTCCCTGATCGCCCGGGTGTTCTCCGCCGCAGCCATCACGGCGCTGTGCTTCGGACCCAGGCGGGAGGTAGCCTATGAGAAGGCATGGATCTTCCGCTGGGATGGGCCCATGCTGAAGAGCATCCTGGGCGTGGCCGTTCCCAACGGGGCGGAAAACGGCATCTTCCAGCTGGTGAAGGTGGCCCTTTCCAGCATCGTGGCCCTGTTCGGCACCTACCAGATCGCGGCCAACGGCGTGGCGCAAAGTATCTGGTCCCTGGCGGCGCTGGCGGGGGTGGCCATGGGGCCGGTGTATATCACGGTCATAGGCCGGTGCATGGGCGCGGGGGATACGGAGGCCGCGGCGGCGTATCTCAAAAAGCTCAATCGGCTTACAGTAGCCATCTCCGTGGTCTGGAACGGGCTCATTCTGGCGGCCACGCCGCTTTTCATGCGGGTATACGCCCTGGAGCCGGAGACGAAGGCTCTGGTGTTCCAGCTGGTGGTCATCCACAACGTGTTCAACGCCTTCGTCTATCCCTTCAGCGGGGGCCTGAGCTCCGGCCTGCGGGCGGCGGGGGACGTGAAATACACCATGGTCGTGTCCGTAGCGTCCACACTGGGCTGCCGGCTGGTGCTGTCCTACATCCTGGGGCTGACGCTGCGCATGGGCGTGATCGGCATCGCCTTCGCCATGGCGGCGGACTGGACGGTTCGGGCGGCGATCTTCCTGGCCCGGCAAAAATCCGGTAGGTGGAAGCGGTTTAAAGTGATATGAAAGGGTATCCGCAGTTTACCGATTTGCCGCTCTGATCCACTCTTCGGCAACGGGAATTTGAAACCGTCAAAATCTTAGGCTGTTACCACCCGTTACAGATCGGTAATAAAGTCCTCCGGAAGCCCTGAAAACAAAGGGTTTATCGCAGTTTGCTCACCTTATCCCGTTATACGATTTCACACGAGCTTACAATACGCAAAATCGAGGGGTAAGGTATAAACACCTTGCCCCTCAAAGTTCACGTTCTAAAACGGCTTAATGTCAGATTTTTTACCTCAAAAACAGTTGCCCTAACGATTTAATGGGGTTACTAATAAACATCGCTTTTCAGTTTCTCCCAATCTTCATTTCCCTGCATATAATTGAACGATTCATCTCCAAGAGACTTCAAAAGCTCCCGCTTTACGACGGCCGAAAAATCAGGATCGACCGTTTTCAGCGCCATATGTTGATAAAGCTTTGATTTTGTAAAATCACCTATCGTTCCAATACTATCCAAGATCTCTCGCATAAGCTGTGCTGTCCACGCAACATCCTTTTCCCATGCTGCAACATCCAGTCCCCAACAGATCTCATTATATTTACCCATTTCAAATGTGGATGCAGCAGAGGACGAAACTTCAACCAGCTTTTTTGCCATTTCATGATCATCGTCCTCCATGTAGAGGATGCGCAGATCATTCAACGTCATCTGTATGTGCTGATATCCGATATAAATCAATTCCTCGTATGCGCGGTAGGCTTCCGTTCGTTTTCCTGTTTTACTGTTTACAAGTGCCTCCTTGCGCTTGCGTTCTGGATTTTCCAGAGAGAAATAATCCAAATATTGAGCTGCTTTTTCATAATCCTCATTCCGAATAAACATATGGAACAGCGAATCCGCTGCCTGATCACGGATCCGTTCGTCCGTTGAGAGCAAACACCTCTCATACCATCCGGATATCACATTATCATACCTGTCTTTGTTTGGAAGTTCTGTTGTCATTCGTTTTGCGTCCAGAATGACTGCCGCCTGCCAAATCAGCTTTTCGCAATTAGGATATTCCTCGACTTTTTCCTTTACGGAAAGAAATACATCATGGAAGCCTTTGCTCTCCAAGTCCTTTTGAATCTTTGAAAGATATTGGTCAATTTCTTCGTCTGTCAGCTCATCTTTAAAGGACAGAAGTTCATCTGTAGTAATACCAAGCAGCCGTGCGATTGGAGCAAGCAAAGCGACATCCGGCAACGTGTTACCTTTTTCCCATTTATTCACAGCGGGAGCGGTCACGCCGAGACGAGCAGCCATTGCCTCCTGTGTCATACCTTTATTCTTTCTGTATTTTTTGATAACATCTCCTATTGTCATGTTCAACTATCTCCTTCACGATTTCTGAATCGATTCTGTATATAGTATAGCTGCCCGGAACTCAAACGTCTATTGAAAGCGCGTTAAATAACGGGAATTAATTTTTACCATCGTTTAATTTTTGATGCATGAGTCTATATCCTGAATATCTATGTACGCACCGCCGAAGCCGGCGGTACTGTTTTCTGTTTGGAAGTTAAGGTAGTCGGCGGGGAGCAAAAAACTTTCCCTTGTTTCGGCCCGTAAGGGCAAAAACAAGGGAAAATACATAAGGCCAGAGCATTTGACAGGCAAAACACCTTGAAAATACGGGACTTCCAGAGGAAAACTAAGATAAACTGGAATTTGTATTTCTTTTCTTGACAAGTTCACCGATCATGGCGCCGCCAATAATGCAAACCGCGCCCACGATTTGAGGCGCCGTCATCTTCTCTCCCAACAAAAGCGCGGCAAATACGACGGCGGACAGCGGTTCGAGATAACCGCAGATGGCGACCGTTTGGACAGGCAGCTTTGCAAGCGGAGAGAAATACAGATAACAGCCGATCCCCGTATTGACGATACCGAGAACAAGGATCCATCCCCACGCCTCGCGCGGGACATCGATAACGAACGCCTGCTTAAACCCAACGAAAACCGCGACAGCAAGGAAGCTGACTGTCAGCTGTATCACCGCGTTTTCCAGACCGGTGATCTCTTTCGCCTTGCGATTCAGCGTCACCATGAAGGAATACATGACCGCCGACATCGCGCCGCAGAATAGCCCCCAAGTGTTGCCCGCTAAGAAAAGCACGATCAGAAGAACACTGCCGATCATCGTTCTTAGAAAAACGATCTCATAACTGTCGAGGGCGATATTGCTTGCGATGATGCCGTTCAAGCCAAACAACAGCAAGGCGCAAAGATATTTCGCAAGTGCTTTTTTATCCATTGGTCCGTTTCCCTAAACCCCGATCCATCGTGTTGTCTGTTTTCCTGCCAGTTGTCATGCCATGTCGCGCGGTTGCGGCGCCAGCCGGGAGCCCGATCGGCATTTTCGGTATAATGATCCTTGGCGTCATTATACTCCGGCACCCCCCTAAGCGCAAGGGCAGCCTGCCCACACATAATCGCGGATAGCCCATATGAAAAATATATTGACGCCGTGTCAGAACGATGCTATACTGCGTTCTGACAAGATGTCAGAACGCGAATGGAGGCATTGCTGCGATGAAGAAGAATATCGGTCCCAAGCTGGCGCTGTACCCTGTGCCCATCACGGTGATCGGCGCGATGAACGGCGAGACGCCCACCTGGACGCTGGCGGGACACCTGGGCATCATCGGCCACGACCGGGTGCTAGTGAGCCTGGCCTCGCCCCATTTCATCAACGGAAGAATCAAGGAAACGAAAAAGCTGTCCATCAATCTGGTGGACGAGGCGCTGCTCCCCAAAGCCGACTATGTGGGCTCCGTCAGCGGGAATAAGACTGACAAATCCGGCATATTCGCCTGGGAGCTTGGCGAGGCCAGAGCGCCGGTCATCCGCGATTCGCCCCTCACGATGGAGTGCGGCGTGGAGGACATCTATGAGACGCCGAACTTTGAGAGCTTCATCTGCTCCATCGCGAGCACCTATGTGGCGGAGGAACACCTGGACGGGGCGGGGAAGATAAACTACGACACCCTGAAACCGGTGCTGTTTGAGTTTCCCACCTACCACTATCTGAGGACCGGCGACGCGATCTGCAAATGCCTTTCTTTGAAAAAGGCATCGGCAGAATAAGGAGGGTGCAAAATGCCGAAGGGATCGCCGGAGCTGACGAATGCCCGGAAAGAGGAGATCGTGGGCGCCTGCGAAAAGCTCTATCAGACCATGGGCTTCAAAGAGATCACCATGAAGGACATCAGCGCGGCCACCAGCTTAACAAGAACGTCCATCTATAACTACTTCCAGACGAAAGAGGAGATATTCCTGGCGCTGCTCCAGCGGGAATATGCGCTGTGGATCGCGGACCTGAACGCCATGATGGAGGGAAACGACGCTCTTACAAAAGAGGCGTTCGCGGATAAATTTGCCCGGACGCTGGAAAAGCGCGCCCAGCTTTTGAAGATCATGAGCATGAACCATTACGACATGGAGACGGGCAGCCGCCTGGAACGGCTGGCGGAATTCAAAACGGTCTATGGCCAGTCCCTGCGGACCGTTCGCCAGTGCCTGGAAAAGTTTTTCCCACAGATGGACCTGGAGGAAAAACAGGACTTTCTCTACACCTTTTTCCCGTTCATGTTCGGCATCTACCCCTACACCTTCGTCACCGAAAAGCAGCGGACGGCCATGGAGGAGGCGGGTGTCAACTATGTGTTCCTGTCCATTTATGAGATCACATACAACTGCGTGAAAAAGCTGTTGGGAGGCGGAAAATGAATATCGTGATCATCAAGAGCAGCCCCCATAAAAACGGCTCCTCCAATATGCTGGCGGAGCAGTTTGCGAAAGGGGCGAGGGAGGCCGGCCATACCGTCCATGAACTGGACGCCGGACACATGGACATCCATCCCTGCCTTGGCTGTGAACACTGCGGCATGGACGGCCCCTGCGCCCAGAAAGACGATATGCAGCAGATCAGGGACGCGCTGCTGGCCGCGGATATGGCGGTGTTCGTGACGCCGGTATATTACTTCGGGATGTCGGCCCAGCTTAAAATGGTCGTTGACCGCTTTTACAGTTACACCTTGAAGCTCTCCGCGAAGCATCTGAAAACGGTCCTCATTACCGCCGCGTGGGATTCGGGCAGGGACGTGATGCCATATCTGGTGGAGCATTACAAAAAGCTATGCCGGTATATGAATTTTACCGACTGCGGACAGATATTGGGAACAGGCTGCGGAACGCCGTCTATGACGAAAAGCAGCCGGCACATGGACGAAGCCTATCGGCTCGGAAGATCTTTGTAAGGAGCGATATGAATATGAGCAAAGCATTGGTAGCCTATTTCAGCGCCAGCGGGACCACGGCGCGTGTGGCAAAGGCCCTGGCACAGTCTGTGGGCGCGGAACTCTATGAGATCAGACCCGCGGTGCCGTACACGAAAGCGGACCTGAACTGGATGGACAAAAGCTCCCGCAGCTCCGTCGAGATGAACGACAGATCAAGCCGTCCCGCCCTGGCGGACCGGGACGCCGACATCGGGGCGTATGACACCATCCTGCTGGGTTTCCCCATCTGGTGGTATGTGGCGCCGACCATCATCAACAGCTTTCTGGAAAGCTATGATTTCTCCGGCAAGAAGATCGTGCTGTTTGCCACCTCCGGCGGCAGCGGGTTCGGGAACACCGTGGCCGGACTGAAAACCTCCGTGGCGGCGGACGCCGTCATCATCGAGGGAAAAGTGCTGCACGGCCGGCAAACCGAGGCCGGGCTGAAAGCCTGGGCTGAGACGGTCCTTTGAGGCGGCGCAGAGGATGAAGTACACCAAACTGGGAAAGTCCGATCTCACCGTCTCCCGCATCTGCATGGGGTGCATGGGCTTTGGCAACGCTGCCACAGGGCAGCACAGCTGGACGGTGGGCCAGGCCGAAACGAAAGAGATCATCAAGCGCGGCCTGGACCTGGGCGTCAATTTCTTCGACACCGCCATCGCCTATCAGAACGGCACCAGCGAGCAGTATGTGGGCCGGGCGCTGCGGGATCTGGCCAGGCGGGAGGATTATGTGATCGCCACCAAGTTCACGCCCCGGACTCAGGAGGAGATCGACGCGGGCGTCAGCGGGCAGAAGCATATTGAAAATTATCTTAACCAGAGCCTAAAAAATCTTGGCATGGACTATGTGGACCTCTACATCTATCACATGTGGGACTACCACACGCCCATGGAGGAGATCATGGAGGGGCTGCACAACGCGGTCAAGGCGGGCAAGGCCCGGACTATCGGCATCTCCAACTGCTTCGCCTGGCAGCTTGCCAAGGCCAACTTTTACGCCAGGGAGAATGGCCTCACGGAATTCGTGTCCGTCCAGACCCACTACAACCTTCTGGCCCGGGAGGAGGAGCGGGAGATGGCCCCCTTCTGCGCCGACCAGAACATCGCCATGACGCCCTACAGCGCCCTGGCCAGCGGCAGGCTTTCCCGCCGCCCCGGCGAGACAAGCAAGCGGCTGCGCGAGGACGCCTACGCCAGGTTCAAGTATGACGCCACCAACCAGGCGGACGGGAAGATCATCGCCCGTGTGGCGGAGCTGGCCGATAAGCGGGGCGTGTCCATGACGGAGGTGTCCCTGGCATGGCTGCTCACCAAAGTGACCGCCCCGGTGGTGGGCGCGACGAAGCTCTCCCATGTGGAGGGCGCGGCAAAAGCCGTGGAGCTGGAGCTGACCCCAGACGAAATCGACTATCTGGAGGAGCTGTACGTGCCCCACGCTCTGGTGGGCGTCATGGCGCAGAACGGAAAGCAAAAGGCCGGGAACGTAGTCTGAGAAAGGAGGCCCACAATGGCAGTCTTACAAGTCGAATTCCAGTCGGAGACGTTGAAGCGGCAGGTGTCGTTCAAGGCGATCCTGCCCACGGAAAAATACAAAGCGCCCTATCCCACGCTGTATCTGCTACACGGCCTGACGGACAACGCCAGCGCGTGGCTGTATAACACCAAGATCCGGCTGTGGGCGGAGGAGATGGGCCTGGCGGTGGTGCTGCCTTCCGGGGAGAACTCCTTTTATCTGGATGTCCCGGTCAAAGACGGCTGCTATGGCGACTTCGGCGAGTACATCGGCCGGGAGCTGGTGGAGGTGACGCGGGAGATGTTCCCGCTGTCCCACAAGCGGGAGGACACATACATCGGCGGGCTCTCCATGGGCGGTTACGGCGCCTGCCGGAACGGGTTGAAATACTGCGACACCTTCGGCAAGGTGGCTATGCTGTCCGCGGCGGTGCATTTCTTTGAAAACTCCCGCCAATGGGTCACAACGGAAGGAAATACCATTGGCGAGCTGAAATGCATCGGCGAGCTGGATGAGATGGAAAACACCGACCGCAATCCCCGGTATCTCATCTGCGCCATTCAGGAGCGGAACAAAAAGGATGGGGTCGATCATTTCCCGGACTTCTATGTGACCTGCGGGACGGAGGATCACCTCATCGGGGCAAACCGCTCTCTTGCCGCTGCGTTGAAGGAGGCTGGTGCCCATGTGACATACGAGGACGGGCCGGGCATCCACGATTGGTATTTCTGGGGCGAGCACATCCGCTACGTACTGGATTGGCTGCATATAAAAGCGCAAAAAAAGGAAGGAGTAATTTGATCATGGAAAAGATCGTACAGACCGCAGGCAGAGAGCAGCTCGGCGATTTCGCGCCGGATTTTGCCCATTTCAACGACGACGTTCTCTTTGGAGAGAACTGGAATAATCACGACATCGACCTGAAGACCCGGTGTATCCTCACCGTGGTGGCGCTGATGAGCTCCGGGATCACGGATTCGTCCCTGACATACCATCTGGAAAACGCCAAGGCCCATGGCGTGACGAAAGCGGAGATCGCCGCCATCGTGACCCATGTAGGGTTCTATGTGGGCTGGCCCAAGGCGTGGGCGGTGTTCCGTCTGGCCAAGGACGTGTGGAACGAGGAGGAACCGGCGTTGACGGAAAAGGACAAATATCAGAACACCATCTTTTTCCCCATCGGCATGCCCAATGACGGCTTTGCCCAGTATTTCAGCGGCCAGAGCTATCTCGCCCCCGTATCCAGGGAGCAGGTGGGCATCTTCAACGTGACCTTCGAGCCGGGTTGCCGCAATAACTGGCACGTCCACGACGCCCACATGGGCGGCGGACAAATCCTCGTCTGCGTCGGCGGACGGGGGTACTATCAGCAGTGGGGCAAGCCCGCCGTGGAGATGAAGCCCGGCGACTGCATCAACATCCCCGCGGGCGTGAAACACTGGCACGGCGCGGCGCCGGACAGCTGGTTCAGCCATCTGGCCATAGAGGTGCCGGGAGAAAACGGCTCCAACCAGTGGCTGGAGCCGGTGAGCGATGAAGATTACAGCAAACTGAAATGAGGGTATATAGGATGAACAAAACTCTTGCATTGTTATTGGCTATTGCCATGATATTGCCGCTGGCGGCCTGCGGCAGTTCAAACAATGGTGCGGCAGAGACCCCGGCCACGGAAGCGCCGGAAGCCGCGGCAGAACCTACCGCTGAACCCACCGAGGGCCCCGTTGCGGAAGAAGCCCCGGCTGAAACAGATGCCCCTGTCCAGGCGGAGGAGCCTGCGGAGAACGAAAGCGAAGAGACTGGCAGCAAGGCGCTGGTGGCCTACTTCTCCTGCACCGGCAGCACGGCGGGCGTGGCAGAGAAGATCGCGGCGGCCACAGGCGCGGACCTCTACGAGATCGTGCCGGAGCAGCCCTACACAGACGCGGATCTGGATTACGGTGATAACGGCAGCCGCACGTCAAGCGAGCAAAACGACCCGGACGCCCGCCCTGCCATATCCGGCGGCGTAGAGAACATGGCGCAGTACGACACCGTGTTCGTGGGCTATCCCATCTGGTGGGGTCAGGCTCCCAAGATCATCTACACCTTTGTAGAGAGCTATGACCTGGGTGGGAAGACTATCGTGCCGTTCTGCACTTCCGGCAGCAGCGGCGTGGGCTCCAGCGCGGAGAACCTCCACAGCTCCGTATCTGACAGCGCGAATTGGCTGGACGGGACCCGCTTTCCCGGCGGGGCCTCTAAAAGCGATATCACGTCCTGGCTCGACGGCCTTGCGCTGACGAGCGCGGGAGAATAAAAAACAGTCCGGCGGGCAGATGACCTGCCCGCCGGTACTCTGATCGAGGGAATATAGAGCGCTCATGCCGCCAGACAAATGGGAAAAGGATCACGACGTCTTTGCTATTTTTCCGGGGAGGGAGATCGGTATGAAAAGACCTGTCATTGGGATCGTACCGCTGGTGGACATCCAGCGGGAAAGCTATTGGATGCTGCCGGGCTATATGGATGGCGTAGCAGAGGCCGGCGGCTTGCCCCTCATGCTGCCGCTCACGGACGATGAAAAGCAGATCGGCCAGCTTACGACGCTTTGCGATGGATTTCTGTTCACCGGCGGTCAGGACGTATGTCCATCCCTCTATGGAGAGGAAAAGGATGCGGCCTGCGGGGAGTGCTGCACGGAGCGGGACGCCATGGAAGTGAAGCTGCTGAACGCTGCATTGAGGCATGATAAACCCATCTTCGGGATCTGCCGGGGCATACAGTTCATCAACGCGGTGCTGGGCGGGACGCTGTATCAGGATCTGCCCAGTCAGCATCCATCGGAGGTCGAGCACCACCAATCTCCGCCCTATGACATGCCGGTCCACACCGTGACGCCGATCCCGTCCACGCCCCTCGCGACGCTGCTGGGCGACGGGGCGTTCGCGGTCAACAGCTATCATCATCAGGCGGTCAGGGAGCTTGCACAGGCATGGTCTGCCATGGCTGTTGCTCCGGACGGGATCATCGAGGCGGCATATATGCCGGACAGGCGTTTCGTGTGGGCCGTCCAGTGGCACCCGGAGTTCTCCTTCCGGGTGGATGGGAACAGCAGAAAGCTGTTTCATGCTTTTGTCCGGGCGGCAGAAGAAAGCATGGACTCCGTCACACGGTCATGAACTCATTTTCCCGCTCCAGGTAGCGACAGAACACGAACAGGCCGCACAGGTCCTCCGGAGGCAGGCCCGTCTCGTCCTCTATGGTCCAGCCGCCCATGATCCCCCGGTGGAGGATGTGCACCACCTCCCGGTGGCCCCGGTCATACAGCGAGTAGTCCTGGCCGCTGTGCATGACCATATCGTACGGCTCGCCCTCCAGGGTCACATCGGCATGGTTTGCCCGGGGCATGTGACACACCGGCCAGCCCGCGTTCGAGGGGTCGCTCCCGGCGGCATAGTGGGGCGTGGCCGCGGCGTGCTCCCGCCCCCCGTCGTCGGTGAGCACGTATGTGTGCCTGTCTACCCGGTCCGTCCCATGGCCGCCGGCGATCTCGCTGTGTATATCCGTTTTCGCCACCAGCTCTCCCTCCGGGGAGAGCAGTTTCTTTTCCTGGCCTGACACGGTCCCCTTTATGCTCATGAGAGAGCCTTTCTCTCCCGCTCGATGGAGCGTGCCTGCCGCAATGATGTACTTATCCATTATGTCCCGCCTCCGTCAGATGAAAAGACTTGCCAAGGTCCCCAGCGCTCCGGCACCCACCATCACGTAGATGGGCTTCACCCGAAAGCGCCGCAGCACAAAAAGGCTGACGCCAAAAAGCGCCACGGAGATATAGTTTATCCCGCCCAGGTCCTTCGGTAGCGTCCGCTGGCCATAGAAGGCCAGGATCACCAAGGATATGCCCGCCGACGCGATCATTGCCACCACGGCGGGGCGGAGGGCCGCCAGTATGCCCTTCACCGTATCCAGGCCCCGGTAGCGGTAATAGACGTAGGCCAGCGCCATCACGATGCAGCAGGAGGGCAGCACGCACCCCGCCGTGGCCACCACGGCGCCGGGGATGCCGGCCACCCGGATGCCCACGAAGGTGGCGGCGTTGATGGCGATGGGGCCGGGCGTCATCTCCGCGATGGTCATGATGTCTGCGAACTGGGTCATGGTCAGCCAGGGGTGCACGTCCATGACCTGGTGCTGGATGAGGGGCATGGACGCGTAGCCGCCGCCGATGCTGAACAGGCCGATCTGGAAAAAGCTCCAGAGAAGTTGGGCGTAGATCACGGCCTTCTCACCGCCTTCCGATGGATCTGTCCCCCATGCCGGCGAAGGACCGTATCCGCCGCGCCTATGGCGGCGCAGACCAGGATCACGGCGATGATGTTCACATTCAAAAAACGCACGGCGATGAACGACAGCACCATGATGGCCGGATACAATAGCCGCCTTTCCCGCAGCACCCCCGCGCCCATAGTGAGCACCACGTCGCATATCACCGCCGCCACGCCGGCCAGCATGCAGGTCATGGCTGTGTTTACGATGGCGTTATCCCGCACCACGCCGTAAAACCCGGATATGACGGAGATGATGACCAGCGGCGGCAGCACCGTTCCCAGCACTGCCAGAAGCGCCCCCAGGCACCCGGCCACATGATAGCCCACCAGGATGGAGGCGTTCACCGCGATGGCCCCCGGGGAGGATTCCGCGATGGCGATCAGGTCCAGCATCTCCTGCTCGTCGATCCAGCGCAGCTCTGTCACGAACTTCTCCCGCATCAGCGGAACGATCACAAAGCCGCCTCCAAAGGTCCCCGCGCTCAGCTTCAGCGTGGAGATAAACAGCTTTCCGTAAACACCCTTTTCTCTTTTCAAGCCATCGCCTCCCAGCGGGGTCATTATATATCTTGCATTTTTATATTGGAAATACTATAATTAAATCGTAATAATAAGAAAAACAATATAAAAGGTGACGCCATGACCATACGCCACATCAAGATATTCCTGGCCATCTGTGACAGCGGCTGCAACACCACCAAAGCCGCCGAAGCCCTGCACATGTCCCAGCCGGCGGTGAGCCTGGCCCTCCGGGAGATGGAGCAGTATTACGGCGTGGCCCTGTTCGACCGGATGGGGCGGCGGCTGAAGATCACGGACGCGGGAGCGCGCTTCCGGGACTACGCCCTGCACATCGCCCGGCTTTTTGACGACATGGAGAAGGGGATGAAGGACTGGGACGCCTTCGGCCTCATCCGGGTGGGAGCCAGCGTCACCATCGGCGCCCAGTTCCTGCCAGGCTATGTGAAAGCGTTTTACGACCGCTATCCGGGCACCGAGGTACGCGCCCTGGTGGCCCCCTCCGAGCATCTGGAGGCGGAGATCATGGCCAACACCCTGGACCTGGCCCTCATCGAGGGCGTGCCCCACAGCCCGGACCTGGTGTGCGAGAGCTATATGGAGGACGAGCTGGCGGTCATATGTTCCCCGGAGCTGTTCCCCTCCGGCGCACGGCTCACCCTGGAGCAGTTCAGGAAGCAGAGATTCCTCCTGCGGGAACAGGGCAGCGGCACCCGGGAGGTGTTCGAGCGGGCGACAGTTTCCGCCGGGTTCCACGTTGAGCCTCTGTGGGAGGCCATGAGCACCACCGCCCTGGTGAACGCGGTCATCAGCGGTCTGGGCGTGGCGGTGCTGCCCCACCGGATGGTGATGGGGCCCATCGAGCGGGGGCTGGTGAACGCGGTGACTGTGGAGGGCCTCGCCTTCCGACGGGAGTTTCGCATGATTTATCATCGGGAGAAATACCTCACGGCAGCGGCCCGGGCCTTCCTGGATCTGTGCCGGAACTACGAAATGGATTACCCCTTGCCGAAGTACAACGGCCTGTTCTGAATCCGGACTGCAACGCGCAAAGCAAAATGCAACGCTCCACAGAAAAGCGTTGCATTGTATCAATTAGCGCAGTCTTTGCCGCGTCAGAAGAGCTTTGAAGATCCGAGGTCCTGGCAAGCCAGGTCCCCTCATAGGTCAAAGCTCTTCTTTCTTTTCCCATCGCAAACGCTCCGCTGGTTCGCGATGGGAGCCCTGTTCCTTTTTGTTCGGGAGGGGCCCGGTCCGGTCAGAACAACACCACAAACAGCCCCGCCGGCCTGATCAGGAGATCCTGTTTCCGGCTTTGGAATACTTCAGTGCCTCTTTGCAGTAGACGGTCTGGTTGACGATCCAGATCAGACAGACGGCCAGCGACGGCAGAAATCCCGTCTCAAAGATGAGCGCGCAGACGGCAAGGATCACCGCCAGGGCCGAGCATGCCCCATTCGTGGCGGCATATGCCTTGAACGCGCATTTTCCGTTCAGCAGCTTCTCCGCCTCGTCGCAGCTGTCCATCCACTTCTTCTGGAAGCGCACATCGTAGACCGACGCGGTCTTTTCCGGGTTCGTGACCTTCACGGCGTCGACGCACTTCTGCTGGAGGACGATCGACTCGATCATCACGGCCAAGAACGCCCCTATGCTCAAAAAGACCATCGCCGTGCTCCGTCCGTCTTCAAACATGGCGAACCCGCCGGAGTAGGCCGCCGCGATGAGGAAGAAGGACACGATCAGCCCGGCGCTGATGAGCCAGACCGCCTTCGACAGCTTTTCGTCCACGGCATCGGATACCACCTCGTCCTCGCCGTCCCAGCCGGCCAGCAGCTTTTTCGCCCCCCGATAAAGCGGCACGGCGACGGCGGGCATGACCACCGCCACCGCCAGCAGCAGCCACGGCGCCGCGTTCTCCCCGAACCACGCCGCGGCGGACCGGATGCCGCCGGACAGGGTGTTGAGCCCGTATCGGGCGGAGAAATACCCCACGACGCCGCCCACCACCGCACCGGCGGCCACGATGAGCAAAAATACCGGCAGGGCCTTGCGGTTGGCCCGCTTGATGTCACGATCATCCATTTTCCTTCTCCTCCTTCAAATAAAAGACTTCTTCCACCGATACGCCGCAGACCCTCGCTATCGTCAGAGCCAGGGTCACAGACGGCGAATAATCGCCCCGCTCGATGAGACTGATCGTCTGCCGGGACACGCCGCACAGCCGCCCCATCTCCTGCTGATTGACGTTCAGCGCGGCCCGCCGCTCCTTCAGCCGGTTGCACAGGATCATAGCACGCCTCCAGTTGACAACTACTTTTGTCTAAATGACAATTATCTTTGTCATTTTGCATTATACTCTTGTCATTTTCCTTTGTCAATAGGGAACATATATTTTTCCCCGCGCAACAGGCTCCCGGACCATCCGGGATAAAAAAGCGGCAAGACCCGGCGCTGTGCCGGGCCTTGCCGCTTTCGCCTATTATGACCGCCTTACGCCATGCGGTCCTTCCGCCGCAGGGTGAGGGAATCCGCTATCATGGCGATGAATTCGGAATTGGTGGGCTTGCCCTTGATATTGCTCACGGTATAGCCAAAGAATTTTTGCAATGTCTCCAGGTCGCCCCGGTCCCAGGCCACCTCGATGGCGTGGCGGATGGCCCGCTCCACCCGGCTGGGGGTGGTGGCAAATTTCTTCGCCACGGCAGGATAGAGCACCTTGGTGACCGCGTTGATGGCGTCCATGTCGTTGACGGTGAGGATGATGGCCTCCCGCAGATACTGATAGCCCTTGATATGGGCGGGCACCCCGATCTCGTGGATGATGTCGGTGACGACCGCTTCCAGACTCGGCTCCTTGGGCAGCGGCGCGATGGCCACCCCCTGGTTCACCGGCACGCCGGCCCGGGACCTGTCCGCGGCCACCTGCCGGATACGGGTCAGAAGATTGGGGATATCGCAGGGCTTGGGCATGAAGTAATACGCCCCCAGCTCCGAACAGGACGTGACCACCTGGTCGTTGAAGAAGCCGGACAGAACGATGGCCGCCGGACCATCCTCCAGCTCGTTGACCGCCGCCAGCAGACCGAGCCCGTCCAGCCGGGACAGCACCAGGTCCGTCAGCAGCACGTCCGGATGCAGGCTCTCCGCCATGGAAAGCGCCTCCTGCCCGTCCCCGGCGCCGCCTACTACCTGCATATCCTCCTCGCCGTCGATCACCTCCGAAAGCAGCTTCCGGAAATCGTCGTTAGAGTCAGCAATAAGAACGCGCGTCGTTGTTTCCATGAATTTTTCCTCCCTCGTATCAGATTCGTGCCGCTCTGTCTCTCTTACGCAACTCTGTTATATCAGCTTTTACAATTTACCATAATACCTCTTCCTTTGCAACAGAAAACCGGTAAAACAGGGCAATTTTTTGTTGACATAATTCTCCAGTTTTCGACGAAGTTCGACATCTTGACGGCGAAAAAAGACGGGAGCGGTCCTCCGCTCCCGTGTGATCTTTCCGTTTTCAGTCCGGTCTCCGCCGCCGGCGGACCCGGTTCAGATGCCGCTCGAAATGGCCCTGGTCGATGAACGCCGCCAGGGCGTACTGCTCCAGCACCGGCACGGTGCAGGAGTACATCCCCACCCGCTGCCGGTAGGCCTCCAGCAGGGACGGGGGCAGGATCATATACCCCATGCGCATGGAGGGGGCCAGGCTTCGGGAAAAGGTGTTCAGATAGATCACCACACCCCGCTCGTCCAGCGCATACAGGGAGCCCAGGGGTTTTCCGGGCATAAAAAACTCGCTGTCGAAATCGTCCTCCACGATGAACCGGCCCGGCCGCTCCGCCCATTTCAGGTACTCGTACCGCTTGGCGGCGGGGGCGGTGACGCCGGAGGGCCAGCTGTGGAAGGGGGTCACATGCAGCACGTCCGCCTCCGTGGCCGCCAGATCGCCGCTGTCGATACCGTCCGGCCCGATGGCCAGCCGCTCCACCCGGGCGCCAGCCCCCCGGTATGCCGCCTCGATGGGGCCGTAAGAGGGCCACTCCACGGCATAGGTCCGCTGGCTTCCCAGCGTCCGCGCCACCGTCTGGTAGAGCTGTTCCGAGCCGGAGCCTACCACGATCTGCTCCGGCTGGGCGTACATGCCTCGGTACCGGAGCAGGTACCGGGCGATGGCGTTGCGCAGCACGGCGCACCCCTCGTTGGGGGACCGGTCCACCAGCCGCCTGCCCTGATCCGCTATCACCTGCCGGAGGGTCCTGAACCACAGAGAGTAGGGGAAATCCACCGGCCCCGTGCCGGGCTCCTCCTCCGGCAGCAGCCGCAGAGGCTCCCGGGCCGGAGGCGCGCTCTGCGCAACCGCCCCGATGGCCTCCACGAAGTACCCGCTCCTCTCCCGGGAGCGGACATACCCCTCGTCGATCAACATCTGGTAGGCGGCCTCCACCGTCACGGTGCTCACACCCAGATGTTCCGCCAGGGCCCGTTTGCTGGGCAGCCTCTCTCCCGGCTTGAGGACCCCGGCGGTGACGTCCTCTTTTATGTGCCGGTACAGGGCGTAGTAGAGTGGTCCGTCCCTCTTTTGCAGGTCGTACGTCAGCATTTTCCGCTCACCCCATGAAAAACTCCAGCAGGAACACCACCGCACAGCAGCCCACGGCGGTCTTGAAAAGGTCCGCCCCCAGCCAGGCCGCCACCACGCCCACCACCAGCGCCGCCGCGCCGGAAAGGGGGCTTTGCGTGGCGTGCAGGATGGCCGGGAAGGTCATCACCGCCAGCGTCACATAGGGGACATAGTACAAAAACGACCGGATGAACCGGCTCTGGATGGGCTTGCGCAGCACCGTCACCGGCAGGGCCCGGATGAGATAGGACACGCCCGCCATGACCAGTATGTAACCATAGATCCTCATGGCTCCGCGTCCTCCTTTCGGGGAAACAGGGCCGCCGCCCCGGCGGACAGGACCACGGTGAGAAGGATGGTCCGGGTCCCCTCGGACAGCGCCGCCGTCAGGGGCAGCACGCTCAGGCCCCAGCTGGACACGAAGGCCAGCGCCACCAGCGCGGCGATGACCCTGTCCTCTCGGGCCGGGGGGATGAAGATGGCGATGAACATGCCGTACAGCGCCACGCTGAACGCGCTCACCACCCGCAGGGGCAGCACGCTCCCCGCCAGCGTGCCCAGGGCCGTGCCGATCATCCAGCCGGGGATGGCGGGGGTCATGCCTCCGTACATATACCAGGGGCTCAGATAGCCCGGTCTGGCGATGGTGATACCGAAAAGCTCGTCCGTGATATCAAAGGCCATGAGCAGCCGGTGATAAAAGGGCATATCCGGGTCCATGCGCTGGCTCATGGCGCAGCTCATGAGCAGATACCGGGCGTTGGTGATGAGCATGGCCAGCGCCATGCCCCCATAGGTGCCCCCGGCGGCCATGACGGTCAGCCCCATATACTCCCCGGCGGAGGCGTTGTTGAGCAGACTCATCACCGCCGCCTGCAAGGGGGTGAGCCCCACGTTCTTCGCCAGGATGCCCAGTGAAAAGGACACGGCAAAGTACCCCAGGCCGATGGGTATCCCGTCCCGGACCCCTTCCAGATATTGTTTCTTTCTGTCCATGTCTGACTCCTATCGGGATAAGTATGCCAAAATAGCCTGTTCTGTCAGCCTGTCCGTCATGTTCAGCCGGCCGAGGCCATACAGGCTGTCCGGGTCCCCCCGGGTCACAGTGTTGACCCGGTCGGCATCCGTGGTCAGCGTCAGGCGCACCCCCAGGTCCTTCAGGACCTGGTCCGTCAGCGCCGTGTGCCGCCCCAGAGGAAAGGCCAGGGCCCAGACGCTCTCCACACCGCCCGCGCCCAGCGCCGCCGCCTCCTGCGCGAGATCCGCCGCCACCGCGGCGGCGTAGGCCGCCTCCGTCTCCCCCGGCAGGGGGAGCATGCTGGTCCGGGGCGTTTCGCTGTGTTCGTACGGCCCCCACTGGTGCATGTCATAGGTGTGGGACTGGACGGTCACGGTCCCGGAGGACACCATCTCCGCCATCTCCGCCGTGCCGAAGTGGGGGATGATGGCCTGGTCCCCGTCTTTGTATGTGTCCTTGCCCACAGACACGCCGATGACGAACACCGCCGCGGGGTAGCCGAACTGACGCAAAATGGGCCAGGCCAGGGAATAGGTGCTCATATAGCCGTCGTCAAAGGTGATACACACGGGCCTTCCCGGCAGGTCCCCGTCTCCGTCCACATAGGCCGTGAGCGCGTCCAGACTCACAGGCGTGTAGCCATGCGTGCGCAAAAGCTCCATCTGGGCGCGAAAGCCGTCCACGGACAGGACCGTATCCGTACCGCCGGCGTCGTCTAAGTGGTGGTACATGAGCACGGGCACGTTGACGCTGGACCGGGCCTTTTCGCACCCGGCCAGGGGCGGGACCAGCAGCAGCGCCGCCAGCAGGAGGCAAAGCGGTCTTTTCATCCGGCTCACCGCCTCCCGGGATGCCGCCGGGGCGCCATGCGGCTGCGCCCGAAGCAGGCGTTGCACAGCCGCCCCCGGTGGTGCAGGGGCAGGGCCCGTCCGCACTTGGCGCAGAAGCGGATGTTGTTTTTCAGGTTATAGAGCAGTATCTGGTTGATCTCGTCCGCCGTCCGGGCCCGTTCGTCATACAGCTCATCCCTGTCGATGGGGCACTGGAATGCCTTGGCGAAGGAGAAAAACAGGTCCAGCTTCCGGTAGTGCTCCTCCAGCTCCGGCAGGGTGAAGGCGGCGCTTCTCTCCGGCAGAGCGGGCCGGGGGAGCTCCTGTCCGGCGGCCCAGGTCCGCACGAAGCGGAAAAACAGCTCGTTCAGGGCCGGGTCCGTCTCGTCAAAGGGGATGTTGGCCGCCCGGAGCTCCTGCTCCCGGGTCAGGGCGAAGCCCGCCTCCCGCAGGCGGGAGATGATGGTGATATACCGGCTGATGTCCAGCTTCACATAGGGGTCGGCGGTGGGCATCCGGTTCCAGACCTCCAGCACCTCCAAAAGGTCGAAATCCACCGAGGCGATCAGGTCCGAAAAGCCCACCACGGCGTATTGCAGTGGCGGCACCACCGTCTCCAGCCCCGCCCGGATGAGAGACAGGTCCTCCATGGCCCCCACGAAGCCCTTGTCGTACATGCCATACCGGCCCGCCCGGCCGGCGATCTGCTGTATCTCCCCGGCCGTCAGCTGGCGGCGCTCATGGCCGTCGAATTTCTCCGCCTCCATGAAGATGATCCGCCGGATGGGCAGGTTGAGCCCCATGCCGATGGCATCCGTGCTGACCACATACTCCATCCGCCCGGACAAAAACCCCTCCACCTGCTTGCGGCGGGTGGCGTAGGGCAGGGCCCCGTAGATGATGGCAGGCTCCTTGCCCCGGCCGCGTAGATCCTCCGCCACGGACAGCACCCCCACCTTGGAAAAGGTGATCAGCGCGTCCCCGGGGCGGATATCGGAATAATCCACCGTCCGGTTCATGCATATCAGCGGCGTTTTGCGCCGGTGCTCGATGACCTCATAGCTGTCGCCGCAGCTTTCGATGATCCGCAGCAGCAAGCTCTTCGCCTCCGGCGCGGCGCAAAGATGCACCTCCGGGGCGCGCACGCCCAATATGGCCCGGGTCCAGGCATAGCCCCGCTCGGCGTCCGCGATCATCTGGCACTCGTCGATGACCGCCACCTCGTACTCCCGGCCCAGGTCCAGCTTCTCCGCCGTGGCGGCGACATGGGTGTCCCCCTCCTGCCGGTCCTCCTCCTCGCCGGTGGTCAGCGAGCAGGCCACGCCCTGATCCAGCAGCAGCTCCTGTGCCTCCAGAGCCAGCAGCCGCAGCGGCGCCAAATATACCCCCGTCCGGGCCCGGATCAGCCGCTGGAACCCGGCGTAGGTCTTGCCGGTGTTGGTGCCGCCGATGTGGACCACGAAGCGGCGGGACATGGCCCGGGCCTCCGGGTACTCGTCCCGGGGATTCAGCGCCACCAGCACGTCCAGACTGGTGCGGATGGCCCGGGGCACATAGAACACCGAGTACACATACCCCAGCCCGTGCTCAACGAGCGCCTGGACGGGGAAGTCCTCCATGCCCAGAAGGTCGTCCAGTTTCACCGCCGGCTGGGCGGCCAGAAAGCTCTCCAGTTCCCGCTCCGCCACGGCGTGCAGCGTGGGACCGTAGCGCTCCCGGAGCTTGACGGCGGCGCCGGCCTGCCCGTTCAGCCCCAGCCAGGGAGCGGCGGTGATGAAGTTCCGGATGACCCGGCCGGCCCGGACCTCCCCTTTCGGCGCGGCCAGGGCCAGAAAGTTCTCCACCCGGCCCGCGGCCTGACCAGGGGTCAGCACGATGGCCCAGCCCGTGTTGGGCACCTGGCGCAAAATGGCCTCATGATACCGGCGGGCCAGCACGGTCTCCGGGCCCTCGGGCCGGGCCCAGTTTTCCCAGGCCTCCGTCAGCAGAGCCTCCGCTCCCGCCAGGGCGGGGGCTATGTCCGCGGCGGTCGCCCCGGTCCTTTCACGGGCGGCCTGCGCCGCCTTGTTGGACCGGACCACCCGCCTGAACCGCTCCGTCTGCTCCGCCGTGAGCACCACGTCCGTCTGCCAGGTCTTGACGTTGCCGCCGTTCAAATGCCGGTAGCGGGGCCGGGGCAGCAGCTCGGCGATGAGCCCGTTGGTCCAGCCGCGGCTCTTCAGCGTGCCCAGGGTCCAGTATTTGCTGTTTTTTCCGGCCATGGGCACACCTCCTTTCGGTCCGGTCCGCGCGTAGCTTCGTTGTCCTCCCCGACGGGCGGCCCGCGCCGGGTCCGGACCGCCCTTGAAACGTTTTGCTCTTACGCGTTTTTATAGTTTACCACACTTCGCCGCCGTTCATCAACATAAGACCCCGCCGCCCGGCGGGGTCTTACAGATAGAGCGGCCTCGCTTATTTGCGCGCGTGGAGCAGGTCGTCCTTGATATCCCACAGCTTCTTGGACAGGTCCACATAGTAGCTGTGGGGGTTTTCAAAGCGCAGCACCTCGTCCCAGAGGGTGCCCACCTGGGTGGCGCAGTAAGCCCTGATCTGCTCCAGATCCGGCATGTCATACACCAGCTCCCCGCCCAGAAAGATGGGCTCTTGCAGCTCCCGGGCCCGGAAGTTGTAAAGGGTCTTGTGCTTCCAGGTGGACTGAGGGTCGAATATCTCCAGCGTGCCGCTGTCGTCTATCTGCTCGTCATACACACACAGATAGTCCGCCAGGGCCTTGCCTGTGTCCCGGGCATAGAAGCGGTAGAGCTTTTTGTAGTGGGGGTTCGTGATCTTGCCCACGTTCTCGCTGATCTTGATCTTGGGGGTGACGTTCCCCGCCGCGTCCTCCACGGCGGTGAGCTTGTACACCCCGCCGAACACCGGGTCGCTCTTGGCGGTGATGAGCCGCTCGCCCACGCCAAAGCAGTCGATACGGGCTCCCTGGCTGAGCAGGTCCTGGATGAGGTACTCGTCCAGAGCGTTGGAGCAGGTGATGGTGCACTCGGTCCAGCCGGCGTCGTCCAGCATTTTGCGGGCCTTCCGGGACAGGTAGGCCAGGTCCCCGGAGTCCAGGCGGATGCCGCATTTTTTAATGCCCATGGGCTTGAGTATCTCGTCAAAGGCCCGGATGGCGTTGGGCACGCCGCTTTCCAGGGTGTTGTAGGTGTCCACCAGCAGCGTGGCGCCGGTGGGATAGGTCCGGCAGTAGGCTCGGAAGGCGTCCAGCTCCGTGTCGAACATCTGCACCCAGGCGTGGGCCATGGTGCCCCCGGCGGGCACGCCGAACACCTGATCGGACAGGGCGCACGCCGTCCCGGCGCAGCCGCCGATATAGGCCGCCCGGGCCCCCACCAGCGCCGCCGTCATGCCCTGGGCCCGGCGGGAGCCGAATTCCAGCACCGTCCGCCCCTGGGCCGCCCGGACGATCCGGTTGGCCTTGGTGGCGATCAGGCTCTGATGGTTCATCTCGCACAGCATGTACGTCTCCAGAAGCTGGGCCTGGATGGCCGGGGCCCGGACCGTGATCAGCGGCTCCCGGGGGAATACCGGCGTGCCCTCCGGCACGGCCCAGATGTCCCCGGTGAAGCGGAAGTCCGCCAGATACCGCAAAAACTCCTCCGAGAAAATGCCCCGGCCCCGCAGGTACGCGATGTCGTCAGGGCCAAAGTGCAGGTCCTTCACATACTCGATCACCTGCTCCAGCCCCGCCGCGATGGCGAAGCCGCCTCCGTCCGGCACGTCCCGGAAAAACAGATCAAAATATGTGATCTGCCCGTCCATGCCCGACGCCAGATATCCGTTGCCCATGGTCAACTCATAGAAGTCGCACAGCATGGTAAGATTGAGTTTTCCGTTGATCTCCATTCGGCTGCCTCCGAGAATTTCATTATTTGTAATCTTAATTACACATTATAATGTTGAATCGGCAAGAAAGCAACTATATAATTGTATACTGTCAAAAAGTGAGAATGCGCGAGAAAGAAAGCTTTGAACAGATGACTCGATTTTTCTGTCCCGGCCGTGTGGAGCTGGCCGGGAATCATACTGATCTGCAACGGGGCCGTGTGATGGCGGCAGCCATGGACCGGGGCATCGTGGCCGAGGCGGAGCCCAATGAGGACAACGTTATCCGGGTGTTCTGCGAGGGCTTTGACCCCATCGAGGTGGATCTGGCGCGGCTGTGGCCGGACGAAAAGGAGCGGGGCGCCTCCGCGGCGCTGGTCCGGGGCGTGGCCGGAGAGCTGCGGGACGCCATACCCCATCCCATGGGCTTCGACGCATACCTGATCAGCGACCTGCCCCCCGGGCAGGGACTGAGCTCCTCCACCGCCTTTTGCGTTCTGATCGGCTATATCCTCATCACCTTCTCCGGGGCCGACGTGCCGCCGGAGGATCTGGCCCGGGCCGTGCAGAAGGCGGAGTCCCGCTGGTTCGGCAAGCCCTGCGGCCTGGCGGACCCGCTGACCTGCGCGCTGGGCGGCGGGGTCTATGTGGACGTGCTGGAGAACAAGATCGTCTCCATCCCCTGCGACTTCGCCGGACTGGGCCTCACGCTCTGCCTGACCGACACCGGCGGCAGCGCCGCCCCGGCGGAGCCCGCCTATGCCCAGATCGCCGCCGACATGGCCGAGGTGGCCAAGGAGTTCGGCGAGCCGTTCCTCGCCCGGGTCCGGCAGCCGGTCTTCGACGAGCAGTGGCCTCTGCACAAAAATGACCCAAAATGGCGGCGGGCCCGGCACTTCTTCGACGAGACCTGGCGTGTGGCCTCCATGGCGGACGCGCTGGGCCTGCGTGACGGCAAGCGGTATATGGACCTCATGAACGAGTCCGGACGCAGCTCGGAGATGTATCTGCAAAATATCTGGTCCTCGGTGTGCGGCGACAGCCTGACCTGGGGGCTGGAGGCCTCCGGCCACCTTCTCAACGGGAAGGGCGCCTGGCGGGTCCACGGCAACGGTTTCGCCGGGTATGTGCTGGCGCTGATGCCGGAGCAGTATTTCGACGGCTACAAGGCCGCCATGGACGAGCTTTTTGGCGACGGTGCCTGCCGGCGGATCCGCATAACCCAAAAGGGCGTGCGGGCGCTGACCGGCGAATGATCTTTTCCCCTGTCCCTTGTCCCGCTTCGCCGCCTATGCGCGGCGGCATGAGCGGCAAGGACTTCGTGGGCTATGTGATCAGCCTGTGCGTCGGCGCGCTGATCGGCGCCGGCATCCTGGCCGCCATCTTCAACCTGGGCGGCGTCACGGACATGACCGGCGGTTTCGGCTCCAATGGTCTGGTCGGCGTCAACGGCAGCGCGGCCGCGGGCTTGCCTGTGGGTGTTCATCGTCGGGCCCTTCGTGGGCGCGGCCCTGGCGGCCGTGGTCTACAAGGCCATCAAAAACTGATCCTGTCGAGTCAGGACCACCCGCAAAGCGGGTGGCCTGCACAAGCCCTATAAGGGCATAATGTTGGCGGCGCCTAAAGGCGCGCCGAAACGGTCTGCCGACCGCATACGATTACGAGCAGCCCCACCAAGTGGGGCTGTTCTTATTTGCTCTTGTTAGCCGGCTCACCCGTAAACGGGTCATAGTATTCCTTTATCGTCATCTGGTCACTTATCTTGTCCTCTGCCATCTGATTTCGGATATACTCTGCAATCGCCTTCTTGTTCCTGCCTACTGTGTCCACATAGTACCCCTTACACCAGAACTGCCGGTTCCCGTACTTGTACTTCAGATTCGCATGCCTGTCAAATATCATCAGCGAACTTTTTCCTTTGAGATATCCCATCACCTGTGATACACTATACTTCGGTGGGATACTTATCAGCATATGTATGTGGTCTGGGCACGCTTCTGCTTCTATTATCTCTATTCCCTTATATTCACACAGTTTCCGCAGTATCTGGCCTATGTCCGTTTTTATCTGCCCATATATGATCTGTCGTCTGTATTTTGGGGCAAACACTATGTGATACTTGCAGTTCCACCTCGTATGGGCCAGGCTGTCTATTTCTTCTTTTTTCTTTAGCATGATAATCCTCCTCTGTTATTTTGGACTCCGGTCGGCAAACCTTTTCCATCTTAACATTGGAGGGTTATCTTTTCCACTTATAGGCATAGCCTTTTTTGTACCACGGGCATAGCCCGTGGTTGCCTGTTTCCAACGCGGCAAAAAGCCCGGCTCGAATGAGCCGGGCTTTTTGCTGTCTTTCGATCTTATTTTCCCAAAAACGCCAGCGTGGCCTTCTCGATCCCCGCCGCGTCCAGGCCCATGGCGGTCAGCAGCGCCCCGGCGGGGCCGGAGTGGCCGAACTCGTCATACACGCCGATCCGCTTCACCGGCGTGGGGCAGTGCTCCGCCAGCACCCCGCACACGGCCTCGCCCAGGCCGCCGATGACGGTATGCTCCTCCACGGTGACGACCCGGCCGCACTTTTGCGCGGCCCGGATCACCAGGTCCTCGTCCAGAGGCTTGATGGTGCCCATGTTGACGACCATGGCGCCGACGCCCTTCTCTTTGAGCAGCTTCGCCGCCTCCACGGCCTCCGGCACCATGATACCCGTGGCGATGACGGCCACGTCGCCGCCCTCCGTGAGCACCTCGCCCTTGCCGATATGAAAATCATAGCTCTCGTCGTGGATGACCGGGGTGGCCAGGCGGCAGAAGCGCAGGTAGACCGGCCCCTCCATCTCATAGGCGGCCCGCACCATCTTCCGGGCCTCCACATCGTCCGACGGGCACAGCACCGTCATGCCGGGGATGGTCCGCATGAGGGCAAAGTCCTCGCAGCACTGGTGGCTGGCGCCGTCCTCGCCCACGGATATGCCCCCGTGGGTGGCGCCGATCTTCACGTTCAGATGGGGGTAGCCGATGGTGTTGCGGACCTGCTCGTAGGCCCGGCCCGAGGCGAACATGGCAAAGGTGGACGCAAAGGGCACCAGCCCCATGGTGGACAGGCCCGCCGCCACGTCCATCATATTGGCCTCCGCGATGCCGCAGTCAAAGTGCCGGTCCGGGAACGCCTTTTTGAAGATATCGGTCTTAGTGGCATTGGCAAGGTCCGCGTCCAGGACCACCAGGTCCGCCTTCTCCGCGCCCAGCTCCTTCAGCGCCTCGCCATAGCTCTGGCGGGTCGCGACCTTCTTCACATCTGCCATCTCATTCCACCTCCAGTGCGGCCCGGGCCGCGGCAAGCTCCGCCATGCCCTGGGCATATTCCTCGTCATTGGGGGCCTTGCCGTGCCAGCCCACCTGGCCCTCCATGTAGGACACGCCCTTGCCCTTGAGGGTCTTTACCAGGATCGCCGTGGGCCTGCCGGAGCCGTGATTGGCGTGGAAGCGGGCGAAGGCCGCCTCCAGCGCGTCATAGTCGTGGCCGTCCGCCACCACCACATGGCAGCCGAAGGCCGCGAATTTCTCGTCCACCGGGGCGGAGTTCATCACCTGGGCCGTGGGGCCGTCGATCTGTAGGCCGTTCAGGTCCACGATGATACACAGGTTGTCCAGCTTGTAGTGGGCGGAGAACATGGCGGCCTCCCAGATCTGGCCCTCCTCGATCTCGCCGTCGCCCAGCACCGCGTAGACGTTGACGTCCTTGCCCAGGAATTTGGCGCCCTTGGCCATGCCCGCCGCCACGGACAGGCCCTGGCCCAGAGAGCCGGTGGACATGTCCACGCCGGGGACCGTGTTCATATTGGGGTGGCCTTGCAGATAGGAGTCGATGTGCCGCAGCGTGGCCAGGTCCTCCACCGGGAAGAAGCCCCGGTTGGCCAGAGCGCTGTAAAGCCCCGGCGCCGTGTGGCCCTTGCTGAGCACCATCCGGTCCCGGTCGGGATCTCTCGGGTCGGCCGGGTCGATGCGCATTTCCCTGAAATAGAGGTAGGTGAACACATCCGCCGCCGACAGGCTCCCGCCCGGATGACCGCATTTGGCCCCGTGGGTGGCGGTCAGAACGCCCTCCCGCACCCGGGTGGCCATGATCTGTAGCTCTTTCCGTTCCTTGTCCGTCATTTCCCTCGCCTTTCTCTCTTACGCCACGCCTACGGTCAGCAGGATGTTGGCATAGGTCCGCTTCTCGCCTGTGGAGATGGCGAGCCGCACCGCCGGCTCACAGCAGGCGTCGTAGAAATCGTACCTGCCGATGACCTCCATCTCCGTTCCGCCCAGCATTTGCCGGAACTCGCCGAATATCTCCGGCGTGGTGCCGTCGCCCGGGTCCATGACCTGGGTCTTTTCGATCTCGATAACGCTCTTGATCGCGGCCAGAACGTCGGTGACCGTGGGCGATCCCGGCGTCAGCCCCAGATAGACCAGATCCGCCGCGTCGCCGGTCTTGGAGGCAAGAGGATAGTTCCCATCCGCGATAAGGACCTTGTCCCCGTGTCCGCAAAGGGACAGCGCCGCCATGATGTCGGGATGGATCAGACTGCCTTTTAACATGATCGATACCTCATTTCCTTTCGTTATGGGGCATTTTACTACATTTTCAAATCCAATACAACCGCATTTTGTAATATTTTCTGCCTGCGGCCCCGGCGCCGCCGGCTTTCGGACCGCACCGTCCGGCACGGTCCGACATATAGTAGGAATGGGCTCACAAAGCCCGAAGGAGGAAATTATGGCAGATTGCGGTTCTGAAAACATGAACATCATCTGTGGACAGCAGGCCAACGGCTTGTACCGTTATCCCTGCCCCACGCAGCCCTGCTGCCCGTCTCTGATCGCCGGTCCCACCGGGCCTGCGGGCCCCGCCGGTCTCACCGGCCCCACGGGCGCTACGGGCCCCATCGGTCCCACTGGCCCCACCGGCGCTACGGGCCCCGCCGGCCTCACCGGACCCACGGGCGCCACGGGTCCCATCGGTCCCACCGGCCCTACCGGGGCTACGGGCCCCGCCGGTCTCACCGGTCCCACGGGCGCCACGGGCCCCGTCGGTCCCACCGGCCCCACGGGTGCTACGGGCCCCGCCGGCGCGACAGGCGCGACAGGCGCCACCGGCGCTACGGGCGCGACAGGCGCCACCGGCGCTGTGGGGCCCACCGGACCTACGGGTGCGATGATTTATCCCTAATGGGCTCAGCCGGGCCGTCCCGCCCTGCGGCGGTGGGCTGTTCCGCCCCGGACGGCGCCCCGCTCCGGTGAAACGGATCGCGTATTTTAAAGCGTATCTCCAGCGTCTTGTCCCCGTGGACCAGGATCACGTCCACAAGCTCGGTCAGCAGGCTCCGCGACAGGGCCGTGACGTTGCGGTATCTGCAAAGAGACGCCAGCAGAGAGCCCTCCGCCGGTATCCCGCCGTCGGGCGCGGCCTGGGCCTCCTTTATGTGGGATATGGCCCGCTGAAGGTCCCGTATCTTCGCTTCCTTTTTCGCCTTTATCCGGCGGTACTGCTCCCGGGTGACGTCGCCGTTTTTCCAGTCCGTGTAAAGCTCGTCCGCCGACGCCCGCGCTCTTTCCAGGTCCCGGTCTCTCTGCTTTCGTAGCGCCGCCAGACGCGCGGCCCGGGAGTTTTCCGCCGGGGCGGCCAGGGCCTTTTCCACGGCGGCGGGCAGGTCCGCCGCCAGCGGGATCAGCTTCCGCACAGCCGCCAGGACCGCGGCATACAGGTCTTTTTCGTTCGTGGTGTGTCTGGTGCAGAGCGTCTTTCCCTTCTCCCTGTATGTCCTGCAAACATAGTACACATAGTCCCGCACCTTCGTGCGGTGCATGGCCTTTTGGCAGTCGGCGCAGCGGAGCAGTCCCGCGAACGGATAGACCTCCCCCGTCCCGGGGCCCGCCCGGGTGTCTCTGCGTTGCAGCGCCTGGGCGCAGTCAAAGGTCTCTCTGCTGACGATGGGCGGGACGGCACCGTCCACAACGTACCATTCGCTTTCCGGGACGGTGACCCGGGTATGGATCTTATAGCTGACGACCCGCTGCCGGCCCTGGCGCAAAACGCCGGTATACAGCGGGTCTCGCAACACCTGGCTGACGGCCGCCGGGGACCACTTCCCATCGTTGCCCGCCGCGTGGGGGTTTTCGTAGCGGAACCCCTTCGCGCGCTTGTAGGCCGCGCGGTTCGGGACGCCCAGGCGGTTGAGCCTTTTCGCTATGCCGCTCTTGCTCAGGCCCTCCGCCGTGAACCAGGCGTAGATGTCCCGGACCGTCTGCGCCGCCTCCTCGTCGATCAGCAGCGCGTTTTTATCCTGTGGGTCCTTTCTGTACCCGTACGGTGCGAAGGCCCCGATAAATTCCCCGTTCTCCCGCTTGTGCCGGAACGTCCGGCGCACATCGGCGGAGGTCTTATAGGCGTACTGCTCGTTCATGAAGCCGGTCAGGCTGACTTCCAGGCTGTGGACGATCTCGGCGTCCAGGTAGGTGTCCATCCTGGGCTGATACAGACTGATGAACCGCACGCCGTACAGGGGGAGGAATTCCTCCAGGAACCGGCCCTGATCGGCGCTGTTGCGGAAAGCGCGGGAGAGGTTTTTCACCATGATACAGTTGATACGCCCGGCCTTTACGTCGCCCACCATGCGCTGGAAGCCGGCCCGCTCGCTGTCCGTGGTGCCGCTGGTGCCGTCGTCGATATAGGCGTCCACCACCTCAAACTGTCCTGCCGGGAAAAACGACGCCATGTCGTCGTTCAGGATCCGGTCCTGGTTCACCACCGATTCGGAGACGGTATTCCCATCCTCCCGGGACAGCCGGATATACTTGCCCACCCGCCAAAAGACCGGCCCGGTCCCGGTGGCCGCGTCCTCCGTCCTTCTATGCCTTGCCACAGGGCCGCCCTTCTTTCCCCGCCCCGGGCGGATATGGCTTGCAGCGCTTCAAGGCTCTGTCGTCCCCCTTTCCCGCGCCAGGACGCGGGCCAGCGCCTCCTCCAGCGTCGGTCCGGTCCGGGAAAAAACGATCTTTACCGGGGTCTCCCCGACCTGAAAGCGGTACGGCTCCTCGTCCCTGGCCGCGGGCGCGTCCGGCCTGTCCGGTCCTTTCATGGCAAACACCTCCGCCTTCACCTTATGCGCCCGGCGCGGACGGCTATGCCTGTCCCTTTCAGGGCCGGAAGCGGGAACGGGCGGCTCCTGTTCCCGCTTGCTTATATATGACAAACATGGTATAATCCATTGGCGTGATAATGATTATCTGATAGCGAAACGCCGCAAGGCGTTGCGCCGGGCCGCTTTACGGCTTAGCAAAACAGCGTGGCTGTTTTGCCAGATATTCATTGCAATGAGCATCGCGCAAATGATCCTTGGATCATTTGCTGCCAAACGTGTCGTTTGGCGGCGAAAACATTCGTTTTCGCTTTGCGATGATCATTATCGCATCTGCCGCTTCATAACAGAGATCATATTGAACTGAAAGGCGGTCAAGTCGATGAAAGGCATCATTTTGGCCGGCGGCTACGGCACCCGGCTGTATCCTATAACCATAGGCATATCCAAACAGGCCCTTCCCCTCTATGACAAGCCCATGATCTACTACCCCCTGTCCACGCTCATGCTGGCGGGCATTCGGGAAGTGCTGATCATCTCAACGCCCCGGGATATCCCCGTGTTCAGGGAGGTCCTTGGAGACGGGGCCCAGCTGGGGATGCAGTTTTCCTATGCGGTCCAGGAGCAGCCTAACGGCCTGGCGGAGGCGTTTCTTATCGGCGAGGAGTTCATCGGAGGCGATAAGGTGGCGCTGGTGCTGGGGGACAACGTCTTTTACGGCGGCGGCCTCTCCTCCGTACTGGCGGAGGCGGCCTCGCTGACGGAGGGGGCCGTCGTATTCGGTTATCCGGTCCACGATCCGTCCAGCTTCGGCGTGGTGGAGTTCGATGAGAAGGGAAAAGTGCTCTCTCTGGAGGAGAAGCCCGCCCATCCCCGGTCAAAGTATGCCGTCCCGGGGCTCTATTTCTACGACGAGCAGGTGGTGGACATAGCCAGGCATGTGCGTCCCTCCGCCCGGGGGGAGCTGGAGATCACGGCGGTGAACAACGAGTATCTGCGGCGGGGCCAGCTGCGGGTGGTGAAATTCTTCCGGGGCATGGCGTGGCTGGACACGGGTACATATGACGGCCTTCAGGAGGCGTCCCAGTTCGTCAGTATCATCCAGAAGCGGCAGGGCCTTTACGTCTCCTGTATCGAGGAGATCGCCTACCGGAAGGGCTTCATCGACCGGGCGCAGCTTTTGGCTCTGGCAAAGCCGCTGATGAAGACGGAGTATGGGCAGTATCTGCACGCCATAGCGGCGGAGGCGGATATATGAAAACCGTACTTGTGACCGGCGGCGCCGGATTCATCGGTTCTAACTTCATCCACTATGTCCTACAGACCCGCGACGACGTCCAAAAGCTGGTGAATCTGGACCTGCTGACCTACGCCGGCAACCTGGAAAACCTTGCGGACATAGAGAACGACCCCCGATACACCTTCGTCCAGGGAGATATCCGGGACCGGACGGCGGTAAAGGCGATCTTTGACCGCTGCGACTTCGACACGGTGGTGCATTTCGCCGCCGAATCCCATGTGGACCGGAGCATTGAGGAGCCGGAGGTGTTCCTGACCACCAACGTGGTGGGCACCCAGACGCTCCTGGACGCGGCGAGGGACCACTGGAAGCTGGCGCCGGAGGACAAGTATTCCCGGGCGTATAAGCCCGGCGTGCGGTATTTGCAGGTGTCCACGGACGAGGTGTACGGCGCCCTGGGAAAGACCGGGTTGTTCACGGAGACGACGCCGGTCTCGCCCAACAGCCCCTACTCCGCCTCCAAGGCCGGCGCGGACATGGTGGTGCGCGCCTACGGCGTGACGTACGGCATGCCGGTCAACATCACCCGCTGCTCCAACAACTACGGCCCCTGCCAGTTCCCGGAAAAGCTCATCCCCCTCATGATCCACAACGCGCTGGACGATAAGGTCCTGCCCGTATACGGAGACGGTATGCAGGTGCGCGACTGGCTGCATGTGAAGGACCACTGCGCGGCTATATGCGCGGTGCTGGACCGGGGCGAGCCGGGCGAGATATACAACGTCGGCGGGAACAACGAGAGATCGAATCTGGAGATCGTGCGGCTGGTCCTGCGCGCGCTGGACAAGCCGGAAAGCCTGATCACCCATGTGAAGGACCGCCCGGGGCATGACCGGCGGTATGCCATCAACAACGAAAAGATCACGACCACTCTGGGCTGGCAGCCTGTCTACACATTCGATCAGGGTATCGCCGAGACCATACGGTGGTACCTTGACAACCGGTCTTGGGTAGAGCATGTGATCTCCGGCGAATACCAGAACTACTACAAAAAGATGTACGGAACGTGACGCCGGACACGGAAAGCCCGCCTTCCCCAAACGACACCGAGGCTCCTACGGGAGCCTCGTTTCTTTTTTGTGGATAAATGCTCGCACCCACCGGTCCCATCGGTCCTGCGGGCGCCACGGGCGCTGCCGGTGCTGTCGGCCCCACCGGGCCTACCGGCGCCACGGGCGCTGCCGGTGCCGCGGGTGCTGTCGGCCCCACCGGCCCCACCGGCCCCACCGGACCCACTGGCCCCACTGGCCCCACGGGCGCTGCTGGCGCCGCGGGTGCTGTCGGCCCCACTGGTCCCACCGGCGCTACCGGGCCCACCGGCCCTGCCGGACCTGCGGGTGCTGCCGGCCTGATCGGCCTGACGGGCGACACCGGTCCCACCGGACCTACCGGCGCCACGGGCGCTGCCGGTGCTGTCGGCCCCACCGGGCCTACCGGCGCCACAGGCGCGGCTGGTGCCGCCGGTGCTGTCGGCCCCACCGGTCCTACCGGTCCCACTGGCGCCACGGGCGCCACAGGCGCTGCGGGCGCTGTCGGCCCCACCGGACCCACTGGTCCTACCGGCGCTACGGGCGCCACAGGCGCTGCCGGTGCGGAGGGCGCTGTCGGTCCCACCGGTCCTACCGGTCCCACCGGCGCCACGGGCGCCGCGGGTGCAGTCGGCCCCACCGGTCCTACTGGTGCATTGATATATGAACCCACCCGTGAAACCCGCTATTTCAAAGGAAAAATACTACTAACCCGCTTTATACAGCAAGGCTCTGACCGGGGCCTTGCTTTTTTATTCGACCCCACGCAGAAATGCGTCTCACCATGAGATTTATTTTGCCGTCAACGAGGCCCGCCGCCAAGGTGGGCCTTTTATTATATACAAATCCAACCCGGAGGGAGGTGATAGACCTTTTCTTTCCTTTATCCCGGCGTACAAATCCAAAACACAAAGGAGGACAACATTTGAAATCTATGACGCGCATCCTGTCTCTGGCGCTTGCCGTGATCCTGGCATTGAGCCTGTGCGCCGTGGGAGCCTTCGCGGACGACGCCCCGCCCAGTGCGGAGCCGGAGGGCGAAACGACCCCGGAGGCCACGCCCGCGCCGGAGGCAGGGACACCCACCCCAGCAGAAACCGCCGCGCCTACGGCCACGCCTGCCCCTACACCCACAGCAGAGCCCTCGCCCGTACCTACGGCGGCCCCGACTGAAACGCCCGCACCCACCGAGGCCCCGGAGATAGGCCCGCCCAACGAGGACGGCCCCAGCATCGACGAGCCCTGTGGGGACGGAATAGAGATGGGGCCGAACAATCCCCCGGAGGACGGCCCCATGATGTTCGCCGCCAACAGCAACAGCGCCACCATCGCTGTGCGGAGCTGCTACGACTCGTCCAACAATTCCATAAAATACGCTAACTCATTCCAATATGATGGCCGCTGGGTCGGTGGGGCGACTTATCCCCGCCACATCATCTACGCCAACGGCTCCCCGGCCTACTGTCTGGAACCGGGCAAGTACCTTGTGGGCGGCTCCAATGTGACAACGGACGCGGCCAAAATTTGGGCGGGCTATTCCACGACCAAGAAAGACGCCATCAAGCTGGCGATCCTTTGCGGGGCCGAGGGCAACGCCTCCAACCTGTCCGGCAGCTACGGCAGCCAGTACACCGCCACGCAGATGATCGTGTGGGAGTTTGTTGTCGGCGTGAGAAGCACATCCTCGCCCTATTCTGTTTCAGATAACAAGGTCATAAACAGTGTGTGCTACAACGGAGCCAACAGCGAAGTAAAAACGGTCTACGACCAGATCTCGGCGGCTATGGTCGCCTACAATACGCTGCCCAGCTTCGCCAACCCGCTGGCGGCCCCGCCCCCGCAGAACGACCTCCAGTACAACAGCGGCACCTATTCCCTTACCCTTACGGACAGCAATAACGTCCTGGGCAACTATAACATCACCTGCACAGACAACAATGTGAAGCTGAGCGTGAACGGGAACAAGCTGACCATGACCTCCTCCGTGCCTGTTTCCGGGGCAACCGTGAACGTGACACGAAAAAGCACCATTTCCGCAAGTTCGCAGATCACAGCATACGGCGGGGAGGGCTTGCAGGAAACCGTTATCGGCATCGAGGCCGTGAGCGGCGTTTCCGGCTACTTTGGGATCGCCTCAACGTATATTCCCCACGGCAGCGCAAAGATCGTCAAAACATCCTCGGACGGCAAAGTGGCCGGGATCACGTTTACCGTCACCGGCCCCGGCACCAGCAAAACCGTCACTACTGGCGCAGACGGCACGTTTACCCTCAACGACCTGACCCCCGGCACCTACACCGTGACCGAAACTGTCCCCGCCGGATATACCGCCGACAAAGCCTCCCAGACCGTGACCGTCGCGGACAAGCAGACTGGCACCGTTACTTTCCGCAACACCCTCAAAACCGGGGGCGTGAAGATCGTCAAGACTTCGGATGACGGCAAGGTGAGCGGCATCCAGTTCACCGTCAAAGGCGGCTCGGTGAATCAGACTGTCACCAGCGGCTCGGACGGCACTATCACCGTTCCCGGCCTGACCCCCGGACAGTACACGGTCACAGAGCAAGTCCCGGCAGCCTATTCCTGTGATAATCCGTCTCAGACTGTGACTGTGGAATATGACAAGACCGCCACTGTCACTTTCCGCAACACCTTGAAAACCGGGAATGTCAAAATCGTCAAGACCTCGGACGATGGCAAGGTGAGCGGCATCCAGTTCACCATCCAGGGCGGCTCGGTGAATCAGACCGTCGCCAGCGGCTCGGACGGCACCATCACCGTCCCCGGCCTCGTTCCCGGCCAGTACACCGTGACCGAAACCGTCCCGGAGAGCTATGTGTGCGACAATCCCTCTCAGACCGTCACCGTCGTTTACGACCAGACCGCCACCGTGAACTTTGCGAACAAGCTGAAGCAGTGGCGCGTTGCCGTGACCAAGGTGGACGCGGAGGCCAATGTGCGCCGGAGCAGCGATGTGACGCTGGAGGGCGCACAGTACGGCGTTTACAAGGACGGCGCGCTCCAGGACACCTATACCACGGACAGCAGCGGCCACTTCACCACCAACTACTACCCTTGCGGCTCCGGCTGGACGCTCCAGGAGATCAGCGCCCCCACGGGCTACACCGTAGACCCCAACTCTTATCCCATCGGGGCCGAGCCGGGAACCGTGGAGCTTGCCGCCAATGACACCGCGATTACCGTCAAGGAAACCATCATCAAGGGCAAGCTGCTTATCGTCAAGCAGGACGCCCTCACCGAAACACCCCTGGCCGGGGCCGTGTTCTCCGTCATGGACGAAACCGGAGCCACCGTGACCGAGGCCACCACCTGGGAGGACGGCACCGCGACCGTGGAGGAACTGCCCTATGGAGCCTACACCGCCAAGGAGACGAAGGCCCCGGACGGCTACCAGCTGGACGAGACGGTTTTTGACTTCGCCATCACCGAGGACGGCCAGACCATAACCCTGA
Organism: uncultured Oscillospiraceae bacterium; assembly: GCA_947624985.1. Taxonomy (GTDB): domain Bacteria; phylum Bacillota; class Clostridia; order Oscillospirales; family Oscillospiraceae; genus CAJOIG01. Next base: position 1,758 of record CANQMO010000006.1, on the reverse strand, counting down.
CGAGGGAAAACATCTATTGCGTCGGCTCTATTTCCGTCCATAAGGTGAACCTCCAGGGGCAGGATCTCTCCGGCGCGGTGTATCTGCTGGAATGGTCCGAGGACGGCGGCACATGGAATCCCGTCACGTTCCGGGACGGAGCCACGCCCACCATCGGCGGCTGCACCACCCTGGGCCTGGAAAACGGCCAGCTTACCACCGGGGAAGATGGAACGGTGCTTTATGACGGCCTTGTGGCAAACGGCAAAGTCCAGTACCGCTTGACGGAGATCAAAGCCCCTGAGGGCATGAGCCTCTTGAAAGACCCGGTATATACGGGCGTTCTGCCCGCCGAGGGCGAGGCCGGACCGCTCTATGAAGTCACCTTTACCGTCACCGACACCCGCACGACCACCCTCCCGCAGACCGGCGCATCCGGCCTTGTGAAGCTCGTTACCTTTGGCACCACCCTTTTGGGGCTGGCCGGGGCAGCGGGCATTTTCTATACCTACAACTATAAAAGGAGAAAGCACGAATGAAGTATCTGAAAACCCTTATCTGCCTCGTTATCGTCCTGGCGCTGGCCCTGTCCATGACTGTGACCAGCTATGCCGCCGACGCGACCATCGACACCAACCAGTCCGGGAGCATGGACATTTACAAGTACGACCTGACCCGCGCCGCCGCTGATAAAGTATGGGACGCCTCCGCTTACGTTTCCTCCGGCGTCTATGACGACGGCGTGATCAACGCCCTCGGCAGCGGCTACGCCATCCAGGGCGTCGTGTTCACTTATCTTCGGATCGCGGACATCTGCACCTACACCAGCACCTCCGGCGACACCCGCACCAATATGGTGCTGTACGGTATGCCCATGGGCGGCGAGACGACCGAACTGCTTACCGCCCTGGGCCTGACCTACGACAACGCCCACCATAACGACCAGGACGTGTACTATTTCGCCAGCGACACCCTTATTACGGCGCTGGAGCGCAATCTTGCGTCCAACGCCACCACGACCAAGAACGCGCTGGAGGGCTATATCGGCGCCCACGGCGGCGTGGCTCTGCCCGAAACGGACAACTACGGCCACACCAGCGCCGCCGGCCTTCCCCTGGGCCTGTATCTGGTGGTAGAAACCTCTGTCCCGGAGAACGTCACCTGCACCACCGACCCGTTTTTGGTGAGCCTCCCCATGACCACCATTGACGGCTCCGCGTGGATGTACTCCGTCACCCTGTACCCCAAGAACAACACGGGCAGCCCTACCCTCGAAAAGACCGTCCGGGAGGCCCAGAGCAGCACCGGGAAGAACAACGGCTCCACGGACAATATCGCGGACGGTTACGCCCACATCGCCTCCGGCTCGGTCGGCGACGTGATGGACTATCAGATCATTTCTACCCTGCCCACCATCACTAGCACCGCCTCTCAGCTTACCACCTATACTTTCGTGGACAATTTGAGCAAGGGCATCGCCTATAACCGGGGCGACGTGGTGATCGAGTTTTTCCGGGACGCCAACTGTGCGGAGAAACTGGCCACCTGGACAGAGGCGGACGGCAAATTCAACGTGGCATACGCCGACGCCGAGGGCGGCGGCAGTACCATGACCATTTCCATGTCCGACACCGGCCTCGCGGAGATCAACACCAGCGAAAATGTATATGGTATGTCCGGCGTCCAGCGCGGCTATTCCGGGTGTACCTTGCGTATCACCTATGCCGCCACCGTCCACAGCGACGCCTCGGTGGTCTACGGCGACGGGGCCAACCCCAA